>NZ_JBJNLV010000002.1:0-601950 GCF_052168875.1 Serratia sp. CY38905 | reverse complement strand
TATACCAAAGCGCAATGAGTATTTAAGGGATAAAAGCTAAAAAATTCTTCAATAATCAAATAAATGTAAATATTTGCAAACAAGATTGAACGAAATGAACTAAAAGATGGATTGGTGTTTGTGAATGAATCCAATAAAAATGAAAGTGTCATTATGAATTTTTATTCTTGGGTCCATATTATTTATGGAGTAATTGTTTTTTATGGAAGAAAAAGTGAAGAGGAAGCAAGTTACATAATTAACAATACACCTATGTTTACGACACCACCCAAGAATTTCATGGAGGCCTGTATGTTAGGTCATGAGGATGAATATTATTGGGGTATGGTAATGTCACATGGTGATAGATATTTTGAGAAGGGTTTTCCTCGTACAGCACCGGATGATTATTTTGAATGGGAGGATAGCTATATAAAAGATCACAATCTTGAGAGAAACACTCTAGTTTTTAATGATTAAAATAAGTGATGTTGCTAGAGCCGACAATTCTCAGTCGGTTCTGAATGTTTAGAATGAAAAGTATCTAAACGAGCAGATTTGATAATTTTCAAATATCCATCCGTACACATTGATAAATAATTTAATATTACGGTATCTAACATGATTGATTTTAACGCTAGAATTGTTTCGGGTGCTTCTATAGGGAATGTCGTTCTAAATGAAAATATTTCATTATATATTAATGAGATGCACTCCAGATTTAGCGTTAAGATTAAAACCCACTTCCTACCTGACGGGAGTGAGCGAAAGTCATATATAGTCGACAATACTTTGACCGTCGTAACTGATAAAGACGGTATTATTTTATCACTTGGATGTAATTCTTATTATAATGGGAGTTACAACGAAATCATATCCCCCGGAATGGAAATAACAGATGTAATCAAGCTGACGGTTTCACAGAAAATATACAATGGTTCAATCATTATTAATGATGACTTTGGCGTTTCGTTTATACTCCCACCTCCATATGATGAAATCGCCGATGCGATAAGCCATATTCCTAGTGGATTGACAATAAACGAAATTTTCGTATCTGATTTTTCATTCTGGCGATAGCTTATGGAGTATGTGAGTAAGTTTAGTGAGCATGTGATTAAATTTGGGGTCAGTGATATAGTTGTCACTGGCTACATAGATTCGGATATGCCGCCGGTTTTTCACCCGATGTATGACAGGGTTTACTTTATATCTGGTGAGGTTATATTTGAATTTTACATTGATGATGATGGGGTTGTTAATTCACATTTGGTTGAAAACATCGCTCCGTGGTTTGAGGTAGATGTGGATGATCAATTTTCTATGATGTCAATCTATTCACAAGCGTTTAAAACTGAACGGGAAGTTAAAATAGTTGCAGTGGATTATAGTGAAAAGCCGTTCTCAGTATTCATTGTAAGATATAAAGATGGTGACCATGAAAGTTCACTGCATTTAGAGCCAAAGAATTTCTTTGGTTTTTTGATTTCATAGAAAAACCTGGGATCATCAGGAGTTAAATGAGTAGTATTTATCTAATTGACATTGATTGCTTTAAAACTAATATTAAGGATGGAGATTACCAATGATTAACAAATCTAGTCTGGTTGATGGTATCCTTTTTCGAGATGAGAATGGCTCGAATGAAACTGTAGTTTTCAATTTTTATACTTGGGTGGAAATGCTTAAAGCGGTCATTGTTAAATATGCGCAAAAGTCTGAAAGTGACGCGGAGTTATTGGTTTTATCATCGAGCTTAGTGTGCAAGCCTATCAACAGTTATACGGCTGTCTGTCTCAGGAGCCATGAAATTGAATATCATTGGGCAATGCTGATAGCTTATGGTGAACAGTATTGGCTGAAAGGCGTAGAATCCAAACAGCCTTATGGCTACTTTGACTGGGATGTGCAACATAGGAAAGAACATAACTTAGCAGAGGAAAGCTTTGTTTTTAGCAATTCATGAATCGCGATCCGATAGGGTAAACACCCCTCCAAATGTCCAACGCCTTCCTTATCCTACATCTCCAAACTAAATACCCAATGTGCCGTTAATCAGGGTGCAGCACTGCCCGCCGATCCAGGGCTCGCCGTCAATAAAGCGCACGCTCACGCGGCCATCTCGCTTCAGTTGGGTGCCCTGGCGCACCAGGTAGCCCTGCGCGGTTCGGTCGCCGTCGGGGAAGCGGTTGGCCTTCAGCAAGCGCGCCAGGCAGGCGTTGGCGCTGCCCGTTACCGGATCTTCGATCAAGGCGCCGCATTCCACCATAAATGCGCGCATTTCGTAATCTGCCGGTTCGGCCGCAGAACAGGCGCCATAAATCACTACGCCATCCACATCACAGGCGGTTTGCAACCGTTCGATCATGGCCTGATCCGGCATCACCGCCAGGCAAGATTGCGCATCCGGCAGGCGCACCATCAGCCAGCGGATGCCCATCTCGACAATAACCGGCAGGGTATCGGCTTCAATCACCGCCGGCTGTAAAGCGGCCATCAGCCGTTCTGTTTCCTCAACCGCCATCGCACGAAAACTGACTTCGGGCGCGGCGAACGCCAATGCGCCTTCCGGCAGGATGTTGATCGCCACCAGGCCGACGCCGCATTCCTGCATCACCGTTCTGGGGCGTTTAGGCGCCAATCCGGCTTCCAGCAGGGCGTGGGCGGTGCCGAGCGTTGGGTGGCCGGCGAAGGGCAGCTCCTTTTCGGTAGTGAAGATGCGCACCTTATAATCCGCCGCCGGGTGCGCCGGTTTAAGCACAAAGGTGGTTTCCGAAAGGTTGGTCCAACGGGCCAATGCCAGCATCTGCGCGTCGTTCAGCCCTTCGGCTTCCAGCACCACCGCCACGGGATTGCCGAGCAGCGGCGTGGCGGTGAAAACGTCCACCTGTTTGTAGGCACGGGGTGTCACATCATCGCTTCTGAGCATTGGCCATCATCCGTTATCAACAAAACCTGATGATAACGATATTCGCCAATGGCTTCAAAGGGTTGAATTTTGTTTTGGCATACCTGCCCGTCGCCATCTCAGCCCCGGCTTGGCGAACATCACCAGGTTGCCCAGCAGAATCAGGCACAGCCCCAGCACGGCGTTGAAGTGCCACTGGTAGCCTTCGTAGATCGTCGAGATGGTCAGCGCCACCAGCGGGAACAGCAGGGTGCTGTAAGCCGCCGCGCCGGCGCCGATGCGGCCGAGCAGGCTGAAGTAGGCGGCGAAGGCGATCACCGATCCGAAAATCGCCAGGTACAGCAGGGAGCCGATATAGCGGCTGCTGAATTCGATCTGGAACGATGCGCCCTGCGCCAGGGCGATCAGCGCCATCAACAGCGCGCCGTAGGTCATGGCGTAGGTGTTGGTGGAAAAGATATCCAGCCCGCGGCGCTGATGGCGCGTGCTGATCATGTTGCCCAGCGAGAAGCCGTAGGTGCCGAGCGCGCTCAGGCCGATGCCTTTGAGCAGCTCCGGCGCCATGCGGGTGGCGGCCAGATCTTGCCAAAACAGCGCCACGATGCCGGTCAACCCCAGCAGCGCCGCCGGCAGCAGGTTGGGGCTGGGGCGCTGGCGGAAAAACAGCAGGCTGTTGAGGGCGTTGAACAGTACCGCCATCGAGAAGATCACCGATTCCAGCCCGCTGCTGATGTAGGCGGCCGCGTGGTAGAAGCAGAAGAAGTTGAAGCCGAACACGCAGCAGCCCTGCAGCACGCAGAACAGATGATCGCGCGGGGCGAGGCGGCGCAGGCGGCGCGTTAGCAGCAGCACGGCGAACATCACCGCGGCGGAAATGGCGAAGCGGTAAGCGATCGAGACGGGAATGGCCACCGGGCCTTCCTGTTGCAGGGTGATCGCAATCCAGGTGGTGCCCCAAATCAGCACCACGGCGAGGTACAACAGCGCATTCATTCTATTTGTTACTCCGAAAAAACCGATGGCGCAGTATCCGCTTTGGCGCGCGGCGGCGCTTGCAGCGCTTTGCGGCCAGTTGCATATTCTTGCGCTTTTTTTGCCAAAAGCGCGGGGCGGCGGCTGGTATGCGGCGGCGCCACTCTTTACACTGTCGGCATGTCGAACAACGGGGCCGGCGATGTCCAACTATCAGGCGTTTGAAACACTGCGTGAGCACAAGGCGCGGCTGCACGGCAGCGTGCTGCTGGGCACCGGCGTGGAGCTGGCCGCCTGGTCCAACTGCAACGATCGCGTCACGCAGGAAAGCGCCGACCACCATACCCTGAGCCTGTACGTCGCCGACGGCTATGAGTGCTACCAGCAGGTGCCGGGCGGCTGGCGCAACGGCGGCGGGCCGGATCGGTTCTGCATCATGCCGCGCCAATACGCCTCCACCTGGGACGTGCGCAGCGATCTGTCGTTCGTGCACCTGTATTGCACCGACGGGCATCTGCGGCAGCTGGCGGAGCAGACCTGGGATCGCAGCCCGGCGGCGATCAACGTAGAGCCGCGCAGCTTCGGCGAAGATCCGCAGATCACGCTGCTGTATCGCCAGTTTTTGCTCAACTGCGACTGGCGGGACAGCGCCAATCTGCTGGCGCTCAGCAGCGCGTCGAACCTGCTGATGTCGCATCTGATCCAGCGTTACAGTCAGTTGCAGTGGAAGCTGCCGCAGGCGCGCGGCGGCCTGGCGCCTGCGGTGGCCAGGCGGGTGCGGGAATATATCGAAAACCACCTCGATCGGCCTTTGCTGTTGGCGGATCTGGCGGCGCAGGCCGGGTTGAGCGAATACCATTTCGCCCGCATGTTCAAGCACGCCACCGGGCTGGCGCCGCACCAGTTTGTGATGCGTGCACGGCTGCTGCGGCACAGCCAACAGCCGATCACCGAGATCGCGCTGGCGTGCGGCTTCAGCTCCGCCAGCCACTTCAGCAACCGCTTCAAGGTGGCCTATGGATTTGCTCCGCTGCAGGTGCGGCAGGGGCGCTAACCGAAAGGGAGTGCAGCATGGATCAACAGTTTGCCGGGCTGGGCGTGTTGTTTGTCGCCGGATTCGGGCCCATCACGCGTGAGAGCGACGAGAGCAAGGCGTTTTATGTCGAGGCGCTGGGGCTGCCGCTCAAGCCGATGCCGGGCAACGAAACCTATCTGCTGTCGGAGCAAGGCGCGCTGGACGGCGTGAAGCATTTCGCCCTGTGGCCGCTGGCGCAGGCGGCGCAGTCCTGCTTTGGCGACGATCGCTGGCCGGCGGATCTCGCGCTGCCGCAGGCGTGGATCGAGTTCGACGTGGCCGACATGGCGGCCGCCACCCAGGGGCTGGTCGATCGCGGTTATCGGCTGTTGGTCGCCAACCGCGAAGAGCCGTGGGGGCAGAGCGTTACCCGTTTGCTCAGCCCGGAAGGATTGCTGGTCGGCGTCACCTATACGCCCTGGCTGCGTTAAACGCGACGCCGTTCGCCGCCGCCTTTCGGGGGTGGGCGGCTTAAGAACAAATACGCATTAGCTTAAAGCGATCTGCGCTATAGACCCATCAAATCTCCGAGCAGTTTCCCTTCCTGAAAGCAGAAATTCCGTTCATTGCGTAAAAACCAATGGCCAGAACGCGCTATTGCCATGCCATTCCGCGGCGATTTTTCGCCGTCTTTTTTCGCCGCCAGGTGCCTGATAGGAATAGAGATTATTCTTATATTTCTGCCCATTGCCAAGTGATGATAATGATTCTCGTTTTCAACCACGGAAAGGAGAAGGAACGATGAAAACAGTGAAGAGAACGGGCATCGCGCTGGCGATAGCCCTGACTTTCCCCCTCGCATTACCCGCCGCTACGGCGGCGCAACCCTCCCTGACTAACAGTAAGGCGGCAACGATGACGGAAAAACACGGGCAGTTCATTGCGGTCGGTAAAGTGGTGCAGGTGACCTTCGGCGATTTCGCCTTCAAGCTGGATTTTACCGATGACAAGACCATGACGTTCACCGGTATCGGCGAGGCGTCGCAGGGCATCACCGACACCGTGCAGTACACCGCGGTGGAGATCCGGCCAAAGGTCTATATGGTCTATTGGCATGAGCCGCAGTCCGGCGACAACGTGACGCATATCGAGGACTTTGAGCGCGGCGAGGTGTACACCAACATCGCCGCCAAGGATGGCAGCTTCACCCATCTGAAAGGGCAGCTGAAAATCGTAGGTCACTCAGGAAAATAAGGAGCAGTTATGAAAAAGGCATTGATCACCTGTGCGATCGTCGGCGGCTTGCTGGCGAGTTACCCGGCGCTGTCGACGGATCAGGCGGCGTCTGACAAATCGGCCGGCAAAGGCGGTTATCATCATGCTCAGCAGAAGCTGAAGGTGGTGGAAGACCTGTACGCGGGCTTTTTCAATCGCCACGACATCGGCGTGGCGCAGAAGCTGATTGTGGAAAACTACAAGCAGCATAACCCGTTCGTCGGCGACGGCATCAAGCCGTTCCTGGATTTCTTCAGCCAGACCTTTAAAGACAATCCGCAGTACAGCGCCAAAATATACCGCAGCGCGGTCAACGGCGATTTGGTCTACGTTCACGTCAAATACCAAAATAACCCGCAGGATCGCGGCACTGCCAGCGTGGATATTTACCGGGTGAACGATCAGGGGAAAATCACCGAGCATTGGGACGTCAATCAGGATGTGCCGGAAAAATCGGCCAACGACAATACCATGTTCTGATCCGCAAGGGCCGCTGCGGCGGCCCTCAACACGCCCGCAACACTTTATTTACTTACATAAATACCAAACGATCGCCGCGTCGAGTAGGCTACGGCCGCCTTTGGCAGTGGTGGCACGGTTGATGGGCGTCATTGTCCCACCACTGCTTGAGGCGTTTCCCCGCATTCCCCGTTATCCCGCGCGTTGGCTCTCCACTTTTTTGAACTGATGGCGCAGCTGCAGCGCATTGCAAAGCACCAACACCGCCGTCACCGCGAACACCCAGCGGAATCCCATCATCGCCGAAATGCCCGATCCCAGCAGCGGGCCAACCACGTTGCCCAGATACATAAAGGATTGGTTATAGCCGAAGATGCGCCCGGTCACCTGATCGGAGGAATACTTCAGCAGCAGCGCCTGCACCGCCGGCATCAGCGCGCCGTCGGCGAAGCCGAGCAGGAAACGCAGAATGCCCAGCTGCAGCGGCGTATTTACCCAGGCCATCACGGCGAACAGGCCGGTGGTGAACAGCAGCGCGGCGATCAGGATGCGCGCGGTGCCGATGCGATCGCCGAGCCGCCCGAGGCGCGGCGCCGAGATCAGCGCTGCAATGCCGGGTACGGCGGCGATCATGCCGCTGACAAAGGCGATATTGCTGACGTCGCCGGACAGCTCGCGAATGAACAACGTCAGGATCGGGCTGATGGACGAGTTGGCCAGCTGGATCATCAGGGTGCAAACGAACAGGGTGAGGATCAGCGTCGGATAGGGCAGCGAACGGAACACTGCCTTGCCGCTCAGCTGATCCGCTTTTTTCACCGTGATGCGCCGCTCTTTAATCAGGAACAGCGTCACCAGGAAGCTGACGAACATCAGCCCGGCGGTGACGAAAAACACTACCCGCAGCCCCAGATGGTCGGCCATCAGCCCGCCCAGCAGCGGCCCGGCGATCACGCCGGAGATCTGCCCGGTAGAAAGCGTGCCAAGCGCCCAGCCGCTTTTATCGCGCGGCACCTGCGAGGCGACCAGCGCCATGGCGTTGGGAATATAGCCGGACGTCAGCCCCATCAGGGCGCGCAGCGCGAACAGCTGCCAGACGTTGGTGGCCAGCCCCTGCAGCGCGATGACGATCGCCATGCCCAGCGAGGCGCGCAGCAGCATCAGCTTGCGGCCTTTGCGGTCGGCCAGGCTGCCCCACAGCGGCGACACCACCGCCGAGACCAAAAAGGTGCCGCTGAACACCAGCCCGGACCACAGGCTGAGGGATTGGTGATCGCTGACGCCGAGCTGTTCGACGTACAGCGGCAGAAAAGGGAGGATTTGGCTCATCGCCAGCCCGGTGAAGAAACACCCGAGCCAGACCGAGATCAGATTGACTTTCCACGCTTCCATCGGCTTACCGTACCACGTTGAATAAGGAGCGATTTATTTAGCAAATAATAATAACACTGCTAATTAATCGGCGAGAGGCAATGCGTGAGCAAACGTAACCCTGCCGACGCAGTGTCTTTTTGCTATATATTAATAGCTATATTATCATAGGTAATTGGGTTAAGCCAGAGCCGCGCGATCCGGCGGTGTGAAAGCAGAGATAAACTGAACGCTAGATTGATGCCAATGAAAAAAGATCACCCTGAAGACGTGACGCTGCTGCGCACGCAGTTAATGTCGCTGGTGCGCCGTATGCGGCGCGAATCGCGCAGCGACGAGAAATCCTGGGCCCAGCTGATGCTGTTGGGGGCTATCGATCGCCACGGCGGCGAGGCGACGCCGTCGCTGCTGGCGGAATCGGAGCGCATGCGTTCCTCAAACCTGGCGGCCGCGTTGCGTGAGCTGGAGGCCGATGGGCTGCTGGTGCGCACGCCGGATGCCGAAGACAAACGCCGGGTGCGGGTGCGCCTGACGCCCGCCGGGCTTGGCCTGCTGCAGGAGAGCCGTACCCGGCGCGAGGCGTGGTTGCTGGCGGCGATGGAAAACTGTTTAACGGAGCGGGAGCAGGCGCTGTTGATTGAGGCGGGGGCCTTGATGGCGCGGCTGGCGGCGGCGCCGTCAGCGGAAACGGAATAGTCGGCGGGGCGGCCGGTGCGCCGCCCCCGCGACGAGGTTACGGCATCGGCCAATCGACCGGCATGGTACTGACCACGTCCACGTAGCGATCCCAGGCCGATGACCAGAATTGGGTGAAAGCTTCCAGGGTGAGGTGGATGCCCATCAGGCCCATCACGAACCAGCAGGCGGTAAACAGGCCCAGGCTGCTGAACATGAACGCCATGCCGTTGCGGCTGGTTTTACGGCAAACGACGTTTAACTGGCTGGCGAAGAACATCATCACGGCGCTCAGCAACTCCCAGCGCATCATGACTAAACCGGTGGCAATGGTACTCATCGAACTCGATCCTATGTAACAAAAATCCGCATCCGGCAGGGCGCCGACAGGGAAATGCGGGGAAATATCGGGAATATTGTGATTCAGATCACATTGTAGCATTGGGGCGAACGGCGGCTCAATGGGAAGCGCGGTGAAAAAAACGCCGCCGGTAACATTCCAATATGCTGAAACAGTTATGCCATTTCATTAGCAACCTTTTCATGGGGCGGTGCGCCCGATAACGCTATGCTTGCCGGCTTTTCAGTTCCCTGATTTTGCGGGGAAATGTGACGCAAAAGGTATCGGCACCGCATGGCCCTGTTAAAAGAAACAATTCGCGACCACTCTGCGGAAGAGAGGCTGTTTATCCGCCGGGCAGGCGTGGCGCTGGCGCTGGTGGTGGTCTGTTTCGGCGCGCTGATCGTCAACCTCTACCGGCTGCAAATCCGCCAGCACGGCTTTTACCAGACGCGCTCCAACCAGAACGACATCAAAATGCTGCCGATCGCCCCCAGCCGGGGGCTGATCTTCGATCGCAACGGCACGCCTTTAGTGCGAAACGTGACACTGTATCGTATCGAGATCACGCCCAGCAAAATCAGCGACATGGCGGCGCTGCTGCAGGCGCTAACGCCGATCGTCGACCTGACGCCGGAAGACATCAGCGCGTTTCGCGACGACATGCACCACAACAGCCGCTACAAACCGGTGACGCTCAAAGCCGGGCTGAGCGACACCGAGGTGGCGCGCTTTGCCGTCAATCAATACCGTTTCGACGGGGTGACGATCGATACCTATCAACAGCGTGAATATCCTTACGGCGCCCAGCTGGCGCACGTGCTGGGCTATGTGTCGAAGATCAACGACAGCGATCTCAAACGCCTGGACAAGGCCGGGCTGAGCGAGAACTATGCCGCCGACCGCAACATCGGCAAACAGGGCATCGAGGCTTATTACGAGGCCGAACTGCACGGCACCACCGGCTATCAGGAGGTGGAGGTGGATAATCACGGTCGCGTGATCCGCCTGCTGAAAGAGCAGCCGCCGAAGGCCGGCAAGAACATCTACCTGACGCTGGATCTGCCGCTGCAGCAGTACATTGAATCGGTGCTGAAGGGGCAGCGCGCCGCGGTGGTGGTGGAAGATCCGCGCGACGGCGGCATCCTGGCGATGGTTTCCAGCCCCAGCTACGATCCCAATCCTTTCGTCAAAGGCATCGGCTATCAGGCCTATAAGGCGCTGCTGACCAACCCGGATTTGCCGCTGATCAACCGCGTCACCCAGGGCTTATACCCGCCGGCGTCGACGGTGAAGCCCTACATGGCCGTTTCGGCGCTGTTCGCCGGGGTGATCACGCCCACCACCACCTTTTTCGGCGCGCCGACCTGGACGCTGCCCGGCACCGAGCGCCGCTACCGCGACTGGCTGAAAACCGGCCACGGCATGCTCAACGTCACCAAAGCGATCGAGGAATCCGCCGACACCTTCTTTTATCAGGTGGCGTATGAGATGGGCATCGATCGTATCCACCACTGGCTGAGCCAGTTCGGCTACGGCCAGTCCACCGGCATCGATCTGAACGAAGAGTACCGCGGCGTGCTGCCGAGCCGCGACTGGAAGCTGAAGGTGCACAAAAAAGGGTGGTATCAGGGGGATACGGTTTCGGTGGGCATCGGCCAAGGGTATTGGGTGGCGACGCCGATCCAGATGGTGAAAGCGCTGACCACGCTGATCAACAACGGCCAGGTGAAAACGCCGCACCTGCTGTATTCGCTGCAGCAGGGCAACCGGGTGACGCGCTACCCGCCGCCGGCGAAAACGGCGCAGATCGGCGATCCCCATTCGCCTTACTGGGGCATCGTGCGCAATGGCATGTACGGCATGGCCAATCTGCCGAACGGCACCGGGTACAAGCTGTTCCACACCGCGCCGTATCAGATCGCCGCCAAATCCGGCACTTCGCAGGTGTTCAGCCTGAAGCAAAACCAGACCTACAACGCCAAAATGATCCCGGTGCGGCTGCGCGATCACATCTTCTATACGCTGTTCGCGCCTTACAAAAACCCACGGGTGGCGATGGCGCTGATCCTGGAAAACGGCGGCGGTAACGGCGTGGTGGCGGGGCCGACCGCGCGCGCCATCCTCGACCATATTTTTGACCCGGCCAACGCGCCGCAGCCCGGCGATGCGGGGCAAAGTAAACCGCAGTTAAACGACAGTGCCGATGTGCAACGGTGAGGCGGTTTGTTTTTACTTTCTTACAAACTGCAATCTCCTGACCATTTCCGGCAAGGTAGACTGAAATAACACCATAAACCGAATAAAAACGCAGGGTTAACACAACAGTGGCGCGATCGACCAAAAAAAGCGGTAAAACCTATTCCACAGTTCGTTTCGGCTGGATTTGCGCCGGCATGCTGGTCTGTTTTTTTCTGTTGGCGTTCAGGGTCGGTTACCTGCAGCTGCTGGAGCACCAGCAGTTGGCGGATCAGGCCGACCAGCGTTCGATCCGCACCCAGGTGGTGCCGACCAACCGCGCCATGATCACCGATCGCAACGATGAGGCGCTGGCGGTCAGCGTGTCGTCCAAAGACATCGTGCTGGATCCGAAGCATATTCTCGATTCCCAGACCGACACCGGCAACGAGCGCTGGCAGAGCATGGCCAACGTGCTGAAGATCCCGCTGGCGGACGTGCAGCATCTGATCCAGAGCAACGCGCACAAGCGTTTCGTCTATCTGGCACGCAAGGTGGAGGACGACAACGCTGCCTACATCAGCAAACTGCACCTGACCGGCGTCAGCACCGAGCAGGATTTCAGCCGCTTTTATCCGATGGGCCAGGACGCCGCCGGGCTGATCGGCATCGTCGGCCAGGACAACCAGGGGCTGGAGGGCATCGAGCTGGGCTTCAACCCGTTGTTGCAGGGCAAAAACGGCCTGCGGGTCTATCAGAAGGACGGCAGCGGCGCGGTGATCGGCGTGCTTAAAAGCGTGGATCCGGTGCCGCCGCCGAACGTGACGCTCAGCATCGACAAATTTATCCAGTACGTACTCTATGCGCAGATCCGCGACGGCGTGGTGGCCAACCAGGCCGACTCCGGCTGTGCGGTGCTGGTCAAGATCGACACCGGCGAGATCCTCGGCATGGCCAGCTACCCGTCGTTCAACCCCAACAACTATGCCGGCACCCCGGCGAAAGACATTCGCAACGTGTGCAGCAGCGACAGCTTCGAACCAGGCTCGACGGTGAAACCGGTGGTGGTGATGGTGGGGCTGGAGCATAAGCTGATCCGGCCGGATACGGTGCTGGACACCACGCCGTATCGGGTGAACGGTCACCTGATTAAAGACGTCGGCCACTGGTCGAAGCTGACCATCACCGGCGTGCTGCAAAAATCGAGCGACATCGCGGTATCGCACATTGCGCTGGCGCTGCCGGCCACGGTGCTGCCGGCGGTCTACCGCAGCTTTGGCCTGGGGCGGCCGACCGAGCTCGGCATCGGCAACGAGAGCAGCGGCTATCTGCCGCAGCATCGTGAACGCTGGGCCGATATCGAACGCGCTACCTTCTCCTTCGGCTATGGGCTGCGCGTGACGCCGCTGCAGATGGCGCGCGAGTACGCCGCGATCGGTTCCTTCGGCATTTATCGGCCGCTGTCGATCACCAAGGTGACGCCGCCGGTGATGGGACAACGCATTTTGCCGGCGGATACGGTACGCTCCGTGGTGCATATGATGGAGAGCGACGCCTTACCGGGCGGCAGCGGGGTGAGCGCCGCGGTGCCGGGCTACCGGCTGGCGATCAAAACCGGTACCGCCGAGAAAATGGGCCCGAGCGGCAAATACGACGGCGGCTACATCAACTACACCGCCGGCGTGGCGCCGGCCAGCGATCCGCAGGTGGCGCTGGTGGTGATGGTCAACAACCCGAAAGCCGGCAAGCACTTCGGCGGTTCGGTGGCCGGGCCGGTGTTCGGCAAGATCATGGCCCAGGTGCTGGAGCACATGAATATTCTGCCGGACGCCCAGCCGCTTAACGTGGTGTCGTCGGTCAAGGGGTAACCGATCTGCAGGCGCTTCAGCGCCTGCAGATCGGCGTTCACCAGCCCGGCGTCGCGGGCGAACAGCGCGTCGACCATGCCCGGCTGGCGGCGATGCTTCAGTGTAGATCCCGACGCGTTCAGAAGTAGTAACCGATGTTCACGTTGGTGCGGAAATACCATTTATTGCTGCCGGAGGATTGGGTGCCGGTCCAGCCGGTGGCGTTTTCCACGCCGCCCCACGGGTTGGCGTTCTGCGCCCAGGTCAGATCCACCCACAGCATCACCGGCATGGCGAACACCTGAACCCCCAGCGTGTTCATTTTGGAATCTGAGCCGCCGTGCCTGTCTTTCCATAGCACGCTGTAGTCGTTGTAGAACCGCAGCTTTTTCACCGGCCCCCAGGGCACGTCGACGTCGCGCGCCAGGTTGATGGCGGCGGTGGTGGCCTGCGACGGGATCAGATAGGCCGGTGTCAGGCCGTTGCCCCCCATCAGGATCACCGAATTGTTGGCCCCGGCCGGGCCTTTGGCGTCGTAACCGTAGCGGATCACCTGGCCGGACAGATGCCAGGGATCGTAATTCACCAGCGTATGTAAACCCGCCGCCCAGAAGCTGCCGTTATCGCCGGTCGCCTGGTTATAGAGCCGCGAAGCCGCCAGCGAACCGCCGAGCTCATTGTCCCAGCCGCCCTGATGGAAAGCGCGCGTCAGCCGCAGGTTTACCTGATCGCGTTTTTCGTTGCGCTGCAGGTGCTGTGACGCATAGTTGGTGTTTTTCAGATCGTCGTAGCTGGCGACGTCGGGGGCGTAACGCACGCCGGTCGGCATCATGCGCGGGTAGTAGGCGGCGTCGAAGGCCCAATCGTCATGCTGATATTGGTATTTGGCACCCAGCCCGGTGTTGACGCCAAAGCCGAGGTAAAACGGAATGCCGTACGACCAGCCGAACTGCGGGTAGGGCATCAGGCCGAACGGTTTGAACGGCGCGCCAAGCTGCACGGCGGAACGTTCAGACAGGTGGTAACCGACATAGGCGCGGTCGATGGCGTATTTGCGTCGATCCTGAAACCAGAATCCGCTATCGAAAAACGCGTTGTTTATCTGGCCGGCGGCATCGATGCGAAAGGCGTCAAAGCGTAAATGCGGCGGATTCCGATAATTGCTGCTGTGCCAGTCTTCATAGCGATAATTGGCGCGCAGCGCGCCGCCGATATCAATATTCTTTTTATTATCCTCGCTTTGCCAATGAATATGCGGCAATGCCGGACGGCTTTTTTTTACCGGTGCCGCGGTGGCGGCAGCGTCGTTGGGCAATGCGGCGGTGGCCGCATAACTCACTGGTGAAACAAGGAAAAAACAAAGCGTGATCGTGCGCATGCCTGGCCCCTGATGAAAGTAGACTGTTTATTAAGGCGAGCGAGTTTCACCTGTGAACAGGGCATTTACGCTCATTGGTTTTATATTTGAGACGATTTTATTGTGCGTTTCATATATTAAATTCAGCGTCGGTTAATATATGAAACTTTGTTTCTTGTTTAATGGAAAAACTATAAATCCGGTATTAAACAAGTCAAGAAATAAAAATGAGAGTTGACGGGCAATACCGATTATTGGGCGCCTTGGCCTGCGGGGGCGACGCAAAGCAGGCTGAAATATTAGTGTCATCAATGCCCGTTAGACTCGCGGCATCCTGGTATTACTGACTAAAAATCATGAACATAAAACGGACACTGGGCCGCAGGGTAAAATCTGCGGCAGCGCTGCCGCGCGCGTTTGGCTTCGGCAAGAGCATGGGCTTATTAAGCGGCGTAATTTGCGTTATCGCGCTATTTTCTCTGCTGCAATTGTTTTCCACCGTATTTATTTCCAATATTCTGCGCGACGCCAAGGTTAACCTGGTGACGGGCGACGCCTTGCATCGCCAGCAGGCGACGATGGATCGTGCCAGGCTGTCGCTACTGACGGCCAGCGACACCCTGAACCGTGCGGGCATCTATTATCTGCAGGACAAAGCCACCGGCTCCGACGGCAGCTGGCACAGCCTGCTGGATGAGTCGTTGGCGGCGCTGCAGGCTTCAGAGCAGGCCTTTGCCCGGTTCGAGCGCTTGAGCGCGGATGCGCCGGAAGCGCCGGGTGCCCTGCAAGACAGCTATCGCCTGTTCTATGACGGCCTGAAAGAGCAGGCGCAAGGATTGCAGGGCAACAGCATCGATGCGTTTTTCGCCGTGCCGATCCAGGCGTTTCAGGCGGATTTCAACGAGAAGTATCTCGCTTACCAGGCGCTGAATGAACGGCGTGGCGATGACGTCAACGTGCGGCAGTTGGCGGCGCTGGAGCAGGCCAAAACCTTTGCGCTCGGCGCGTTGGCCGCGCTGGCGCTGATCGCCGTGGGCGTTTGGTTCGGCGTCTCTCGCTGGGTGATCGCACCGCTGCGGCAGGCGATCGCGCACCTCAACGTACTGGCCGCCGGCGACCTTTCGCGGCCGCTGCCGCCTGGGCGCGCGTTCAACCGCGAGATGCGTCAGCTGCAGACCAGCATTGGCCATATGCAGGGCGGCCTGCAACGCCTGGTGAGCGAGGTGCGCGATGCGGCGGGCGGGATCCTGAACGGCGTCGGGCGGCTGGCGGACGGCAATCGACAGTTGACGGCGCAGTCGGCGAAGCAGGACGGCGAATTGCAGTTGGCGACCGAGTACGTGCGGCAACTGGCGGCGCGGGTGGAAGAAAACGGCCAATATGCGCAGCAGGCCAGCCAACGAACCGAACAGGCCCGGCAGTGCGCCGGCGCCGGTGAGCGGATGATGCAAACCGTCAATGTTTCGATGCAAGGGATCGTCAACCAATCGGCCGAAATGCGCGGCATCGTCGCGCTGATCGACAGCGTGGCGTTCCAGACCAATATTCTGGCGCTGAATGCGGCGATCGAGGCCGCGCACGCCGGGGGACACGGCCGCGGCTTTGCCATCGTGGCCAAAGAGGTGGGCCTGTTGGCGCAAAAGAGCAGCCATTCGACGCGCGATATTCAGCAGTTGATCAACCGTTCGCTGCTGCAAATCGATCAAGGCTCGCAGGCGGTGGATCTACTGACGGGCAACCTGCGCCAGATTATCGATCTGGTGAACAAATGCAGTGCGTTGATGGGAGAAATCTCCCTGGCGTCGCTCAATCAGGGGGAGAGCATTCAGGACGTGACGGCGCGCATCGCGGCGCTGAATCAGGTGGCGCGGCAAACCGGCACGGTGGTGAACGCGGTGACCGAGGCTTCTCAGCGGTTGCAGGGCGAATCGGAACGGTTAGAAAAAGCGATGGCGCGTTTCAGGCTGCCGACGCAATAAATAACCCCGCCGCAGATTAATGAATAATAAAGCTGCGCTTAACGTTATTTATTATTTTCGTGTCCTGAGAAAGTTCAGCGGTTAAATAAAAGAACAGGCCGGCGCTTATGGGTTAAAAAAGCGCCGGCCTGCAGAGATTATTTTAACCGGATGATTAACGGCTGGTCTGGTGGCCGATAATGCCGCCCAGCGCTGCGCCGCCAAGGGTGCCCAGCGTACTGCCGTCGGTCAGCACCGCGCCGCCGACGGCGCCCACGCCCGCGCCGATCGCCGTGTTGCGATCGCGATTGGACATATGCCCGCATGCGGTAACGGAAAGCGTTGCCATGACCACCACCAACACACCTGCGGCACGTTTAATATTCATAATGAGTTCCTGGTAAATTGGCTGATTAATGGATTAAAAATAATCCGATTAATCCGCCGGTAGAAGTTGAGATGAATGTATTCCTCCGTAAGAAAATCGAACAGGTAAAAATTCTTAATTTTGCGGCGCTGAAAAGCGATTGCTCGCCGAATGCGCGGCCGCGGGTAAAATCGTGGGTCTATACTGGGAAGACGCCTCGCGGAGGGGCGCACACTCTGGAGGCCGCCATGTCCGATCTCGTTTCCGCATCCGGCAAACCGGTGAAAATCCCCGGCCCGGACCACCCGATCGCCTTGACCCGTCATCCGGCGCGGGTCGTGGTGCGTGCCGGCGGTCAGACCCTGGCCGACAGCCACAACGCGCTCATTCTGCAGGAAGCCACCTATCCGCCGGTGTTTTACTTTCCGCGTGAGGACGTGAATATGGCGCTGTTGCAGAAAAACGAGCACGTCAGCTACTGCCCTTATAAGGGCGACTGCAGTTATTTTTCCCTTGTGCTTAACGGCGAGCAGGAGGCCAATGTGGCCTGGAGTTATGAAATGCCCTATAACGCCGTGGTGGCGATCAAGGATCATCTGGCATTTTATCCCGACAAAGTGGCGGAAATCCGTGCCGAAGCCTGAGCCCCGCCGCATCCGGGCGTGGGCAGGTTGACATTCTTCTTATCCCTACTCATTATGTGTATTACTGGAAATTGATACGTTTTCCTTATGTTTTAGTCCGACATAAACGAAACTCTGAGCAGGTGCCAAGGTGTCTACCTCTACGCGATTTGCCGTTGCCATCCATATTCTGACCAATATCACGCTGTGCCGTGGCCAGACGGTGCGTTCCGAAGATATCGCGCGCAGCGTCAATACCAACCCGACGGTGGTGCGGCGCATCCTCGGCGCGCTGGCGGAGGCGGGGCTGACCTATTCACAGATGGGGCAAGGCGGCGGGGCGCTGCTGGCGCGGCCGGCGGAAGCGATCTCGTTGCTGGACGTGTATCGCGCGGTGGAAGATCAACCGTATTTCATGCTGCACCGTACACGGCCTAATGATGCGTGCTATATCGGCCACGCCATTACCCCGGTGCTGGAGCAAGAGTTTGCGCGCGTCGGTCTCGCGCTGGAAGCCAGCCTGGCGCAAACCAGCATCGCCGAAATGGCCGGGCAGGTCGAGCGGCGCGCAGGCTATCCTTTTGTCCCTTGTTCGCCGCAATATCAAGCGGATACGCAATAAAAACCCGCGCCAATTCCTTCTTCGCGCAGAGCATTTTTTGCATTGCGTTAATGTAATTGTGTAAGTTACATTAGCTCGCATCAAGTGTGATGTAGCTCACGTTTTAGACTGCCTCCCCACGATACTCAACCGATTGGCCGGAAACCTTTTCTTCCGGCACAGATTCGCTGTGCTTATAAACCAGGAGAGAACGATGTTAGAAATGATTGAAAGCTTGGCCACCGTGGTGGTCCTGGTGCCGGTAATGGTGGCCGTTTTGCTCGGCGCGATTTACGGCCTGGGTGAAGTGTTCAACGTCTTTTCCGCTATCGGCCGCAAAAAAGGCTGATCGGCACGCCAGGGGGCGGCTCTCGTCCTCCGGCCCCCGCATTTTCCTTCCCATCATTACTCCATCGCGTATACCGTCTCTAATCCCGAAAAAGCCGGGCGCTCAGCGTATCGATAAACACCCTGAGTTTTGGCGTCAGGTGTTTGCTGGAAGGCCAGAGGACTTTAAAGCTGCCGGTGTGGTGGCAATGCTCAGACAAGATCGGTTGCAATCGCCCCTGTTCCCGTGCGCGCTTCACGGCAAAATCCGGCAAACAGGCGATGCCCTGGCCGCTTTCCGCCAGGTAAATCAGGGTATCGACGGTATTGCAGACCAGCCGGGTGTTGATCCCCTCGGCGAGCAGCTTTTCCCATCCGGCGATCGGCCAGGGCTCCACTCTGCCGGTAGAGGGAAATTTGTACAGCAGGCAGGCATGGCCTTGCAGTTCCGCCGGTTGACGCGGGATCCCCATCTGGCGCAAATAATCCGGCGAGGCCACCAGCTGCAGATGAAACGTGCCCAGCTGGCGGCTCATCAGCCGTGAGTCTTCGGTCTCGCCGACGCGAACCACGGCATCAAAGCCTTCTTCGATGACATCGACCCGACGGTCGGAAAAATCGGTTTCCAGCTCAATTTCCGGGTAACGCCGAACAAATTCCGCCAGCACCGGATTCAACAGGCCGCCCACCAGCGGCAAACTGACACGCAGCTTGCCGCGCGGCGCGCTGTGCGTATCGCTGATTTCCCGTTCCGCCGCCGCCAATTCCCCGAGAATGCGCTGACAGCGGTGCAGAAACAGCCGGCCTTCGGCGGTCAGCGTCATGCTGCGCGTGCTGCGGTGAAACAGGCGCGCGCCCAGCCGGTTTTCCAGGCGGGCGATGCTTTTCCCCACCGCGGAAGCGGAAATGCCGAGCACACGCCCGGCCTCAACGAAACTCAGCGTCTCCGCGGCCTGCACAAAGACGCTTACCCCAGACAGATTATCCATTGCTTACCCCATTGCGGACGTGAATGTCCGCTATGAAAGGAAATCTAGCCTGTTTTTCCGTTAATCACCACGCTCTATGCTCGGTGGCGACAGCATGGGCTGACTACCTGGAGCAATAAAGATGAGTGAATACGGATCCTCCACCAACGCGATCGACGGCGCGCTAGAGAAAGCTTTGCGCGAAAAACGCTTGGTTGGCGCGGTCGTTTTGGTGGCGCAGGGCGGTAAGATCGTTTATCGACGCGCGGCGGGCATGGCGGATCGCGAAGCGGGCAAGCCGATGGCGTGCAATACGCTGTTTCGGCTGGCTTCGGTGTCCAAACCGATCGTGTCCACGGCGGCGTTGGCGCTGATGGCGCAAGGCGGCATGCGGTTAGACGATCCGATCACGCGTTGGCTGCCGAATTTTCGCCCGCGGCTGGCGGACGGCACCCAACCGTTGATGACGCTATGGCATTTGATGACCCACACCGCCGGATTAAGCTACCGTTTTTTCCAGCCGGAAGGGGGATTCTACGCTCAGTCGGCGGTCTCCGACGGCATGGATGAGGCGGCGGTAAGCCTGCAGGAAAATGTGCGGCGTATCGCTTCCGCGCCGTTGCTGGCTCCGCCCGGCGCGGCGTGGCGTTATTCCATCGCCACCGATGTGTTGGGCGCGGTTATTGAACAGGCGAGCGGCCTGCCGCTGGCGCAGGCGGTCAAAAAATGGGTGACCGGGCCGCTGGCGATGACGGATACCGATTTCCTGGCGGTGGACGCCGCGCGTTTGGCGGCCGCATACGCCGATCATGCCGGCGAGCCACGCCGCCTGCGCCAGCCGGATCGTTTACCGTTCATCGACGGCAGCGCCGGTTTTCATCTGTCGCCGGCGCGTGCGCTGGATCCGCAGGCGTACGCCTCCGGCGGCGCCGGCATGGTCGGTTCGGCGGAGGATTTCCTGCGCCTGCTGGAAACGTTGCGCCAGGGGGGCGGGCAGGTGCTGCCGGCTGATTGGGTGGCGGCGCTGACCACCAACCAAATCGGCGATCTGCCGATGCCGTTTTGGCCAGGGCGCGGGTTTGGCCTGGGCATCACCGTGCTGAAAGATCCCGTCGCCGCGCAAACGCCGGAGTCCGTTGGCAGCTGGCGGATGGGCGGCACCTATGGCCACTCGTGGTTTGTCGATCCGGCCCGGCAGCTCAGCGTGGTGGCGTTTACCAACACGGCGCTGGAGGGGATGTCCGGCGCCTTTGTCGGCGAGATTTGTCAGGCGGTTTATGCCGCGACGGGAGCGATGTGATGGGCCTGTTGCCACCGATTTTCTTCATCGCGCTGGGGCTGTTCGGCGTTTACTGCATCGAGTTTGGCGTAGTGGGTATCTTGCCGCAGATCATCGCGCGCTATGGCATCTCCACGGCGCAGGCCGGCTGGCTGGTCGGGGTCTTCGCCCTGACCATTGCGCTGTTCGGGCCGCTGTTGGTGCTGCTGGCGTCGCGGTTTAATCGCAAACGCATGCTGTTGATCGCGTTGGCCGTGTTTGCGGCAGCCAGCGCGCTGGCCGCTCAGGCGGACAGCTTTGCCATGCTCATGCTGCTGCGCATTTTGCCGGCGTTGTTTCACCCGATCTACTTTTCACTGGCGATGGTGGCGGCCGCGGCGCTTTATCCGCCGCATCTGGCCACCAAAGCAACCGCTTATGCGTTTATCGGCACCAGCATGGGCATGGTGTTGGGGATACCGTTGACGCAATGGATCGCCGGGCAGTTCAGCTACGAGGCGTCGTTCCGATTTTGCGCGCTGGTCAACCTGCTGGCGGCGCTGGGATTGCTGTGGCGCTTGCCTGATGCGGCCGTGCAGCGCCTCAGCTATGGCAAGCAGTTGGCCATCCTGCGCAGCGGCACGCTGTGGCTGAATATCACCACCTGCGTGCTGATCTTTGCCGCCATGTTTGCCGTCTACGCTTACGCGGCCGAGTACCTCAGCCGTGAAATCGGCCTCAGCGGCGGCGCCATCGGCTTGCTTCTGGTGGCGTTCGGTGTGGGCGGTGTCGCGGGCAACCTGTTGGCCGGCAAGTGGTTGAGCCGTCATCGTGCGGTGACGGTGTTGCTGCACCCGATGGCCTTGATGGCGGCCTATGCGCTGCTGTATTGCTACGGCAGCGCGAATATCGGTTCAATGACGGCGCTTTGTCTGTACTGGGGAGCGGCGCACACCAGCGGTTTGATCGTGACGCAGATCTGGCTGACCTCCGAAGCGCCGCAGGCGCCGGCGTTCGCCACCGGGCTGTATATCGCCTTTATCAATCTGGGCGTGGCGGTGGGGTCGCTGGTGGGCGGCTGGTTTATCGCTGCCTGGGGGCTGCCGGGCAGCCTGCTGTGCGGGGCCATGTTTGCCGCACTGGCGGCGATCGCGATCGCCGCCAGGCTGTGGCTGCAACGGCAGGCTACGGTTGCGTTGCGTCAATCATCGCCATCACCTGCCGAAACATCGCGCTTTCCGCATCGGCCAGTTCGTTGACCAGCGTAAAGTGATTGCAGTGGCGATCTGCCAGCAGCTGGACGTCGAGGCCGCGCGCCAGGCAGGCGTCATAATAGGCCTGCGTCTGGTTTTTGAAGGCTTGGGTTTCCCGCTGGCCGACGTCGAGCAGGATCTGCGGCGCATGTTCTTTCGCCGGCAGCAAAAACAGCGGGATGAGGGCTTGCGCCTGTTCGGGCGTCAGGTGCAGCCAGTCGTTGATATAGATATCGCACAGCGGCCGCAGATCGTAGAGGCCGCTCAGCGCCAGCGCGCCTTTGATCGCGTCGGGCGGCAGGCGATAGCGTTGCTGCCAGCCGTCGGCGATCAGCATGCCGCACAGGTGGCCGCCGGCCGAACTGCCGCTGACGAAAATGCGCGCCGGATCGATGCCGAAGGGCGCCCCGTGATGATAGAGCCAGGCGACGGCGCTGCGCACCTCGTGCACGATCTCCGCCAGCGTCGCTTCCGGCGCCAGCGTATATTCCAGCGTGGCGACCGCCACGCCGCGGCGGGCAAACGCGGCGGCCATCGAGCAGGCTTCCTCTTTGCGCTGTGAATGCCAGTAGCCGCCATGAATAAAGACCAGCAGCGGGGCGGGCTGTGCGCTGGCCGGGAACAGGTCGAGGCGCTCGGCGGCGCTCATGCCGTAGCGCAGATCGTAAATGCCCGGCGTCTGCGCCCTGGCACGCTGGGCCAGCGCGGCGTATTCCGCCATGCAGGCGTCAAAATCTTCCACCGAAGCGCGGGCGTTGTATTGCACGGCGCGCACGCTCAGGTCTGTAAACGTCAGATCGATGCTCATCACCTCTCCTGATTGTTATGCGTTATGCCCTCATCGTCGTCCCGCAGGCGAAAAGATGTTTGATCTTCGGTGCGCATCATTGCGGCTTCTCTGATGCTGCTTTCTGCTGTATATTGCTGTTTTATGCTTTTTACTGCGGAATAAACCCATGCACAAAGCGGCACGACAGCGCCATTTACTGGATTTGCTCAGCGAACGCGGGCAGGCGGCGGTGGCGGAATTGGCCGGCGCCATCGGCGTTTCGGTCGATACCGTGCGCCGCGATCTGGCCGATCTCGAGCGGCAAGGGTTGGCGCAGAAACATCACGGCGGGGCGATCGCGCTCGAACCGTCCGGCATGCCGCGCCAGGCGCGCGCGGCGCTGTTGCCGCAGGTCAAGCAGCGGCTCGGCCGCGCGGTGGCCGCGCAGATCCCGCCCGGCAGCACCCTGATTCTGGATGCGGGCAGCACGCTGCTGGCGGTGGCGCAGGCGCTGCGCGGGCCGGCCACGGTGATCACCGCTTCGCTGGATATCGCGCAGTGCCTGAGCGACAGGCCGGAGATCAACCTGATTCTGCTCGGCGGCCAGTGGGATGCGCGCCAGCGGCTGTTCGCCGGCAGCGCCACCCTGGCGTTGCTGGAACGCTACCGCGCGGATATCGCCTTGCTGGGCGCCTGTGCGGTGCATGCGCAGCTGGGGCTGAGCGCCGGCGACGAGGCCGATGCAGAGGTCAAACGCGCCATGCTGGCCAACAGCGGCGAGCGCTGGCTGGTGGCCGACCATATGAAGCTGGATCGCTGCGAACCGCATCACGTTGCGGATCTGGCGCAGATCCAACGGCTGTTTACCGATCGCCCGTGGGACAACCTGGACGAACAGTCACTGATTGAACTTTGTGTCGTCGCCGACGACCGCTAGAGGAGAACACTGATGAACGATACCGCTCGACCGTTGCAGGTGGCGCTGATTGGCTACGGCTTTGTCGGCAAGGCGTTTCACGCGCCGCTGATTAACGCGGTGCCGGGGCTGGAACTGAGCGTGGTGGCTTCGCGCGATGCCGCCAAGGTGCATGCCGATCTGCCGCACGCGCAGGTGATAGCCGATCCGCTGGAGGCCATCCGCCGGCCGGAGGTGGATTTGGTGGTGATCGCGTCGCCGAATGACACCCATGCGCCGCTGGCGCTGGCCGCGCTGGAGGCGGGCAAGCACGTGGTGGTGGATAAGCCCTTTACGCTGGACTTGGCGCAGGCGCGCACGCTGATTGCGGCGGCGGAAAAACACGATCGCCTGCTGTCGGTGTTCCAGAACCGCCGCTGGGACAGCGACTACCTGGGGGTAAAGCAGGTGATCGAACAGGGGCTGATCGGCAAGGTGACGCACTTTGAGTCGCACATCGATCGTTACCGCCCCGAAGTGCGGGTGCGCTGGCGCGAGCAGAACCTGCCGGGCAGCGGGCTGTGGTTTGATCTGGGGCCGCACATGGTCGATCAGGCGCTGCAGCTGTTCGGTTTGCCGCACAGCGTGCAGGCCAACATCGCCACGCTGCGCCCCAACGCGCAGGTTAACGACTGGGCCCACGTGGTGCTCAACTACCCGACGCACCGCGTGATCCTGCATGGCAGCATGCTGGTGGCGGGCGGCGTGTCGCGCTTTACCGTGCACGGCGAGAAAGGCAGCGTGGTCAAAACGCGCGCCGACGGGCAGGAGAGCCAACTGCTGGCCGGCGTGACGCCGGGCTCGGCAGAGTGGGGCAAAGACGACGACGCGATGAGCCTGTTTATCGGCACGGAGCCGGTGCGCACGCTGCCGACGCCGAATGGCGATCAGCGCCAGTATTACTTCCAGGTACGCGACGCCCTGCGCGGCGCCGGCAGCAATCCGGTTACCGCTGCGCAGGCGCTGGCGGTGATGGCGGTGCTGGAGGCGGCCACCCTGGCGGCGGAAACCGGAGTGACTCAGCCGTTGCCGCTCACCGAGGCGGAGATCGCCGCCTGGTAACGGTTCGCGTCAGATAAGGCGTCAGACGCATGGATACAGTGCATGCCGTGCGTCTTCCGCCATTCCAACCTCTGACATAGGCTAATCCTCAGTCTATGTCAGGAGTGTTTACCATGTTATCCCATCCTTCGCCGCAGGGCGTCCGCGGCATACTGGCCGCACTGTCTCTGAGCATGTTGCTGTCATCGCTCGGCATCAGCATCGCCAACGTTGGGCTACCGGCGCTCGCCGCCGCGTTCCATGCTTCGTTCCAGGCGGTGCAGTGGGTATTGCTCTGTTATTTACTGGCCGTCACCACCTGCATCATCGGCATCGGCCGCCTCGGCGACAGCCTTAATCGCCGCCGCCTGCTGCTGGCGGGCATCGCGCTGTTTACCGCCGCTTCGCTCGCTTGTGCGCTGGCCCCGCAGCTTTGGCTGCTGCTGGCGACGCGCATGGCGCAGGGGCTGGGGGGCGCGGCCATGATGTCGATCGCCATGGCGCTGGCGGGCGAGGCGCTGGGCACGGATAAAATCGGCCGCGCGATGGGGCTGCTCGGCACCCTGTCGGCGGTGGGCACCGCGCTGGGGCCGTCGTTGGGCGGCGCGCTGATCGCCGGTTTCGGCTGGCGGGCGATGTTTCTTATCAATCTGCCGCTGGGGCTGCTGGCGCTGTGGCTCGCCTGGCGATACTTGCCGGATGGGGCACGCCCGGCAGCGCGCCAGGAACCGTTCGATCGCGCCGGTACGCTGCTGCTGGGCGGCGCATTGCTCTGCTATTCGCTGGCGATGACCCTTGGGCGCGGCAACTTCGGCGCGCTCAACCTGGCGTTGATGCTGGGGGCGCTGTTGGCGGGGGCGCTGTTTATCGGCGTGGAACGCCGCGCCGCATCGCCGCTGTTGGCGCCGGCGATGTTTCGCCATCCGGCCCTGACGGCGGGGCTGGCGGCCAGCGCGCTGGTGATGACGGTCATGACCGCCACGCTGGTGGTCGGGCCGTTCTACCTGTCGCGCGCGCTGGGGTTAAGCGCCGAGCAGGTCGGGCTGGTGATGTCGGCGGGGCCGGCGGTGGCGATCCTGACCGGCATTCCGGCCGGTTATCTGGTGGATCGTTTTGGATCGCAGCGCATTGGCCAGTTTGGGCTGGCGGCAGTGGCCGCCGGGGCGGCGTTGCTGTCGTTGCTTAACCGCTGGGGCGTGCTCGGCTATGTTGGCCCCATCGCGCTGCTGACCGCCGGCTATGCGCTGTTTCAGGTGGCCAACAACACCATGCTGATGAAGGATCTGTTTCCCGAACGGCGCGGGCTGGTCGCCGGCATGGTGAACCTGGCGCGCAATCTTGGGGCGATTACTGGCGCTTCGGCGCTGGGGGCGCTGTTTTATCTGGCTTCGCAGCGGGTGGCGGGCGCCGCCGCCGCCGCGGCTTACGGCATGCAGGTGACCTACGGCGTGGCGGCGCTGTTGGCGTTGGCGGCGCTGCTCATCGCCTTCGGCGGCCGCCGCCTGATGCTGCGTTACGATTCGCGCTGAACCGCGTAACGTGCTTGCGCGAAGCCGTTGTCCGATGGGGTGACGGCGAGCAGGCGCTGCTCGGGGCCAGCGGCGCCGAACAAGGGTATGCCGCCGCCCGCGTTGGCGATGAATCCGTCTACGCCGGTGGCGATATGAACCGAACATTTCATCAGGCGAGATCGCCCCGGTACACCACATGGACCTTGTTGCCGTCGGGATCGCGCAGGTAAGCGCCGAAATAGCCCTTGCCGTAATGCGCGCGTTCGCCGGGCTCGCCTTCACCGCTGCCGCCCGCCAGCAGGCCGGCGGCGTAAGCGCGTTTGACCTCCAGCTCATCGGCGGCGAGAAACGCCAGCATGCTGCCGTTGCCGGCGCTGGCGGGTTGCCCGTCGAAGGGTTGGTAAGCATAGAAACGCGGCAGCGTTTGGCCCGGCATCACCCAGCAGCGGGCGGCGGGGCCGCCGTCCGGCGTCACTTCCCGCCGCTGTAATCCCAGCGGCAACAGGATGGCGTCGTAGAAGGCGGCGGCGGCGTCCAGATCGCTGACGCCGACGGTAATATGGCTGAACATGGCGCTTCCTTTCCGAAGAGAGAGTATGAACGCATAAAACAGTAGCAGCGATATTGCCGAATGGACAGACCGCAACGGAGGATTCGGATTAGAGACGCACGCAGGGGCAAAGCGCGCTTCACGGTGTGCGGGGCAGGCCGCCGCTCAATTGCTTTCGACGCGCGGATTGGCGTGAGTCGGTTGGCTGGGATAGTCCACCTGATGCTTATGCAGGTAATCGCGGATCAGCTGGCGCACCACCTGGGAAGGGGTGACGTCCTGCTGCAGGCACAGTTCCTCCAAGGCTTTCTTCTTGTCCGGGTCAATCAGCACCGTTAGCCGCGCCGTTTTCTTTTCCATCAGGATCCTCCAGAGAATGATAACTGAATGATAATACCATGTGGGCGAAGCGGCCAGCCAGACCGCGTCGCCGCCCGTCTTTAGCGGAAATGCAACCGCTCTATTTTGCGTGACAGGTAGCCGAGTTCGCAGTTGAACAGCTCGCCGCTGCCGGCGGCCAGGCTGCGCAGCGCGCTCAGCGGCAGCGTCACCTGGGCCGGCGTGGCGTAAATGATCACGTTGCCGCTGGGGGCGACGCAAAACAGTACGGTGCCGAATATTCGCTGCAGGCTGTGGTACAGCAGGCTGTTTTCGTCAGGCAGATCGTGGTAATTGAGCACCAGCCAGCCCCCGTCGTTCAGCCGCGCGGCGCAGTTTTCCAGGAAGGTCTGGGTGCCTTGCTGCGGATCCATGGCGAACGCCGAATAGAGATCGGAGAAGATCAGATCGTAACGCGTCTCGACGGGCGGGCGCACGAAGTCTATGGCGTCGGCGGTGCGCAGGCTGATGGTGCCGGTGGCCGGCAGCGTAAAATAGCGGCGCGCGACGGCGATCACCGCAGCGCGCAGCTCGACGACGTCGAGGCGCATCGCCGGATCGAGCGCGTGCAACGCGCGCAGCAGACTGCCGCCGCCCAACCCCAAAATCAACGCCGAGCTCGGCGGTTGCCAGGCCACCGCCATCAGCATCGCTTTGATGTAGTTGTGGATCGGCTGCGCGGGGTTGCTGAGGCTCATCTTGCTCTGTTCGCAGATGCCGTCAAACCGCAGCGTGCGGTAGTCCTTGTGATCGGAAACGATGATTTCGCCCCAGGCGTCGGCTTCGCGAGCGATCACCTGGCCGCGCGGAGAGAAATCGAGGGTTCTGAGTAAGCTGTCAACCAGAGACATGGTAATCGCAGGGCTCCTTTGGCAAGCGGCCTATTTACGGGCGCACATGAAATCGGCGGTGCAAATGCGCCGGCCATCGATGCTGGCGCGGCCGGTAAAGCGGGCGATCGCCCCGCGCCGACGAACAAAAGCGACCTCCATCAGCACCTGGTCCCCGGGGCGGGCGGCGCGATAAAACCGCGCGCGCTGAATGGCGGCGAAATAGCAATGCTCCCCCTCATTCAGCGCCCCGAGATAGTAGTGGGCCAGCAGACCGGTGCTTTGCGCCAGCGCTTCCACCAACAGCACGCCGGGAAATCCGGCGAAGTGCGCGTGGCCGTTCCAGAACGTCGGCTCATTGGCGGTGATGTTCTTGATGGCGCTCAGCCGCCCTTCGGCAATGCAGGTGCCGGCGGGCAGCACGCGATCGACCAGCAGGCAGGGATAACGATGAGGCAAAATGGCCTGAATATCGTCGAATTGCAGGGGGTGACCAGTCAATGGCATGGGGGGCGTGATCCTGTCTGCGGCGAAACCGGTGCGCTGGCCGGCGTTCAGTCCATGATGAGTGTAATAGCATTATAATAAAATTATCATCAGATGTGCCAGGTGAAAAAACGACGGTGCAGAAACAGGCGAAGAAGGGAGCGTGAGGGAGGCACCCGATCCTGGCGATCGGGTGTGGCAGCGCGTTTAGTGCTTGGAGCGGGTCACTTTATCCAGGTAGCCCATCACGAAGGCGGACAGCACAAAGGTAAGGTGGATGATCACATACCACATCAGCTTGTTGTCCGGCACGTTCTTGGCGTCCATAAACACCCGCAGCAGATGAATGGAGGAGATGGCGACGATAGACGCAGCAACTTTGTTTTTCAGCGAGGTGGCATCCATTTTGCCCAGCCAGCTCAGCTTTTCTTTCCCTTCGGTGATATCCAACTGCGAGACGAAGTTTTCATACCCGGAGAACATCACCATCACCAACAGCCCGCCCACCAGCGCCATGTCGACCAGCGACAGCAGGGTCAGGATCAGATCGGCTTCGGCGACAGAAAAGATGTTGGGCAGGACGTGCAGGATTTCCTGAAAAAATTTGATCGACAGGGCGATCAGAGCCAGTGAAAGGCCGACATAGACCGGTGCGAGCAGCCAACGGGAGGCGTACATCGTGTTTTCGAGCAAGCGTTCAATCATAAAAATTTATTAATTACGTGGCTAAAAGAGCGCTCAGTATAACTCAGGAGACCCGGGCGAAATCAACCGCGTGCCAATGGCTTGGAGAAATTTGCGAATGGACGTTCGCTTCGAACGGGTTCATGACAATGATATCGCATGGGGATAAACTGCCGCGGTCTCTTGCCTTGCTACTGTTCCGTCAATCGCTGCTCAAAACTAAGGATGGTTATATGGTCGACAATGCGTTTATCGCGAGAACGCGAGCCGTCAACGGCTGCTTTTCCATGTTTTTGCTGATGTTCCTGATTACGTTTATTCCGCTGCTCCTTGAGAACAGAGCCGCCTTGATGCGACAAGGGCTATTGCTGCCGCTGCTGTATGGAATGGAATTCGTCGCTATCTTTTCGTTATACCTGCTCTTTTTCCGCCGCAGAGAAGGATTGGGCAAAGGCGAGGTTAAACGCAGCGATTTTGCGCTGCTGCTGTTCGCGCTGTTGGTGATTCAGTTTATTTTCCCGCGTTTGATGGGCGTGGAGAAAACGGAAACCTGGGTGACGGAGCAGGTGGCATTGCCCGGCGAGATTTTGGCGCTCAATGCCGCTTTGTTGGTTTTCGTGGTCCCCATCTATGAAGAGATCGTATTTCGCGGCTGTCTGTTTAATGCGCTGATGTATTGGTTTAACGACAAGGTGCTTTGGGTTGCGTTAACGGTGTCTGTCATCTTTGCCGTTTTGCATACCCAGTACACCGATTGGCGCACATTGGCAGCCCTGTTGCTCATCTCGCTGGTGTTGACGGCCGCACGAGTCAAATCCAAAGGGATCTATTTGCCCATCGGGCTGCATATGACCATGAACGGCGTCGTGATGGCGGCCAGCTATGCGTTAAGCTGAAGCCGTGCTTACCGCCCGATTTTCAGTGCCGGGCTTTTTTACCGTCGCTGTGGCCGAGAGAGCGATCGGGGAAGCTGTGATCGCGCAGCCGTTGCTTTAACTGCGCCGCATCGGGGAAACCGCCGTCAATCTTGCGATCCCAAATCATTACGCCATCGACGCTGATTTGATAGATCCCGCCGGTGCCCGGCATCAGGGTGACGGAGGCGAGATCGTCGCCGAAGGTGTTCAGCAGCTCTTGCGCCATCCAGCCGGCGCGCAGCAGCCAGTTGCATTGTGAACAGTAGTGGATCGTAACGGCGGGGGCATTTTTCATCGATGATCGACCGGTAGTGGTAACGGCTTGCAATCAGCCTGAGGAACCTGCAAACGATGGTGGCCTCGTCTCGCCAAATAGTCAAGCGTCTGCAGCGGCAGGAACGAGAGGGGGGCCGAGCGCGCGTCACGGCCGCTTGCTGCCGGCAAACCATTCAACCCCACGCAGCATGCCCGCCCAATAAAACCGGGGTAAAAACCAGGCTTTCAGCCACCAGGCCAGACGGCTGGGCTGGGTGGCGTCGAGCAGCGGAAACGTGGGCAGCAATTTACCGTCATAGCCAAACTCCGCCAGCACAACTTTGCCTTTCTCAACCGTCAATGGACAGGAACCATAACCATCATAATGGGCAGTGAGAGGCGCGCCCTGAATCAGCGCCGCGACGTTTTCAGCCGCCACCACCACCTGCTTGCGGGCTGCCGCCAGGGTTTTGGCATTTGGCGTCGAGCAACAGTCGCCTACCGCAAAAATATCCGGCCAATGCTTATGCTGCAGCGTCGATTTATCCACATCGCACCAGCCGGCACCATCAGCGAGGCCGCTTTGCGAAATAAACGCCGGAGCCGATTGGGGCGGCACCACGTGGAGCATATCGAAGGGCAGAGTTAACTCGCGTTTTCCTTCTTCATTTGTCTCTACGGCAAATGTCGCTTGCCGCTTCTCGCCATCAACGCGGATTAAATGATGATTGAAATTGACCTGTGCTCGGTATTTTCCCAAATACTCGGTCAGCGGGGGAACAAATTGCGGAATGCCGAAAACCGCCGCGCCCGCAAGGCAGAAATTGACGTTAATATTATTCAGGATGCCTTGGCGATGCCAGTAATCGCATGACAGATACAAGGCTTTTTGCGGTGCACCGGCGCACTTGATGGGGAGCGGCGGCTGAGAAAATATCGCCTGGCCGCCTTTCATTTCGCGGACCAGTTGCCAGGTATATTCGGCAAGATCAAAGCGATAATTAGAGGTGACGCCATTTAATCCCAGGGTTTCTTCAAGGCCCTCTATTTTATCCCAGCGTAAAATCAGTCCGCATGCAACAATAAGAAAGTCATAGTTTATTTTCTGCCCCTGACGGGTCTCGATGTATTTTTGACTGGGCTCAACCCTGACCACGCTATCCTGTATCCATGCGGTGCCTGAGGGCAGAACGGCATGCATGGAGCGCCGTGTTTTCGTGATATCAAAGAGCCCGCCGCCCACCAGAGTCCATGCCGGTTGATAATAATGACAATCGTTAGGCTCCACTATCGTTATATCGATGTCTTTAACTCGCTTCCTTATGCTTGCCGCGATACCTATTCCGGATGAGCCGCCGCCAATAATAACGACGCTTTTCTGGGGGGTTATTTTTTCTGGTTTCATGCAGGCCTCCTTTCATAAGAAAGTAGGGGGTTGCCGTCCAGATTAAAAGCGAATTCATAGAACTTGTGGTTATATAAAAAATCACATATTCCATTTAGCTATATGTAATAACAAATCGAAATAAGTTATTTGACATTGCCGGTGAACTGATCGTTAATAAATGGCATGAGCATCATTAAGGGATTAACGCAGTGGATTTTTTCCATTTCAGTTTTTATATCGTGATGCTGTTAGTGGTCACCGGGGGAATTGTGGGATTTCTCCTGGCTCTGACCGGCGGCGGCGGCTCAATCGTCTGCGTGCCATTATTGCTGTATATGGTGAAAGTGCCGGATACGCATTTGATTATAGGGACCAGCGCCATGTCTGTGGCCATTAACGCGCTGATCAACCTGGCCGCGCACGCCTCCAAAGGCAACGTCAGGTGGCAGACCGGGCTTGTCGTTTCGCTGATCGCCGTCATGGGGGCTCTGGCCGGCTCTCAGATGGGAAAAATCACGGACGGACACTACATAACCCTGCCTTTCTCCCTGTTGATGCTGGTGGTCGCCGGATTGACGCTGAAAAGAAATCCCCTTGCCGGCCCCCCCTTGCCGTCCTCCCATTCTGCCGTTCATCCCGCCATCGTATGGCCCAGCGTTCTCGCGCTGGGCGGGCTGGCGGGCTTTCTGGGTATTGGCGGCGGATTTTTGGTTGTGCCGGCGCTGGTCTGGTTTTTTCGCTTCACGATGGTTGAGGCGGTGGCAACCTCACTGGTGGTCGTGGCGGCCATGGGGCTGTCGACCAGCGCCAGCTACGCCATGTCCGGAAAGGTGTCGCTCGCCATTACGTGTTGGCTCATCGTCGGCGGCGTTCTGGGGGGCGTGGTGGGGGTGGCGCTCGCCGAGCGCCTGAAAAAACGCGAGGGCATTATCAACGTGCTCTATGCCCTCATGCTCCTGGCGCTGGCCCTGTATATGTTATTTAAAAGCCTATGAAACGGAAGGAAAAAAACATGCGCATCCGCACTTACCACCCTCAGCTCTCCTTTTCGGGCGCGCCCGAAGCGAGTGATTTCAAGGCGCTGTCTCAACAGGGCTACCGCCTTATCGTCAACAATCGGCCGGATGAGGAGCCGGGGGAGTATCTTGACCATCAGCAAGAGAAAGCGTTGGCTGAACAAGGGGGGATGCGCTACGTCTATCTCCCTTATACGTTCGATACGCTGACCTGGGAGACCGTTTACACCTTCCAGTTTCTGTTGCGGCAAGGCAAGAAAACCCTGGCGCACTGCAGAAGCGGAGCTCGCTCTGCCTGCCTTTCCCTGCTGTATGCATTGCGCGAAGGTCAGATAGATGAAGCGCAGTTTCGCCGCCAATGCGACGAATACGGCGCGGACGCCGATAAGGCGCTCAGCTGGTACTACAAGCATCGATCCGTGCGGGCCACGGCGGAAGTTCACGCGTTTTATGAGCCGGAAAGCGGCAGCCTGCAGTATGTGGTTGCCGATCCCGAGGCGCGCCGCTGTGCGATTATCGACCCGGTGCTGGATTTTGACCGCCGATCGGGCACGGTCTCGCATCAACAGGCCAACGATATCCTGAATTTTATCCATCAACGGGGGTGGGGAGTGGCCTGGGTGCTGGATACGCACCCGCACGCCGATCATTTTTCGGCCGCCACCTGGCTGGCGCAGAAAACCGGCGCCTTCACCGGCATCGGTGAAAAAATTACCGCCGTTCAGGGGCTGTGGGAAGAGATCTATAACTTAAAAGACCTGCCTGCGGCCAATACCGTCTGGGATGCGCTGTTCGCGGACGGCGACGTCTTTTTTATCGGCAACCTGCGCGCTGAAGTCCTGCTGTCTCCCGGGCACACGCTGGCGTCCGTCACTTATTACATTGCGGATGCGGCGTTTATCCACGATACGTTCTTCATGCCGGACAGCGGTACCGCAAGGGCCGATTTTCCTGGCGGCAATGCGGAAGCCTTGTGGGAGTCATTGCAGCGGATCTTGAGCCTGCCGGCGGATACCCGCCTGTTTACCGGCCATGATTACCGCCCGGCGGGGCGTGAGGCCCGCTGGGAAAGCACCGTGAGAGAGCAGCGCGAGAACAATCCCTGGGTGGTCAACATGGATAAATCCCGCTTTATTGCGCAAAGAAAGCAGCGGGACGCCACGCTGCCGCACCCGGAACTCATGCTGATGGCGCTGCAGGTCAATATTCGCGGTGGCGTGTTGCCTGACTGCGAAGACGATGGGCAACGCTACCTGAAAATTCCCGTGAATCGATTTAAGCGGTGAATCAAGCCAGAGGTGCGAGATCGTTCGCCGCCGCTGCGGTCAATGCGAATGAGATCGCGCCGTCTGTTAATTGTTTTTTATGAAATAATCATGCTGGTTCATATTTAATTATTTGTTTTTACACAAATCATGCGGCGCTTGCCCTCACCGAATACAGTCACTACATTAACAACTGTACTTCCCACTCTGCTAAGGAAAACACCATGAAAGCTGCCGTAGTGACGAAAAACCATACCGTAGACATTCAGGATAAAGTGCTGCGTCCGCTGAAGCACGGCGAAGCGGCGTTGAAAATGGAGTGTTGCGGGGTGTGCCACACCGATTTGCACGTGAAAAACGGCGATTTCGGCGAGGTGCCGGGCATTACGTTGGGGCATGAGGGCATCGGCGTGGTCTCCGCCGTCGGTGAGGGCGTCACCTCGCTAAAAGTGGGTGACCGCGCCAGCGTCGCCTGGTTTTACCAGGGTTGCGGCCATTGCGAATACTGCGTCAGCGGCAACGAAACCCTGTGCCGTTCGGTGAAAAACGCCGGCTACAGCGTTGACGGCGGCATGGCGGAAGAGTGCATCGTGGTGGCGGACTACGCGGTGAAAGTGCCGGACGGGCTCGATTCTTTCGCCGCCAGCAGCATCACCTGCGCCGGCGTCACCACCTACAAGGCGGTGAAAATTTCCGATATCAAGCCGGGGCAGTGGATCGCCATCTATGGCCTGGGCGGGCTGGGCAACCTGGCGCTGCAGTACGCCAAGAACGTGTTTAACGCCAAGGTGATCGCCATCGACGTCAACGACGGCCAGTTGGAGTTCGCCAAACAGATCGGCGCCGATCTGGCCATCAATTCCAAAACGCAAAACGCCGAGGAGATCATTCAGCAGCAAACCGGCGGCGCTCACGCGGCGGTGGTGACGGCTGTGGCGAAAGCGGCCTTCAACTCGGCGGTCAATGCGGTGCGCGCCGGCGGTAAAGTGGTGGCGGTGGGGCTGCCGCCGGAGAGCATGGATCTGAGTATTCCGCGCCTGGTGCTGGACGGCATTCAGGTGGTGGGTTCGCTGGTGGGCACGCGCGAAGATCTGAAAGAGGCGTTCCAGTTCGCCGCCGAAGGCAAAGTGACGCCGAAAGTGACCAAACGGCCATTGGGCGACATCAACGCCATCTTCGACGAGATGAAGGCGGGCACCATTCGCGGTCGCATGGTGATCGATCTCGGCATGGCGAAATAAATCACGCCACTAACCATGCCAAATAAGAAGGCCACCTGCGGGTGGCCTTCTGGTTGTTACGCCCGGCTCAGAACAGGCCCAGCGGTTTGGCGTCGTAGCTGACCAGCAGGTTTTTCACCTGTTGATAGTGCGACAGCGCCGCCTTGTGGGTCTCGCGCCCGATGCCGGAGTTCTTGTAGCCGCCGAACGCGGCGTGCGCCGGATACAGGTGGTAACAGTTGGTCCACACGCGCCCGGCCTTGATCGCGCGGCCCATGCGATAGGCGCGGTTGATGTCGCGGGTCCACAACCCGGCGCCCAGCCCGAACTCGGTGTCGTTGGCCAGCGCCAGCGCTTCGGCTTCATCTTTAAAGGTGGCGACGCCGATCACCGGCCCGAAGATCTCCTCGCGGAAGAAGCGCATGCTGTTGTTGCCGGTAATCAACGTCGGCTGCAGGTAGAAACCGTTTTGCAATTCATCTCCATGCTGCGTGCGTTTGCCGCCGGCGAGGATGTTGCCGCCCTCATTCTTGGCGATGTCGATGTAGGACAGGATCTTATCGTACTGTTCTTGCGACGCCTGCGCGCCGAGCATGGTGTCGGTGTCGAAGGGATCGCCCTGGCGGATGGTGGCGATGCGCGCCAGCACTTTCTCCATAAACTGCGGATAGATAGATTCTTCAATCAGCGCGCGTGAAGGGCAGGTGCAGACCTCCCCCTGGTTGAAGAAACCGAGCACCAGCCCCTCAACCGCCTTGTCGATGAACTCCGGCTCCGCCTGCATGATGTCGGCGAAATAGATGTTGGGCGATTTACCGCCCAGCTCGACGGTGCTGGGGATGATGTTTTCCGCCGCGCAGGCGAGGATGTGGCGGCCGATCGGCGTGGAGCCGGTGAACGCGATCTTCTCGATGCGTTTGCTGCGAGCCAGCGCTTCGCCGGCCTCGGCGCCGAAGCCTTGCACCACGTTGAGCACGCCCGGCGGCAGCAGATCGCCGATCTCTTCCATCAGCACGCTGATGCCGAGCGGGGTCTGTTCCGCCGGTTTCAGCACCACGCAGTTACCGCCCGCCAGCGCCGGCGCCAGTTTCCAGGCGGCCATCAGCAGCGGGAAATTCCACGGGATGATCTGGCCGACCACGCCCAGCGGTTCATAGATATGGTAGGCCACGGTGTTCTGGTCGATCTCCGCCGCGGTGCCTTCCTGCGCGCGCAGGCAGCCGGCGAAGTAACGGAAATGGTCGACCGCCAGCGGCAGATCGGCATTCAGGGTTTCGCGGATCGGTTTGCCGTTGTCCCAGGTTTCGGTCAGCGCCAGCATCTCCAGCCGCGATTCGATGCGATCAGCGATCGCCAACAGCACGTTGGAACGCGCCTGCACGCTGGTTTTGCCCCAGGCGTCCGCCGCCGCGTGCGCCGCGTCGAGCGCCAGCTCGATGTCCTTGGCGTCGGAACGCGGGAATTCGGCGATCGGCTGGCCGGTCACCGGCGAGGTGTTGGTGAAGTAGTTGCCGGATACCGGTTCGACGAATTTGCCGCCAATGTAGTTGCCATAGCGTTTGCGGAACGAAACCAGCGAGCCAGGCAAACCGGGGTGGACATATTTCATGTTAAGCACCTCTCTGCAGATGAAAATCAGCGCTATTGGGCTGCGCCTGTGAATGCGGCATGCCGCCGCAGCACAGAGAAGCACGGCGCGTGCCAGATTAACGAAAGGCGAGGGTGATGATAAAAATGGCTTATTTATTAGCGTGTTAAAAAATGATATGACTTGGCAAATCGGGCGATTCCGCCGCCGTCGGTGTTTTTTTGTGTCCCGTGTCGCAACGCTTGATACACATCTGTGATACATATTTGCAACACTCGCGAACGGGGGAGAAACGCATGTTGCCTGACGACCGCTTGCCCACCGAGGGCGCCAGTCCGCTGGCGGAATCCTGGCAGCGCAGCCGGGGCTACGGCCTGACGCGCGCCGATCGCCATATCCCGTTTATCAAAGCCGGACTGCTCGAAGAGCTGCGTAGCCGCAACGACTGGGTGCCGCAGCGGGTACAGCCGCTGATCGAGCAGCTGGGCGCGCAAATTACGCGCCAGCCCGCCATTGTGGTGATCGCCGACGCCGACGGGCTGGTGCTGGAAACCCGCGGCAATACCGACTTTTTGCACAAGGCGTCGCGCTTTGCGCTGGCGCCGGGCAACCAGTGGGGAGAAGCGGAGCGGGGCACCAACGCCATCGGCACCGCGCTGGCGCTGGGCGCGTTCTGCGAAGTGCGCGGCGGCCAGCATTTCCTCAACCAAAACGCCGGGTTGAACTGCACCGCCGCGCCGATCTATCGGCCGGATGGCCGCATTGCCGGCATACTGGATCTCTCCGCCCCCGCGCAGCGGCCGTATCGCGATGCGCAGCGCCTGATCATGCAGGCGGTGCGGCATATTGAACACCGCTGGGTCAGAAGCGCGATCGCCGATCGTCACTGGACGCTGCGCCTGCACGCCGATGCCGGTCGTCTGGGCAGCGCGCAGGAGCTGCTGCTGGTGTTTCACGACGAAGTGCTGGTCGCCGCCAATCGGCTGGCGATGATGGAGTTTCAGCTCTCGCCGGCCGCATTCGGCTCCGTCGAGTTCGCCCAGCTGTTCCCCGATCTGTTGCGACAGCCCTCCGGCGCGCCGCGTCAGACGCTGGCCGGCAATCAACGGCACTATTATTCTCTGCTCGAGGCGCCGCAGCGCCGCGTTAGCGCCCTGCGTTCCACGCCGCCGGCGGAACGGCATGACGAGCAGCATCAGAAAGCGCTGCGGATCCTCAACGCCGGCCTTTCGCTGTGCGTGACCGGCGAAACCGGCTGCGGTAAAGAGCACTTCAGCCGACGCCTGTTTCAAGAGAGCCGCTGGCGCAACGGCAACTTCGTGGCGATCAACTGTGCGGCGCTGCCCGAGCCGCTGATCGAATCCGAGCTGTTCGGCTATGCGCCGGGGGCGTTTACCGGCGCCAACCCGAAAGGCTATATCGGCAAGATCCGCGAGGCGGACGGCGGCGTGCTGTTCCTCGATGAAATCGGCGACATGCCGGCGGGCCTGCAGACGCGGCTGCTGCGGGTGTTACAGGAAAAAACGGTCACGCCGCTCGGCAGCCGCAGCGCCTTTGCGGTCGATTTTGCGCTGGTCTGCGCCACGCACCACGATCTGCATCGGCAGGTTGAGGCGGGGGCGTTTCGCGAGGATTTGCTGTACCGCATACAGGAATACAGCCTGCGCATTCCGCCGCTCCGAGAGCGGGCGCAGCTGGAGGCCTTTATTATGCAGCTGTGGCGAGAGTTGGGCGGTGAGCGGCGCGACATTCGCCTGCTGCCGGAAGCGCTGGCGATGCTGGCGCGCTACCCGTGGCCCGGCAACGTGCGGCAGCTGTTGAGTACGCTCAAGGTGCTGCTGGCGCTGGCGGACGATCATGCGGTGCTCACTCTGGACGATCTGCCGCAGTCCATCGCGGTGCTGGCGCCGCGCCAGGAGAGCGCCGATACCGGCCTGGAGGCGCTGCAGGCGGCGATCGACAGGGCGGGCGGCAACCTCAGCCGGGCGGCCAAGGCGCTCGGCGTTTCGCGCAGCACGCTGTACCGCAAGCTGGGAAGGCAGAAAGCGGCGGCGGAATGAAACGTCGTGATTGATCATCAATAGCCGGCCCCCGAGCGGGGCCGGTTCACGCTTTAGTCCCCCAGCCCCGGCGGGTTAATCTCCGAATGGGCGATCTTCTCGTCGCTCTCCGCCCAGCGATCCAGCACCTGCAGATAGCTGCCGTTGGCGATGGCGCTGTTGAGCGATGCCTGCACCGCATCCACCAGGCCATTGCCTTTCTTCAGCGTGACGGCGATGTTGGCGGTCTTCGGCCAGCCGCCGGGCACGATGCCTACCAGCCGGGTTTTGCCGGTCAGCCGCGCCTGATAAGCGCCGGAGACGTTGGGGCCGAAGGTGGCGTCGGCGCGGCCGGACTGAATGGCCAGCGTGGAGGCGGCCTTGTCGGTGACGTACACTGGCTGCAGCGGTGCCAGCCCCTTGGCGCGGTTCTCCTTGTCCCAGGCCAGCAGCACCGCTTCCTGATTGGTGCCGGAATCGACGATGATCTTTTTACCGGCGATATCCGGCGCGGTGTTGATCTGGGTGATTTTACTGTCGGATTTGACGTAGAAACCCAGCGTATCCTGGCGATAGGTGGCGAAATCGAATTTGGTCTTGCGTTCGTTGGTCACGGTGATGTTGTAAACCGCGGCGTCATATTTGCCGGAGGCCACTCCCAGCGGCCAGTCTTCCCACGAGGTGGGCACCAGCTTGAGTTTCAATCCCAAGCCGTCGGCCACCAGGCGCGCGATGTCCGCCTCGCTGCCGATCACCGTTTTATTGTCGCGGGCGTACAGGCCGAACGGCGGGCCGCTGCCCAGCAGGGAAATGGCCACCGTCAGCGTGCCGGGCTCCACGAACTTGAAATCGGCGGGGATTTTGGCCACGGCTTCGGCGCTCTTCACCGTGTGGATCGGCGTTTCGTTGGCGACGAGATCCACCCCTGGCGCGGCCGCGGCGGAAAAGCTCAGCAGCGCCGCCATCACAATCATCTTTTTGCTATATATCATTATGTTAATTACCTTCATTATTATGGGTGTCACAAGGTCGTTGCACTATCTCTAAAGGCGGCAGATCTGTGAACGAACAAAATCAACTATCCAATCTTGGAAATGTCATGAAGCGCCGCCGGTGGCGCTGAATCTCTCGAGGATGAACCATGCTGTCGCGTTTCGCTACGTTGGGCCGCATACCGCGCGGCGTGTGGGTGTTGGGTGGGGTGAGCCTGCTGATGGACGTCTCCTCGGAAATGATCCACAGCCTGCTGCCGCTGTTTATGGCGACGACGCTCGGCGCCAGCGTCATCGTCATCGGGCTGATCGAAGGGCTGGCGGAGGCGACGGCATTGATCGTCAAGGTGTTCTCCGGCGTGCTGAGCGATTACCTCGGCAAGCGCAAAGGGTTGGCGCTGCTGGGCTACGGGCTGGGCGCCATCAGCAAACCGTTTTTCGCCATCGCGTCGTCGTCCGGCATGGTGATGAGCGCGCGCCTGCTGGATCGCGTGGGCAAAGGCATCCGCGGGGCGCCGCGCGATGCCCTGGTGGCCGACGTGACGCCGCCGGAGATTCGCGGTGCGGCCTTCGGGCTGCGCCAGTCGCTGGATACCGTCGGTGCCTTTTTAGGGCCGCTGCTGGCCGTCGGCCTGATGCTGCTGTGGCACAACGATTTTCGCGCCATCTTTTGGGTGGCGGCGATCCCGGCGGCGCTGGCGATTGCGCTGCTGTTTTTTGGCCTGAAAGAGCCGGCCGCCGCGATAACCCACAAGCGCACCAACCCGATCACCCGCGCCAATCTGCGGCTGCTGGGGCGCGGCTATTGGTGGGTGGTGGGTATCGGCGCCGTCTTCACGCTGGCGCGCTTCAGCGAAGCGTTCCTGGTGCTGAAGGCGCAGCAGGGCGGCACGCCGCTGGCGTTGATCCCGCTGGTGATGGTCGCCATGAATCTGGTCTACGCCTGCTCGGCCTATCCGTTCGGTAAACTGTCCGATCGCATGAGCCATGAAGGATTGCTGAAAGCCGGGCTGCTGGTGCTGATCGCCGCCGATGTGGTGTTGGCGCTGAGCGATCATTGGGGTGGGGTGCTGTTTGGCGTGGCGCTGTGGGGCGTGCACATGGGCATGACGCAGGGACTGTTGGCGGCGATGGTGGCGCATACCGCGCCGGCGCACCTGCGCGGCACCGCGTTCGGCATGTTCAATCTGATCAGCGGCGTGGCGCTGCTGCTGGCGAGTCTCGGAGCCGGAATCCTGTGGGAGCTGTTCGGTTCCGCCTCCACCTTCTACGCCGGGGCGTTCATCTGCGTGGTGACGCTGGTCGGCATGCAGCTGGCGCCGTTCGGCGAACGGCGGGGCGCTTAACGGCCGTCGACAAGTTGCGGCATCGCCTGCAGCAGCTCGGGCACCCGCTGGGATTCCACAGCCCGGCTGAACAAATAACCCTGGCCGATATGGAAACCGGCTTCGCACAGCGTTTGCCGCTGCTGCTCGGTTTCCACGCCCTCGGCGATGATATCGATCGACAGTTTTTGGCCGAGGATGCCGATGCTTTCCACGATCGCCAGGATCGCCGGTTCGGTATTCATCCGTTGAACGAAGTCGCAGTCCAGCTTAATGCAGTCCAGCGGGTAATCCATGATATGGCTGAAGGAGGAGTGGCCGGTGCCGAAATCGTCCAGCGCGATGCGGATGCCCATCTCCTTGAGCATTTGCAGCGCGCGCAGCACGTACTTCGAGCCGTGCTTGTTGAACGCGTGTTCGGTCACTTCCAGTTCGATCAGAGGGTGGGGAATGTGGAACTTCAGCAGGCGCTGCAGGAAGGTTTCGGCGTAGTTGTCGCGTAAAAACTCGATCGGCGACACGTTCAGCGAGATGGGCCGCACCGCCACGCCGGCCGCGCGCCAGCGGGCGATATCGGCGAAGACCTTCAGCTGCATGGCCTCGCTGATCTTGGTCGCCAGCTCGTAGTCGTTGAACGCCTCGCTTACCGTTGCCGGCAGCTGCACGCCGTTGATCGGGCAGTGCCAGCGCAGCAGCGCTTCAAAGCCGACGATGCTGCCGTCGGTCAGGCAGACCTTCGGCTGGTAGCTGGGACGGATGCAGTTGTCGCGCACGATCTGGCGTGCGTAGTTGAGCTGGCTGGCGCGGGCGCGCGCTTTGTCCATCATTTTGCGGTCGAACATATAGACGCCGCCACGGCCGCCGTCTTTCAGCTCATACAGCGCGGTATCGGCGCATTTCATCAGCTCTGAAGCGTCGCGCGCGTCTTTGGGATAGATGGCGCCGCCAAGGCTCATGCCGCAATGCAGCGTCTTGCCGCCGTGGGTGATCGGCGTCTCCAGCTGCAGCAGAAACTTGTTGGCGATGCGGAAAATATCCTGCTCGTTTTCGACGTCGCTGATCACCACGGCAAACTCGTCGCCGCCGAGGCGGGAGACGAACGAGTGCGCATTCATGCAGGCGCTGAGTCTTTTACCCAAGATCCGCAGCAGATGGTCGCCCGCCGCGTGGCCCAGCGTGTCGTTCACCAGCTTGAAGTGGTCAAGATCCAACAGCATCAGCCCGAGGGACTTGTTGCCGTGCAGGGCGCGCTTCATCTCTTGCTTCAGCTTTTTCTTGAAGAGGCGCCGGTTGGGCAGGCCGGTCAATTCGTCATATTCGCTGGCGAGCAACAGACGTTGTTCCATCACGCGCTGTGAAGTCACGTCGCGCGAGACGCACAAGATCTCGACCACGGCGCCGTGTTCGTCGCTGACCGGCGTGAGAATGTTGTCCCAGTGCTGTTTTTTACCCTGCGGCGTCACGCTCAATCCGGTGAAGCGCGCATTCTTTCCGGCTCTGACGCTGCGCAGCGCCTTACTGCCGCGGCGCCGGATCTCGGGCGACAGCAGCCCCAGCCAGGGCATGCCAAACTCTTTTTGCGCCGGATCAAGGCCAAGGGCCAGGCTGCCGGAGCGGTTCATGTGGCGCAGCGTGCCGTCGTGATTGATCACTTTGATGCAGTCGACGCTGGCGTCCAGCATGTCTTGCTGGATAGAGAGCGCCTGAACGTTTTGCTGGCGCTGCAGCATTTGCGGATGGATGTCGGTCGCCGTGAGGTACCAGCTGAGCTCCAGCGCCATACCGTCCTGCCGGGCGTTGAACGCCAGCATAAACCAACGGTAGGCGCCGCTGCGATCGCACAGGCGGGCTTCGCCGGCGAACGAGGAAAGGGCCACGATCGCCTGGCGCCATTGCGCGGCCAGCCGCTCGCGATCGTCGGGGTGCAGGGCATCGAGCCAGTCGGCGGCGCCGTGTTCACCGGCGATGGCGCCGGTATAGTCGCGCCACTGTTTATTGAAGTAACCGCCAAGGCGGTTGCCGAAGCAAATCAGGCCGGGCAAGTCGTCTACGATTTCGCCATAGAGATCAATCGGATTTTTGTTATTGCTCTGCTTGGGCAACAGGGTCATGCGGTATTTCCTCGGAAAATTACCCATATTCTCGCTCTAGGGCAGAGCTTCTTTCAATATAGTCTTGCCAATTAAAATGGGAATAGCCAGCGGGCGCGGCTAAAAATCGGCCCGCCAGCATGGAATACATCCCGCGTGAACGCATTAGGAATACTCCTGTTATTTATAAGCATCCCTTATATTGCAGCGAAAAATAAGTAATCGGACCACGCCGCGTTATTGCCGTGAAAATTAATCATTCCTGATGTTTCTCTGTGGCCAAATGTTCAGTCGCCATGATGTACTTCCGAACGGTATTCTGCCTGCTCTATGCGGTAACACTGACAAAAACCCCAGTCCAGACGGTGATAAACGCCATTTTATGCACTCTGCAACGCCCGTCATCGCCCGTTCACTGGGGCTTAGCGAAAAAATCATGATGCAAATCAAGAAATGTTTTGTTTCATCTGTTGACACTTTGCTTACGTGTGAGATAGCCTCGCGAATGATAATCATTAGCAAAACTGGATGGTGGCGCAAATGCATTCACGTAATTTTCTTCGGGTAACGGTTCGGATAACCGGCAACGGTCACAACACGAGACCACGTCTGCTGTGGTCTCTGGCAACGAGACAAGGTATCGAACGGCCGTTGTCATCCGCCCCTTTGAGCGGCATCTCAACTTAGCCTCAACGCGCAAACTCTGGAATCCAACCCTTGCCGGATCAATGCGCCTATTATTTCCGTGCATTTTGCACGGACATATCGCGATCTCACGCAGTTGCATCAGTTCTCAATCATGGGTAAGGAGGCATCGGGTAGTTAAAAGTCAATTGTAAAGGGATAGGCAAAAAGAGTGGGGCGTATCGGGTGATCGCTATTCTCAGGATCTTGATTATCCCCAAGGGACATTTCGGATGTCATAGCAATACTAGCTACTTTGTGGAGAAAGTTATGGGTAATACCATGAATGGAAACGAAACGGGTTGGGACAGCGTTAACGATCTTATTCACTACCATGAGCGCGGAAATGGTCTGACGATAAATAACAAACCGTCTTATGACATAAATCAGGCGGGGTTGCAGATCGCGCGCGGCGATAAAACCTGGAATGGCGTACACGTCACGGGAAAAGAGGCGACGGTGACCTATTCCTTCCCGGATTGGGATTATAACGAACTGAACCTGGGCCACCGCTCCCCGGAACGTGATACGGGGCTGAGCGCGTTCACGCAACAGCAACAAGAACAGGCGAAGCTGTCTTTGCAATCCTGGGCCGATGTTGCCAACATCAAATTTGTCGAAGTTGCCACAGGCCAACCCTCCAATATTACCTTTGGCAATTATGAGGGGACAGGACAAGCGTATGCTTTGAAACCGTTCTCATATAATGGCAATGATTACAGGGGGTTCAATTCTGATGGGCAAAGTTGGTACAACATTAAGAATCACTCCGAAAATTTGCATCCTGAGCTAGGTAATTACGGCCGCTTAACCATTACCCATGAAGTTGGCCATACTCTCGGGTTAGATCACCCGGGCACTTATAATGCGGGGCAAGGCAGCCCAAATTATACCAAGGCAGTTTACGCCGAAGATACCCGGCAATTTAGCGTAATGAGTTACTGGAATGAATCCATTACCAATGCGGATCATGGCCATTACTATGCCGCTGCGCCGCTGGTTGATGATATCGCGGCCATCCAGCATCTTTACGGCGCCAATATGACCACCCGAACCGGCGACACCGTTTACGGGTTTAATTCAAATACAGGCCGAGACTTCTATACGCTCAATGACAGCCACGACAAACTGGTGATGTCTGTTTGGGATGCAGGCGGTAATGATACCCTTGATTTCTCGGGGTATAGCCAAAATCAACGTATCAACTTGAACGAAGGCGCTTTCTCCGACGTCGGGGGATTAAAAGGGAATGTTTCCATCGCCGCTGGCGTCACCATCGAAAACGCGATAGGGGGCTCAGGTAATGACGTCATTGTTGGGAATCACGCAGACAATACGCTCAAAGGCGGCGCCGGCAACGATGTCATTTACGGTGGAGCGGGCCAGGATCAATTATGGGGAGGGCAAGGCAACGACATTTTTGTCTTCTCTGATGTGAATGACTCGCCTGTTCGGGCTCCTGATACCATTTGGGACTTTGAGTCAGGCAAGGACAAGATCGATCTGTCCTTCTTCAACCAGGGCGCTAAAGGCAGTGATTTCATTCAGTTTGTCGATCATTTCAGCGGGCAGGCCGGTGAGGCGCTGGTATCCTATGATACCCAGAGCAATCTGAGTGAATTGGCCTTCAATATCCATGGCGGTGCAAATCCAGACTTCCTGGTGCACATCGTCGGGCAGGCCGACGTCGCTGTTGACTTTATCGTGTAAAACGGCAACGGTGGGCGATGATGCCCACCGTTTCGCATGGGCCAGCTATGTGCAAATTTATTCTTGTCGGAATAATTTTCTTGTTTTCAGGAGCCTCTATGGCAAGCAGTCTGGTGTTACCTTCCGCCGAAACGCTATCCGGGCAGTGGACGGTCAGTGATAAATCAAAGTCTTGTGTTGTGCAGCTCAACGCGGAGAATGTGGAATCGGCCGGCGGCTATAGCCTGAAATTTTTATCTGATTGCACGCCCGACGTCTTGCCGCAAGAGCCTGTGGCGTGGCGTCCTGCTCCCGATGGCATTGCGCTGTTGGACAAGGATGGGCTGACCGTACTTTTCTTCTCTCAGGAAGACGATCATTATCGCAGCCAGATCTGGGCTGAAACTGGGAAGATCCTGAAGAGAAATAACTAGCGGAAAACGCCGGCTTGACCCGGCGCTTCTGAACGCGGTTATCACGCCTCACATCACCCAGCCTCCGCGTAACGGCGGGGGCTTTTTAATGGGCGGGCGGCAAGCCGTCGACGATGGTAATCATGGCTTCCGCCACGTGGCGCCGCTGTTGTTTCGCCAACTGATAGGCCGGCGAATGGTAGCAGGCCAATGCGGTGGCGTAGTCGTCGAATTCGATCAGCACATGTTTCACAAACGATGGGCCTTCCAGCGTTTGCGCCTGTTCGCCGCGGGCGAGAAAACGGGCGTTGAACTGGCGAAACGCCTGGGGCGCCAAATCCATGTAATGCTGATATTGCTGCGGATCTTTCACGGTAACATGGGCGATCCAGTAAGCGGGCATCTCAGGACTCCTGTTGCAGAATGCGCTTGGCCAGCGCGGCGGCCTCGGTCAGGTGATCGATGACTTCTTGCCTGGCCTGCGTCGGATTGTTTTGTTCGATGGCGTGATAAATGCGCGTCATGCGCTCGAAACCGGCCAGCTGGCGCTCCGGGGTTTTCAGGGTCAGGGCGCGCAGGCGGCTGATGCGGCTGTTCAGGCGTTGAACGATTTCCCAGGCGATGGCGTGATGGGCCACCTGGAAAATGGTTTCATAAAAGGCCTGCGAGGCTTCAACGCGCTGAATATCGTCCTGCCCGGCCGACGCCTGATTAATCGCAATTAATTTTTCATGCAGTTTCTTTTTATCTTCCGGCCCGGCTTTCAGGGCGCAGTCGTGAGCGGCATCCTGTTCAAGCAGCAGGCGAATAGTATAAATCTGCTCGGCAATTTCCCAGGTCAGAATAGCGACAATCGGCCCTTTCTTGCCGAGCGTTTCAATGAGCCCCTCCGCTTCGAGATAACGGATCACCTCGCGCACCACGCTGCGGCTGACGCCCAGCTCCTCGCACAGGCTGCGTTCCACCAAACGATCGCCGGCCTGAAAATACCCTGAGATAATCGCCTGCCTAATTTTCGCCAATGCCAATTCGCGCAAGGTGACCGGTGCATTCTCAATTTTCAATGACGCCTGAACCATAATTGTCTCTATTTTTTGTGGATCATCATTAATCCGGATAACGACGCGAATTCCCGTTTGCCCGGTACTATTAACATCTTTCCAACCCGCAAAGCAACGGCGGTCGATTTCGCGCCGCATCGCCAAAACGGCGAATGTTGCAGCAGCTCACAAAATCGAAAGATAGCCTAAAAAAACCGCTTTTCGTTGCCGATACCCGCTGGCTCAACGGCTGCGGCACGGGCACAGGGTGCTGAGCGGACGCGGTCGTGGCCGGCGTTTCATTCCCTGCCAAAGTCCACGAAAATTTACTAATGCATTGAATAACCGCTGTTATTTTCAAATGTGCTCTACCGCCTCAAGTGAAAATAAGAATACCGTATTATGGTATACCAAATTTTGACATACCAATCTGCCCGATGCTATACCCTCGACTCGCGACATCTGATTAACATTTGATTTACTTTTCGAGGTCCCTTATGCATCAAGACATCCGCAAGACCCTGGTTTCCACAGAAACCCTCTACGCCGACGGCGGCAAACCGGCGGGTAAACCGCTGGTGATGATCGCGGCGGCGGCGGTGATTAAAAACCCCTGGGCCGGGCAAGGCTTTGTCGAGGATCTGGCGCCAAAGATTCGAGAAATGGCGCCGATGCTGGGCGAGCTGCTGACCGGTTTGATCCTCAAAGAAGCCGGCTCCGGCGAGCGGGTGGAAGCCTTCGGCAAAAGCGCGGTGGTGGGGCTGGGCGGCGAGTTGGAACATGCCTCGGCGCTGATCCACACGCTGCATTTCGGCAACCACTACCGTTCGGCGGTCAATGGCAAGAGCTATCTCGCGTTCAACAATACCCGCGGGCCGGCCAACGCGCCGATCCTGATCCCGATGATGGGGAAAAACGACGAAGGCAGCCGCGAGCACTACCTGACATTTCAGTTCAACATCAACGACGCGCCCTTCGACGATGAAATCGTCATCGCACTGGGCGCGGCGCTGGGGGGGCGGCCGCACCACCGCATCGGCAACCGTTATCTGGATCTGAAAGAGCTGGGCCATGATCAGAACAATCCGGCAGCTGTCTGAACCCGCTTTGCGGGTGGGGTATTTGGAGGCCGGGCGTGGCGAGCCGCTGGTATTGATCCACGGCGTAGGCATGAACGCGGAGGCCTGGTATCCCCAGCTCGATGCGCTCAGCGCGCACTTTCGGGTCATCGCCGTCGATATGCCGGGCCACGGAGAAAGCGAAGGCTTCGCCCACGCCGCGACGCTGGAGGATTACGTGCGCTGGATGGCAGCCTTCTTAAACACCCTGGGCGCGCCGAGCGCTGCGGTGGCGGGGCACTCGATGGGGGCGTTGATCACCGCCGGTCTGGCGATCGATTATCCGGAGCGGGTCAATCGCGCGGTGGTGATGAGCGGCGTGTTTCAGCGCTCAGCAAAGGCCAGCGCCGCGGTCGCGCAACGCGCCAGCGCGTTGGCCAGCGGCCAGACGCAGCTCGACTCGCCGCTGAGCCGGTGGTTTGGCGCCGATCCCGCCGAACAGCGTCTGCGCCGGCAGGTGGGCGGCTGGTTGCAACAGGTGGACATATCGGGCTACGCCCGCGCCTATCAGGCGTTTGCTACCGGCGATCGGGTGTATGCCCAGCGTTGGCACCTTATCCGCTGCCCGGTGTTGGTGCTGACCGGCGAGCACGACGCCAACTCCAGCCCGGAGATGGCGCGGCAAATGGCGCAGGCCGCACCGAACGGGCGCGCGGTAATCATTGAGAACGCCAAACACATGGTCAGTCTGACCGATGCGCAACGCGTCAACGCGCTGATGCTCGATTTTCTGACCTCAGAGAAACCTTTGACTTTAGGAGCGGCAAATGGACGCGGATAAACGCAGGCAGTTGCGCGACGCTTTCGGTGCCTTTATGACCGGCGTCACCATTGTGACCTCGGTAGACAAGCAGGGGAAGCCGATTGGCTTCACCGCCAATTCGTTTTCGTCGGTGTCGCTGGATCCGGCGCTGCTGTTGGTGAGCATCGATAAACGTTCGGCGAATCTGGCGCATTTTACCCAGTGCAGCCATTTCGCCATCAATATTCTGGCGGAACAGCAAAAAGAGGCTTCAACCATTTTTGCGCAAAAGAACGAAGACCGCTTTGCGCAGATCGATTGGCGCTGGAGCGCGTCACGGGTGCCGCTTATCGATAACAGTTCGGCGTGGTTCGACTGCTCGCTGCATCAGGTGGTGGACGCCGGCGACCATGCCATTCTGATCGGCAAGGTCGAAGGGTTCGAGTCCAACGCCACCGCCGGTCTGGGGTATTACCGCGGCGCTTATTTCACGCCTTATCAAAACGCGCAGTCGCTGATTGGTGGGCCGCAGGTGGTGGTAAGCGCGTTGATCGAGTTTGAAGGGCACGCCGTGATGGTGCGGCAAAATGACGGCGGCTATCAACTGCCGTCCAGCGCGGTGGAGAAACGCAGCGTCAGCGAAACGTTGGGGGAGCTGCTGCAACAGCTGGGCATTAATGCCCATCCGGGCTTCGTCTATTCCGTCTATGACGACCGCCAAAAGCACCAGCAACACATCGTTTTCCTGTGCGCGCTGCCGACCGACGCCGGCAGCCTGACGCCGCAGCTGAGCGCGGCGGAATGGTTCGACATGCCGACGCTGGCGCGGCTGCCGATCAAGGATCCGGCGCTGCGATCGATGCTGGGCCGGTTCGTCAAAGAAAACGCCGTGGGCAATTACGGTATCTATTATGGCGATGAGCACAGCGGTGCCATCAAGCAATTCGCCGGTTAAGGCTGAACGGGAGAGTGTGATGAAACTGTCTTTATTCGTGCATATGGAACGAACGTTACCCGACGAACCGCAGGAAAAGCTCTACCAGGAGATGATCGAACTGTGTGAAATCGCCGATCGCGGCGGCATGCACGCCATCTGGACCGGCGAGCACCACGGCATGAATTTCACCATTGCGCCGAATCCGTTCATCAATCTGGCGGACATTGCCCGGCGCACCTCGCGGGTGCGGCTCGGCACCGGCACCATCATTGCGCCGTTCAATCACCCGATCCGTCTGGCGGGCGAGGCGGCGATGACCGACATCATCACCGGCGGCAGGCTGGAGCTGGGCATCGCGCGCGGCGCCTATTCCTATGAATACGAACGGCTGATGCCCGGTTTGACCGCCTGGGATGCCGGGCAGCGCATGCGCGAGCTGATCCCGGCGGTGAAAAAACTGTGGCAGGGCGACTATGCCCATCAGGGGGAATACTGGTCGTTCCCGGCGACCACCTCGTCGCCGCTGCCGAAACAGCAGCCGCATCCGCCGATTTGGGTGGCGGCGCGCGATCCCAACAGCCACGAATTTGCGGTGCAAAACGGCTGCAACGTTCAGGTTACGCCACTGCATCAAGGGGAAGAGGAGATCGTGCGGCTGGTGACCTGTTTCAACGAGGCGCGTGCACGCTTCGCCGCCGAGCAGCCGCTGAAGATCATGCTATTGCAGCATGGCTACGTAGCGGAAGATGAGGCGGACGCCCGCCTGGCGGCGGAAGCGCTCAACCGTTTCTACCACTACTTCGGCGCCTGGTTCAAGAACCAGCGGCCGGTGCGGCAAGGGCTGATTCAGCCGCTGAGCGACGAAGAGATCGCCGCCAATACCTATTACTCCGCCGAGATGATGCGCACCAACCTGGCTATCGGCACCGCCAATGAGGTCATTACGCGGCTGAAAAAATATGAGGCGCTGGGGTATGACGAGTTTGCGTTGTGGATCGACAGCGGCATGAGCTTTGCGCGTAAAAAGGCCTCTCTGGAGCGGTTCATTCGCTGCGTGATGCCGGAATTTCACTGACGGAGGCGCTGATGGAATCGTTCAAACTCTACATCGACGGCCGGTTTGACGCCGGTTCGGCCACCTTCGACTCGATCAACCCGGCGAGCGGCGAACCCTGGGCGCAGGTGGCGGAAGCCCGCGCGCAGGATGTGGATCGTGCCGTTGCGGCGGCGCACCGGGCTTTCCAGGGGGCCGAGTGGCGCGATATGACCGCCGGCGCGCGCGGCAAGCTGTTGTTGCGGCTGGCCGACTTGCTGGAGCAGCACGCCCCCGAGCTGGCGCGGCTGGAAACGCTGGATACCGGCAAGATCATCCGGGAAACCCAGGCGCAGATCGCTTATGTGGCGGAATACTACCGGTACTACGCCGGCCTGGCCGACAAGATGGAAGGCAGCGTGCTGGCGATCGACAAAGCCGACATGGAAACCTGGGTGCGTCGCGAACCGATTGGGGTGGTGGCGGCGATCGTGCCCTGGAACAGCCAGCTGTTTCTTGCGGCGGTGAAAATCGGCCCGGCGATCGCCGCCGGCTGCACGCTGGTGGTCAAAGCGGCGGAAACCGCGCCGGCGCCGCTGCTGGCGTTCGCCAGACTGATAGACGAGGCCGGTTTTCCACGCGGCGTATGCAATGTGATCACCGGCTTTGCCGCCGAATGCGGTGCGGTGCTGACGGCGCATCCGCAGGTAGACCACATCGCCTTTACCGGCGGCGCGGAAACCGCGAAGCACATCGTTCGCGGCAGTGCGGAAAACCTCGCCAGCACCTCGCTGGAGCTGGGCGGAAAATCGCCGTTTATCGTTTTCGATGATGCGGATCTGACCAGCGCGGCGAATGCGCAGGTGGCCGCCATTTTCGCCGCGTCGGGCCAGAGCTGCGTAGCCGGCTCGCGCCTGCTGGTGGCGGAAAGCATCAAGGACGCGTTTTTGGCCCGGCTGACGGAGAAGGTGCGCAGCATCCGCATCGGGCCGCCGGATCGCCCGGACACCCAGTTCGGGCCGCTTTGCACCAGGCAGCAGCAAGAGCGGATCGCCGCCATCGTCAGCCGTTCGCTGGAGCAGGGGGCAAAACTGGTGATTGGCCACGCGGCGATCGACTCACCGGGCTTTTACTACCCGCCGACGATTGTCGATTGCAGCGCGCAACCCGACGCCGAGTGCGTGAAGCAAGAGCTGTTCGGCCCGGTGCTGTCGGTGTTGACCTTCAGGGACGAAGCGGAGGCCATTCAGCTTGCCAATGATTCTGCCTATGGCCTGGCGGCCGGCATTTTCACGCAGAACCTGACGCGCGCGCATCGGGTGACCCGTCGCCTGCGGGTGGGGGTGGTGTGGCTGAATACCTATCGAGCGGTATCGCCGCTGGCGCCGTTTGGCGGCTACGGCCAGTCGGGGTTTGGCCGCGAGGGCGGGATTGACGCCGCGCTGGAATACACCACCAGCAAAACGGTGTGGCTGCGCACCAGCGACGATCCGATAGACGATCCCTTTGTCATGCGCTGAGTCAGCGCAATCAGGCGCGATTTCAGATCGCGCCGGCAGCCCCGTTTTCATCGCATTGATACAGGCGACCGCAATGTCGCCGGGGCAGACGCACGCTTTTTTCGACCTATTCGCACGCTAACACGCTGTAAAAAATAATAATCCACGTTAACCGGGGGATATATGAACTCTCAGCCAGAGCAGACCGCGTTTATTGAAGACAAGTCGATAGATTTTGTTCCCGCCGGGGAGCGTCATGGCCATGCCCGCAGCCTGTTTACCCTGTGGTTTTGCACCAATATTGCGCCGCTGGCGGTGGTGACCGGGGCCATCTCCACACAAACGTTTCATCTCGATATTCTCTCGGCGCTGAGCGCGATTATCGCCGGCCACCTGTTCGGCGGTATTTTTCTGGCGCTGACCTCTGCTCAGGGGCCACAGGTCGGAATACCGCAAATGGTGCAGAGCCGGGCGCAGTTTGGCCGCTACGGCTCGCTGTTGGTGATCGTGTTCGCCACGGTGATCTATCTGGGGTTCTTTATTTCTAACATCACGCTTTCCGGCAAGGTCATCCATAACGTCATCCCGTCATTGAACATGGGCGTGGCGACGGTGATTGGCGCGGTGTTGGCAACGCTGATCGGGGTGGTGGGCTACCGTTTCATCCACAAGATCAACAAAATCGGCGCCTGGGTGATGGGCAGCGCGCTGATTCTCGGATTGGTATTGATGTTTTCTCAACCGCTGCCGGCGGATTTTTGGCAGCGGGGATCGTTCAGCATTGCCGGTTGGTTCGCCACGTTCTGCATCGGCGCCGTCTGGCAAATCAGCTTCTCGCCCTACACGTCAGACTATTCGCGTTACCTGCCGGCGGAAGTCGGCATTGCCAAACCCTTCCTGTATACCTACCTGGGCGCCTGCAGCGGCACCATTTTGGCCTTCGTGTTCGGCGTGGTGGCGGTCAATCTGGTCGCCGGCAGCGACGATGCCATGGAGGCGGTGCGCCAGGCGACGGGAGGGCTGGGGCCGGTGCTGATGGTGCTGTTTCTGATCAACATCATCTGCCATAACTCGATGAATTTGTACGGCGCGGTGCTTTCACTCATCACTGCGGTACAAACCTTCTTACCGCAGTGGATGCCGAATGCGCGTATACGCACGCTGTTCTCGGCGCTGATTTTGCTGGGGGCTGTGTGGGTGGCGCTGGTTGCCTCGGCCAACTTCGTTCATCTGTTCCTGAACCTGATTTTTGCCTTGATTTCGGTGCTGATCCCCTGGTGCATGATCAACCTGATTGATTTTTACCTGCTTAACCGCCAACGCTATGACATTTCGGCCATTTTCAGCGCCGACGGCGGGCGCTACGGCCTGCTAAACACCCGCGCGCTCGGCGTTTATTTCGGCGGTATTGCGGTGCAGGTGCCTTTCGTCGAGAACGCATTCTTCTCCGGCCCTTACGCCAATCTGATCCCGGGCGCAGACATTTCCTGGGTGATCAGCATGGTGTTGACCGGTATCGCCTACCCATTGTGTTGTTCGCGACGGGCTAACTGGGCGGTGCAATTATAATTCTCCTGCATCCCGGCCAGCATAAAAGACCGGTTTGAGTGATATGATAAAGTAATTTTTAGAACAGGATGTTTCTAATTTTTTAATTTATTAAATTAGATAATAATCGTATGAAATGGCTAAATGGATTTGGGCTAACTTATGATTGTTATATTAATGTTGCTGCTCATGGTGTTTTATATATCGCTAGCTTATGAGTTTAAAAGAATGAAAAAGCGAAGAATATATGCCTGCCATAAAAGGAAAAGGAGGGCGTCGGTTAGGCGATTAATCAACATGCTGTTATTCAAGTAATTTCCCGAAGTAGTTCTTACAGGAGGGAACACGATTATTGAGATATATCTCCCTCTGGTTATTAGTTGTTTCGCTACGTTTATATTGCGTCGGGTTGGCTCCGACGCAACATCAGCCTGCGGTGAATAGCCGCTGCTGCCAATAGGCCAGTTGCGTCAATGTCATGGGCTCGGCGGCAATGATTGCGTGATTTTCCAGGGCGATTTCGCGTGCGCGTTGCAATGGCTCGGCGCTGAGGCGCTGCACGCTTTGCCGCAGCGCCTGTTGCGTTTGCGCCAGCTCGTTTGCGCCCACGTGCGCAAGCTCATGGCGCATTTGCAGTAAGAATTCGTCGGTTAACTGCCGCAGCTGTTCAACGTTGAACGTTGGGGATTGCAGCGCGAACAGCAGGCCTTCGGCATCGGCGCAGCGGTGGAAGGCGCATTGCACCACGTAGCCCACGTTGCGGTCCACGCGCAACCGCTGAAAATAGCGCGGCGCGTAAAGCTGGGCCAGCACGCGCAGCGCCCAACGGCCTGCCGCTTCGCCGTTCGGCAGCGGGTAAAACTGCAGCAAGGCGCTTTCGGCGCCGCTTTCCGTCAGCGTGACGGGGCGATGATGCTGATATATCGGCAGCGGCGGCTCGGCGGCCACGGGATAGGGGAAGTCGTACAGCAGGTGCGAGAGCTGCCGTTTTAACTCGCCATCGCCGCCGACTAAGGTGGCATGCCACTGCACCGTTGTTGCTGTCGGCGCGCTGAGCGCCGCGGGCAATTGGGCCAGCAGGCGACGAATGGCGATGTCGTTTTGCTCTTGCAACTGCGTATGGCGCAGGTTTCTCGCCGCCTCGTTGAGAATGGCCGACGGCAACGCCGCCAGCGCTCGGTTCACCTCGCTCAGCCCGTGGCAAAGCAGCGCGGGGCTGCCCGCCAGCTGCAGCAGCCACGCACCCTGGTGGCGTTCGAAGCTTAAATGTCCTTCCCGATGCGCCAGTTCGGCCGCCCCGGCGCGCAGCGCCGCCTGTAAGCCGTAGGCCTGTGCATCACTGAAGGGGCTGGACGGCGTCGGCCGCAGCAGCAGCACCGGCTGCGCTTCGTCGGGGCGCAGATGCCGCACCGGCGCCAGGCCGGCAGGCAATGTCGGGGGCGGCAGCGCCGCCGAGGAGGAGAAAAAGCGGAAGGGTTCAGTCGTAGCCGTCAGCGCGGCGCCGGCGAAGAGGCCAAGCGCCAGCGGCAGCCCTTGAATTTCACGGGTTTCACCGCCGCCTTCGGGTCGCACGGCCAGGCGACGGCGCGGCGCGCTAATCAACGCCGCAATATGCCGTGGCCAATCGTCGTTCGGCTCCGCTGGCGGCAGCCCAAACGCTCTGGCACGCAGCTGGTCGAGCGGCGCCAAACGGTGGAAATCGCGATTTGCCAGCCGCTCGTAATGCGCAAGCTGGGCCGGTGTCAGCACCTGCAGCGCCTGCAGCCACGCCAGCAGGGCGCTTTCGATGCAGGCAGCCTCAGCGGCTGAACCGTGATTGACGGTAAAGGTAAAACTCAGCAGCGCGTTGTTCTCGCTGCAGCGCGAATAATCGAGCCGAACGGCATCGCACCACGCCTGAGCGCGCAGCCGGGCCAGCAGCCCGCCGGGGGCTTCGTCCAGCAGCAGGCGCTCCAGCCGCCGCAGCCAGCCGCGCGAATGGGAGCGCGGCAGGGCAAACACCAGTCTCAGCTGCGGCGTGCCGGGCAGCGTCAGGGTGTAATCTTCCGCAGCGGTCAGCGGCGGTGAGCTCTCGTGCGGTGAGCCGTTGCCCGCCGGCAGCCGGCTGCCGTAGCGCTGGGCCAGCGCATGCAGCTGCGCCAGCGATTGCGGGCCTTGCAGCCACAGCGTCAGGTTTGGCGCGCGAAAATAGCGCTGATAAAACTGCCGCAGCGCCAGCTGCAACGCGGAAATATCGCTGCCGAAGGCGGCGCGGCTGCCGATATGAAAGCGATGCATTGCGTCAAGGCCGCTGAACATCTGTCGCTGCGCGGCTTCGCAGCGGGTTTCCACATCGGCGCGCAGCAGGCGATATTCAGCGTCGATGACCTCAATCTCCTGAGCGATCGCCTCGGCCGCCAGCTGCGGGGCGGCGAGCATATCGCTCAGCCGCGCCAGCCCCGGCGCCAAATGGTCTGCGCTCACCTCGAAGAAGAAGGCGGTTTGCGAGGCCTGGGTGGTGGCGTTCAGCCGGCCTCCCACCGAGGCGACCCAGGCCATCAGACCATCTTGCACGCCGTAGTTCGCGCTGCCGCGAAACAACATATGCTCCAGCAGATGCGCCAGGCCCGGCCAGGCGACGGGCGCCTGAAAACTGCCCGCTTCAATGCGCACCAGCGCGGCGGCGCCCGCGGCGGCAGGATCGCTTATCGCCTTGACGGCCAAACCGTTGTCGAGCTGCCACGAGGCGGCGGCGGGTGTCATCGTCAACCCTTGAAAATCAGACGAGAGTTGGCCTGATTGCGAAAACGCAGCTGATCGATACCGATCTGCGAGCGATTCGCCGCTTCCCGCGCCGCCAGAATGGTGCCGTGGTGGGGCGATTTGCCGCACACCGGATCGGCGTTGTCGGCGTTGCCGGTCAGCATGAACGCCTGGCAGCGGCAGCCGCCGTAGTCTTGCTCTTTCTCCGAGCAGGAACGGCACGGCTCCGGCATCCAGTCATAGCCGCGATAGCGGTTAAACCCGAACGAGTGGTACCAGATATGCTGCAGATCGTGCTCCAGCACCGACGGGAAGGCGATCGGTAACTGACGGGCGCTGTGACAGGGTAACGCCATGCCTTCCGGCGTTACGCTCATGAAGATGGCGCCCCAGCCGCCCATGCAGCCTTTGGGGCGCTCCTCGTAGTAGTCCGGCGTGACGAACAGCAGGTTGGCCAGCTTGCCGTCGGTGGCCATGCGTTCGCGGTAGCGTTTCACCACCGCTTCCGCGTCGGCGATCTGCTCGCGGGTCGGCAGCAGGCCCTCGCGGTTGAGGTGCGCCCAGCCGTAGAACTGGCAGGTCGCCAGCTCGACGTCGTCGGCGTCCAGCTGGATAGCCAGTTCGATAATGCGGTCGATCTGGCCGATATTATGGCGATGCAGCACGAAGTTGAGCACCATCGGATAGCCGAGCGCCTTGACCGCCCTGGCCATGGCCAGCTTCTGCTGAAACGCCTTGGCGGAGCCCGCCAGCGCGGCGTTCAGCGTTTCATCGCTGGCCTGAAAACTGATCTGGATATGATCCAGCCCGGCGTCGGCGAAGGTCTGCAGCTTCTTCTCGGTCAGGCCGATGCCGGAGGTGATCAGGTTGGTGTAAAAGCCGAGCTCGCGCGCGGCGGCGATCAGCTCGGGCAGGTCTTTACGCACCAGCGGCTCGCCGCCGGAAAAACCGAGCTGCACGCTGCCCATCGCCCGCGCCTGGCGAAACACCTCGATCCACTGCGCGGTGGTCAGCTCTTTTTCCTGCGCGGCGAAATCGAGCGGGTTGGAGCAATACGGACACTGCAGCGGGCAGCGGTAGGTCAGCTCCGCCAGCAGCCAGAGCGGCGGGTTCACCGCCGGCGCGCGCGCTTCAGTCACGGAAGGTCACCCATTTTTGTTCGTAGGCGCGCTGGAAAAACTCCAGCACGTCTTCCGCCAGCCCTTCGGCGCCGGGGAAGCGGGCGTTCAACTGGGCGATGATGCCGTTCAGCGTGGTGTGGCCGTCGACCAGTTGCAAGATGGCGGCGGCGCTGTCATTCAGCTTGGCCATGCCTTCCGGGTAGAGGATCACGTGGCTGTTTTGCACTTGCTCCCATTGCAGGCGGTAGCCGCGACGGAAGACGGGGGTATGTTCAGGGTTCAGCGTCATTACACCAGCCTCTGGTTGTGCCATACCCGCGCGGCGGTCACGCTGTGGTAAGGCGGGCGGTTCAGGGTATAGGCCATGCTCATGGCGTCCAGCATGCTCCACAGAATGTCCAGCTTGAACTGCAGGATCTCCAGCATGCGCTGCTGTTTTTCTACGGTGTCGCAATAGTCCAGCGCCAGCGCCAGGCCGTGTTCCACATCGCGGTTGGCCTGGCCGAGGCGGCTGCGGAAATAGTCGTAGCCGGCGGCGTCGATCCACGGGTAGTGCTGCGGCCAGCTGTCGAGGCGCGATTGGTGGATTTGCGGCGCGAACAGTTCGGTCAGCGAGCTGCAGGCCGCTTCCTGCCAGCAGGCGCGGCGCGCGAAATTGACGTAGGCGTCCACCGCGAAGCGCACGCCCGGCAGCACCAATTCTTCAGAGAGCAGGGCGTCGCGCTGCAGCCCGACGGCTTCGCCCAGGCGCAGCCAGGCTTCGATGCCGCCTTCGCTGCCGCCGTAGCCATCGTGATCCAGGATGCGCTGCACCCATTTGCGACGGGTTTCCGGCTGTGGGCAGTTGGCCATGATCGCCGCGTCTTTGATCGGAATGCTGGTCTGGTAGTAGAACCGGTTGGCCACCCAGCCCTGGATCTGTTCGCGGGTCGCTTCGCCGTTGTGCATCGCGATGTGGTACGGGTGGTGAATATGGTAATAAGCGCCTTTGGCGCGCAGCGCCGCTTCAAATGCCGGCGGAGTCAGGGGCAGTGGTTGCGTCATGGCGGTTCCCTACAGTTCGATATTCATGCCGTCCCAGCTCACTTCAATGCCGGCGGCGGTCAGGCTTTGCCGCTCTACCGAGTCTTCATTGAGGATAGGGTTGGTATTGTTTATGTGGATCAGGATCTTACGCCTGGCGGGCAAGGTGGCGAGCAGGGCCGCCAGCCCGTGTTCTTCCGCCAGCGCCAGATGCCCCATGTCCTTGCCGGTATTGCGGCCCACGCCGGCGTTGGCCAGCTCGTTGTCGCGCCACAGCGTGCCGTCGATCAGCAGGCAGTCCGCGCGGCGCAGCCACGGCAGCAGCGCCTCGTCCGGCTCACCCAGGCCCGGCGCGTACAGCAGCGCCACCCCGCGCGCGGTATCTTCGATAAACAGCGCCACGTTGTGGCCCGGCATCGGGCGATCGCGGAACGGCGAATAGGGCGGCGCGTTGCTGAGCAGCGGAATGGCGGTAAAGCGCACGTTCGGGCAGACCATCGTGCGGAACGGCTCGCCGGGCGTCACCGGGTGGTGAATCAGGCCGCCGTTCCAGTGTGAGAGCATGGGAAATACCGGGAAACCGGTGCTGAGATCGTCATGCACTTCAGGGGTGCACCAGACGTGATGCGGGCAGCCCTCGCGCAAATTGAGCAAGCCCGCGCTGTGATCGATCTGGCTGTCGGTCAACACGATCGCGCCGATGCCGGTGCCGCGCAGCACCTCGGGATTATTCAATTCGGGCGAGGCCAGCAGCTGATGGCAAATGTCCGGGGAAACGTTGCACAGCACCCAGTTTTTACCGTCGTCGCTGACGGCGATGGAGGACTGCGTGCGGCGCGTGGCGCTGATGCTGTGGTCGCGAACGCCCCGACAGTTGTCGCAGTTGCAATTCCACTGGGGAAAGCCGCCGCCCGCCGCCGAGCCGAGAACTTTTATCTGCATGTCTAAACCAGAAAAGAAGGAAAGAAATGCCCGCGCGAAAGGCGGGCAGACGGGCGATTAACGGTTGGAAATGTACAGCGTCACTTCCAGCCCCAGACGCAGATCAACAAACTCAGGTTTAGTCCAGGTAGTCATAGCGGTGCTCCTTTGCATGCATCGTAATAAGTCGAACCCAATGAGAAACGTTCGCATTCGGCCGGCCCAATGTTGGCGAAATGTGACGGAGATCGCAACCTTTAAAGCGTAACCGGGTTATTCACCCCAGGCGGCGGTGAGCGCGTTCAGCCAGTTGCGCCAGGTCAGCTTCTCCAGCAACCGGTTATCGAACCCGGCCTGCGCCAGCGCTTGCGTCAGGCGCGGCAGGCCAGCGGCGTCCTCCAGCGGTTGCGGTACGTTGACCCCGTCAAAATCAGAGCCAAATCCCACGCGATCTTCACCAAGTTTAGCGATCAAATACTCAACGTGTTTAACAATTTCTGTTAAGCCGGTTGTTGCACTGTCACGTTTACCGTCCGCACGCAGGAAGGCGGTGCCGAAATTGACGCCGACCATCCCGCCGCTCTGGGCGATGGCGCCCAGCTGTGCGTCGGTCAGGTTGCGCGGCTGGGGGCAGAGGGCGTGGGCGTTGGAGTGGGTGGCGACCAGCGGCGCGTTGCTCAGCGCGGCGGTTTGCCAGAAGGTTTTCTCGTTCATGTGCGAGACGTCGATCATGATGCGGCGGCGGTTGCAGGCGCGGATCAGCGCCTCGCCGGCCGGCGTCAGGCCGGGGCCGGTATCGGGTGAGCCCGGGAACGGCCCGCTGACGCCGGTGCCGAAGGCGTTCGGCAGATTCCAGAATGGCCCGATGCTGCGCACGCCCAGCCGGTAGAAGGCCTCCAGCTGCGTCAGCTCCGCGTCGATCATGCCGGCACCTTCGATATGCAGCACCGCGGCAATTTGCCGGTTGAGGCGGCACTGTTCTATCTCGGTGGCGGTGCGGCAGATGCGCAGCCGCCCCTGAGAAGCCTGCTCCAACTGCTGCAGGATGGCGATCTGCCGTTCGGCGATCGCCAGCGGATCGAAGGCGGCCTGCGCCTCGTCCTGCGTTTGGTTGCGCATCTGGGCGATATAGCTGACCGGGGGAATAAATACCGCGAACAGTCCGCCGAAAAATCCGCCGCGCCGCATGCGGGAGAAATCGAGGTGGCCCGGCGTGACGCGGGAATAGAAGGCGGCGGCCGGATCGTCGTCGTGCTGCAGCCACAGGTTGAGCAGCAGGTCGTTATGGCCGTCGAATACCGGCCAGAGAGGGGGAAGCGTCATGAGCGTTTCACTGAGTCAGGCATCGTGAACGCTATGTTCTCCCATCGCGCGAGGGGGAACAACCCTCAGGGTATGGGGGCTTTGCCGTTGGCTGGATCACTCGACGTCAGTAATGCAAAATATAGTGACATTGTCACTATTCGCGAAACGGTTCCTGCACGCGCTGGCGACAGACCGACAGCACCAATTGCCGCAGCCAGCGGTGATCCGCCTCGGCGTCCAGGCGCGGGTGCCACATTTGCGACACGGTAATGGGCGGCGTTTTCACCGGCAGCTCAAAGACGCGCAGCGGGCCGTCGGCCGGTTGAGCGTGCAGGAAGGAGGCGGGCAACAGCGCCAGCAGGTTCGAGGCTTGCGCCACCGCCAGCGCGGCCGGAAAACTCGGCACCACGGCGGCAATCTGGCGCGTCAGCCCCAGCTCCGCCAGCGCGGCGTCTACCGGCCCGAGAATGCGCCCGCTGCGCGAGGCCACCACGTGGCCGCAGGCGGCGTAGTCGGCGGCGCCGATTTCCCGCTGCGGCGCCAAGGGATGCGCGCTTCTCATCACCCCGACGAAGCGATCGCGAAACAGCGCCTGCAGGCGGATTTCCGGGCCCATGTCACCCAGCACGCCTATCTCCAGATCGACCAGCCCTTCACGCAGCGGGCGGTCGCTTTTCTCCGGCTTGGGCGCAAAGCGCAGCCGCACCCGCGGCGCCTGTTCGGCAGCGGCGGCGATCAGCGCCGGGCCGAAGGCTTCGACGAAGCCGTCGTTGGCGCGCAGCGTGAAGGTACGATCCAGCTCGGCGGGATCTAATGCTCCCTGCGCCGGGCGCAGCAGCGCACGGGCTTCGAATGCCGTATTTCGCGTCCGCTCGCGCAGCGTTTCGGCATAGGGCGTAAGCACCATATGACGGCCGGCGCGCACGAGCAGGGGATCGCCGGTGGCCGCGCGCAGCCGGTTGAGGGTGCGGCTCATCGCCGAAGCGCTTAAACCGAGACGCCGCGCCGCGCCGACGACGCTGCCCGCCGTCATCAGCGCATCGAGCGCGATCAACAGGTTGAAATCAGGGTCGGTCATGCGTGCGTATCCTGTGGGCTGGCAAGGAAAGGAAGCATTTGGTGCAGGTGAAAACCGCCCATGTACATCCGTTGTCTGCCATTATGCATGGTTATCTTTTTCGCACGCTATGATTTATCCGGTTGAGAATGTGAAGAGTGCCACCCGCGAGCGGGCGGCAAAGATTTTAACGGCTGGAGAGGATCATATCGGCGGCTTTTTCACCGATCATGATGCTGGGCGCATTGGTGTTGCCGCTGGGAATGACCGGCATCACCGAGGCGTCGATCACTCGCAGCCCCGATAAGCCGCGCACCTGCAGCTGCGGATCGACCACCGCCATGTCATCGACACCCATGCGTGCAGTGCCTACCTGATGGTGATAGGAGCCGGTAGTGCGGCGAATATAGTCGCGCATTTGCGCGCGGCTGTTCACGCCATCCATGCCTTGCTCTCGACCGCGCCACGGCGCCATGGCGCTCTGGTGCATCACGTCGCGCATCAACAGCGCTTTGTCGGTCATGATCTCCAAATCCTCGTTCTCGGCATACACCTGCGGATCCATCAACGGAGGTTGGAGGGGATCGTTCGAACCAAGCCACAGACGCCCGCGGCTTTTCGGCCGCACCAAACCCGGCGTAACGGTATACCCCTGGTTGACGCCGGGCAGGAACGGCATGGTGAACAACAGCGACTGGGTATCCGGCCCGCTTAACTGCGGTGCCGATTTATGGAAGATCTGCGCTTCGATACCGGAGGCCAAGCCGACCGCGACCGGCTGCGGAGAAGACCACACCATCGGGCAGACCAGGTGGTCGTGAAGGTTTTCGCCAACGCCGGGCAGGTTGACCAACGCAGTCATGCCCAGTTTTTCCAACTGTTCCGCCGGGCCGATGCCGGAGTGCAGCAGAATGGAAGGGCTCATGAGCGACCCGGCGCACAGCAGCACTTCATGTTTGGCTTCGATGCGATAATCGATACCGCGATGCAGGAAGTGCACCCCGGTAATGCGATCGCCCTGGTTCAACAATTTAAGTACCCGGGCTTCCGTCATGACCGACAGGTTCGGTGCCTGGCTAATGGCATCGCAATAGCATACCCAGGCGCTGGCCCGTTTGCCGTCCGGCGTCATGGTGTATTGCGGGAAGCTGACGCCGCTGGGATCGTTGCCGTCGTTGTAATCCCCTACCCAGCGCAAGCCTGCCTGTTGACCCGCTTCGACAAAAGCATGGGCCAGCGGGGTCATCGCCGGACGAGAAACCTGCAGTAGGCCACCGGTGGCGTGCTGTGCGGAAAGGCCGGCGATATTGCAATTTTCCGCTTTGCGGAAATAAGGCAGTACATCCCGCCAGGCCCAACCGGCGGCGCCCAGCGCGGCCCAATTGTCATAATCCTCTGGCAGGCCGCGCACGTACATCATGCCGTTGATGGCGCTGGATCCGCCCAGCGTTTTTCCGCGTGGCCAATAGATTTCCTGTTTACCTGCGAAGGTCTGCGGCTGAGTTGAAAAACCCCAGTCAACGGCGGAGTGCCACAGCGCCATCGCTTCCGGCGGATTATGGATCGCCGGCATGTCGTCGCGCGGGCCCGCCTCGAGCAGCAGCACGCGCAGGCCGGCGTCCACCAGCCGACGAGTCACGACCGAGCCGGCGGAGCCGGCGCCGATCACGATAAAATCGTATTTGGGATCGTTGGCGCGAGTGGTGGTACGCGTATAGCCGGAAAACGGCAGCGCCGCCGCTGCCCCCATCGCCAGGCTGGCGGCAATGAACTTGCGGCGCCCGACGTTAGCGGTGATTTTATCTTGTTTCATGATGTCTCCTCGCGGCCGATCAATGGGCGGCGATATCTTGCAGCGCAATCCATGTGGCCTTCATTTCGCCGTACTGCGGCAAGGCGTGCAGCGACAGATCGCGACCGATGCCGGATTGCTTGAAACCGCCGAACGGCGAAAGAATGTCGCGCGTCAGGAAATGGTTGACCCACACGGTACCGGCCTCGAGTTGCCGCGCGACGCGGTGCACCTTGGCGATGTCTGGCGTCCAGAAGCCGACGGTCAGGCCGTATTCGCTGTCATTCGCCAGTTGAATGGCTTGCTCCTCGTCTTCAAAAGTCATCAACGAGGCGACCGGTCCGAAGATCTCGTTTTGTGAGGCGGTCATCTCCGGCGTGGCGTTGTCGATCAGCGTAGGCGGCAGTACATACCCTCCCGGCAGCAGGGTATTGTCGGCCTGGCCGCCGCTGAGGATGCTTGCGCCTTCAGCGCGTGCCGATTCGATATAGCGCAACACGTTGGCCTGATGTTGAACATCGATCAACGGCCCCATTGCGGTGGCCGGATCCAGCGGATGGCCCGGCTGCCATTTCTTCAACTCTTCCAACAGCAAGGCCAGGAACTGAGCTTTGATGGAAGATTGCACCAGCAGTCGAGTGCCGGAAGCGCACACAGCCCCCTGATTGGCGCAGAACCCCAGCGCGGCGAAGCGCGCCGCGCGTGCCAGATCCGGCGTGTCGGCAAAAATGATGTGCGCATTTTTACCGCCGCCTTCAAGGAAGGTGCGTTTCATGTTTGACTGCCCGGCGTAAATCAGCAGCTGTTTGGCGACTTGCGTGGAGCCGGTAAACGCCATTGCGCGCACCCGGGGGTGCAGCGCCAGCGTTTTGCCTACCTGCGCGCCTCCGGTTACCACGTTGAATACTCCGTCGGGGATACCGGCCTGACGGGTCAGCTCGGCGAAGCGGATACCGGTCAACGGCGCTTTCTCCGACGGTTTGAATACCACCGAGTTGCCCATCGCCAGCGCCGGAGCTATCTTCCAGCATGCGATCATCAGCGGGTTATTCCAGGGCGTCATCACCGCCACCACGCCGAGCGGCGCCAGCGTGATCATGCCATGGAACGCGTCGCCAGTCGGGGCGATTTCACCGGCGATCTTGTCGATCGCTTCGGCGTAATAACGGATGGCGGTCTGTACATCCTGCATGTCCATATCCAGCGATTCGTGGATGGTTTTACCGGTATCCAGGCTTTCCAAGAGTGCCAACTCTTCCTGATGCTGGGCTACCAGATCGGCCAGTCGCAGCAGTGTTGCCTTACGTTGCGCTGGCGTGCGCCGCGCCCAGTCACCGGCTTGGAAAGCCTGTTCCGCGGCAGCCACCGCGTGATTGACCGTGGCTTCATCACAATCGGCGATGTTGGCCAGCGGGCGCCCGTCGATTGGGCTGGCATCGACGAAGGTCATGCCATCGGCTGAATCCTGATACTGACCGGCGATATAGGCTCGGCCTTCAATTTGCAGCCCGGCGGCCTGTTGCCGCCATTGGGCGAAAGTTTTGTTTTGGCTACTCATCTCGGTTCCCTTAGTGGACACCGCTTAGCGGGTGAGCCATTAAACTAGCGGGACGACGGCATTGCGACGAGTGGGCAAACGGCACCACACTGGTAACGGACAAGCACCAATAGATGGCTTATAGTGTGCTAATAACGCGCTGAATTAACGGGAAGCAAAATGGATATGATCAGCGCATTGCGCGTGTTTAACGCCGTCGTGAGCGGTGGCAGTTTCACCACCGCTGCTGAGATGCTCGATCTCTCACGCCCGCGGGTTAGCAAACACATCGCCGAACTGGAACAGCATTTCGGCGTGCGCTTGCTGCAGCGCACGACGCGCTCGATGACGCTGACCGAGGCAGGGCGTGAATGCTATGCCTTCAGTCAGCGCATCACCGCCGAATGCCAGGCGCTGGAGGAGTATATGGGTAATCAAGGGCAACCGGGCGGCACGTTGCGTATCAGCGCGCCGCACCCATACTGCCGCGCCGAGCTGGCGACCATCGTGGCGGCTTATCAACGTCGCTATCCGCGTGTCGCGGTTGAGTTTTGCCTCAGCGATCAGTTGGTCAACCTCATTGAGCAGGGCATCGACGTGGCGATCCGCGTGGCCAATTTGTCAGACTCCACTCTGGTGGCGCGCCGGTTGTGCGACATTCCGCGGATTCTCTGCGCCTCGCCCGACTATTTGGCGAAACATGGCGCACCCACCTCACCGCAAACGTTGCGCGACCACAACTGCCTGATGTATTCATTGTTGCCGCGTACGGAACAATGGGAATATCTAGATGCGCAGGGCCGAGCGGTAGAAGTACCGGTGTTCGGCACGCTGCGCGCCAACAGCGGCGATGCGCTGCTAGCCAGCGCGCTTGAAGGCCGGGGCATTATCCTTGAACCGGAGTTCGTGGTCAGGGAAGCGCTGGCCGCCGGCGCGCTGGTCAGGGTGATGGCAGAATACGTCTGGACCAGTCGTTCACTGTATGTGCTGTATGTTAACCGGCGCTACCTGCCGGTTAACATACGCAGTTTCGTGGACTTCCTGGCAGAATATTATCAGCGTGCGGCGTTCTCCCCCGGAGGCTGATCGCTTTCGGGGGAACACTGAGCGGCCTCGGTAATCAAAGCCCGAGCCGCATGTTCATCCGCGAGCATCTCCAACAGCAACAGATTGAGCCGCGCCAGAAACAGCGCCAGCGCTTCACCGGTGAAACGACCGGCAGTCTGTTCGAAATGGCGATAGATCTCATCGCGTTGACGGTCGTTCAGCTCAGCGTTCATCGGTATTCTCCTCGTAGCCACTTGGGTTACCACAGGCGCGCAGCAATGCCTGCTCAATCTGTTGGGTCATGGCCGTTTCGTCTCGCCCCCAACGCCAACACACGTGGCCATCCGGCCGAATCAAATACAGGGCGCCTTGCGCCGTGCTGTAAGCGGTATGCAGCCGCCCGTGTGGATCCTCCACGTCACCGGCATCGCCGTGACGTGGATGCCCCGGCAAACCGACGGTGACGATGCGCAGTGGATAACGCGCCTGCAACGCCTGTGCCGGTGGTGTTGTTTCACCATATTCCTCTTGCGCCGGGAAGCGCAGCAGGGTGAAGCAGCGCGCATCGAGTAGCCCAGTCAAGGCCTGAGGGCGCTCATCCCGTAACAGCGGATACTCGGTCAGCACCGCACCCACTGCCGGCCCAGGCAAATCACCGTTCGTCGGGGTATTTAGCGATGAGTCCGCATAACGGATGCTGTGGGTCTGGCGCGGATTGATCAGCGACGAAAATTGCGGATGACGGGCCGCCAGCGACAGCACTGCGTTGCGTAGCGTGGCGCCGCCGGGCGTAGAGGGGCACATGAACTCCGCGCTGCGGCTTGCGCTATCGGCATTTTCGCGCCAGGCGCCGCGGCGTTCGTGGGAGTAGCTGTCCAGAAGATGTTCCGGCGCACGCCCTTGCAGAACATAGGCCAACTTCCACCCCAGGTTGTAGGCGTCGTCCAGGCCGCCGTTGAGACCGCGCACGCCGAAGATCGGCACAACGTGTGCCGCATCGCCAACGAATAACACCCGACCGTGGCGGTACTCATCCAACGACAGCGCCTTGGCGTTGTACATGCTGATCCAGATCGGTCGCCATTTTCCCGTTTCGCCGACCATCTTCAGAAAGTCTTCCACGACCGGCAGCACGTTTTCCGGTTTCAGCCCCTCTTCGTCGCTGACGTTGTCCTCCAGCAGGTAGTCGATGCGCCAAATGTTGTCGGGCTGGCGATGCATCCACATCGGTCCGGGGCGGAGCGGCGTTTCGAACCAGACCCGGCGCTCTGCCGGCGTTTCGCTTTCCAGTTCGATATCAATGATGGCGAAACGGCCTTTGTGCGCCCGGCCTTGCATATGCAATCCCAGTTGTTCCCGCATACGGCTGCGGCCGCCATCGCAGGCGAGCAGCCATTCGGTTTCGAGTCGATAATCAACGCCCGCCGCCTGCACCGACACGCTGACCCCATCGTGTGACGAGACGATGCGTTGCACCTCCGAGCCCCAGCGAATTTCGATCAAATCGTCATTGCGCATCGCTTCATCCAGCAGGAACTGCTCGATGTAGTACTGCTGCAAATTGATCATTGCCGGAAATTGCTGGTTGTCATCCAGCAGCATGTCGAACTGCATCACCTGTTCACCCTGATAAAAGCTGCGGCCGCGCGTCCAGGCTAACCCTTTGTCGATAAAGGCGTCGGCCACGCCAAGTTTATCGAGGATCTCGAGGCTGCGCCGTGAGATACAGGCCGCCCGGCTGCCGATGCATACCTGAGTGTCGTTTTCCAGGATCAGCGAGGCGACGCCTTGCCGCGCCAGCGCCAATGCGGTGGCCAGACCGACCGGCCCACCGCCGACAATCGTTACCTGATGGCGATGCGTCTCGCGATCGCCCTCCCGCGGCGGTAACCGAGCCGGGTATTGTTGATAATGAAATTCGCCAATCACGTTATCGGGTTGCATCATCTGTCTCCTTATCGCACTGTCACTCGTTTGCCGGCGCTACCAGCGAGCTGAAAGAATGGCGCGCTACGCCGGCCTGGATCGGCATCACCCAGTCGGGTAATTGTTGGGTGATCTCTACGTCTCTCAGCACCAGTTGATCGAGGAAATCGCCGAGATGCTCCATCGCCTCCGGACGCGCGTCGTGCAACACCATCACCGTCCAGGCTTGGCTGGCGACGTCCTCCAGCGCACGCGCTACCCAGGCGTGGGTCGGCAGTTCCCAGTCGCGCGGCACTGAATTCCACAGTACCAGGGTAAAACCCTGCTGCTGCAGAACCTCGATGGCTTCTTGGTTCAGCACGTGAGGCCCGAGAATGCCTTTGCCGGCATAGGGGCGAAACAGCGGGGGCGATTCGCCGTAGGCGCCGAGCCGGGCTTGTCCTTCGACAATCTCATAGCGAGCGAAGCCCGGGGCGCCCAACCCCAAAGGCAGCGAGTGAGTCAGGGTATGAATGCCGACGCGGTGTCCGGCCTGTTTGACGGCGGCGACTAGCGCCTCGCCGCCTTCTGCGGCGATCTTCTCGCCGATGGGGAAGAAGTTAGCCAGAATTCGACGTTCTGCCAGCGTTTTCAGTACCAGCGGGGTGCCCACCGGATGGGGGCCGTTGTCAAACGTCAGCGTCAGTTTTTTATGCATTATTTCGCTCCTCGAGGCTTGCCAGCATCATATCGACCGCGCGTTCCGCCACCATGATGGTTGGCGCATTGGTATTGCCTGCCGGAATGCGTGGGAACACCGAGGCATCCGCGATGCGAACGCCGCTAATGCCGCGCAAACACAGTTTTAAATCCACGACTGAATCCGCCGGTTCGGCACCCATACGACACGTGCCGATGGGGTGGTACTCGGTTTTCCCGTGTTGGCGCACGAACTCTGCCAACTGTTCATCGCTGCGCTGATCCGGCGTCGGCAGCAGCACACGGTCGATCACATTGGCTAATGCAGGCGCCTGAAAGAGCCGTAATCCCAAATGCACCGCCCTGATTTGCGCGGCGACGTCCGCTTCCTCGGCCAGATAATTAAGACGAATATCCGGCAACGAACGCGGGTTGCTGTCCCGCAGCCGTACTTCACCACGTGCGAGTGGCCGCAGGTGGGCCAGCTTCAGCGAGACTGCATGCTGGCACTGAGCCTGTCGGCCTTTGTCGTCCACGTTGTCTGCCGCCGCCAGCCCCATGAGTTGCACGTCAGGACGTTCATCATCGCCGGTGGCGAAAAAGCCACCGCACTCCAGCAGATTGGAGGCGCAAATGCCGCGTTTGAACAGCAGCCATTCCAGGCCGTTCGCCAGCGCTTTGACGCCCTTGTCTTGTCCGAGCAGGCTGATGGGCTGTTTCAAGGTGGCGATGACGGAGAAGTGCAGGTGATCCTGCAAGCGTTGGCCGACCAGGGGGCTGTCGAGTGTGGGTTTTATGCCGACCTCGCGCAAATGCTCTGCCGGGCCGATGCCGGACTGCATCAACAGCTTTGGCGTGCCGATGGCGCCGGCGCACAGCACGATCTCGCGAGCCGCCATTGCCTGCCGGTGTTTGCCGTCAGCATCGACGTAGGCAACGCCCACGGCGCGATCGCGCTCTAACAGCAGGCGCTCCACCTGAACGCCGGTCATTACGTGAAGATGGGGCCGGCGGCGCATCGGCGTCAGATAGGCCGTGGCGGTGCTGCAGCGTTGCCCCTGAAAGGTGGTCGTTTGATAAAAACCGATGCCCTGTTGCTGCTTACCGTTGAAATCCAGGGAATAGGGATAGCCCAGCTCTTGTCCTGCTTTGACGATGGCATAGCTCAGCGGGTGGCGGTAACCGGAGTCGCTGACTTTGAGATGGCCGCGATCGCCGTGGTATTCATCGTGCAGGCTCTGGTTGCACTCCGCTTTGATAAAATAGGGCAGTACATCGCGGTACCCCCAGCCGGTGCAGCCATCGAGCTGCTCCCAGTCATCGTAGTCCTGCGCATGGCCGCGCACATACAGCTGTCCGTTCACCGAGCTGCCGCCGCCTAATACGCGCCCTTGCGGTATGCCCATTGCCCGATGGTTCATATAGGGTTCATCGTCGCTTTGGTAGGGCCAAATCAGCTTGCCGACGATCTCCGGAAAACCGGCCGGCATTCGGATGAACAGGTTTTTGTCTTCCTGCCCGGCCTCTAGCAGCAGAATGCGCGCGGAGGTTTTTTCCGCCAGCAAACCGGCGATTACGCAACCGGCGGAACCGCCGCCCACCACAATATAGTCATATCGTTCGTTCTCTTGCATGCGCTCTCCCTGAAGTGGGGTGATAGTGAAAATGCCAGAAATACGAAAAAATATATTTTTTATAATAAAGAATATTTTTTGTTGATGTCTATATTTTTTATCGCTAGCATGACATTTAAGCAACATCACCATGCTCAGCGATGGGCTTATCTGGCGACAGGAGAGAGCGGTTATGGATATGAAGCTGGCGGATAAACACGCTCTGGTTTGCGCGTCCAGCAGCGGTTTGGGGTATGCTTGCGCCGCCGCGCTGTTAAAAGAAGGGGCGAGCGTCTGGATCAATGGGCGCAATGCGCAGCGGCTGGAGGCGGCACGGCAACGACTCCAGGCCGAAATCGGCGGGCAAGTGCAGGCGGTGGTCGCCGATATCACCACGCAAGAAGGCCGTGCGGCCCTGCTGGCCGCCTGTCCGGACGCCGATATTCTGGTCAATAACAATGCTGGTCCAGAGCCGGGCAACTTCTTCGATTTCGATGAACACGCGTGGCTTGACGCGCTGCAAGGAAATCTGCTTGCTGCGCTGATGTTGATCCGCGCGCTGGCGCCGGGAATGCGGGCGCGTAAATTCGGCCGCATCATCAATATTACGTCGGCGATGGTCAGCACGCCGCGTGCCCACATGACGCTGTCTGCCGCCTCGCGCGCCGGCCTGACGGCGGCCTGCAAGGGGTTGTCGCGCGAGTTCGTCGCCGATAATGTCACGATCAACAATCTGTTGCCCGAGCGTTTCGATACGCCGCGTCAACAGCAGATGGCGCATATCGCCATGGAACAACGCGGTATCACCTTTCAACAGGCGCGGCAGAGCCAGATAGACTCCATTCCTGCCGGGCGCATGGGATTGCCGCAGGAGTTCGGCGCCGCCTGCGTCTACCTGTGCAGCGAGATGAGCGGGTACATGACCGGACAAAACATGCACCTGGATGGCGGTGCCTATCCCGCCCTGTTATAGCGAAGCAACCAAAAGAGAGGGCAATGAACATGAAATCCACGGAAAGCCCGCTGCAGCAACAGGGGGAGTTCAAGAGCCTGAGCGGCGCTGCGGTGGCATTGATCCGTCGCCGCATTATCGATGGGCAGTATCAACCCGGCAGCAAGCTGGTGATCGGCAATATTTCCGCCGAACTGGACATCAGCCCCGGCCTGGTGCGCGAAGCGCTGTCGCGGTTGGTGACCGAAGGCTTGGTGATCGCCCATGAACAGCGGGGATTCCGGGCCAGCGAGGTGTCGTTGAAGGAGCTGCAGGACATTACCGCCAACCGGCAAATGATCGAAACTCACGCGCTGCGGCTATCTATCGCCAACGGCGACGCCGAATGGGAGGCAGGGATCGTCGCCGCGTTTCACCGCCTCAAACGCAGCCCGCGTCTGGAAAATGAGGGGCAAACGCACGCCTGGAGCCAGCTTCACTATGCGTTTCATCGCAGCCTGCTGATGGCCTGCGGTTCACCGTGGATGCTGCGTTTTTCCGATCTGTTGTTCGATCAGTCTGAACGTTATCGCCGCTTGCGTTTTGGCTATGAACTGGCCGGCGCAGTGCCGGAGCGGGATGTGGACGGCGAGCATCAGGCGATTATGGACGCCACGCTGGCGCGCGACACGGATCGAGCGATCGAACTGTTGGCCCGGCACTATCAAGATACCGCGCAGCGAATTATTGAACAGACGGACAACCCCGCTCTCACCGGTGGCTCCCCACGTTAGGAGATCCCATGCGAATCGTCAGTTTTATTGCCAATGGGCGCACCGGTTACGGCCTGCTGCGCGGAGAAAATGAGATTGTGGACGGCAGCGCCATACTGCCTTACCCCGATGTTCGCAATGCGCTGGCCGCCGGTGGCATTGAGGCGTTTGCACCGCTGCGCGACGCGCCGGCCAGCCTGAAGGCCGATGAGGTGAGCTGGCTGCCGCCGATCGTCAATCCGGAGAAGATCTTGTGCGTCGGCCTCAACTATCGCCCACATCTGCGGGAAACGGGCCGCGAAGCACCCGGCCATCCGACGCTGTTTCTGCGGTTGCCCGCCTCGCAGGTCGGTCAGGGGCAGCCGCTGCTAATCCCGACGGAATCGGCGCAGCTTGATTATGAAGGCGAGTTGGCGGTGGTGATCGGCCAGGGCGGGCGCCGCATAGCCGAACGCGACGCCATGCGCCATGTCGCCGGTTATGCCTGTTATAACGACGGCAGCGTGCGCGACTGGCAGCGCCACAGTTCGCAGTTTACCGCCGGCAAGAACTTCAGCGGCACCGGCGCCTTCGGCCCATGGTTGCTGAGCGCCGATCGCATTCCTGAACCGAGCGCGCTGCAGTTGGAAACCCGCGTCAACGGCGAGGTTATGCAGCAGGCATCGCTGGCGGAACTGATCTTCTCTATTCCGGCGTTGATCGCATACTGTTCGACCTTTACCACGCTGGCGCCAGGCGACGTTCTGGTAACCGGCACGCCCGGTGGCGTAGGCGCTTTCCGTCAGCCGCCTGTCTGGCTACAGGCCGGCGATCGGGTCGAGGTGGCGATCGCCGGCCTGGGCACGCTCAGCAATCCGGTCATGCACGATACCGGCGCCTGACGGCGCTTGCTAGCCCCCGATGAAACAGGAGGAGTACGATGGCTGATATTAACATTCTGCCGCAGGTTTCCGCCTTTTTGGCGCAGGATCATGGACAATTTATTGATGGGCAGTATCGAGCGACGCCCAACGTAGAGCGTTTGCCGGTGGTGAATCCGGCTAACGGCAGGACGATAGCCGATGTGGCTGCGGCTTCTGCCGACGACGTGGATCGGGCACTGGAGAGCGCCGGGCGTGCGTTGCAGGGAGACTGGGGCCGCTGTCTTCCCGCGCAACGCCAGCAAATTTTACTGCGCCTTGCCGATCTACTCGAGGCGCATCGCGAGGAGTTTGCTCAACTGGAGACCTTAACCAATGGCAAACTGATCGGCGACGCGCGTCGCTTCGAGGTTGACCATACCTGCGTTTTTATCCGCTATTACGCAGGCTGGGCCACTAAGCTGCATGGCGAGACGCTGGCGCCGTCCATCCCTTCGTTCGCTGGCGAGCAGTACACCGCCATGACCTACCGGGAGCCAGTCGGGGTGGTGGCGGCGATCGTGCCCTGGAACTTCCCGTTGATGATCGCCATCTGGAAAATCGCCGCCGCGCTTTGCACCGGCTGCTGCATTGTGGTCAAACCGAGTGAGTTCGCACCATTGACGCTGCTGCGTCTCGCTGAGCTGGCTCATCAGGCCGGCGTGCCCGCAGGGGTATTTAATGTGGTCAACGGCGGACGTCAGGTCGGGCAGTGGCTGATAGAACATCCGCGCGTCAACAAAGTCAGTTTCACCGGTTCCGTGCCTGCCGGTATCGCTATCGGTCAGGCGGCGCTCAAAGCCGATCTGACCCGCGTGACGCTGGAACTGGGCGGCAAAAATCCGGCGGCATTTCTCGCCGACGTCGATGCCGAGCGGGCAGTAGACGGCATCATGCTCGCCGGGCTGGTGCATCAGGGGCAGGTTTGCTCGTCCGCCGAGCGCTTTTATATCCACGCATCGCGCTTCGACGAAATCGTCGAGCGGGTAATCGCACGCGTCGAAACGCTGCGCATCGGTTCGCCGCTGGATGAAGCGACGCAGTACGGGCCGCTGGCCAACCAACCGCATTTTGCCCGCATGCAGGCGCTGTTCGAACGGGCACGGCAGGGCGGCCAGGTGTTGAGCGGTGGGCAGGCGCTGGTGGGGGACGGGTTTTACGTCACGCCGACGGTGATCCGCGCCAACGGGCATGACGATCCGCTGATGCGAGAAGAGGCCTTTGCCGGCGTGCTGAGTTTCATGCCGTTCGATGATGAAGAACAACTGCTGCAGTGGATGAATGACAGCGCCTACGGTCTGTCCGCCAGTCTCTGGACCAATGATTTCAGCAAAGCACTGCGCCTGATGCGGCGCATTGAGGCGGGCATGGTGTGGATCAACTCGCACACCATCATGGATCCGGCCGTACCGTTCGGTGGCTGGAAGGCTTCCGGCATCGGTCGTGAATTCGGCAGCGCGTTCATTGAGTCCTACACCGAGCTGAAATCCGTCATCATGTGCTACTGAGCTCCTCGGAACCGGGGCCGTGTGCCCCTAAGGAACGGTAATGAGCCGAATACCGGTTACCCAGTATGATCCGCCATTCGCCATCACACGCGCAAGCCATCTGGTGTTGACCTCGCAAGACCTGGCCGCCAGCGAGCGGTTTTACACCCAGGTAGCAGGCATGGTGTTGACTCACAAGGACGATCGCCATCTGTATCTGCGCGGTTTGGAAGAGGCCTGTCATCACAGTTTGGTGATCGCCTACAGCAAAGCGGAGCCGCACTGCGAGCGCATTGGCCTACGGGTGTTTCAGGAAAAGGATCTGGCTGCGGCCAAGCGGTTTTTGGATCAGCAAGGCCTTGATAATCACTGGGCGGAGGTGCCGTTTCAGGGGCTCACCCTGCATTTCACCGATCCGGTAGGCACACCGATTGAACTTTGCGCCAGTATGCCGGTGATGCCGCGCTTGCACCATCAGGTGCATTTGTACCGCGGCGGCAGCGCCCAACGGCTGGACCATTTCCAGCTGCATACACCCTATGTGCAGCGGGCGGCCGAATTTTATATGACGCAGTTGGGATTTCGCGCCTCGGACATTTATATGAACGAGCAAGGGATGGGTGCCGCCTTTTTGCAACGCAAGGGCAATACGCAGGATTTGGTGTATCTGCATGGGCCGGGGCCGCGTTTGCATCACTTCGGCTATACCATTCCCGATTCGCAGGAGATCCTGCGCGCCTGCGATACCGCCGGCAACCTGGGGTTCGGTGACGCGGTGGAGCGTGGGCCGGGCCGACACGGTATGGGGCACGTGCTGTTCGTCTATCTGCGCGATCCTGACGGGCACCGCCTCGAGCTGCATAACACGCCGTATCAGATGATCGATATCGAGCTGGGGACTAATCTGCTTGAGGCGGATCAACGCCAGCAACTGTTGCCCTGGGGGCTGCCGCCGCAGCGCAAATGGGTAGCGGAAGCCAGCACGTTTGCCGGCGCGGCGATCGAGCATCCTTCAGGCGGCGGCTATCCGCTGGTGCTGGAAGAGTACCTGTCGCGTATTTGAGGGAATAAAAAAGCCGATAACGCAAGTTATCGGCTTGAGTGGCACACTGCGCGACGTTACGCCGGCAGCTGCTGCGCGGTTTTCTCGACCAGCGCCAGCAACAGCTTGATGTCTTCCAGCGTCACGATCGGGTTCAGCAACGTCATCTTCAGGCAGGTTACGCCATCGAACTCGGTCACGCCGACGTTGGCGCGGCCCGATTCCAGCAGGGCGTCGCCGATGCGCTGGTTGAACAAGGCGACGGCCGCGTCGCCGTTCGCCGCCAGCTGCGCCGGACGGTAGCGGAACAGCACGCTGGCCAGCTGCGGCTGCATCACCAGTTCCAGCGATTCCTGATCGGCGATGTAACGCGCTACCTGTTGCGCCAGCGTCACGCCATGATCGATGATCTCGGCGTATTGCTTCTGCCCCAGCGCCTCCAGCCCCATCCACAGCTTCAACGCATCGAAGCGGCGGGTGGTCTGCAGCGACTTGGACACCAGGTTCGGCACGCCTTGCGCTTCGTCGAACTCGGAGTTCAGGTAGGCCGCCTGATAGCGCATCAGCTCATAGTGGCGCTCGTCTTTCAGCAAGAAGGCGCCGCAGCTGATGGTCTGGAAGAACTGCTTGTGGAAGTCCAGGGTAATGGAGTCCACCAGTTCCAGGCCGTCGAGGTAGTCGCGGTACTGCTCGGAAAGCAGCAGCGCGCCGCCCCAGGCCGCATCCACGTGCACCCAAATCTGCTGCTGCGCCGCCAGCCGCGCGATGTCGCGCAGCGGGTCAATGGCGCCGGCGTCGGTGGTGCCGGCGGTGGCGACAATCGCCATCACCTGCTCGCCGTTGGCCTTGGCCTGCGCCAGTTTTTCCGCCAGATCGTTCACGTCCATACGGGCGAAGCGATCGGTTTTCACCAGGGTGACGGATTGATAGCCGAGGCCCATCAGCGCCATGTTCTTCTGCACCGAGAAGTGGGCATTTTCAGAACAGAACACCTTCAGCTTGCGCAGATCGCCCACCAGGCCGTCCTGCTGCACGGAGTGGCCCTGACGCGCGAAGAATGCATCGCGCGCCAGCATCAGCCCCATCAGGTTGCTCTGGGTGCCGCCGCTGGTGAACACCCCGGCGTCGCCGGGCTGGTAACCAACCTGGGCGCGCAGCCATTCGATCAGCTTCATTTCGATCAGCGTGGCCGACGGGCTCTGATCCCAGGAATCCATGCTCTGGTTGGTGGCGTTGATCAGCACTTCGGCGGCCTGGCTTATCACCAGGCTCGGGCAGTGCAGGTGCGCCACGCACTGCGGGTGGTGCACCGACAGGCTGTCTTTCAAAAAGTACTCGATGGCGCGATCGATCGCCGCCTGGTTGCCCAGGCCTTGCGGGGTGAAGTCGAGCTTGATGCGCTCGCGCAGTTCGGCCACGCTTTTGCCCTGATACATCTCGGGCTGTTGCAGCCACTGCACGACGGCTTCACTGCTCTGCGCGATCGCCTGGCGGTAAGCCTCGGCGCTGTGCGCCGAGGAAGCCAGAATCGGGTTTAACTTGGACATCGCGGTCATTCGCTCCAATCAGACTGGCTTGACGCCGGCGGCCAACAGCGCCTGCTCAAATTTATCCAGGAAAATACCCAGCTCATCGTTGGTGATCAGCAGGGAAGGCAACAGACGCAGCACGCAGCCATTGCGCCCGCCGCGCTCCAGGATCAAACCGGATTCGAAGCACTTTTTCTGCAGCAACGCGGACAGCTCGCCATCGGCCGGGTAGCAGCCCATGTGATCCTGCGCTTCGTTCGGCTTGACGATCTCGATGCCGATCATCAGGCCCAGACCGCGGACGTGACCGATCACCGGATACCGTTTCTGCAGCTCGGCCAGTTTGCCTTTCAGCCATTCGCCCTGCGCGGCCACTTTGTCGGCGACCTGGTGCTCTTTCAGGTATTGCAGGGTGGTCAGGCCGGTGGCCATCGCCAGCTGGTTGCCGCGGAAGGTGCCGGTGTGGTGACCCGGTTCCCAGGCGTCGAACTCTTTCTTGATGCCCAGCACCGCGAGCGGCAAGCCGCCGCCGACCGCTTTCGACATAACGATGATGTCCGGCTCGATGCCCGCGTGTTCGAAGGCGAACAGCTTGCCCGTACGGGCGAAACCGGCCTGAACTTCGTCGATGATCAGCAGAATGCCATGCTCCTGCGTCACTTTGCGGATGCGCTGCAGCCACTCGGCCGGCGCCGGGTTAACGCCGCCTTCGCCCTGAACGGCTTCCAGGATCACCGCCGCCGGTTTGCGCACGCCGCTTTCCACGTCGTTGATCAGGTTGTCGAAGTAGTAGGTCAGCGCCTTGACGCCGGCTTCGCCGCCGATGCCCAGCGGGCAGCGGTATTCATGCGGGTAAGGCATGAACTGCACTTCCGGCATCATGCCGTTGATCGCCGCCTTCGGCGACAGGTTGCCGGTGACCGACAGCGCGCCGTGGGTCATGCCGTGATAGCCGCCGGAGAAGCTGATCACGCCGGAACGGCCGGTGTGCTTTTTCGCCAGCTTCAGCGCGGCTTCCACCGCATCGGCGCCGGACGGGCCGCAGAACTGCAGGCAATATTCTTTGCCTTCGCCCGGCAACAGAGAGAGCAGGTAATCGGAGAAACGATCTTTTAACGGGGTCGTGAGATCGAGAGTATGTAACGGCAAGCCGCTGGTAATGACATTTTGGATGCTTTGCAGGACGTCGGGGTGATTATGTCCAAGAGCCAACGTTCCCGCCCCGGCCAGGCAATCAAGATATTGATTATTCTCAACATCAGTGATCCAAACGCCCTGGGCTTTCGCAATTGCCAACGGCAATTTGCGCGGATAACTCCTAACATTCGACTCAAATTCGGCTTGGCGCGCCAAATAGGTTTCATTGTTTCCGTTTAATGAGTTTGCAACTAAAGTATCAATACGGACTTTATCCGTCATCATATCTCTCCTACAACCGAAGGTCTCAAGACGCAACGATTGAATTAATGAATTAGAAAAGTAACTGCCTTGTGAAAAGCGCGACCAATATATGGCTTTTTCGCCTGGGACTCAATAGCCGATTTTGTTTTGAATTGTTTAGTTTTTTCTTAGGCTCATCAATATGTTGTTGATTTGTTGACCGTTGGTTTTGCCGGCAAAAAACAACATTTCTTTAACATTGCGTAAAAATGCTTTTCTGCTTTCCTTTAGCTGCTTCTTTAATGCATTTATTATTAAGGTGAATTTCCGATTAATAACATAAATAGAAAATAGCGGCTTATTTTCATCTATTCACCACCTTAAGTCCTAAAGCGGTTATATACACAAAATTTGTGATGAATATAAGCAGCCGAGCGTTAAAAGCGCAGTATCCAGAGCGGTGATTTCTTGCAGATTTTACGTAGCGCGATCAAAAAAGCGGGATTTTTGTGCGGCCGCCGGCGTGTCTGCCGGCGCCGCGGTCATTAACGTTGCCGTAACCAGGCGTGGTAACGCTGCAGGATACGGCGGGTACGCCACTGATCGACGACCAGCGTGAACAGCGGCGAGTAGCGCACATTGCGCGGCCGATCGTCACTCAACGCGCGCATCCGGCGCTTGACCAACGCCATGCGGGCGAGCGACGCCATCACCTTGCTGCGCCAGGTGATCGGGGCAGGCAGCGCATGGGGGGCCGCGCCGGTTTGCCAGCGCCGCGGCAGATCGGGCATTTCCGCCATGGCGGTAGCGATGCCGACGACCGCGACGCCGCTGTCCAGCACCCGCTGCGCCACCGACGGGCGGGCGATGCCGCCGGTGGTCATCACCGGCATGCGCGCGACGGCGGCAAGATCGCGGGCGAAGGTCAGAAAATAGGCTTCGCGCGCCAGAGTGCGGCCGTCCGCCGTGTCGCCTTGCATCGCCGGGCTTTCGTAGCTGCCGCCGGACAGTTCGATCAGATCGACCGGCAACTCGTTCAACATCAGCACCACCTGGCGGGCATCGTCCGATGAAAAACCGCCGCGCTGGAAATCGGCGGAGTTCAGTTTGACCGCCACGCAAAATTCCGGCGAGACGCGCTCGCGCACCGCACGCACTACCTCCAGCAGCAACCGGGCGCGGTTCGCCAACTCGCCGCCCCAGCGATCGTTGCGCTGGTTGGTCAGCGGCGAGAGAAACTGGGAAATCAGATAGCCGTGCGCCGCGTGGATCTCCACGCCGGTAAAACCGGCCTGTTCGGCGGCGTGCGCGCTGGCGGCGAAGCGCGCGATCACCTCGGCGATCTGCGTTTCATCCATCGCCTGCGGCTGGGCGAACAGCTTGCTGTGCTTGCCCATAGCCAGCGGGATGGCGGAGGGCGCCCACGCGTTACCGCCCATGTTCGCCATCACCTGCCGGCCCGGGTGGTTAAGCTGCATCCACACCTGCGCGCCGCCCTGGCGCGCGGCCTTGGCCCAGGTTTCGAACGGGGCGAGCGGCGTGTCCTGTTCCAGCACCACGCCGCCGGGGCCGGTCATGGCGCGGCCGTCGATCATCACGTTGCCGGTGATGATCAAGCCGGCGCCGCCTTCGGCCCAGTAGCGGTATAAGCGCCACAGCGCCGGGCCGGGCAATTGGCCCGGGGCGGCCAGATTTTCTTCCATCGCCGCCTTGGCCAGACGGTTGGATAAACGGCTGCCGTTGGGCAGTGTCAGTGGGGTAAACATCGGTTTGCGCTCCTGTCGTACGGGGAATGGCGCTATACTAGGTTTAAAGTTAACTTTAAGGTCAATAGGGCATGAAGATCGGAGAATTGGCGCAGCGCGCCGGCATGGCCGCCTCGGCGATACGCTACTACGAGCAGTTGGGGTTGTTGCCGAAACCGGTGCGCGGCGTCAACGGCTATCGGGTGTACGGCGACAGCGCGCTGGAGCGTTTGCACCTGATCCAAATCGGCCAGAATCTGGGTTTTTCGCTGCAGGCGATCCAACGCGTGCTGGCGCTGCAGGGCAGCGCTTATGAGGATGGGTTGATACGTGGCGTCGATGAACGGCTGGCGGAGATCGAGCTGATGATGGCCACGCTGAATGAACAACGAGAAACCTTGTTGACGACCCGGCTGACCTTATTGGCGTCCGGTGTGGCAGGGCTGTGCCAAACCAAGGGCGAAAAACAGGCCGACGCATCGCCGGCCCGGCCGGCAAAGCTTAGCGGCGTTTAAAGGCGGAACGCCCGGCATACACCGCCGCGGCGCCCAATTGGTCTTCGATGCGCATCAGCTGATTGTATTTTTCGATGCGCTCGCCGCGGCTCGGCGCGCCGGTTTTCAGATGGCCGGCTCGCATCGCGATCGTCATGTCGGCGATAAAGCTGTCGACGGTTTCACCGCTGCGGTGCGAGATAAAGGTGCCCCAGCCGTTCGCCTGGCAGAGCTGTACGGCGGCGAAGGTTTCGCTCAGCGTGCCGATCTGGTTCAGCTTGATCAGCGCCGCATTGGCCAACCGTTCATCAATCCCGCGCTGGATGTATTTCACGTTGGTGACGAACAGATCGTCGCCGACCAGCTCCACCTGGTCGCCCAGGGCATCGCTCAGAATACGCCAGCCGGCCCAATCGTCTTCGGCCAAGCCGTCTTCAATCAGCACGATGGGGAAGTCCTGCACCAGCCGTTGGTAATAGGCCGTCATCTGGGCTGCGTCCAACTCGAGGTTCTCGCTGCGCAGACGGTACTTGCCGTCGGCGTAGAATTCGCTCGAGGCCGGATCCATGCAGATCGCGATATCTTCTCCCGGCCGGTAGCCGGCTTTTTCTATCGCCTGCACGATCAGCTCGAGCGGCTGGCGATTTGAGGCGACCGCCGGCGCGAAACCGCCTTCGTCACCGACGCCGACCGACAGGCCTTTTTCCAACAGGATTTGGCGTAGCGCCTGATAAACTTCACTACCCCAGCGCACGGCCTCGCGCAGCGACGGCGCGCCCAGGGGAGCTATCATAAACTCCTGAAAGTCCGCCCCTTGCCACCGGGCGTGCACGCCGCCGTTGATGATATTCATGCAGGGCACCGGCAGCAGGTTGGCGCCGATGCCGCCCAGATAACGATACAGCGGCAGCTGCGACAATTGCGCCGCGAGGCGGGCGGCGGCCAGAGAAACGCCGAGCAGGGCGTTGGCCCCCAATCGGCTCTTGTTCTCGCTGCCGTCCAGCGCGATCAGCCGGCGGTCAATCTCCGCCTGTTGGCGCACATCCACCCCGAGTAGCGCCTCATTGATCGCCGTTTTGACGCTGTGCACCGCCTCCAGTACGCCTTTGCCGCCGAAACGGTGCGGATCGCCGTCGCGGTGCTCCACCGCCTCGCGCGACCCGGTGCTGGCTCCCGAAGGCACCGAAGCCCGGGCCACGACGCCCGCCGCGCTCATGTCGACTTCGACGGTCGGGTTGCCGCGCGAATCCAGGATCTCTCTGGCGGTTACGCTTTCAATCTCATAGCTCATGGGTAGTCACCTCGTTCTAGGGAGTGGGAACGTGTTTTATCAGCACGTCGATGGATAAATGGTTGATGAATTCGAAACCGAAGGAGGCAAAGACGCCAAACGGACGGTTCTGATGGCCGAGCAACAAAAGATCGACACCTTCACGGGCAATCAGGGCTTCGACGTCTTTGAAGCGATGGATGCTGACGATTGCGCGCACCTCCAGGGGGATTGAGCAGTCTTCCACCAGGCGGCTGAGCATGGCTTTGGCGGCGATCACCTCGCTGGACTGGCGATCTTTGGTTTGCGCATCGCTGAGGTAGTCCAACTCGGCATAGTCGGCGCTGATGTGCGCCACGGTAATGCGCGTATTCATCTGCTGATTGAGGCGTTCGGCATGGCGCAACAGCAGCCGGCCGTCGCGTTCATCCTGTACCAGCAGTAAAGCGTGTTGATAGAGCGGCATGACTTATCTCCCTGCGTTAGCGATCTGGAGGGTTAACCACGGTAAAACCTCTTTTTTTCGGCTCGTCATATCGGGCAGCGATACCTGACGAATGCCGAGCACCCGGTTCGACGAGAAATACAGGGTGGAGCGGCGGCGGGTGATATCGGTGACCAATAGTGCAGCCATCTCCAGCCCGGCTTCCTGCTTCGCTTGTTCAAGCGCCTGTTGCAGTGCGGGCAACAGCGGATCGATGTCGCTCATGGCCCGCACTTCTATCTGCGACAGCAGCAGCGAAACGGTATGGATGCGGTAATTCTTGGCGTCGCGCTGCAGCAACTGCGGGGCGGATTGCCCGGAGAGATCGGTTTTGGCGGCCAGCAGCCCGGCGATGAAAGCGTCATAGTCGACGTGAGAGATTGCGCGCAACCGGGTGACCGCCAGCCGATCCTGTTCCGTGGTGGTCGGCGCACTGAGCGCGACGGTGTCGCTCAGGATAGCTCCCAGCAGCAGAGTGGCCTGCGCGGCGCTAAGTGGCATCGGCCTTTCTGCCGTCAGGATCTGCAGGATCACGGTGGCGCAACAGCCGACGGCGCGCACCCAGACATCGGGCGGGTTGCGGGTGACTAACGTGCCCAGCCGGTGATGGTCGATAACGCCGACCACGTCGCTGTCGGGCAATGATGCCGGCCCTTGTTCGATATCGGTAAAATCGACCAGCCAGACTTTACGGTCACGAAGATCGCCTTTCAGGAGTGCAGGCGCTTGCACGCCGGCGGCGGCCAGTATGTAGCGGGTTTCCGGCGTCAGGTCGCCGAGGCGGAAAGCCACGGCCGGTTTGCCGAGGTGATTGAGCCAGTCCGCGACCACCAGCGCGCTGCAGATGCTGTCGCTGTCGGGATTTTTATGGCCGAAAACGTACAGGGGCATTTCCCGCGCGACGGCATCGGGCTGGAACGGAAAAGGGGTAAGACGTGAGATTTCATTCATAGCGACTCCTGACATACCTGCCTAAAAAATAAAGCGAAGTTGTATATCAGGCGTCATCATCCGGTTCGAGTGAACGCGGCGGTTGGGAAAGGTGGAACACCATCACCTTGTGAACGACTGTAGCGCAGCGCGGGGGTAAACGCAACGTCCGGCAAAGTTGGCGAGAATACATAATCGGATTGATACTGAGAGTGAGTCTATGATGGACAAGGATATTTGTCGCTACCGACGGATAGGGCGAACGGACTCACGCCGGCTGGCTGCGCCGGAACCGTGGGTGACACAATGGGAGACAACATGCTCGAACCCTGCTTCCCCGAAAACGAAGCCGAACGCCTGTCGGTATTGAATTCGCTGAACGTGCTGGATTCAAACTCGGTGGAAAAACTGGATCGCATCACGCGGCTGGCGGCGAAATACTTCGGCGTGACCATTGCGCTGGTGTCGCTGATCGACCGGGATCGCCAATGGTTTTTATCGCGCTACGGTCTGGATGCCCGGGAAACGCCGCGCAATATCTCGTTTTGCGGCCATGCGATCTTGCAACGCGAAGCGCTGGTGGTGCCCGATACCGCCAACGACCCGCGCTTTTTCGATAATCCGCTGGTGATCGGCGGGCCGAGGATCGGTTTCTACGTCGGGCAGCCGCTGCTGTCGCTCGACGGGCTGCCGCTCGGCACCCTGTGCATTATCGACAGCCACCCGCAGCCGTTTTCCCCGGAACAACTGGCCGATCTGCATGATTTCGCCGCCGTGGTGGAGGAGTATCTGCAAAGTATTGAGCGCCACGTCTATACCGAAAACCTGAAGTCCGACCTGCAGCGCACGGAGGCCCTGTTCGAACAGACCTTCGCCCAGGCGGCGGTAGGGATGGCGCTGGTTTCGCTGCAGGGGTATTGGCTGCGGGTGAACCCGCGCATCTGCGAAATGCTGCACTATTCCGAGCGCGAACTGATGGATCGCACCTTCCAGGACATTACCTATCCGCTCGATCTCAATACCGACCTGGAAAAGCTGCAGCAGCTGTTGAAAAATGAAATCAGCACCTACTCGATGGAAAAACGCTATTTCCGCGCCGACGGCTCGATCGTTTGGGTGCAGCTGACGGTGGCGCTCAATCGCTTGCCGAACGGCAAACCGGACCATTTCATCTCGGTTATCGTCGATATCAGCGAGCGCAAGGCGGCCGAGGCCGATCTGTTCGCGTTGCAGCATGAGCTGGAGGAACGCGTCGAAACCCGCACGCGGGAGCTGAATGTGGTGGTCAAAAAACTCAACGAAGAGATTGAAACCCGCGTGCTCGCCGAATATCAGCTCAGTGCGGAGAAGGAGCGTCTGCGCGCCATTACCGACAACATGCCGGCCTTAATCAGCCAGATCGACGGCAATGAACGCTACCTGTTCGCCAACAGCGCCTACAAAACCTGGTTCGGTCTGGAGGAGTCCAGCCTCAGGGGGATGACGGTGCGCGATTTCATGGGGGAAAGCGTTTATCGGATAGCAAAACCGATGATCGAACGGGCCCTCGCGGGCGAAATGGTGAGTTTTGAGAATGAGCTGCAGACCCGGCAGGGGCTGCTGATGATCCACACCACGCTGGTGCCGTGCGAAGCGCAGGGCTTTTACATTCTCGCCATGGACATCACCGAACTGAAGCGGCTGCAGCAGCGGCTGGAATATGACGCGACCCACGACATGCTGACCGGATTGACCAACCGCCGCGCGTTTCTGTGCCGGTTGTCGGGCACGCTGCAGGCCTGTTGCCATCAGCGGCAGATGGCGCTGCTGTTTATCGATCTCGACGGCTTCAAAAACCCTTAACGACAGCTATGGCCATGATTTCGGCGACGCGATCCTGAAAACCTTCGCCACGTTGCTCAGCGCCTGCGCCGGCGAGCGCCACAGCGTCTCGCGTCTGGCCGGTGACGAGTTCACGGTGATCCTGTGGCCGTTGACGGATCCGCGGCGCGAGGTCAGCGAGTTTTGCGAAAACGTGTTGGCGCAACTGGCCACAATTACGCAGATCGGGCCGCAGAAGGTACGGCTTTCCGCCAGCATCGGCGCGGCCATTTCCCCACGCGGCGATGTGACGGAGGAGATGCTGCTGACCCGCGCCGACGGTGCGATGTATCAGGCGAAATCGGCCGGAAAGGGCACTTACGCCATCTGCGAGCTGTGAGCGTGCAACCGCGGCAGTGTCAGGGTAAGCTGTTTTTTCTTTTCCTGTGAGCAGAACTCCGGACTGATTGCATGGCGTCAAATCATCAACATAAAGACTGGCTCGAATTGCGACGCGATGACGAAACCGGTATTGAGAGCGTCAACGCTCACTTTCAGGGGCATGCCTACGATCCTCACGATCATGATGAAATGCTGGTGGGCGTCACGCAGCAGGGCTTGCAGCGTTTCCATTGCCACCGCTCGCTGCATACCAGCCGGCCGGGGCGCGCCATGCTGATCGAGCCGGGCGCGGTGCACGATGGCCATGCGCCGCAGGCCGAGGGGTTTACCTATGCGATGCTTTATCTGCCGCAGCGCTGGGTCTCCGACGCGATGAGCCGCCGCGGATTGGGGGACGCTTCGGTGCTGGAAGGCGCCTTCCACAGCACGTTGACCGACGATCCGATGCTGGCGACCGCGATCCACCAGGCGTTTTTTGCGTTGCATCAGGGGGAAGGCCGGCTGGCGCGCGATCAAAGCCTGGATCAACTGCTGACGCTTTTGGCACGGCATATTCGCGTTCGGCCAACTTCCCAAAGCGATGACGCTTTAATTGAGATGAATCGCTTGCGGGACTACTTGCATGCACATATGGCGGATAATCCCAGCCTGGATGAACTTGCTCTTCAGTGCGGCCTGGATCGTTTCCGCCTGACTCGCCAGTTCACCCGGGCTTTCGGCCAGTCGCCGCACGCTTATTTGGTTCGGTTGAGGCTGCGGGCTGCACGCTTGCTGTTGGCGCAGGGGGAAGAACCGGCGCAGGTCGCCATGCAGGTGGGTTTTGCCGATCAGAGCCATTTGGGCCGCTGGTTCCAGCGCGCCTACCGATTATCGCCGGCGGCCTATCAACGCCAGTGCACAAACGTTCTATACCGTTGACTTGCCATCTCCGATGATGCGCGTTTAACAGCACAACGGAGTAGAGCGAAATATGTTTGATACCAAGATAGCGTTTATCGTGCGTGACGATCTGCCAACCTGGCAGCGGCTGAACGTGGTGGCCTTTCTGGCGACGGGCATCGCCGCCGCGGCCCCGGAAATCATCGGCGAGCGTTACGTGGATGCGCAGGGCAGACGCTACGGCGCCATTTCCGGGCAGCCGATGCTGATTTTCGCCGCGGATCTGCCGGGCCTGCAAAATGTGCATCGCAAAGGATTGGAGCGGGAATTAACGCTGATCCCCTATGTGCACGCCATGTTCGCGACCGGGCACGATGAAGCCAACCGCCAGGTTTTTCGCGCTGAAGACGCGGACAATCTGGATTTGGTCGGCCTGGCGCTGCGCGGGCCGAAGAAAGCGGTGGATAAGGCGATAAAAGGCCTGGCGCTCCACGGCTAGGGCTGGAAAGTGCGCAGCCCGGCGGCGAAAGCAGGGGGCCCGTCCCATGCCGTCTGAATGGCGGCATGGGGGCTTTGGCGGCAACACTTGAAATGAGGTTCGGGCATCATTAAATGATAAGAACCGCGGTTTTTTGCGCCGTCGGCGAGGCTCTTATATATTTAGTAGCATGCCTGAGGCAGGTTAGGCATGAAACGGCGGTCGGTCGGGCCGCTGCAAGTACGACAGTTAATCCGTTCGCCAAGAGGCTGCGAGCCTGTGCTTTCGGTAGGGACAGCCGCCAATCGTTTTTACGGCGACCGAAGGCGGAGCAGCTACTCACAGGTCACGAGGACACTTACCATGCATAAGAGAACACTGGCGTCACTGCATTACGAAAACATGCCTTACGATGGGGTACACTTTCATATTTTGAAACGGGAAACGCCTGGCCATACGGCGTTGCTGAAGCTGGATGCGGGCAGCCGACAACCGGCGCGTTTTCATCCGGGCTGGGTGAAACTGATGGTGCTGAGCGGTGAACTGAAGGTTGACGATCAGACGTTGCAACCCCATGAGATGTTAATCATTCCTGCCAATACCGCCTATACGGTACAGGCCATTACGGAAGTGATTTGTCTGGCGATTTCCGAGCTGGACGGCGCCGAGTTGGCCCGTTGATGAAATAACAACTCTGGATGGAGGAGAGCCTAGGCGCTCTCCCTATCCCTTCAGCATTAAGCCGCCCCCCCGGGCTGAGCTGCCTGCTGATTGATGCGTATACCTCCTGATTATGCCACCGCGCTTTCCCTATCCATCACTTTCGGCCACGTCGCCCCCGCAACGAGCCGCCATTGCGCAGCGCATGCGCAACGCCTGCGTTTTACGCAGAACGATGAAATTTTGGTGTAAATAGTGAGTTTCTTCGCATAAGGCCCCTGGTGTGGCTTGCGACAGCGTCACTATATGGAGGATCATGCGGCCTCTCTATCAAATAAAAGACATTCGCGTTATCAAAAGGGACAAACGACCATGGGATTCGAAGTCGACAACGCCGAAACGAAACACATCGACCTCAGCAGCCACGAAAACTCCTCGTTCGAGGTGACGGGGCTGGTGAAACACTATCCGGCGGGCTTTGTCATTCCTTACCACTCGCATAGGCGCTGCCACTTGCTCTATTCGCAGCAGGGCGTTATGGCGGTCGAGGCGAGCAGCGGGCGCTGGATCGTGCCGCCCACCACCGCAGTCTGGCTGCGGCCGGGGGTAGAGCATCAGATCGTCATGCAGAGCAACATCTGCGTTTACGGGATTTTGGTCGATGAAATCACCGCCGCGCGTTTGCCGCTGCGCGACGGCGTCTTGCAGGTCTCACCGCTGCTGCGAGAGCTGATCGCTCAGCTGGCGACGCTGGCGCCCGAAGGGGCGGAGACCCAACGCAATGCGCTGCTCAGAGCGTTGTTCCTTGAGGAGTTGAGCCTGCAGCCGCAGCTGGCGCTGCACCTGCCTTGGCCGGCAGAGGCGAGAATGGCCGAAATTTGCCGGCAGTTGGTCATCACGCCGGCCGACGATCGCGGCATTGAGGCCTGGGCCGATTCACTGTCGATCAGCGCAAAGACCTTTCAACGCCATTTCAGCCAACAAACCGGCATCACCTTCGGCCAGTGGAAACAGCGCCTGCGGCTGCTGTCGTCCATTCCGCTGCTGTTGGCCGGCCACTCGATCATCCACGCCGCCTTCGAAAGCGGTTACGAGAGCCACAGCGCCTATTCGGTGGCGTTCAAAAAACTGTTTGGTGTTTCGCCTTCGCGCTTTACGCTATAGCCTTATGGCATAGCGCGCTTCTCCTATAGATTGAAGCAACCTAATGACGTATAAAGCAAAGCAGTCAACCTCCGAGGCCGCTTCCTGTGATAAAAATTGTCGTGTATCTGATTCTCGCCGTGACGATCGCCATTATTGCGGCCAGAGTCATCTTTCGTTTGCCGAATATCTCCCAGCGTCTGCCGCAGGCGGCATTGCCGGCGGATCCTGCCGCCCAGCTGCCGGCGCGCGCCGCCGAACTGATGGCGGCGCATCCGGGCCTGAGCGGCGTGGTACCGCTGGCCAGCGGTCACGATGCCTTCGCCAGCCGCCTGGCGCTGGCGCGGATGGCGGAAAGGTCGATCGACGCCCAGTACTACATCTGGCATAACGACACCTCCGGGCAGATCCTGCTGAAAACCCTGTATGACGCGGCTCAACGCGGCGTGCGCGTGCGGCTGTTGCTGGACGATAACGGCGTCGCCATGGACGAGACCCTGGCGGCGCTGAACGCCCAGGAAAACGTCGAGATCCGCCTGTTTAACCCGTCAACCGTGCGCACGCCGAAGCTGTCCGGCTACGCCTTTGACTTTATGCGCATGAACCGGCGCATGCATAACAAGTCTTACATCGTCGACGGCGCCGTGGCGATCATCGGCGGCCGCAATATCGGCGACGAGTATTTCCAGGTCGGCGACGAAAACTATTTCCTCGATCTCGACGTGCTGAGCGTCGGCAACGTGGTGGCGGAGACCGCCGAGGTCTTCGATCGCTACTGGAACAGCGCGTCGGTGTTTGGCGTTGAGCAGATTATCCGGGGCAAAGGCGACCTTTCCGCCTTCCTGGCACAGGCCACCGCGACCGAAAGCAGCGAACGGGCCCGCAAACTGGCGGTGCAGCTGGAAACCAGCGCGGTGCGCTTTCGCGATGGCGTCGTCCAGCCGGAATTCACCCAGGTAGAGCTGGTGGCCGACGATCCGGCGAAAGGGCTGGGCAAGGCTTCGCGCGATCGTTTGATGGTGACGCAGCTGAGCAAGATTATCGGCGGCGTCGGCCGGCAACTGGATCTGGTTTCCGCCTATTTCGTGCCGGGCCGGGAAGGGGCGAGCTTTTTTGAATCGCTCGCCAAACAGGGAAAATCCATTCGCGTGCTGACCAACGCGATGAACACCACCGACGTGCTGGTGGTGCATGCCGGCTACGCCAAATACCGGCGTGAACTACTGCAGGCGGGCGTCGAGCTGTTTGAGCTGAAGCTGCGCGCCGGCCAGCCGACGGGGCGGCAGGAACTCAAACCGCTGGGACTGTCCGGCGCGGCGCTGCACGCGAAAACCTTCGCCATCGACGATAAACGGGTATTTATCGGCTCGTTCAATTTCGATCCGCGATCGGCGCACCTGAACTGCGAAATGGGCTTCTTGATCGACAGCCCGACGCTGGCGGCCGACACCCGCCAGCTGTTTGATGGCCCGCTCGAGTACGCCGCCTACCGCCCGGCGCTGACGCCCGCGGGCAAAATGGTCTGGAACGAAGCCTTCGAAGACGGCCACATCGAGGTGCATCAGCAAGAGCCCGGCGCCGGCTGGGTAAAACGCATCGTTCTCATCGTGGCCGGCTGGCTGCCGATCGAATGGATGCTGTAACGGCGCGGCGGTAGGGAAAAGCGCCCCTGTCTCAGGCACGTTTCTTGCTTTATCCAGGAGTCTCCTCTTATCAGCAGGTTACTCCATGGCCCTTTCTGCTCTGAGCTTTGTACAGGCGTCGAAAAAAAGCGAAATCGCGGGTTTGCAACAGCTGTTGCAGCTGGGTGAACTGGTTGGTGCGGTCAGCCTGATGATCCACGCACTGCAACGGGAACGAGGCACCTCGAACATCTTCTTATGTTCTCATGGGAACACCTGGGGAAAGCAACTGAGTGAGCGGGCACTGGAGGTCCGGAAGGCAGAGGAGGCCGTCAGTCAGTGGCTTGCGTCTCAGGATCTTACCGGCCCCAACCTGGCGAATGCACCGCGATTACTCAGCCGCATTGCCTCGGTGTTGCATAGCCTCAGTACGTTACCGCAACTGCGTCAGCAGGTTCTTGGACTGTCTATCAGTCAGCCTGATGCCATGAATGCCTACAACGAGGTGATTCGCTCGCATTTGTCACTGGTCTTCGAAACGGCGGATATCTCCGGCGATCCGTCAATTTCACGGGCATTGCTGGCGATGTTCAGTTTTATGCAGGGAAAAGAGCTGGCCGCACAAGAGCGGGCCACGGCCGCCGCCGGTTTTGCGGCAGGGCATTTTGATGTCATCGCGCAACAGCAATTCACAGGCTTAATCGAGAGCCAGGAGCGCTGCTTTCAGACCTTCATGGAATTCGCGGCTCCCCGCTGTCTGGCAATGTGGCGGCAGCAGATGAACCAGGACAGCAGTGAATTTGAACGTTTCAGGCGAATTGCCTGCACGCGCGTCAGGCCTGGCGGTGAGACGACGGATACCGCATTACGCTGGTTTGACGTTGCGACGGCGCGAATCGATGGAATGAAAGTGGTGGAGGATGAGCTGCAAGCTGCTCTGATGGCCTCCTGCCGCCAGCGTATCCGTGAAGCACAGGCCGCCCTTGCGCTTCAGCAGCAGAATATTGACCAAATCCCACAGTCTGAAAGCCATTACTCCGCGCTACTCTCGCCGCAGCTTAGTCGTTCGGTTCTTGAGCTTGTTGAACAGCAGTCCCGCCAGCTGCAGGCGCTCGATGCCGAACTTTCTCAACTTCGCGTCACGCTGACCGAGCGCAAACTGGTTGAGCGGGCAAAGGGCCTGCTGATGCAGCATCAGGGCTTAACGGAACCCCAGGCGCATAAGGCACTGCTTGAGATGGCAATGAATCAGAATAAGAAACTTTCGGAAATTGCTGACGCGATGCTTGCCGTGTCTGCGCTGTTAGGCAAAAACGGGCACAAACCAGGCCAATAACTGCACCTTCTGTGTGCAATTACGCTGTGCAGGATGTGCAGTTCCGGTGCACCAGAAAGGGCGTCAAAGCGACAGAATAAGGCTAACCCTCTGATTTTTTTTTGATACCGCAGGTTGGCACACAAGCTGCATTCTTTTTAATAGCAACAGCACTAAACCAATGGCGGTTTAGTCAGCATTACGGATAAAGGCGTCCGTTAGCGTTCAGGGAACTGAGCGCTAACTGGACGCTTTTTTTTTCCATTTTTCAACCTAACGGGAAGCCCTGATGACACAAGACGACAAAAAGACTCCGGGACAACTCTCCCGCCGCTGCTTTCTTGCGGGGAGTGCGGTGCTCGGCGGCAGCATGTTGATGTCAGGATTCATGAACCGGGTCTGGGCTGCCGGTTCCGACACGCCAGAGAAGAAAGAGATTCGCGTCGGGTTCATTCCCCTGACCGACTGCTCCTCAGTGGTGATGGCGGCGGTAAAGAAATTTGATGAGAAGTACGGCATTAAAATCATCCCGAGCAAGGAGTCGAGCTGGGCGTCAGTACGCGACAAACTGGTGTCTGGTGAGCTGGATGCGGCGCATGTTCTGTATGGGATGCTCTATGGCCTGCAGCTTGGCGTGTCCGGCCCGCAGCATGAGATGGCGATGCTGATGTCTCTCAACCAGAACGGGCAGGCCATTACGCTCTCTGAGCAGTTAAAGCAGGCGGGCGTGACGGATGCTGCATCGCTACAAAAAGTGGTCCAGGCCAGTGCGAAGGGGACCTATACCTTTGCGCAGACGTTCCCGACCGGCACGCACGCGATGTGGCTTTACTACTGGCTGGCAAACGCCGGTATCCATCCCTTTAACGACGTGCGCAATGTCGTGGTGCCTCCGCCGCAAATGGTCATGAACATGAAAATCGGCAATATGAGCGGTTTTTGCGTGGGGGAACCCTGGAACCAGCGCGCGATTCAGGACGGCATTGGTTTCACTGCTGTCACCTCACAGGAAATCTGGCCGGATCATCCGGAAAAAGTGCTCGGCACAACCTCTGCCTGGGTGACTGAAAACCCGAATGCGGCTCGCGCGCTGACCGCCGCGGTGCTGGATGCCTCCCGCTGGATAGACACCTCTGATGCCAATCGTAGTGAAACCGCTCAGGTCGTTGCGGCGCGGGCGTACATCAACACGCCACTCAAGACGATTCAGGGGCGGATGCTCGGCGACTACGAAAATGGGCTGGGGAAAACGTGGAAAGATGCCCACCGCATGCGCTTCTTCAACGATGGCGCGGTCAATTATCCGTATCTCTCCGATGGCATGTGGTTCCTGACTCAGCAGAAGCGCTGGGGATTGCTGGACAGCGAGCCTGACTACCTCGGTATCGCCCAAAAAATTAACCGTATTGACGTCTACAAACAAGCTGCCGCCGCGGTTGGCGGGATCAATTTGCCATCCAGCGACATGCGAAGCAGCACGTTGATTGACGGCAAAGTCTGGGACGGCAGCAACCCTGCTGACTACGCCAACAGTTTTGCAATGAAACGCTAAGTGAGGCCACAGATGTCCGTAAATTTGAAAACCAATGTCGTCACGTTGACGGAGCCTGCCGCGGTCAGCGTTGAATCGCCCGCCAGCGCAGAAGTGATCACGATCGAGAGAGCCGCTCCGGTAGCCAGAACGGATACCTTTATTGTCCGGCTTCGCGCGAGCGTTCGCCGCTTCATGCAGAAAATGATCCCCGCCATTCTCGGGGCCGTCGTGCTGCTGCTCCTGTGGCAAATCGCCGCCAGTAGCAGTAAAGGCTTCCCGACGCCCGCTCAGACCTGGGAGGCGGCGAAGGTGATTTTTGCCGATCCGTTCTATATCAACGGGCCAAACGATATGGGCATTGGCTGGAATGTCCTGGCCTCGCTACAGCGAGTTGCGATTGGTTTCGGGCTTGCCGCGCTGGTCGGCATCCCGGCCGGGTTTCTGATTGGCCGCTTCAGCTTCATCGCCAGCATGTTCAACGCCATTATCTCGCTGCTGCGCCCGGTCAGCCCGCTGGCGTGGTTGCCGATTGGATTGCTGTTGTTCCAGCGCGCGGAGCCCGCCTCGTCCTGGACCATTTTCATCTGTTCTATCTGGCCGATGATCCTCAATACCGCAGAAGGGGTGATGCGCATTCCGCAGGACTATCTCAACGTTGCGCGGGTGCTGAAACTCAGCGAATTCACCGTAATGCGCAAGATCCTGTTTCCTGCCGTGCTGCCGTACATTCTGACCGGGGTGCGGTTGTCCATCGGTATCGCCTGGCTGGTGATTGTTGCGGCTGAAATGCTGACCGGCGGCGTGGGCATCGGTTTTTGGATCTGGAACGAATGGAACAACCTCAACGTGGAAAACATTATCGTCGCCATTCTGCTGATTGGTGCCGTGGGGATGTTACTGGAGCAGGGGCTGATGGCCGTTGCCCGTCGCTTAAGTTACGACAATCACTAGGAGCCCGCGATGAAAAAAGAAAAATCGATTATCAGCGTCCAGAGCGTCACTCAACGTTTTCCTTCAGCGAAAACCACTTTTCTGGCGCTCGATAACGTCAGCTTTGATATCGCAGAAGGCGAAACGGTCAGCCTGATTGGCCACTCAGGTTGCGGAAAGTCGACCCTGCTGAATTTGATTGCCGGGCTGAGTCGCCCGACGGAAGGCGTGCTGCTGTGCGACAACAAAGAGATTACCGGGCCGGGACCAGAGCGCGGGGTCGTCTTCCAGAACCATTCGCTGCTGCCATGGTTAACCGCTTTTGAGAATGTCGAACTGGCGGTGCGGCAGGTCTTTAAAGACCAGATGAACAAAAGCGAAATGCACGACTGGATTTTGCACAATCTCGAACTGGTGCACATGGAGCATGCGGCCGATAAGCGCCCGGGCGCCATTTCAGGCGGCATGAAGCAGCGTGTCGGTATCGCCCGTGCCTTGGCGATGAAACCGAAAGTTTTGCTGATGGATGAACCTTTCGGGGCGCTGGATGCGCTGACGCGGGCGCATCTTCAGGACGCCGTTATGGACATTCAGGCGCGTCTGAAAACCACCATTTTGCTGATCACCCACGACGTTGATGAAGCGGTGCTGCTGTCTGACCGCGTGATGATGATGACTAATGGTCCGGCGGCGAAAGTCGGTGAAGTGTTACAGGTTGAGCTGTCACGCCCCCGCAGTCGACTGGCTTTGTCGAACGATCCTCTGTTCCACCAGTATCGCCAGCAGGTGCTGCATTTTCTCTATGCAAAACACCGGGCAGCGGCCTGATTCCATGAGGGGAGTTGTGCAATGGCTAAACCGACTCTAATCGTTATCGGCAATGGTATGGCAGGCGTGCGGCTGGTGGAACATCTCTGTGAGCTCGCACCAGATCGTTACCGTATCATGATCATTGGCGATGAAAAGCACAGTGCGTACAACCGTATCCAGCTGACGCCGGTGCTTTCCGGTGAGAAAGATTTTGGCCAGATAGTCACGCATGACGCGCAGTGGTATGAGCATCACAACATCACATTGATCGCAGGCACGGCGGCGACGGCAATCGACCGTCACGCTTGCACCGTCACGGCCGCCGGGCAGATCTATTCATACGATCATTTGGTTCTGGCCACTGGCTCACGGCCATTTCTGCCCCCCCTGCCTGGGGTCGAATTGCCGGGTATCTACGGGTTCCGCACTCAGCAGGATGTCGAAAATATTCTGCAGGGAACCTACGCAGGCCAACCGGTTGCGGTGATCGGCGGCGGCGTGCTGGGCGTGGAGGCGGCGGCGGCCCTGGCGCGGCGTGGAATGCGGGTGAGCCTGCTACATCGCGGCACACATCTGATGGATCAGCAGCTGGATGAACACGCCGGAAAACTGTTGCACGAGGGGCTCTCATTACGCGGCATCAACGTCATTTTGCAGGCTGAAACGGTGTCATTCAGCGCTGATGCCGCTGGCAACGTCAGCAGGGTGAATCTTAATGATGGGCGCGGAATAGCGGCGGAGCGGGTCGTGCTCTCTGTGGGCGTGCGGCCGAACATCGCGCTGGCACAACGGTCCGGCTTGCCGTGCGATCGCGGTATTCTGGTGAACCCGCAGCTGCAAACCGCTGACCCGCACATCTCGGCAATTGGAGAATGTTGCCAGTGGGGCGAACTCACTTTTGGCCTGGTGGCCCCGTGCTGGCAGCAGGCTGAAACGCTGGCCTCGCGGCTGGCGGGGGGCGACAAAGCCACTTCATTCGAGGTGCAGAATGTCCCGCTGCGCCTCAAGGTCACAGGCCTGAATTTGTTCTGCGCCGGTGAATTACACAGCCGCGATGGCGCTCAGACCCATACCACCTTTGACCCGTTTGACGGGCATTATCGAAGGCTGGTGCTCTGCGACAACCAACTGCAAGGGGTGTTGCTGTGGGGCGATATCAGCGATGGCCCGCAATACCTCCAGCGGATCGGCACGCCCGCTGGTCAACCGTTGCCCTTCAGCGTCTTCAGTCCCGGTAATGAGCCGGATGCCTCTGGCTTACAGCCTGTTAAATCAGAACCGTTACCCGTCGAGGTGGCGAGGAGTCATTCAATGTCGAAACCCGTATTGGTTATGGCCGGACACGGCATGGTGGGCCATCATTTTTTAGAGCAGTTGGTTGCGCGTGAGCTGCATCTGCAATACCAGGTGATTGTGTTTGCCGAAGAGGCCTCGCCCGCCTACGACCGTGTGCATTTGTCCGAATACTTCTCTGGCCGCACGGCGGAATCCCTCTCAATGGTTGAAAAGGGATTTTTCGAATCGACCGGGATTGAACTGCGTCTGGGGCACAGCATCGGGCTCGTTGATACAAAACACCGTTTTGTGGTCGATCACCAGGGGCGGCAGACGGCTTACGATGTACTGGTGCTGGCAACAGGATCCTATCCGTTTGTGCCGCCGATCCCTGGCAATGATGCGCCGGGCTGCCTGGTTTACCGCACGCTTGACGATCTTGCGGCCATTCAGGCCTGCGCGGCAAACGGCAAAACGGGCGTGGTTGTCGGCGGGGGATTACTGGGGCTGGAGGCGGCCAACGCGCTGAAACAGCTCGGGCTGGATACGCACGTGGTGGAGTTTGCCCCGCGGCTGATGGGGGTTCAGCTCGACGACGGCGGTGCCGCGATGCTGCGCCGTAAAATTGAAGCGCTGGACGTGAAGGTGCATACCGGGAAAGAAACCCAGGCCATTACTGCTGGCGAGGAGAGCCACTACCGGATGGTGTTTGCCGATGGCAGCTATCTGGAAACCGATCTGGTGCTATTTTCCGCAGGGATCCGCCCACGCGATCAGCTTGCGAGAGCGTGCGGGCTTGAAGTGGGGCCGCGCGGCGGCATTGTGATTGACGATCGCTGCCAGACGTCCGACCCGGCTATTTATGCGATCGGCGAATGTGCGCTGTGGAACGGGCAGATCTTCGGCCTGGTGGCGCCGGGTTATCAGATGGCCCGCGCGCTGGCGGATACCCTGACGGGCGGCGACGCCGTCTTTAAGGGCGCGGACATGAGCACCAAACTTAAGCTTCTTGGTGTTGAGGTGGCATCGATTGGTGACGCGCATGGGCGTACCCCAGGTAGCCAGAACTACAGCTGGGTAGACGGTCCGGCGGAAGTGTATAAGAAAATCGTGGTATCGCAGGATCGCAAACGGCTGCTGGGGGCGGTGCTGGTGGGCGACAGCGCGGAATACAGCACGTTGCTGCAAATGATGCTCAACGATATGTCGCTGCCAGCCAAACCTGAATCCCTCATTTTGCCTGCCGGGTCGGGCGCAGACAAACCTGTGCTGGGCATCGCAGCCCTGCCTGATAGCGCGCAAATTTGTTCCTGCCACAACGTCAGTAAAGGCGATGTCCGTAACGCCGTGAAGAACGGCTGCCACGATATGGCGGCGATAAAAGCCTGCACCAAAGCGGCGACGGGCTGTGGGGGCTGCGCCGCACTGACCAAGCAGGTGATGGAATATGCGCTGTCCGACATGGGCGTCGAGGTGAAAAAAGACATCTGTGAGCATTTCGCGTATTCGCGCCAGGAGATTTATCACCTGGTTCGGGTGGGCAATATCCGCACGTTCGGGGAACTGATTGAAAAGCACGGCCACGGCAGCGGGTGTGAAATCTGCAAGCCGCTGGTCGGATCGATACTGGCATCATGCTGGAACGACTACCTGTTGAAACCGCAGCATTTGCCACTGCAGGACACCAACGATCGTTATTTCGCCAATATCCAGAAGGACGGGACCTATTCCGTCGTGCCGCGCGTTCCGGCGGGAGAGATAACCCCCGAAGGGCTTATCGCCATCGGCGAAGTCGCCAGGCGTTACAAGCTCTACACCAAAATTACCGGAGGGCAGCGAATCGACCTGTTCGGCGCGCGTCTGGAGCAACTGCCGGAGATCTGGCAGCAGCTGGTTGATGCCGGTTTTGAAACCGGTCATGCCTACGGCAAATCTCTGCGTACGGTGAAATCCTGCGTCGGGTCGAGCTGGTGTCGCTACGGCGTACAGGACTCCACCTCGCTCGCGCTGCAATTAGAGCACCGCTACAAAGGGCTGCGTTCGCCTCACAAAATCAAAATGGCCGTCTCGGGTTGTACCCGCGAGTGTGCCGAAGCCCAAAGTAAAGATGTGGGGGTAATTGCCACGGATAAGGGCTGGAACCTGTATGTCTGCGGCAACGGGGGAATGAAGCCCCGCCATGCTGATTTGCTGGCGCAGGACATGAGCACAGAGCAGCTCATTCGTACCGTTGACCGCTTACTGATGTTCTACATCCGCACCGCTGACCGGCTGCAGCGCACCAGCACCTGGATGGATAACCTCGAAGGGGGCATCGACTACCTGCGCCAGGTGATTCTGGACGACAGCCTGCAAATTGCGGATGAACTGGATCGTGAAATGTCTGCGGTGGTGGCGACGTACCAGTGTGAATGGCAGACCACTCTGGCCTCGCCGGATCGCCTGGCGCTGTTCAGACCGTTTGTAAACAGCGAGATCCCTGACGAAGGGGTCGTGATGGTGAGCGAACGTCAACAACTGCGGCCTGCAACGCATGAGGAGCGCAGCATGCTCGCCGTGCCTGCCGCAGAAAATACGCAGGAGCCCGCACCGGGCTGGGTGGAAGTGTGCAGCCTGAGCGCCATCCCGGCGAATGCGGGAATGGCGGCGCGCCTGGCGAGCCAGCAGATTGCGCTGTTCTATCTGCCCGGTCATCCACAGCAGGTTTTTGCGCTGAGCAATCATGAACCAGACAGCGACGCCAATGTGCTGGCGCGCGGGCTCGTGGGGGATGTCAAAGGCGAACCGGTGGTGATTTCCCCGCTCTATAAACAGCGCTTCAGCTTACGGGACGGCCGCAGCCTGGACAATTCGCCGCATGCGCTGCGAAGCTGGGCGGTGAAAGTGGAAGATGGCCGCGTCTGGGTTCAGGCACAAATGCAGGGCGTTGCGTCCGCCAAAATCATTGAAACGGTCAACCTATGAAAACAGCGTCTCCGGTCGTGAAAACCACCTGCGCCTATTGCGGCGTGGGGTGCGGCGTCAGTATGCAGCCACAGGCTGATGGCTTCGCCGCCAGCGGCGACCCGGCACATCCGGCGAATCGCGGAAGGCTGTGCGTGAAGGGCAGCGCGCTGGGTGAAACGCTGGGCTTACAGGGGCGTCTGCTCCAGCCTGAAATCCATCATCAACCCGTGGGCTGGTCGCAGGCGTTAGACGCTGTCGCACAAGGGCTACAGGCGACGATTGACGAGCATGGACCGCAGTCGGTCGCGTTTTATGGCTCGGGCCAGCTGCTGACGGAGGATTACTACGTCGCCAACAAGCTGATGAAAGGGTTTATCGGGGCGGGCAACATGGATACCAACTCCAGGTTGTGCATGGCCTCCGCCGTGGTGGGCTACAAGCGGGCGTTCGGCGCCGATGCCGTCCCCTGCAATTATGATGATCTGGAGCAGGCAGACTGCGTTATTCTGGTAGGTTCGAACACCGCCTGGGCGCATCCGGTGGTGTATCAGCGGCTGGCGAAAGCCAAAGCGGAGAGGCCGGAGATGCAGATTATCGTCGTTGATCCGCGTAAGACCGCCACCTGTGATATTGCCGATCTGCATCTGGCACTGCGTCCGAGCAGCGATGCGGCGCTGTTCTGCGGCGCACTGAACGAGATGGCAGCGCGCGGAAAACTGGATACCGCTTTTCTGCAGCACCACACGAACGGGGCAGAAGTAACCTTACAGACAGCAAAAGCGTGGAGCCTGGAGAAGACGGCGGACTATTGCGGGATCGCCTCCTCGCAATTACAGGCGTTTTATCAACGGATAGCCCGGAGCCAGCGGCTGGTCACGCTGTATTCGATGGGGATTAACCAGTCCAGTTCGGGCGTCGACAAATGCAACGCGATAATTAACCTGCATCTGGCAACCGGCCAGATTGGACACGCTGGCAGCGGGCCATTTTCGATAACGGGCCAGCCGAATGCGATGGGCGGACGTGAAGTCGGCGGGCTGGCAAACCAGCTGGCCTGCCATATGGGATTTACCGCCGAAGAGATTACACGGGTCGGGCGTTTCTGGCACAGCGATAACGTCGCGCAGAGCCCTGGACTCAATGCCATCGATCTCTTCCGCGCTATCGAGAAGGGAGAGATAAAAGCCGTCTGGATCATGGGCACCAATCCGCTGGTGTCACTTCCGGATGCCGATCGCGTGCGGGCCGGTCTGGCGCGCTGTCCTCTGGTTATTGTGTCCGACATTCTGCGTGACACGGACACCACCCGCGCCGCGCATATCCTGCTGCCCGCCCTGGGCTGGGGGGAGAAAAATGGCACGGTGACCAATTCGGAACGCTGTATCTCCCGGCAACGCGCGTTTCTGGCTGCACCTGGGGAGGCCAAACCTGACTGGTGGATCCTCAGCCAGGTTGCGCAGCGGCTGGGGTTTGCGGAGGCCTTTGCCTGGCAGCATCCGGCAGATATTTTCCGCGAACATGCGGCCTTGTCCGGCTTTGAAAATGCAGGCACTCGGGCGTTTGACATCAGCGGGCTGGCGCAGTTGTCCAATGAAGAATGGGATACCCTGCAGCCGCTCCAGTGGCCGGTTAATGCCGCACGGCCGCAGGGTACGCCGCGACTATTTACAGATAAAACCTTTTTTCACCCTGACGGTAAAGCACGGTTGATCGCCGTCACCCCGGCGCTGCCCGCCAGCCAGCCCACTGCGGCTTATCCGCTGATCATGAACACCGGAAGGGTGCGCGACCAGTGGCACACCATGACGCGAACCGGCAAGTCTGCTCGCCTGATGCAGCATATCAGCGAGCCGTACTGTCAGTTTCATCCGGATGATGCGCCGGGCATTCAGGCGGGTGAGTTGCTGCGTGTAACCTCATCCCATGGCTGGCTGCTGTTACGCGCGCAACCCGATCATCTCCAGCCTCGCGGCAGCATTTTCGTGCCGATCCATTGGAACAGCCATTTTAGCCGGCAGGCCCGGGTCGATGCGCTGATAGCTCCCGTTACCGATCCTCTTTCCGGGCAACCGGAAAGTAAGCATATGCCGGTCAATCTGACGAAATGGAAAGCGGCTTGGTATGCAGAGTTGTTTATTCGGGGAGAGGGGATCGCCGCGCCTGCCACCGCCTACTGGAGCCGCATCACCCAACCGGGCGTCACGCATTTTACGTTAGCGGATTCTTCGCTCCAGGAGGAGTGGATGGCGTGGCTGAATGAACATTATCCGCTGGAGGGGAAAACCTGCCAGAGCGCCCGGATGGGGGATGAGGGCTTCAACCTGCTGGTGTGGGCGCAGGGCGAACTGCAGTTGGCATTTTACGCGCGCCGAAGCCCACTGCTGCCGGACAGGCAAGCGATACTGTCTGCCTTTATCACCCCGCCGGACACGGCACCGCAGCGGCTGGCGTTACTGGCGGGCCAGGCCGGCAGCCATAAGGCCGCCACCGGCAAAATGATTTGCAGCTGTTTTTCTGTTGGCGAAGCGCAGATTGTCGACGCCGTGCGGCAGGGATGCCACAGCGTGCAACAGCTCGGCTCAAAGCTGAAATGTGGCACTAACTGCGGCTCCTGCGTGCCGGAGCTGAAAACGTTTATTGCCGGCCAGCTGGCCGCCCTGACGATGGAAGAACGCCCATGAAAACTAGCAACATGTTGCCGATAGCGCAGATTATGGCCCTGGCAGACCAACGCAGCCCGGTGCGCCGGGGTGACGTCTGGCTGGTGGGCGCAGGGCCGGGTGATACTGAACTGCTTACCCTGAAAGCCCTGCGCGTTATCCGGCAGGCCGATGTCGTGGTCTTTGACCGGCTGGTGTCCGATGCGGTGCTGGCGCTGACGCCGGACACTGCACTGCGGATCGATGTCGGCAAATCCCCGCGCAATCATCGCCTTGAACAGCATGAAATCAATATGTTGCTGGTTGATCTGGCGCTGGCGGGGCACCGTGTAGTGCGCTTGAAGGGCGGCGACCCGTTCATCTTTGGCCGGGGTGGGGAAGAAATGGCCTGCTGCCAGCAGAAGGGGATAGTGTGCAATGTTGTGCCCGGTATCACGGCGGCAATGGGCTGTGCCGCAGCCAGCGGGATCCCGCTGACGCACCGAAACCTGGCACAGTCCGTCAGGTTTGTCACCGGACATGGCCCGGAAGGGGAACCGGACGTTGACTGGTCCGTACTGGCCGCCGCGCGCCAGACGCTGGTCTTCTATATGGGGATTGCCAACAGCCCTGTTATCAGCCAGCGCTTGATTGCCCATGGCTTACCCGGCTCAACGCCCGTGGCGGTGATTGAACGCGGCACTCAGCCACAGCAGCGCGTGCTGGTGGGCACTCTGGATGCATTAGGAAAGATCGTTGCAGAGGAGCAGGTCGAATCACCAGCCCTGGTAATTATTGGTGAGGTGGTGGGAATGTACCGGCCGATTGCCGAACTGCCTGAGAAGATTCTTCCGCAGATGGGCCGTTCTGAACCGGCTTTGCCAGCCAGTCTGAAGTGGCCGGCGAAAATGGACAGCATAAGCGTTATTCTGGAATCATCCTATGACCATATCTGGTACGCAAGAGACGGTCACAATAGCTAAAACATCTAATCGAACCAAGGACACGGGGATGGTTAATCCCCATGTTTGTGGTGAGAAAGAGGCGCAGCGGCCATGGCCGCCGCGCAGGGTGTTATTGGCTAATCGATTGCTGCAGCGCCTGAACGGAAGAAACGATGCCGGCATCGACCGACATGGTCAGGTCTTCCATTTCCAGCGATACCCAGTCGTTGTAGCCCATCATGCGCACCACCGAGAAGAATTCCTTCCACCACTGCAGATCCCGCCCGCAGCCGACGGCGACATAGTTCCAGGCGCGGCCGGCCACGTCATCTATCGGTTTGGTCTCCAGCAGCCCGTTAACCTCGACGACGCCGCGCTCAAGGCGCACGTCTTTGCCATGCACATGATGAATGGCGGGGCCAAGGGCGCGGGCCACCGCGATGGGATCTGCCCCCATCCAGAGCAAGTGACTGGGATCGAGGTTCAGGCCCACCATCGGGCCAACGGCCTCGCGCAGCCGGAACAGCGTTTCCGGGTTCCACACCAGCATGGCGCTGAAGTTTTCCAGCGCAAAGCGCTCGACGCCGCACGCTTTGGCTCGGGCGACCAACGCCTGCCAATAGGGGATCGCCACGTCATTCCATTGATAGTCCAGGCAGTTTTTCACCGTGGGCGGCCAGCTGACGGTATAAGTGATCCAGTTGGGGATGGTGTCATGCGGGCTGGCCGGCGGCAGGCCGCTCATCATGACGATCTTTTTCACTCCCAGCAGCCCGGCCAGCTCCAGCGTATTGTCGGTTTGGCGCTGATGGCGTTGCCCCAGTTCGCCGGGATCGAGCGGATTGCCGGAGACGTTGAGCGCGGCGATCTCCATGCCGCGGCTGGCCAGCGCCTGCAGCAGCTGCCGGCGTTTGGCGGGGTTGGCCAGCAGATCGTCGGCATCCAGATGGGGCGCCGGAGACCAGCCGCCGGTGGTCATTTCCACGCCGCGCACCCCCAACTCCAGCAGCCGGTCCAGCATCTGCTCGAAGGGTAAATGGCCCAGGCTGTCGGTACAGAATGAGAGTCTCATGAGGCTTTCCTTATTGGTAATTAACCCAGGTGGCGCCGTTGTCGGCGGAACGAACGCAGTTTTCAATCCAGCGCACGCCTTCCAGCCCGGCGTCGATATCCGGGTAGATCAGCGTGGCCAGCGTCTGCCGATCGCCGCGCTGGCTGGCGCTGATGGCGATGGCGAACTTGAGGTAAATATTGGCCCAGGATTCGGCCAGGCCTTCGGTGTGCAGCGCGCCGAGCCGCTCTTCGGCCAGGGCGCTGTCGTCCAGATAGGGCATGCCGTGGTGCAGGATCTGGTTGGGCCGCCCCTGGATCTCATAGCGCAATTCGCCGGGGGCAGCGTCGCTCCACTGCAGGCTGGCGAGCGAGCCCACCACGCGGATGCTTTGGCTGTCCATCGCGCCGGCGTTGACGGCGGAGGCCCACATGCGGCCGACGGCGCCGTTTTCGTAGTGCATCAGCACCATGGCGTTGTCTTCCAGCGGGGCGCGGGAAGGAATAAAGCTCTGGCGATCGCACAGCAGGGAGGCAATCTTCATATCGGGCATCACCAGCTGCGAGATGTAGAAGGTGTGGGTGGAGATGTCGCCCAGCACAAAAGAGGGGCCGGCGATTTTCGGATCGACGCGCCACTTTTGCGCCTCGAACTTGTCTGCGCTTTCGTTGGCATTGAAGCCGTGGGTGTACTGCAATTCGACCATGCGTATTTCGCCGATGTCGCCGTTCGCGATCATGGCGCGCATCTGCATCAGCAGCGGATGGCCGGAGAAGCCGTAGGTTACGCCGACGATCAGGCCTTTCTCCGCCGCCAACGCCTTGATTTCTCTCGCCTCCGCCGTGGTGAAGAACAGCGGCTTTTCGCAGATGACATGCAGGCCGGCATTCAGCGCGGCGCGCGTAATTTCATAGTGGGTGCCGTTAGGGGTGGCGATGGTCACCACCTCAGCGCCATCTTCGCGGTCGGTTTCTTGATCCAGCAGCTGTTGATAGTCGTCATAACAGCGTTCGGCGGGCACGCCGAGGTTGACGCCAAACTCGCGTCCGCGCGCCGCGTCGATATCAAAGGCGCCGGCAACCAGCCGATAGGCGGTGTTGTCGCGCAGTGCGCCGGAACGGTGCTTGTAGCCCACCTGGCTGAGGCGGCCGCCGCCGATCATCGCCCAACGCAGTGGGCGAGGGATGCTTCTTTCACCATTTAACATGCTGACTCCTGATATTGTGGCTTTGCACTCGGGTGCAAAATAGGTTGAAAAAGAGAGTGGCAACGGTTTATTTCTGATTCATCTGCGCAAATTCCGGGTAGTTTTCTCGCGTCACGGTGGCGTAAGGCACCCAGTTGTAAGGCTCGGTTTTGGCGTGATCCAACAGGGCGCGAGTCACTTGCACCGCGCCGATCGCCTGGGCTTTGGCATCCTGGAAAATGGTCACCGCCAGGTCGCCGTTTTTGATAAATTGCAGGCCGTCGGGCGTGCCGTCGATACCGGCAACCAGCACACCGCTCTTTTTGGCCTGCTTCAGCGCCATGATCGCACCGATAGCCATCTCATCGTTGTTGGCGGCGATCGCATCGATCGCTACGCCGTTCAGCAACCAGCCGGAAACCACATCGACCGCTTCATTGCGCTGCCATTTTGCGGTCTGTTTCTCTACCACTTTCAGGTCCTTGTGTTTGGCGATCACCGCTTCAACCGCGCGGGTGCGTTCGCGGGTTTCTTCGTTGGAGAGGGCGCCCATCAGGATCGCCACGTTGCCGCGGTAATTCATTTTTTTCGCCAGAGCCTCCATCTGCAGGCGGCCGCTGAGCGCCGAATCGGAGCCGACGTAGGCCGTCGCGCCGCTCAGCGGCACTTCGGGTTTGCGGTTGACGAAGATCAGGGGGATCGCGGCGCGTTTGGCGGCCGCTATCATCGGCTGGACGCCTTGCGTATCAACCGGGTTGAGGATAATGGCGTCCACGCCCTGATTAATCAGATCGTCCACCTGCTGCACCTGCAGGGCGACATCGCCTTTGGCATCGACGAACTGGCCTTGCAGTTGCTGCGCAGCCAGTTCCCGCGCCATTTGGCTGCGCAGGATAGAGACGAAGTTGAGATCGAAGTTGGCTAGCGCCACGCCGACCTGGTAGGTCTTGGCCTGGGCGGTCACCACAAACAGCGAGCAGGCTAACATCAACAACAGTCTGGTTTTTTTCATTACGGTATCCTGTTGAGAAGAGAGGCGTTGTGTAAAAACAGTGTATTTGCAACCGGGTGCAAAACAGGAGGCAAAACGGCGATGCGTCTCTGAATGCCACCGTGAATGTCGACTATGGATAAAATTCGGTCAACAGGGGAAAGGTAAAAACAGCGCTGACGATCACAAACTGTTTACGTTTTGCACCCGATTGCATAACGATTTGCAATCGGGTGCAAAAACGGGACATAATTGCAGCAGAAATGCCGGCGGGCGCTTAGGGGATCTGAGCGGGCAGGGTATAGTTTGACTTCACCGAAGCAGGGATCGACGCAACCATGATGAAACACCACAAAGCCACCGCCAGCGACGTCGCCGAAAAGGCCGGCGTCTCTAAATGGACGGTATCGCGCGCCTTTACGCCCGGCGCCTCGATCTCGGACAGCGCGCGTGAAAGCGTGCTGGCGGCGGCGGCCGAGCTGGGCTATCGGCCAAATCTGCTGGCGCGCAGCCTGTCGCAAAAACGCACGCACATCATTGGCGTGGCCATCGACGAGATGAAGAACCCGCATTCAATGATGATGCTCGATATGGTGACCAAACAGCTGCAAACCCGCGGTTATATGGCGCTGCTGCTGAACATCACCGCCGGGGAAAACTACCGGGCGGTGATGGCGATGGCCGATCAGCTGCAGGTCGACGGCATTTTGTTCCTGGCGACGGTGTTAACCAAGGAGTGGGCAGCGATCGCGCAAGATCTGCATCAGATACCGCTGGTGCAGGTATGCCGCAATACGGAAAGCGAACACATTGATGTGGTCAATATCGACGGCTACCGCGCCGGCGAAGAGATCGCCGCGCTGCTGATAGAGCAAGGCCACCGGCGCTTTGGTTACATGAAGGGGCCGGACACGCAAAGCAGCCATTTGCTGCGCATGGAAGGCTACCGCGACAAACTGATGGCCGCCGGCTTTCAGTTGGATCGAGTGCTCACCGCCGGCCACTACGATCGCCAACGCGGTTTCCAGCTGATGAGCGAATACCTGCAGGCAACGCCGGAAAGCGAGCGGGTTGAGGCGCTGTTCTGCGAGAACGACGTGTTGGCGCTAGGGGCGCTCGAAGCGCTCAGGCAAACGGCGCCGTCGTCTGCAATGGCCGTGGTCGGTTTCGACGATATCGACGAGGCCGGCTCAGCCAACTGGGCGCTGACCAGCTACAGCCAACGCATCGACCGGCTGGTCGAAGAGGCCTTGAATCGCCTGATCGACAATCGCGCCACGGCAGACGGCGCCTGGCGGCACGGGGAATTGCGGGTTCGGCGGTCGCATGTGAAGCAAGACGAAATTCAGATCGCTGATTGAGTGCATGGCGGATAACATTTCCGCCATGTCCGCCATGCTAAAATTATGGCGTTTTATCTGGCACAGAGATAAGCCAGGGTGTCGCAGAGCTATTTTTTATGGCTTCAATATAATTTTCCACCATAATCTGATTTTTTTCAGATATCTCACAAAATATTACCAGTTGGCCGAATAGTTCAGTGTCATCATTGATTTCATCAGGAATTACTTCCGGAACGAATGTAATAGCGCGTCTAGACAACGTTCGCACGGTGAATTTTTTGCCAAACTCAGGTTGGCTATCAAACGCATTAACGCCTATTTCAAGTAAATTCAAAGAGGGTGAATAGATGGCATACCATGTTTTTTTATAGCAAAAAATGCCGCTTTTGAATTCTGGCATTCCTTTGAAATCAATTGAATTTTCCGTTTTTATTCGCTTTATGGCAGTTAATGTATACTTTTTCGTTGAGTATACATCCTTGAGGAAAATGGCAACGCATAAAAAAATAAAACCTGCTGCAAGAAAAGAAAACATGGCAATCAGGATGCTAGTAACAGAAAGATCTGAATTGAGCAAGAGTATTATTGCAATGGCGATAACTAGATATGAAGCTATATGTATCAACCCATCTTTTTTTGTGATGTCCTTCCTGAATTTAACAATAAAATAAATTACTGCAGCAAAGGCTAAACTATAAAAAAAGAGTAATGACCGATCGGGCATGATTCCATTCGCCAAAAAATTGATATTGCGTTTAATTTATAGTAATGGTTTAAAATAAGCAATATCAGGTTTGATTTTCAACCGTTACGGCAGGAATCACATCAGCTTAAATCTGAACACTGTGTGAGTTTCTTGCCTCCAGATTTCACGTAGCGCGATCAAAAAGGAGGGCATTTTGACCCATTTTGCAGAGTGGCTTAGCCACATCCAGGCGCTTGAGGTTGAACTGCACCAGCCAACAACGCGCTGCGATCCGAAGCGTGTCGCGGCATTGCTGCATGAAGACTTTGAAGAGATTGGCCGCTCAGGCCTACGTTATGACAAACGCCAGACCGTTGCGGCGCTGGAGATGGAAACGGATTATCCGCAGATTTTCGCCGAAGGTTTTAAGCTGGCGCAAATCAGTGATAGCGCCGTATTGCTGACGTATAAAAGTTTTCAGCGTGACGCGCAGGGCCACGCCGTGCGTTGCACAGAGCGTTCGTCGATTTGGCTTCTGACAACCAAGGCGGGTTGGCAGATGCGGTTTCATCAAGGTACGCCGACTGATGATTGAGCCAGATTTAAAAGCCGATCTAATGGAATGACAACAAGCCTGGCAGAAAGACAGATGTCGGAGGGATAAAGCTGAAGGTGAGGAGAGAAGATGCTCAGGGATGGCCCCGGTGCGTATCCAGCAATTCAATTTAACATAATATACATTATGCGCACCTAGGTAATAATATGTGGATTCTGCCGTCCAGGCCTGATTATGGGCTTTCTCCTGCGGCCAATCATGCCAGCGCCGGCTGCTCATGCCGCTGAACTAATTCGTTTTTCAACCGGCCATAAGCCCGGCGGTCTTCTGCTGTCTGGTGTTTGTGTTGCTCGGCAACACCATGATGCTTGCGCATATAATCTCTGAACGCCAACTGTCTGATCGCCTGTTCACTTGCTGCAGCAACGCCTGCCGGTAATGCCGTTCTCGCCACGCGGCGTAGATCTCTTGTCATTCACACCATCCAACGCCGCCAGGCTTTCAATCTTCAGCAAGATATCAATCGTTGGTTTGGCACTGCTGTACTGCCGATATGATGAATTGCCGTTAATACGCCAGCCAATATCTCGCGTAGTTTCAGCGCTGCATCTTTATAACGCGGATCATAAGGCTCGACCGTGATGATGCGCTCTGTCATTTTCCGCTCCAATAATGATGACCGGACATGATTTCAATGGCGCATCTCCGTCGATAAGGAGTAAAAATCCCCTGCTTTTTTGATCGCGCTACGTAAAATCTGGCAAAACGTGGCTGCTACGATACTGCAGATTTCTCCAAAACGCGTCATTTCAACGGGCACTATTTGTACGCTAAATGCGCATTGGCGTCCGTTTTCATCGTTTTCGGCGCCCACCACGGCGTTGGCTATACTGAATGGGGACACATTCCAGGAGCCTCCCCATGTTTGACCATGTGAAATTTGGCGTCAGCGACTTTGCCCTTAGTAAAGCGTTTTTCCTCAATGCACTCGCGCCGCTGGGCGTAAAGATCGTTGCCGAAGGCGAACCCGGCTATGGCGTCGAACTTTGTCACGATCGGGCTAACGTGTCATTGTGCCTGTTTCAAACCGATGAAAAACCGGCGCATCTGCACCTGGCATTTGCCGCAAGCAGCCGTGAACAGGTCGATGCGTTCTACCACGCCGCGCTAAATGCCGGCGGCATAAACAATGGCGCGCCCGGTTTACGGCCCAATTACCATGCCCACTACTATGCGGCATTTGTGATCGGCCCGGATGGCCACAATATCGAAGCGGTATGCCATAACCCGATGAGATAGTAATTTTTCCAGCTAACACAGCATATTAATCACGAGATGATGCACGTCATTTAACATAATGCAATTGTGACGTGGTCACTTAACGTTACCCCGTCACGTCAATCCACTCTGCTCCGGTGATGCTGGCCAGGCGTTGTGGCGCAATTCTCACGCCTGAGTTATCGCTGCCGCCTGCCGGAAGCACTTCACCGTAGCGGCACAGGCTGCGATCGCAGTAAATTCTTACCGCTGCCGGTGCGGCAAAGGGGCAAACGCCGCCCGGTGGATAGCCGGTCAGCGCCTCCACCTCCTCCGCCGGCAGCATGCGCGCCTTTACGCCGAAGAATTGTTTGTACTTCTTGTTATCGATTCTGGCGGTTCCCGCCATCACCAACAGCACTACGCCGTCGTTCACGCGAAACGACAGCGTCTTGGCGATCTGCCCGCTCTCCACGCCAAAGGCTTCCGCCGCCAGCGCCACCGTAGCGGTATTCTTTGCCAGCACCGTCACCGCCGTTTCCGGCGCGTGCTCGGCCAGAAATCGCTGAACGCGCTCTATACTCATGCCCTCCTCCCGATGTTGTAAGCCATTGATAATGCCGCAGTGAGGGTTTCGGTTTTAACATCGCATGCTAAAAATGAGAATCAAAATTGTTCAAATCGGTGAATCTGAACAAAGCTTTAAGGGGCCAACGCCCTTTTTTACCTATCATTTTTCATGGAGATACCTGCATGACCACGCAAACGACAGCAAGGCCTTCAGCGGTCGCGGTGGCCGTCTATGAATGGCTCAATCCGATACCCTACGGATTTTTCACCGCTGCGCTGATTTTCGACATTATCTATGCCTGCACGGCGAATATTCAGTGGGTCAACGGTGCCAGCTGGCTGATCGCCATCGGCCTGATTTTTGCCATTATTCCCCGTCTGATTAACCTGGTGCAGGTGTGGTTCGGCAGCGGCCGGCTGCAGGGGCCATCGGTCAAGCTCCATTTCTGGCTGAACTTGCTGGCCATCGTTCTCGCCATCATCAACGCTTTCGTGCATAGCCGGGATGCGTATGCCGTGGTGCCGCAAGGTCTGGTGCTGTCTGCGATCGTGGTCGCGCTGCTGAGCCTCGCCAACATTCTGCTGGCCGTGGGCGCCCGCGCAAAATAATAAGGAGGTTTTCATGAAGCTATCATCCATCGCGATTGCGCTTTCGGCCGTGTTGGCGCTGGCCGGCTGCGATAACAGCGCCGTCATTTCACCGGAACAACAAATGGGGCCGGATCCGACGTTGCCGGCGGCGCAAGACTTCCTGATGCCGCCGATGCAGGTGCCAAAGGGCGTCGGCTGGCAGCAAAATCAGATGCCGAAAGTGGCCGAAGGCTTGAAAATCGATAAGGTGGCGGACGGTTTGCTGCACCCGCGCCAGCTGCTTACCCTGCCCAACGGCGATGTTTTGGTGGTGGAAGCCAACGGGCCGGGCACGGAAGCGGTGAGCACGCCCAAGCAGCTGATCGCCGGTTTGGTGAAGGGCCAGTCCGGTAAAGGCGGCAAAGGGGGCAACCGGATTACCCTGCTGCGCCCAACCGCCGATGGCAGCTGGGAAAAGCATGTCTTCCTCGAAGGGCTCGATTCGCCGTTCGGCGTCCAGCTGATTGGCAACACCCTGTATGTGGCCAACACCGGCAACATCATGCAGTACGCCTATCAGCCGGGCGAAACGCGCATCAGCGATGCGGGTAAAGAGCTGGCCGATCTGCCGGACACCATCAATCATCATTGGACCAAGGCCCTGCTGGCCAGCCCGGACGGTAAAAAGCTGTATGTCGGCGTCGGTTCAAACAGCAATATCACCGAAAACGGCCTGGCCGTAGAGTACCGCCGCGCCGCCGTGCTGGAAGTGGACACCGCCTCCGGTGCCAGCCGCATCTTCGCCAGCGGCCTGCGCAATCCGACCGGGCTGCAGTGGGAACCGCACAGCGGCAAGCTATGGGCCATCGTCAACGAGCGTGACGAGATCGGCGCAGATCTGGTGCCGGACTACCTGACATCGGTGCAGGACGGCGGCTTCTACGGCTGGCCTTACAGCTATTTCGGCCAGCACGTCGATCGGCGGGTGCAGCCGGCGCGGCCGGATCTGGTGGCGAAAGCCATCAAGCCGGACTACGCCCTCAGCTCCCACGTCGCGCCGCTGGGGCTGCTGTTCTACACGGCGAACGCTCTGCCGGCCGAGTATCGCGGCGGCGCCTTCGTCAGCGAACACGGCAGCTGGGATCGCTCGCCGCTGAACGGCTACCGGGTCAGCTACGTGGCGTTTGAGCAAGGCAAGCCGGTCGGCAAACTCAAAGCGGTGGTCACCGGCTTTGTCTCCGACGACGAGAAGGAACTCTATGGCGCACCGGTAGGATTGGCGGTCGACAAGACCGGCGCCCTGCTGATTGCTGATGACGTCGGCAACACCGTTTGGCGCGTCAGCGCGAAGTAAGCAGTTAATGAATGAAGGGAGTTACCGATAGGCAACTCCCTTATCGTTGTTAAACGATTTTATTTCAGCTGCTTATGTTGCATTAGCTCATACTCGATGAAAGCATCAATCATTGCTAGATAAGTTTTCTCAATAATTTCTTCTGGCAATTCAGCACGTCTGGCATGTGTTTTCACTTTATCAATAACTTGTTTCACCCTTTCAGGTGCGCGTACTGCCTGGGTATTGTGTTTAAACCTCGCCGCCGCTTTTACACAACGCCCTCTCTGAGCCACTAACTCAACTAATTTTTCATCAAGTTTATCAATATCTGCTCTAATTTCATCCATTGAAGTGTATTCCATTTCTCCTCCTCAGCTTGTGTTTATTTTAAGCGCTTGTCCGATAATATATTCATCAACATACCGCTGGCCGGAAATAAAAGGTTTTAACATTTCGACATAAACCAGTACAATTCCCTACCCTGTGTTAACCCTTTTTTTAGGTTGATTGTGTCGTTAATTCAGCGCTCTACATCGCGAAATCGGGCCGCCGCCTGGTTAGGGGTGTTTGCCATTCTGATGTTGTTCATTGCGCCGGTGGTCTCGCGATCCCTGGAGCATGTGCGCGCCGGAAGTGCTGGAGCGACCGTCATGGCGGATTGCGGCATGGATATGCCGATGCATCACGGGATGCACTCGCCGCCGCCTGAGCCTGAGAAAGCCTCACAGCCGCTGATGCAGCACGGCGGCGGCCACCACAACATGGCGATGATGATGGACGACAGTGCCTGCGGCTATTGCGTGCTGTTGTTGCACGCGCCGCTGCTGGACGTGAGCCACGGCCCGCTGTTCTGGTCCCAGTCGCTGGCTTCGCGCCCGCCGCCGATCCACTATCTCGTCCCTCTGTTTGCCCACGTTGTTCATACCGAATTACAGCCGCGCGCGCCCCCCATCTCTTTCCTCTGATTTAACAATAAGCCCATTGCCGTTCTCTGTATTGCCGTTGATCGTTTCAACCCGGCGGAATTAATTCGCCCAACGGTTAATCATCGAGACGACATTATTAATCCGGTTATTTCCAGGTTGATGGAATTAACCCCCGTATTTTCCGATGGTGATTTTCGCCAGGCCGCCCCACGCCTGAATAATCCCTCGGCCAAGCACGGAAAAAGTTAGCTTAAGGAAAGATGATGTTTAAACCGACTTATAAAAAGAACGCCGTCACCCGCGCCATTACCACCGCCATGCCGCTGTTTCTGCTGGCCGGCCACGCGGCGCAGGCGCATCAACACCCTGCCGGCGCACAGGTTAATGATGGCGACGTGATTACCGTCACCGCGCCGCTCTACTCCCCGCTGACCATCGTCACCTCGCCGAAAACCCCACGCCAGCCGGTGCCGGCCAGCGACGGTTCGGACTACCTGAAAACCATCCCCGGCTTTTCGCAGATCCGCAACGGCGGCACCAACGGCGACCCGGTGTTCCGCGGCATGTTCGGCTCTCGGTTGAAGATCCTCACCGACGGTTCGGAAATGCTGGGCGCCTGCCCAGCGCGGATGGATGCACCGACCTCTTACATCTCGCCGGAAAGCTTCGATCTGTTGACCATTACCAAGGGGCCGCAGACGGTGCTGTGGGGGCCGGGATCGTCGGCGGGCACGGTGCGTTTCGAGCGTGAACGCCCGCGCTTCGACAAGCCGGGTATCAAGGGCAACGCCAGCGTGCTGACCGGCTCCAACGGCCGCTGGGACGAGAACATCGACGCCAGCCTCGGCGCCGAACAAGGCTACCTGCGGGTGATGGCCAACAAATCCCGTTCCAACGACTATCAGGACGGCACGAATACGCGCGTGCCATCGCGCTGGGACAAGTGGAACGGCGATCTGGCGCTCGGCTGGACGCCGGACGCCGACACGCTGCTGGAAGTAACTATGGGCCGCGGCAACGGCGAAGCGCGCTATGCCGGCCGCAGCATGGATGGTTCGCAGTTCAAACGCGAAAGCCTGGGCATGCGGGTGGAGAAATCCAACATCGGCGACGTGCTGGATAAGCTGGAAGCGCAGGTCTACTACAACTACGCCAACCACGTGATGGACAACGTCACCCTGCGATCGCCGGGCAGCGGCGGCATGGCTGGGCACGGGGGGCATGGCGGCATGAGCATGGGGATGGGCGGCCACGGCGGGCACATGATGTCCTCCGGCATGACGATGCAGCTCGATCGCCGCACCTTCGGCGGCCGCGTGATGGGCACCTGGCAGTGGCAGGACGTGAAGCTTGAAAGCGGCCTGGACACCCAAACCAACACCCACCGCAGCATGAACCGCGGCAGTTGGGAAAAAGACGCCCAGTTCAACAGCTACGGCGCCTTCAGTGAACTGACCTGGTCCACCAGCGAACAGGATAAACTGATCGGCGGCGCGCGCCTCGACCGCACCCTGGTGGAGAATTTCCGCAGCGGCAGCGCTGGGGAACGTTCGGACACCCTGCCGAGCGGCTTTATGCGCCTGGAGCATACGCTGGCCGACCTGCCGCTGATGCTGTATGCCGGCGTCGGTTATACCGAGCGCTTCCCGGATTACTGGGAGCTGTTCTCGCCGAAGCTTGGCCCGAACGGCAGCAAGGATCCGTTCTCCAGCGTCAAGAGCGAGAAAACCACGCAGCTCGACATCGGCGCGCAGTACAACGGCAAACGCTTCAACGGCTGGGTCTCCGCTTATGTAGGCCGCGTCGATGATTTCATCCTGTTCAAATACGATCCGCACAACGCGCGCCTCAGCCAGGCCGATAACGTCAACGCCAACATCATGGGCGGCGAAATGGGCATGGGTTATCAGCTGAGCGAGCACTGGAAAACCGACGCCAGCCTGGCCTACTCCTGGGGCAAAAATAGCAGCGACGGCCGGCCGCTGCCGCAGATCCCGCCGCTGGAGGCACGCTTGGGGCTGACCTATGAGTACGGCGACTGGAGCGGCACCGGCCTGTGGCGTCTGGTCAGCAGCCAACACCGCGTGGCGATCAACGAAGGCAACGTGGTGGGCAAAGACTTTGCCGAAAGCGCCGGCTTCGGCGTGCTCTCCGCCAACGCCGCCTACAAGGTGAATAAAAACGTCAAGCTGAGCGCCGGTCTGGATAACATCCTGAACAAGACCTACAGCGAGCACCTCAACCTGGCGGGCAACAGCGCCTTCGGGTACTCGGCCAACAGCGCGGTGAATGAACCGGGCCGCACCCTGTGGGCCAAGGTTAACGTCACCTTCTAAGCGGTTAACCGGGCGATGGGCCACCGTCGCCCGGTCAGGCGATATGCGATCCGGTTCTTAGGATATGAGTTTTAAGTTTTTCCCATTCGGTTAGGCGGCGATTACTATCATCTTCAGGTTAATTATTGCCCTAGAGGGAATATGCAAAAGATCACTCGTTTTCTGGCCCTGCTCGGCGAGCTGATGATCGAAAAAGCCGAAGACGCCGCGCCGCAGGCTGCTCAGCCTGACGATCGCGACGACGCGCTGCCACCGCGTCTCGAACGTGGGGTTCCGCTGGCCGACCGCTTCCTGTTCATGTAATTCCCCTCACTGTCTTTTTGTCCGGCACGTTCCGATATTTCATTATCGGGCGCCTGCGTCTATCTTCTTTCGATGGTTCCAGCCGATTCATCATAGGAGATAGCAACGCAATGAAGATCAGAACGGTAACCCCGCAAGACGCTGAAGCCCTGACGCAGTTATTGAATGACGTGATCGGCGCCGGCGGCACGACGGCGATAGAAACGCCCCTCACCCCGCCGAATTCAGCGAATGGTTCATCAGCGGCAGCAATGCGCTGAGCTGCCAGGTCGCGGAGGTAGATGGGCTGTTGGTGGGCTTCCAGGCGCTGAGCGCAGATGATGCCCTGCCACCCGATACCGCAGATATTGCCACCTTTTCCCGCCTGTCGCCGAAGGTGCGTGGCGTCGGCAGTGCGTTGTTCCCTGCCACATTAGCGGCGGCGAAGTCTCACGGTTTCAAGCACATCAATGCCACCATTCGGGCGGATAACGTCGGTGGCCTCGCCTACTATCACAAAATGGGCTTTCGTGATTACGATCGTTTGCCGCAGGTGCCGCTCAGCGATGGCACGCCGGTCGACAGAATCAAAAAGCGCTTCTCCGTTTAATCTGCCAACCCGCTCACACTGACCGCACGATATGTTCGCGCAGCCACCGGTGAGCGGGATCGCGGTGCGATCGTTCGTGCCACAGCATGGTCATTTCAAAGCCCGGCACCGCCAGCGGCGGCTCAAGCCGTTGCAATAAAGGCTGGTTGCGCACCAGCCGCTCCGGCAGCATCGCCACCAAATCGGACTGCGTCAGCACCGAGATAACGAACAGAAAATGCGGCACGGAGAGCACCACGCGCCGCGTCAGCCCCACGTCTGCCAACGCCCGGTCGGTCATGCCATAGAACCCGCCGCCGTCCGGCGAGACCATCACCTGCTCCAATTGGCAAAATTGCGCCGGCGTCAGCCTGGCATGCAGCTTGGGGTGGCCGACCCGGCCCACCAGCACATAGCGTTCGCTAAACAGCGTGCGCTGCCGCAGGCCGGATGGCGCCCCTTCTCGGGTATGAAACGCCAGGTCGATCTCCCCTTGCTCCATCCGTTTGGCGAGGCGCGCCGGGGCGATCTCCAGCACCGCCAGCCGGGTGCCGGGCGCCGCCGTGCGCAAACCGTTCAGCGCCGGCAGCACGATGGTGGATTCACCGTAGTCAAAGGCGGCCACGCGCCAGGTATCGGTCGCCACGGCGGGATCGAACGGCGTCGCCGGCGTTATCGCCAACTCGAGCGCCGCCAATGCCTGGCGTAACGGTGCCCGCAGCTGTTCCGCTCTGGCGGTCGGGCGCATGCCGCGCGGGCCGGGCAATAGCAGCGGATCGTCAAAGATCGCCCGCAGTTTGGCGAGATGCACGCTGACCGCCGGCTGGGAGAAATTGAGCCGCTGTGCCGCGCGTGTGACGTTGTGCTCCGCCAGCAGCGCGTCGAGCGTCACCAGCAGGTTGAGATCCAGCCGTCTTAAATTATTCATAGTTATACCTGGGATAACGGTAATTCATTTCTAATATACCGACTAACACCCTAACCTGCAGCTCTCACACCAAGGAGAGCTGTTATGAATGTGCTGATTGTTTACGCCCACCCGGAGCCGCTGTCGCTGACCGGTTCACTGAAAAATTTCGCCGTTGAACGCCTGACGCAGGCCGGCCATCAGGTACAAGTGTCCGACCTGTACGCCATGAAGTGGAAAGCGGCGCTCGACGCCGACGACAGTCTGGAAGGCCCGGCAACTGCTCGTTTCGATCCTTCGCTGGATTCGCAGCGCGCGTTCGCCAACGGCATGCAGAGCGCTGATATCGAACGGGAACAGCAAAAATTGCGTTGGGCGGACGCGGTGCTGCTGCAGTTTCCTCTGTGGTGGTTCTCGATGCCGGCGATCCTGAAAGGCTGGGTGGAGCGTGTCTATGCTTACGGTTTTGCCTACGGCGTGGGTGAGCATTCCGATACCCATTGGGGTGACCGTTACGGCGAGGGTACGCTAGCGGGCAAACGGGCGATGCTGATCGTCACCGCCGGCGGCTGGGAGTCCCATTACGCCCCGCGCGGCATCAACGGGCCGATCGACGATATCCTGTTCCCGATCCAGCACGGCATGCTGCACTACCCAGGCTTCGAGGTGCTGCCGCCGTTCGTCACCTACCGCGCCGGCAAAACCGATGAGGCACGCTTTGCCGCCCTGTGCGAGCAGCTCGGGCAGCGGCTGGATAATCTGTGGAACGCCGAGCCAATCCGCTTCCGGCGGCAGAACGCCGGTGACTATCTGATCCCGCAGCTGACTTTGAAAGCGCATCTCGCGCCGGGGCAAGACGGTTTCGGCGTTCACATCGAGTAGCCGGACGCGCACGCCCTGGCGCATCCGGGGCGTGCCGTTAATTCAGGGCGGCGAGAAATGCCTGATAGCCTTGCGCGCTGCGATCCAATTCGTGGGATTGCAGCGGCTCCACCGTGCCGTCCGAAGCGGCCTCCCTGCCGTAAAAGGCGAAGAACGAGGCATAGTCGGCCCGCACGTAACCGGCGGTGACTTCAAACGGCCGGAAGATTTCCTCCAGCGAGTAACGATAGCGCCCGTCGCGCGCATAATCCTCTGCGCGCACCCCCGCCGTGACCGCCAACGCCAGCTTCTTGTTTTGCATCTTGTAGCCGCTGCGCGAACCGTAGGCCCAGCCGTAGGTCAGCACGTCGTCCAGCCATTTTTTCAGCAGCGGCGGGCTGCTGAACCAGAAAATCGGGAACTGCAGCACGATGTTGTCATGGGCTTCGATCAGCCGCTGCTCGTGGGCGACGTCGATCTGCCAGTCCGGGTAGGCCTGATGCAGTTCGTGCACGGTATACCGCTCCGGATAGCGCCGCAGTTCCTCCAGCCAGCGTTTATTGACCACCGAGTTCGCCATATCGGGATGGGTCACCACCACCAGGGTTTTCATATCGATTTCTCCAGTCAAGTGTCTACCGGCGCATCATAGGTTATGCTGGAACAATGTAAAATACGCACACTCACGACACATACTTACCCTGGAGAAAGCACTCAATGACCGCCGAATCCCACTGCAGCCCAACGGGCATCAGCCTCGAAGACACCGGCTATGGCTACACGCTGTCGGTGATCAACGGCAAATATAAAATGATTATTCTCTACTGGCTGGCGTTGTATAAGCCGGTATTGCGGTTCAACGAGCTGCAGCGCTGCATCGGCACCATTTCCTACAAAACGCTGAGTTCGACGCTGAAAGAGCTGGAAAAAGATCGCCTGGTGGTGAGAAAGGAATATCCGCAGATCCCGCCCAAGGTGGAGTACAGCCTGTCCGAACGCGGGCGTTCGCTGATCCCGGTGATCGACATGATGTGCAACTGGGGGGAACAGCACCGGCCGGAACAGCCGGTGCCGTGAGGGGTTAGTTGTCCGCTGCCGCCGAGGTTGCCGGCGCGGGCTCATCGTGCTCGACCAACGCGTCCGCCGGCCGGCACTGGCGCAGCGTGCGCACGCTGAAGGCCACCAGCACGCCGAGCACAGCGGCGAATGCGCCAAACGACAGCACGCTCATCAACGGGGTAAAGATCCTGCCCAGTACGCCGAGCCCCAGCGCGCCGATCGAATCGCCGGTTACGTCCTGCGCGGTGCCGAGGCTGTTCACCCGCCCCAGCAGATGATCCGGCGTATTGCTCTGGATCAGCATGAACTGCAGGAGCGAAGCAATGGCGTTGGCGTAGCCGTAGCACACCAGCGCCAGCAGCGCCGGCGCCAGGTGGCTGAATAGCCCCAGCGAAGTGATAGCGGTAAACGCGACGATGGCGGCGACCAGGATCAGCACGCCGGGCCGAGAGAAACGCCCCACCCAGCCGCTGGTCAGCGCGCCCAGCATCGCGCCGAGCGGCACCGCGGAATACATCAGGCCAATTGAGGACGCGCCGACGTGGTAAGCGTCCTGCGCCAGCGCCGGGAACAGCACCCGGACGGCGCCGACGATGCTCATCAGCATTCCCAGCACCACCACCGACCCCACCACCTTATTGCGCCAGACAAACTGGAAGCCGCTGGCGAGCGCGCGCAGCGGGTGTTCCGGCTCCTGCTGCTGCGGCAACAGCGTCGGCAGGCGCACCAGTGGGACAAGGGTGCCCAGCGTCCCGGCGGCGGCCACGGCGAACGCCAGCCCCACGCCGCCGAACACGATGATAATCCCGCCCAGCGCCGGCGCCAGGATCGCGCCGATGCGCACCGTCACCATGCTCAAGGCCCCCGCCGCCGCCAGGTTTTCGCGCCCGACCAGCAGCGGGATCACCGCCATCAGCGCCGTCATGCCCAGCGCCCCGAAGAAGCCGTCCCAGGCCGCCAGCAGGTAGAGCGCCCACAGCGAAGGCGCCGGGGCGAAGGCGTTCAGACTCAGGGCGACAAAGCCCAGCCCGCAGGTGCCGCGCGCAAACAGGATCAGCTTACGGCGATCGTAGCGATCGGCGAGCACGCCGCCCAGCATCAGGCCGATAAACATGCCCACCCCGTCCAGCGCCACCGCCACGCCCACCTGCAACGTGGAGCCGGTCATCGCCTGGATCTGAATCGGCACCCCCACCGCCAACATGCCGAGGGAAAACACCGACAGCATGCGGGCGCAGAAAATCGCGCGGAAATGCGCATTGCTTCTCAGCAAACTGAAATCAAGAAAAAAAGAAGGTCTGGCCATAGTGTCCTGCATATCATGTTTTAGTACGGGCCGGGACGCACGCCCCCCGGCCCGGTTGCGTTATACCAACCCGTATTGCTGCGTCAGCAACGAATGCAACAGCGGCCCGAGCGTCTCCAGCGAAGCCGGCGACAGAATGTCCGCGTGTTCGCAGCGCTGGTGATGGCAGATCAGCCCATCCAGATACGGCGCCCACACGGCGTCGATATCCATCTCCGGCGGCAGCGTCTGGTCGGCGACAAACAGCGTCGCCGTGCCGTGGAAACGCCGGCTGCGCGCCTGAGACAGAATGCGCACCGCGTCGCGGTAGTTGGCGACGATGCTGTCGAACATTGCCGCCTTCTCCGCCATCAGCGCCGGATCGCCATGATCTTCCGCCATAAACTCGGCCTGCTCCTGCGCCACCTCTTTCTGCGCGTCCTCCTCGCTGGGGCCGGTCCAATCCTGGCCTTCCGGCGGATAGGTATCCAGCATGCCGAGGAACGCCACCTCTTCGCCCTGCTGCTGCAGGCGCGCGGCCATCGAGTGCGCCAGCGTGCCGCCGAGCGAATAGCCCAGCAGGTAGTAAGGCCCCTGCGGCTGCAGGCGGCGCAGATTGGCGAGATGACGATCGACCATCTGCTCGATATCCTCACAGGTGGCGATGGCGCCGTCCGGTCTTGGCGACTGCAGGCCGATGATGGGGTAGCTGCCCGGCAGATAACGGCTCAGCCCCGAGTACTGCCAGGCGAAACCGGAAGCCGGATGCAGGCAGAACAGCGCCGGGCCTTGGCCGGCCCGCAGCTGCAGGCATTCGCCGACGCCGCGGCTCTCGGCCGAGTTGGCTGCCTGCGCGTCATCGAGCAGGTGCGCCATCTTCTCCAGGCTGCGGGCGAACATGATCTGCCCGACGCTCAATGGCCGAGGCACGCGGCGACGCAGCTCCGCCGCCAGACGCATCGCCAGCAGCGAATGGCCGCCCAGCGCGAAGAAGTCGTCGTCGGCATACACCGTCTCACGCCCCAACAGTTCCCCGAACAGCGCCGCCAGCAGGCGTTCGCTGTCGCTCTGTGGCATGCGGCCACTTTGGTGGCTCAGCTGCGGCCGCGGCAACGCCTTGCGATCCAGCTTGCCGCTGGCGCTGAGCGGGAAGCTGTCGGTCATGACATAGCTGACCGGCATCATGTGCGCCGGCAAACGCTGCTCCAGCGCCTGATGCAGCACGGCGGTATCCAGCGTCACGCCCGGTTGGGCGATCAGCCAGGCGACCAGTTGGCGCATATCGGCGCCGCCAAGCCCCGTCGCGCCCTCGCCCAGCTCGATGGCGTGCACCGCCGCTTGCGCTATCCCCGGCTGCGCCAGCAGCGCCTGCTCGATTTCTCCCAGCTCGATGCGCTGGCCGCGGATCTTCAGCTGATCGTCGCTGCGCCCCAAATACTCGACACTGCCGTCTTCCAGCCAGCGGGCGATATCGCCGGTGCGATACATGCGCGCGCCGTTGCCGGCGGGATCGGCGACAAACCGCTGCGCCGTCAGCCCCGGCCGATGCAGATAGCCATCGGCCAGCTGAATGCCGCGCAGGTAAAGATCGCCGGCGCAGCCGACGGGCACCGGCCGCAGCATCGCGTCGAGAATGCTCAACTGGGTGTTCCAGACCGGTTTGCCGATCGGCACGCCGGCGCCGCTCACCGCCGCCAATGCCGCGCCGGACGCCGGTTGGTAGGTGACATCGACCGCCGCCTCCGTCGGGCCATACAGGTTGTGCAGCGGCGCGATAACCAACGCCTGATAGCGGGAAGCCAGTTCACACGACAGCGCCTCACCGCTGCAGAACACGCGTTTCAGGCTGGCGGCGGCGCGCTGTGGCGCCCGCTCGTTCAGCGCCTCCACCCAGATAGCCAACATGGACGGAACGAAATGCAGCGTGGTCACGCCATAGTCGTCGATCAACGTCGTCAGCGCCTGCGGATCGCGATGCGCCTCCGGCGGCGCCATCACCAGGCGCGCGCCGACCATCAGCGGCCAGAAGAATTCCCAGACGGAAACGTCGAAGCTGCACGGCGTTTTCTGCAATACCACGTCCTGCGCATCGAGCGCATACTCGTGCTGCATCCAGAACAGGCGGTTGACGATCGCCCGGTGGTTCACCACCACACCTTTCGGCCGCCCGGTAGAGCCGGAGGTATACAGCACGTAGGCGGGATAATCGCCGTTCCCCGCCGGCAGACGCGCAGGCGGTTCGCGCCCGCTGTCGTCCAGCGCATCGAACAGCAGCGTCGGCGCCAGCGCGGCAAAGCGGGCATCCAACGCGCTCTCGGTGATAATCAGCCGCGGCTTGGCGTCCTCCACCATGTAGGCCAGCCGCTCGTCCGGGTAGCCGGTGTCCAGCGGCAGCCAGGCGGCGCCGGTCTGCACAATCGCCGTCAGCGCCAGGCTGAGGCGCACGGAACGCGGCAACGCCACCGCCACGATATCCCCCGGCTGAATGCCGGCCGCTGTCAGCCGCTCGGCCAGCAGCGCGGCCTGGCGCTGCATGTCGCGGTAGCTGAGGCTGTGCCCGGCATCCTGCAGCGCGATGCGATCCGGCGTGCGCCGCGCTTGATCGGCGATCGCCTGATGCAAGGTGGTGTCCGCCACCGCCTGCCCGGTGCGGTTGACCGCCGCGATCAGCGCCTGCTCCTGCGGCGTTTGCAACTGCCAGCGCGGCAGCGGCAAATCCGGTTGGGCGATCCACTGTTGCAACAGCGCCATCAGCCGCGCGGCGAAGCGCTCAGGCTGCGGCACCGAGGCGCGGTACTCCATCAGCAGGCGCAGACGCTCGCCCGGCAGCACCAGCAGCGTCAGCGGATAGTGGGTATAGCCTTTGTTGCGGATGGCGTCGCAGCGCAGCGACCCTGCGCCGCCCAGCAGAGCGTCGTTGTCCGGGTAGTTCTCCACCACCAACAGCGTATCGAACAGCGTGCCCGCCCCGGCCAGGTGCTGAATTTCCCCCAACCCCAAATCGTCGTGCTCCAGCAGTTCAATTTGCCGGTGCTGCAGCTCAGTCAGCTGTTCCGTCAGCGAACGATCGTGCTGCAGACGCACCCGCACCGGCAGCGTGTTGCTGAACAGGCCAACGTGTTCCTCGATCCCTTCTATCTGGCCAAAGCGGCCGGAAACCGGCGAGCCGAACACCACGTCCTGCTGGCCGCAACAGCTGGCCAACTGCAATGCCCAAATGCCCTGCATCACGGTATTGAGCGTCAACCCGCGTTCGCGACACAGGGTCAGCAAGCGCCTTTCCTCGGCCGGCGGCAGCGTCATCTCCAGCTCGTGCACGCGATCGTCCTGCGCCTCACCGAACAGCAACGTCGGCCGCACGTCCTGCAGCGTCTGGCGCCAGAGGCGGCGCGAAGCTTCGGCATCCCGCGCGGTCAGGCGGCGCACGATATCGGCATAGTTCGAACGCAGCGGCGGCAACGCCTGCTCGCCTTCACGCAGGGCCAGCATCAGATCGTTGAGCACCACCGGCGTCGACCAGCCGTCGACGATCAGGTGATGCGCGTTAAGGAACAGCGTGTAGCGTTCGCTATCCCCGTGTTTGACCAACAATGCATGCAGCATCGCGCCCGGCTGGTTGAACAGATCGCGCTGCAGTTCCTGCTGCTCCAGCCGGTGCAGTGCCTGCACCTCCTGTTCTTCGGCCAGCGGCGGCAGCGCGTGGCTGTCCAGCGGCCAATGGCTTTCCTGCGGGATCAGCTGCAGCGGCTCGCCCTCGCGGTTGAATCGGGCGGCCAGCTGCGGATGGCGGCGGATCACTGCATTCAGCGCCTGCTGAAGTTGATGCGCGTCCAGTTCGCCGCAGAGGCTCAGGCGCGTCAGCGAGTTGTAGCTGCCGCCCTGCTGCGCCGTCTGCGCATGGAACAGCAGACCGTGTTGCAGCGGCAACAGCGGCAGCGCCGCGGCTAACGGCCCGCACTCCCGCTCCCAGGCGCGCACCGCTTCATCATCGACGCCCGGCTGGGCGATTTCGGCCGCCACCAACGTCGCCGCCGCGCGTTCGGGATGCCGTTCGGCAAACTCGCACAGTGAACGCACGGCGTGCTCGATGCCGCTGTGCAGCTGCGCAATGTCGCTCTCGCTGAACATTGCCTCCAGCCAGCTCCAGTTAATCGCCAGGCAGGCACCGTCGCGCCGCTCCTCGACAAAGATATTCACTTCCAGCCCGTAAGACAGCGCCTGCTGCGCATCCTGCGCCACGGCGAAGGCGTCGCGGAAGCGAGTCTGGCTGCGCTGCGGCGTCCAGTGCGCCTCATCCTGGCTGAAACGCCCAAGGTAGTTGAATAAAATCTCCGGGGCGTTGCGCTGCGCCAGCGCCGCCAGATCGTCACGCTGCGGATGCAGATAACGCAGCTGGCCATAGCCGACGCCGCGATCGGCCACCGCGCGCGTCGCCCGTTTCACCGCGCGCACCGCCTCATTATGCTCGGCGTCATGCAGTTCGATGCGCAGCGGGTACTCCGCCGTCAGCCAGCCGACGGTGCGGGCCAGATCGAGGCCGTCATCCAGTTCGGCGCGGCCGTGCGACTCCAGAGAGAAACGCAGCGAAGCGGCCTGGAACTGACGACGGCAGGCCTGAGCCAGCGCGCACAGCATGATCTCTTCAACCTGGGCGCGATAGTTCTGCGGCAATGTGCCGAGCAGCGCGGCGGTCAGCCGGCTGTCGAGCAGCGTGCGCCGTTCGCTCACCGAGGCGATGCGATCGGTCTGCGGTTCCAGCGCGCGCCGCCCCAAACGCGGCACGCCGTCCGCCAGCATCTGCTGCCAGAACGGCAGCTCGGCTTCGCGGCGTTCGACGTCGGCCCGTAAACGCGCGGACCATTCATAGAGCGAGGTTTCCTCCGGCGGCAGCGTGATCGGCTGCCCCTGCATGGCGCTGTCGGCCACTTGCCGCAGCTCGTCGAGCAGGATGCGCCAGGAAACGCCGTCGACCACCAGGTGGTGGATCGCCAGCACCAGCCCCAGGCTCTGCCCGTCACGCTGCAACAGGATCGCCTGCATCATGGCACCGGCCGCCGGATCGAGCTGCTCGAGTGCGGCATCAAACGCCTGTTCCGCCGCTAGCTCCAGTTCGCCGGATACGGTCTGAACCTGCATGAACTCAGCGGTAGCGGCTTCCTCGACCACCAACTGGCCGTCGCGGATCCTGGCGCTCAGCGCCGGGTGCGCCGCGCGCAGCTGTGCCAACGCATAACGCAGCTGTTCCGGTTGCAGTTCGGCGGGCACACGCAGGAAAACGCCGTGCGCGAAGCGGCGATGCATATCGCCCGTCTCGGCGAACCAGTGCAGGATCGGCAGCCCGTCGATCAGGCCTTGTCGCACGCTGCGTGCGGTCTGAGAGCCAACGGCCAGCGGCTGCATCGCCTGCGCCATGCGCGCGGGGGTGTGCAGCGCGAAGATCTCGCGCGGCCGCAGCAGATAGCCTTTGCGCCGCAGGGCGGTGCCCAGCCCCATCGCCGAGATGCTGTCGCCGCCGAGCGCGAAGAAATCGTCGTCTGCGCCGACGCGCTCCATTCCCAACAGTTGGGCCATCGCGCGGCAAATCAGCCTCTCCTGCTCGGTGGCCGGTTCGCGAATGCTTTGCGCCAGCGTTTCCTGCGGTTTGGGCAGCGCCTGGCGGTCAATCTTGCCGTTGACGTTCAGCGGCAGCTCCGGCATTACCACCAGGATCGCCGGCACCATATAATCCGGCAGACGCTGCGCCAGCTGCCCCAGCAGCTCGCTTTGCAGCGCCGGCGAGGCGCGACGCGCGTCATCCTGCACCGAGCAGTAGCCAATCAGGCGATAGGTGGCGCCGATCGGTTCGGCGATCACCACCGCCCGCCCCACGTCCGGCAAGGCGGCCAAGGCGCTTTCCACCTCACCCAGCTCGACGCGGAAGCCGCGCACCTTGATTTGGTGATCGGTCCGGCCAATGAATACCAGCTGGCCCTCCGCGCTCCAGCGCATCAGGTCGCCGCTGCGGTACATCACCTCGCCTTCGGCGAACGGGTTGGCGACAAAGCGCGCCGCCGTCAGATCCGGGCGCCGCAGGTAACCGCGCGCGATGCCCTTGCCGGAAATGTACAGCTCACCCGCCGCGCCGATCGGCACCGGCTGCAGGCGGCTGTCGAGCAACCAGACTGAGGTATTGGCGAGGGGACGGCCGATCACCGGCTGATCGGCGGCTGTCACCGGCGCGCCGAGGGTATCGACGGTGTATTCGGACGGGCCGTAATAGTTGTGGATCTCCACCTCCGGATGCTGCTGCATCAGGTTCCACAGCGTCGGCGTCGCCGCCTCGCCGCCGATCATCACGAACGACGGCAGCGGGAACTGCCCTTTCAGCAGACCGCAGTCCACCAGTTGCGAGAAGAACGACGGCGTGATGTCCAGCAGATCGATCGGCGTCTGCTGGGTCTGTTCCAGCAGCGCCCAGGGGTCGCGGCGCAGCTCTTCATCGAAAATAACCAGTTCGCTGCCCATCATCATGCAGAACAGCGGTTCCCAGGAGGAGTCGAAAGAGAACGAGGCGGTATGGCCGGCGCGTAAGCGGCGCGCGTGGCGGGCCTCGAATTTTTCGATCGCCGGGCCGAACAGAGAAGCCTGGTGCGACAGGAACAGGTTCAGCAGCCCGCGGTGCGTGGACATCACGCCCTTGGGTTTGCCGGTCGAACCGGAGGTGTAAATCATGTAGGCGAGATGCGCCTCGTTCAGCGGCACACGCCGTTCGTCGTCCGTTATCGGCGCGCTCTCGGCGGCCGCGCAGCGCGCCAGGCACGGGGTGTCGTCCAGGCACAATACCTGCGGCAGATCCGGCATGTTGGCCCGCGTGTCACTGTGGGTCAGCAACATCACCGGCCGCGCGTCGTCGCACATCAGCACCAAACGTTCACGCGGATAGTCCAGATCGAGCGGCATATAGGCCGCGCCGCTGGCCAGCACGCCGAACAGCGCGACCAGCGTGTCCACCGAGCGTGGAATGCCGATGGCGACCACGTCTTCGGCGCCGATGCCGCTTTCGATCAGCACTCGCCCCAGCTGCATCACCCGTTCGGAGAGCTGCCGGTAGCTGAGGCGCACGTCGCCGCAGGACACCGCCAACGCCTCGGGCTGACGCTCAACCTGGCGCTGGAACGCATCCATGATCGAAACCATGCCCGCCGGCGGCGTCAGCTCAGCGCCGCGCCCCCAGGCCGCGAGTTGTCTGAGTTCCCCCTCGCCGATCAACGCCAGTTGACCGTTCGGCTGGTGCGGCTGTCGCGCCAACTGCTGCAGCCAATGGCCGATGCGCTCCGCATGGTGCTGCAAGGTGCGCGGCGAGTATTTGGCCGGGTTGGCGACCAAAGACAGCGTCAATACGCCGCTTCGAAAACCGATCTCGAACTCCAGGTCGTCGACCGGCCCCATCGCCAGCGTATGGGTGGTGGCCGCCTGACCGTCGAACGACAAGGCGCTGTGGTAGACCTTGACGTTGACCACCGGCCCGTACAGTTCCTGATGGCCGCCGACCAGGCCGAGATCGCGTTTGATCTGCTCCGCCTCATAGCGTTGATGGCGGCGCGCCTGCTTGATCTGCGCCACGGTGGCCAGGCAGACATCCGCCAGCGACATCTCCGGCGTCACGTTCAGCAGCAGCGGCAGCACGTTGACCACCGGGCCGACCGCCGCCAGCGCCTGCGATCCCATCCGGCGCATGAAAGGAAAACCGACTGAGAAGCGGGTTTCGCCGCTCATGCGCGCCAGGTACAGCGCCAGCACCGCCGTGACGATATCGGCCGGCTGCAGCGACTGCAGCGCGCCATCGCGCAGCGCTTCGTCAAACAGCGATTCCGGCAGCACCAGCGCCTGTTTGAGCGGCCGGGCGCCCGCCTCAACCTCCCGACTCTCCGTCGATAATGACAGCGGCGACGGCAAATCGCGCAGATGCTGGCGCCAGAATTCGGCCGCCCGCTCACGTGCGGGCGAGGTTTGCCATTGCTGAAACTCTTCCACCACCTTGCCGAACGGGGTAAACGGCGAGGCCGCCGGCGCCAGCCCGTGGCGCAGCGCGCGATAAATATCGGCGATCCGACGGGTGATGGCTTCGAAGCTGAAACCGTCCAGGGTCAAATGATGAAAGCGCTGATACCAGAACCAGCGATCGGCGCTGACGCGGATCACCGCATGGCGATAGAGCGGCCGCTCGCCGTCCGCCGGCAGATCCTGCGCCAGATCGTCGTTCATCAGCGCCAGCGCCGCCTGTTCGGCGTCCGGCCGCGCGCTGAAATCGAACCACTCCGGCGCCTGCACGCGCGCAGGATCGGCGTTCAGCGGCAAACGCTGCACCGGCTGGCCGTCCTGCGCCTCAAAGAACTGCGCCTGAACCGTATCCGCTTCGGCCAGCCCCTGACGGATCGCGCGCTCCAGCGCCGAGCGGTCGATAGCGCCGTGCAGTTCGGTGTAGTGCGCCACCGCGAAGCCGTTGCGCCGCAGCGCGATTTGGTCGGCGATCCAGATCCCCGGTTGCGCCGCAACCAGCGGATAATCCCGATACTCGACCTGAGTATCCGGCAAAGAAAGCGTTTCTGACATGGTGTCTGTCCTTTTCCTCAAACGGAATGTATCGATGTGGCTGTCTGGCGCTTAACGCGCCGCATCCGCCGCTTTCAAGGCCGCCGGCCGCATGTCCTGCCAGTGCGTTTCGATGTAGTCGATGCATTCGCCGCGCGACGCCGGCCCCATCAGCACGCGCCACCCCTGCGGCGCGTCGGCAAACTGCGGCCACAGCGAATACTGCTGCTGCGCGTTGACCAAAACGGAGAAACGGAGGCTTTCGTCATCGAACGGGTTTTGTTGTTCCTGAGTCATTTTCATTACCTGTCTGTCAAAATGTGTGGGTTATTCCATCCCGGAAAGCAGCTGGCGTACGCCGTCCACCAGGCCGCCGCGCCAGCAGAGCGCGTCATGTCCGCCGGAAAACACGCGGTAGTCGGCGCGGTGCCCCGCCGCCGTCAGCGCCTCGTGCATCTGGCGATTGACGAATTCGATATCCGCCTCCCGATCGCCGGCCTGTTGGATCACGTTGAGCGCTGGCGCCGCCGCGTCGCGTTGCCGAACCTGGCGTATCAGCCAGCCTTCCTCCAGTTCGTGGCGTTTTTCGAACTGGGTAACGAATTGCACCGTAGGCCACCAGAAGGAGCCGGACTGGCTCAGCACGTGGCCGAAACGTTCCGGCCAGTGCACACCGGCATATAACGCCGCCAGCCCGCCGTAGCTTTGGCCGGCGACGACGGTGCGCGCCCCTTCCTCGCTGAACGCTTCGCGCTTCTGCGCCTGCGGCAGCAGCTCATCGATGATTGCCTGCCAGAAGGCGGCGTTACAGGGCAGCTCGTTTTCCCGGTGTTCGCCGTCGATCGTATCGATCAGCAGCCAGCACGCGGGCGGCAGCCGCCCTGTTGCGGTTTCGTTCTCGATCACCGGCAGCAGCGCGTGCCTTTCGATCCAGTTTTGGCCGTCGAGCAATAACACCAGCGGGCGATTCGCTTTCACCGCCGCGTCGCCGCTGGCATACAGCCAGACGCGCCGCTGTGTGCCGAGCCGTTCGCTGTGCCACTGAAAACGCTGTAGTCGCGCCTCGTCCAGCGGCCGATCGGCGGCCTGCCAGGCGCTTTGGTCGTCAGCATCCGGCCCCTGGGCCAGGGAAACCGGGCGCGGACGATGCGAAGGCCCCAGCGAGAGGCGATTCAACGGATCGGCGATCGCCAGTGGAAACAGCGAAATCCACCAGGCGCGCTGCTGGCGATCGCGCAGCGTTTCGTCGTCGCTGAAGACGGGAGGAAGATCCCGGTCTGTGACGGGGATCAGGCTGTAGCTGCCGCGCCAGCGGCGATCGATAACGGCCGCGCCGTACCAAACGTCGGTGCCGGGCAGCCTGGTCAGGCTGCTGGGGGACGTGCTATGGTGATCGGTTATGCCGTTGATATCGGCATAAACGCGGCGAATCGACGAGCGCCGCTCATCGCCGGCAGGATCGCGCCATAGCCAGGTCATTTTGACGTGGCGGTCATCGTGCGGCTCGACGATGGGCGTGCCGTGAGAGGCCACCTTCTGCCACCACTCGGGCTGCCCCGCCGCCTCTTCACGCAGCCACTGCGCCGCCAATCCCTCATGACCGTTGTCTGGCCTCTTTTCCGGCAAAAACTCCATAGCGCCCCTTACATAACATGAGTGATTTTTACAAAACCTGACAATCGTATTGATACTCATTATCGTTTTCAATACTATTTGTCGGATTTTTACCGTCGTGCGCACACGGCGTTTCCGCATCGACGGGTAAAGACCGCTCGCCGATATTTCGGGGTTTATCAGGGTTGCATGACACACAACGCAGGTATGCAGGAGAGAGAATGAAGATTAAAAACAAAGGGATAGACAATTCTAATGCGGAGGCGACGGCCGCCAAGCGGTTGTTGCTGGGCTCGGCGCTGGCCTTACTGCCCTTCGCGCCACACGCGTCCGCCGCGGCGGATGAGACGATTTTGGTGACCGCCGACGCGCAAAACAGCGTGACCGCGCCGGTCAAAGGGATCGTCGCCAAAGAGAGCGCCGCCGGCACCAAGACCGCCGCCGCTCTGCGCAAAACGCCGCAGTCCATCTCGGTGGTCACGCGCGAGCAAATGAACGACCAGGAACCGGCGTCGGTCGCCGACGCGCTGAACTACACCAGCGGAGTGATCACCACCTACCGCGGCAACTCCAACCGCAATGACGAAGTGATCAGCCGCGGCTTCCGCTATGCGCCCAAGCTGCTCGACGGCCTGCACTTTGGCCTCTCGAGCCAAAACGGCGGCGCCGGGCAGATCGATCCCTGGCTGCTGGAGCGCGTGGAGATGGTGCACGGCCCGGCCGGCGTGCTGTACGGCCAGGTCAGCCCCGGCGGCGTGGTGGTGATGACCAGCAAGCGCCCTACCGCCCAGAGCATTCACGAAGTCAAATTCAGCACCGGCAACCGCCATCTGGCGGAAACGGCGTTCGATTTCGGCGGCAAACTCAACGACGACAACACCCTGTTTTATCGCCTGAACGGTATCGCCAGAACCGAGCATGAGTTTGTCAAAGACAGCAAGCAGCAACGGGTGGCCATCGCGCCGGCCTTCACCTGGCTGCCGAACGAAGACACCAGCTTTACGTTGCTGACCAGCTACCAGAACGATCCGAAAGCCGGGTCGCGCAACTTCCTGCCGCGCGCCGGCACGCTGTTCTCGACCAGCGCGGGCTATGTGCCCTATGACTTCAACATCAGCGAACCCAGCTTCAATAGATCGCGGCGCGAGCAGGCGTCGATCGGCTACAGCCTCGAGCATAACTTCAGCGATGCGCTGTCGTTTACCCAGAACCTGCGCTTCACCCACCGCGATGAAGACTATAAATATCTGGTTTATAACGTAAACTCTGACGTCAATGACCACACCGTCACCCGCATGGCGCAGCATGAAACGCAGATGACCAACGAGTTTGGCGTGGATAACCAGCTGAAGGGGCTGTTCGACACCGGCGAGGTGAAGCACACGGTGCTGGGCGGGTTGGATTACCGCTACAGCCATATCGATTCGAAGATGTATCGCGATCGCGGCAACGACTACCCGATCGACTGGGCCAACCCGGTTCGCCCCAGCATCGATGGCAGCACGCTGGCGCTGGCTTCCAGCGATTTGAAGACGCTGAATCAGGTCGGGGTGTATCTGCAGGACCAGCTGGAGTGGAATAACTGGAACCTGCTGCTGTCCGGCCGTCAGGACTGGTCGCAGGTCAACACCCGCGATCGCACCAGCGGCGGTAAGGAGCAGACCTACAACGACGCCCAGTTCACCGGCCGTGCGGGCCTGCTTTACGCCTTCGACAACGGCATTTCGCCGTATGTCAGCTACAGCACTTCGTTCGATCCTAACCTGTATCCGAGCGCGCCGGGCGCCGATCCGCTCAAGCCGACCACCGGCAAACAAACCGAGGTGGGCGTGAAGTACCAGATCCCGGGCGGCAACACCCTGCTGACCCTCTCCTGGTTCGACATTACCCAGCGCAATGTGGCGTCTTACAACCGTCTCACCTCCGCCTACGAGCAGATCGGCGAGGTGAAATCCAAAGGGATTGAGGCGGAAGTACATGCCCAGCCGACGCCGGAGATCAAGCTGACCGCCGCCTATACCTACACCGACGTGGTGACCAAAGACTCCAACTCGGCGGACGAAATCGGCCACAGCCCGGCGGGCATCCCGCGCCACGCCGCTTCCGCCTGGGGCAGCTACAGCTTCCTGAGCGGCGCGCTGAACGGCCTGACCGTCGGCAGCGGCGTGCGTTACATCGGCGATGCGCCGGCCGACGCCATCGGCCAGTACGATGTGCCGCACTACACGCTGTACGACGCCATGGTGAAATATGACCTTGGCCAGGCCTCGTCGGCGCTGCGCGGTGCGGCTCTCCAGCTCAACGTGCAGAACCTGACGGACAAGAAATACGTTTCATCCTGCAGCGGCGAGTACGCCTGCTTCTACGGCAGCGGCCGCAGCATCATCGCTTCGGTCAACTACCGCTGGTAACCAAAATGGGCGGCCAGCGCCGCCCACTTTTTCCACCTTTCCCGCCGCCTTTACTCCTGCTTCAATTCTCGCAAGTGCTTGTACACCGTGGCGCGCCCCATCGACAGCACGTTGGCGATGTAGTCCGCGGCGCTTTTGGCCTTGAACGCCCCCTGATGATAGAGATCGCTGACCAGCCGCCGTTTTTGTTCGCGGCTCAGCGCGCCGAGCGCGGCGTTTTCGCGCCGCAGCCAATCGTGCAGGAAGGTGTTGATCTTCTCCTGCCAGTCGTCTTTGAACAGCTGTTGGGGCTGTGGCTGCAGCCGCGTGACCGACAGGAACATGTCCAGCGCGTTGCGGGCGTCCTCGAACATCGCGGTGCTCAGGTTGATGCACAGCAGATAGCTGGGCTTGCCCTGCTCGTCGCGCGCGGCGATGCTCACCGAACGCATCTTTTTGCCGTCCCAGTTCAGCTTCTCATAGGGGCCGGTCACGCCGGCGCCGCCCTCGAGTTCGAAGTCCTCCAGCCCGGCGTCATCGCCCGGTTTGCGCTTCGACAGGTTGTTGGCCAGATAGGCAATCTTGTTGGTGGCCAGATCGTGGATCACCACTTCCGCATTCGGGAAAAACAGCGCCGCGATGCCGTCGGCAACCGAGCGCAAAAGTTCGAGTTGAGAAGAAGAGTTCGGCACGCTGGGGGGTCTCCGTATAGCCCGGTTTGGTTTGCGGTTCAGCCGCTTAGCATACCGCAGTTGCCGCCGCTTGCCGAGTGGATGGCGTTGGCGTCTTCTTCACCGACGGCTGCGCCGCAAGCGCCTTTATTGTCCTTGCCGGGGATCGGTCACCCGTCCGTTTCTGGTGAATAAGCTTTTCAGCCCGCTCTTCTGCCGCAACACATTAAAACAGCCTCGAATCATGCTCCTCTTTGCCCAGGTAAAACTCGGCGGCAGACGGCGTTTTAACAGGATTTTAACGCTGCCGAGGGGAAACGCCATTGTCAACATGGCTGTTAAATAAAATGAAACTTTTTGATCACATTCAAGCTTCTGAAAAATAGATAAAAAGGGTTTTTATGCGCTTTACATGCATAAATTATGCATGTGCTCGCTCACTGCCGACAAAAAGTAATTAACTATTCATTTACCGCCCTGCAGGCGGCGAAAAACCGCCCGCTGGCCCGATGAGCGGGGGGCTAACAACCGGCATAATTAGTGGTAAATTTAGCGTCGCAAAGTGTTATGCGCTTGCTAATCCACGGTTAAACGAAATAAATACCTCTAATATATAAAGGTTGGTTATGGAAAAGCTATCCTACGCTTCAGACAGCAGCACCACCGCTTGGGCTACATATCTGCAACAAATCGATCGCGTCGCCCCTTACCTCGGCGAGCTGTCACGCTGGGTTGATACGCTGCGTCACCCTAAGCGCGCTTTGATTGTCGATATCCCGCTGCAGATGGACGATGGCACCATCCGTCACTTCGAAGGTTTCCGCGTACAGCACAACCTGTCGCGTGGGCCGGGCAAAGGCGGTATCCGCTTCCACCCTGACGTCGATCTGAACGAAGTGATGGCCCTGTCCGCCTGGATGACCATCAAGTGTGCCGCGGTCAACCTGCCGTACGGCGGCGCCAAGGGCGGTATCCGCGTCGACCCGTTCAAACTGTCTGAAGGCGAACTGGAGCGACTGACCCGCCGCTACACCAGCGAAATCGGCTTCATCATCGGGCCACAGAAAGACATCCCTGCGCCGGACGTCGGCACCAACGCCAAAGTGATGGCCTGGATGATGGACACCTACTCCATGAACCACGGCACCACCATCACCGGCGTGGTCACCGGCAAGCCAATCCACCTCGGCGGCTCCCTGGGCCGTGAGAAAGCGACCGGCCGCGGCGTGTTCGTCACCGGCAGTGAAGTGGCCAAGCGTCTGGGCGTGCAGATCGAAGGCGCCAAAGTGGCGGTGCAAGGCTTCGGTAACGTGGGCAGCGAAGCGGCTCGCCTGTTCGTTGGCGTCGGCGCGCGCGTCGTCACCATCCAGGACCACTCCGCCACCCTGTTTAACGCCGACGGCATCGACCTGGCCGCGCTGACCGAATACCAGGCCAAGCACAAGCAGATCGCCGGCTTCCCTGGCGCCAGCGAGATCGAAAGCGAAGCGTTCTGGTCGGTCGACATGGACATCCTGATCCCTGCGGCGCTGGAAGGCCAAATCACCCGTGAGCGCGCCGAGATCCTCAGCGCCAAACTGGTGCTGGAAGGCGCTAACGGCCCGACCTTCCCAGAGGCGGACGACATTCTGCGCTCCCGTAACATCACCGTGGTTCCGGACGTTATCTGTAACGCCGGCGGCGTAACGGTCAGTTACTTCGAGTGGGTGCAGGACATGGCGAGCTATTTCTGGAGCGAGTCCGAGATCAACGAGCGTATGGACAAGATCATGACCGACGCCATGGTCCACGTCTGGAACAAGGCCGCAGAGAAAGAGTGCAGCCTGCGCACCGCCGCTTATATCGTGGCCTGTGAGCGCATCCTGACCGCACGTAAAGAGCGCGGCATCTACCCAGGTTGATGCCCGTATCCCGGCCTGCCCGCCCCGGCAGGCCGGGTTTTCCTCAGCGCAAACAGCGCTTCAACACCTTACCGGTGCTGGTCATCGGCAAACGCTCGACGAACTCGACGATGCGCGGATACTTGTACGCCGCCAGCCGTTCCCGGCTCCAGGCGATCAGCGTTTCTTCCTCGATCGGCTCCTCCGTCTCTTTCAACACCACCACCGCTTTGATCTCTTCTCCCAGCGACGGATGTTCGACGCCGATCACCGCCACCAACGACACCGCCGGGTGGCGAATCAGCGCCTCTTCAATCTCGCGCGGGTAGACGTTGAACCCGCCGCGAATGATCATGTCCTTGGCCCGATCGACGATGAAATAGAAGCCGTCGGCGTCGCGGCGCGCCAGATCGCCGGTGCGGAACCAGCCGTTTTCCAGCACCTCCGCCGTCGCCTCGGGGCGATTCAGATAGCCTTTCATGATGTTGTAGCCGCGCACCGCGATCTCCCCCACCTGATCGACAGCGTCGACCGGCTGCCCGGTGGCGTCGAGCAGGCGCACCTCCACGCCCCAGATCGGTTGGCCGATGGAGCCGGGTTTGGTTACCCGATGGGGATGGTTAAAGGTGGCGACCGGGCTGGTCTCAGAGAGCCCATACCCTTCGAGAATGTTGACGCCGAAGCGGCGCGAAAAATCCTCCAGGATCTGCACCGGCAGGCTGGCGCCGCCGGACACCGCCATACGCAGCGTGCTGCGCAAGCTTTCGATATCCGTGTGTTCATCCAGCGCATTCAACAGCGCCCAATACATGGTCGGCACCCCGGCGAAAAAGGTGATGCCGTGCCGCTGCATCAGCGCGATGGCCTGCGCGGCGTCGAAGCGTTCGACCAGCACCAGAGTGGCGGCGGCGGCGAACCCGGCGTTCATCTGCACCGTCGAACCAAAAGTGTGGAATAGCGGCAAGGTGACCAGGTGACGATCGGGGGTCGTCTCCGAACCGTCGAACAGCCGCACCGATCCCAAGGCGTTAAGCACCAGATTGGCGTGGGTCAACTCCGCCCCTTTGGCGCGGCCGGTGGTGCCGCTGGTATACAGCACCACCGCGGTGTCGCTTTCGAGCGTCGCGGCCGAAGCGAATTCGGTAGCCTGTGCGGCTATCGCCGCGCTGAAACGTTCCCCCTCGAGCGGCAACCGATCGCCGATGATAAACACCTCACGGCACTGCTCCGCCTTCGCCGCCGCCCGCAGCGCTTCCTCCCCCAGCGGCAGGCCGCTGCTGCCCTCGAAACAAAACAGCGCCACCGCCGCCGAATCCGCCAGGTAATAGTCGAACTCTGCGCTCTTAAGCAGAATATTGAGCGGCACCACCACCGCGCCGCTTTTAAGAATGCCGTAATAGACAGCCGGAAACTCCGGCCGGTTCGGGCAGGCCAGCGCCACCCGTTCACCGCGCCGCACGCCGCGCGCGGCCAACAGATTCGCCACCCGGTTGGCCATGTCGTTCAGCGCCCGATAGCTGAGCGGTACATCGTCCTGTATCACCGCCGGCCGTTCCGGCCAGGTGCGCGCACTCTCTTCAAGCAAGGTAGCCAGATTCAGCATCGGGGATCCTCCCTGGGATTGAGCGGCGAGAAAAGCGCCGCAGTATCACGAGTATAGATAGGCGCTTCGCAGTTCGCATTCCCAGGGCCGCTGGGCTATACCTTAGGCAATCCCCATCCCGCAGGAGTTGTGATCATGAGCAAGAAAAAGATCCTGATGCTGGTCGGTGACTATGCCGAAGATTACGAAACCATGGTGCCGTTTCAGGCGTTGCAGATGATCGGCCATTGGGTGGACGCCGTGTGCCCCGGCAAAGCCGTCGGCGACTACATCATGACCGCGATCCACGATTTTGACGGCGCGCAAACCTACAGCGAGAAACCCGGCCACCGTTTCACCCTGAACGCCGACTTCGCCACCGCCAAAGAAGAGCACTACGATGCGCTCTTGATCCCCGGCGGCCGGGCGCCGGAATACCTGCGCCTCAATCCCGACGTGATCGCGCTGGTGCAGGCGTTTGACGCTGCGAAAAAGCCGATCGCCGCCGTTTGCCACGGCCCGCAGCTGCTGGCGGCGGCCGGGGTGTTGCAAGGCCGCACCTGCAGCGCCTACCCGGCCTGCGCGCCGGAAGTGCGGCTGGGCGGCGGCCATTATGCGGAGATCGGCATCGATCAGGCGCACGTTGACGGCAATCTGGTCACCGCCCCGGCCTGGCCGGCGCATCCGCAGTGGCTGGCGAAGTTCGCCGAGGTGCTGCAGAAATAGCCGTTCAGGGGATCGCACCAGATAGCGACGACGCGGCATCCCCTTTGCAATAAACCAAAAATCGCTTGACCTTCCCAACGTTGGAAGTCGGATAACGCGGGATGAGCTGCTTCCACGCAGTGAATTCCACTGTCGACTTCGGTAGGAAAGGTCAAATGATGAAAGCCAAAACCATAATCCTGATCGCAGCGGCGATAAACGGCGCTTTCGCCGTTGCCGGCTGCAAAGAAAACCCGTCTTCGGCGACACCTGCGCCGCCTCCCCGTGTTCCTGTGGCTGATGTTTTAGTCCGCCCGATAACGCCCTTTGCCGAATTCACCGGTTCGCTGGCCGCGGTCAAGCACGTTGAGTTGCGGCCTCGGGTCGCCGGTTATGTGCTGGCGGTAAATGTGCCGGAAGGTCGCCTGATAGAAAAAGGCCACCCGCTCTTTCTCATCGATCCGCGGCCATTTCAAGCCGCGCTGAACGAGGCGACGGCGCGTTTGCAAGAAGCGGAAGCCGCCTCAACGCTAGCCCAGGCCGACTATGTGCGAGCTAAGACGTTGTTCAATAAAAACGTTATCGCCCGCGATCGGTTTGATTCGGCCACCGCCATGATGAAAGCGAGCAATGCGCAGGTCAACGCAGCGAAAGCGGCGCGGGAGGCGGCAAAGTTGGATCTGGAGTTCACCCGCGTCACCGCGCCGATTGCCGGACGCGTAGGCCAGACGCTCGTCACCGAAGGCAACTATGTCACCGGCGGCGTCACGCCGCTCACCACGCTGGTCTCGGTCGATCCACTCCACGTCTATTTCGATGTGGATGAACGCACCTATTTGCAATCGTTGACCGCGTGGCGCAATAAAACGGCGCCACCTGACATTCGGGTATCGGTGGCGTTGCTTGCAGACAAAACCTATTCCCGGCGCGGGCGCGTCGATTTCCAGTCCAATACCGCCGACCGCACGACGGGAACGGTGCGCCTGCGCGCGGTGATCGATAACCCGGATGGGCGACTGTCACCTGGGTTGTTCGCCAGAGTCAAGCTGGAAACCGGCGCGCCGCAGGCCAAGATCCTGATCGCCGACCAATCGATTGGCACCGATCAAAACCGGCGCTATGTCCTGGTCGTCGATGAGAATGACAAAACCGAATACCGCCCCGTTGAACTTGGCCCGGTCGTTGAAGGACTGCGCGTGATAGAGCACGGCCTGCGGCCGGGAGAACGCATCGTCGTGAAAGGGCTGGTGCGCCCCGGCATGTCAATCACGCCGCAGCCCGCCGAGATTGACGGCGCGCCTATCGAGCAATTGAACGCTGCGGGAGACGCGACATGACTTTCCCTCGTTTCTTCATTAAACGCCCGATCTTCGCCATCGTGCTCTCGATCTTGACGCTGATCGCCGGCACCGTGGCGTTATTCCAGTTGCCGCTCAGCGAATACCCTGCGGTTACGCCGCCTACCGTACAAGTGACGGCGTCTTATCCCGGCGCCAACCCGAAAGTGATCGCGGAAACGGTGGCCGCACCGCTTGAGCAAGCCATCACCGGCGTCGAAGGCATGCTTTACATGTCTTCACAGGCGGCGACCGACGGCCGAATGACGTTGACCGTCACCTTTGCCCAGGGAACAAATGCCGACATGGCGCAGATCCAGGTGCAAAATCGGGTAGCGCGCGCGTTACCCCGCTTGCCTGCAGAGGTACAGCACCAGGGCGTAGTGACGCAGAAAACCTCACCGGACATCCTGATGGTGGTGCATCTCCTGTCGCCTGACCAACGCTACGATCCGCTTTATATCTCAAATTACGCTTATCTGCAGGTTCGTGATGAACTGTCCCGCATTCCGGGCGTCAGCGATGTCCAGGTCTGGGGAGCCGGCGAATACAGCATGCGGCTCTGGCTGGATCCGGATCTGATCGCCGCGCGCGGGCTAACCGCCGGCGATGTGATCGCTGCGGTGCGCGAGCAAAACGTTCAGGTGGCGGCCGGTTCCGTCGGTCAGGCGCCCGATTCCAATGCCGCATTTCAGGTTACGGTCAATACCCTCGGCCGTCTGGCCGATGAGAAACAGTTTGGCGATATCATCATCCGCACCGGCAGCGACGGCCGGGTGACCCGCCTGCGCGACGTCGCCCGTATAGAAATGGGCGCCGATGCGTATGCGCTGCGCAGCCTGCTCGACGGCGAGCCGGCCGTCGCGCTGCAAATCATTCAGAGCCCGGGCGCCAACGCGCTGGACGTCGCTCAGGCGGTCAGAGCGACCGTCAAGCGCCTGGAGGGCAACTTTCCTGCCGGACTCAGTTCACGGATCGCCTACGATCCCACGGTTTTCGTGCGGGCATCGCTCGAGTCGGTTGTGACGACCCTGCTGGAAGCGATCCTGCTGGTGGTGATCGTGGTAGTGGTGTTCCTGCGCAGCTGGCGAGCCTCGCTGATTCCGCTGCTCGCGGTGCCGGTTTCGCTGGTCGGCACGTTCGCCATCATGTACTTGATGGGCTTCTCTCTCAATACGCTGTCCCTGTTCGGTTTGGTATTGTCTATCGGTATCGTCGTCGATGACGCGATCGTGGTGGTGGAAAACGTCGAACGACACATCGAAAACGGCAAAACGCCGCAGCAAGCCGCGCGACTCGCCATGAATGAAGTCACCGGCCCGATCGTCGCCATCACCTCGGTGCTGGCCGCGGTTTTCGTTCCAACAGCGTTCCTGAGCGGTTTACAGGGCGAGTTTTACCGGCAGTTCGCACTGACCATCGCCATTTCAACCCTGCTGTCGGCGCTCAATTCGCTTACGCTCAGCCCGGCGCTGGCGGGCATGTTGCTGCGGCCTCATCCGGCGAAACCTCGCGCTCCCGGCCGCATTGGGCGCGTCTTGCAAGCCGCTGTCCGGCCTTTCCAACGCGCGCCGGACGCGTATGCCAATGCCGTGCGTAAAACGGTGCGCGTCCGCGGGATGGCGCTGGCTATTTACGGCGGGCTGCTCGTTCTGACGTTTTTCAGCTTCCAGGCCGTTCCGCCGGGCTTCGTGCCAATGCAGGATAAGTACTATCTGGTGGGCATCGCCCAACTGCCCAATTCGGCCTCGCTGGATCGCACCGATGCGGTCGTTAAACAGATGTCGAAGATCGCGCTGGCGGAACCCGGGGTGGAAAGCGTCGTGGCCTTTCCGGGGCTGTCGATTAACGGCTTCGTCAATGTGCCGAACGCCGCCGTGATGTTCGTCATGCTCGATCCGTTTAAAGATCGCGCCACGCCCGATCTGGCTGCCTCCGCCATAGCCGGTCGGCTGCAGGCGAAATTCGCCGACATTCCCGATGGTTTCCTCGGCGTATTTCCGCCACCGCCCGTTCCCGGTCTCGGCGCTACCGGCGGATTCAAGATGCAGGTGGAGGATCGCAGCGGCGCGGGGCTCGAGTCCCTGGTTGAGCACACGCGGATCCTGATGATGAAAGCCACCGAATCGGGCCAGGTCGCCGGTCTGATGACCAGTCTGGATATCAACGCACCGCAGCTCGATGTGGTTATCGACCGCACTCAGGCGCAAAGTCAGGGCGTCAGCCTGGCGGATGTGTTCGAGTCGCTGCAAATCTACCTCGGCTCGCTTTACATCAACGATTTCAACCGATTCGGCCGCACCTACAAAGTCACCGCTCAGGCCGATGCCGCCCATCGCATGCAGGCCGAAGCTATCGGCCGGCTGCAGGTGCGCAACGCGGCCGGCGACATGCTGCCGCTGTCTTCCTTTGTCACCGTTACGCCCGGCTCCGGTCCGGATCGCATCATTCGTTACAACGGCTATCCATCGGCTGATATTTCGGGCGGTGCGGCGATGGGCGTCAGTTCCGGTCAGGCGGCTGCATTGATGGAGCGCTTGGCGAAAGAGACGCTGCCGGAAGGCATGACCGTCGAATGGACCGATCTCACCTATCAGCAAAAGCTCGCGGGCGACGCGGCGCTGTTCATTTTTCCGCTGTGCGTGCTGCTCGCCTATCTCATTCTGGCCACGCAATACAACAGCTGGCTACTGCCTTTGGCCGTGCTGCTGATCGTGCCGATGTGTCTGTTGAGCGCCATGATTGGTGTCTGGCTGCTGGGCGGCGACAACAACGTTTTCGTGCAAATAGGCCTCATTGTGCTGGTCGGCCTGGCCGCCAAAAACGCCATTCTGATCGTCGAGTTCGCCCGCAGCCTGGAGGATGAAGGCGCCAACGCGCTCGAGGCGGTGATTAAGGCCTGCCGGCTGCGATTAAGACCGATAGTGATGACTTCAATCGCGTTTATCGCCGGCGTCATTCCATTGATCTTTGCCAGCGGTGCGGGGGCGGAAATGCGCCATGCCATGGGGGTGGCGGTCTTCGCCGGCATGCTGGGCGTGACCTTGTTCGGCCTGTTCCTGACGCCGGTCTTTTATGTCGTGATTCGCGGCCTGGCGACCCGATTCGAGCAATATCGTGCCAAAGCCAAAGCCAGCCGTAAGGAGCGAGTCTGATGAAAAATCTTCGTAGAACCTTGTTATTGCCGCTGAGCGCGCTCGCCTTGCTAACCGGATGTGCGGCGGTGGGCCCCGATTACTCGCCGCCCGTCGCCCGTCACCCTGCCGGCTTCGGCCAACCACCGGCGGGGCTGAGTGCCGGAAATGTCGAACTCGCCTGGTGGCGCCTCTTTGACGATCCTGCTCTCACGGATTTGGTTCAGCGCGCGTTGGCGGCGAACCATGATGTCGGCATCGCCGTCGCCCGAGTAGACGAAGCCAGAGCCCTGTTGCGTGAACAACGGCAGGATTTCCTGCCGCGCGCCGGTGCCGCGCTGAGTTATGAGACGCGTCGACTGGGTGAAGCGGAGAAGCTGGCCGCCCAGCCACGCCATACGCAAACCTATCGCGGTGCGATTGATTCGACATGGGAAATCGATCTCTTCGGGCACGTTCGGCGCTCGATTGAGGCCGCTCAGGCGCTGGCGGGAAGCCGCGAAGCGTTGCTGCGTGGCGTTCAGGCGGGCGTCGCTGCGGAAGTGGCCGCCACCTGGCTAGAACTGCGAGGTTTAGACGCCGAACTTAAGATGGTCGCCGAAATTAGCCACAGCCAGCGTGAAAGTTTGGTGCTGGTAAAAAAACAAATGAGCGCCGGCGCCGCCAGCGAATTCGACCGATTGCGCGCCGAGGCGCTATTGCGCAACGTCGAAGCGGCGACGCCAGAGCTGGAACGCCGCCGAGCCGCCGCCGTCAACGCATTGGCGACGCTGCTTGGCGAAATGCCCCAGACATTCCGCCCCCCTTCCGCCAAATGGGGAAGCCAGCCGCCAGTGCTGCGGACGATCGCCGTGGGCACGCCCGGCGCCCTGCTCGCCCGGCGCGCCGACATTGTGGCGGCTGAACGGGAACTTGCGGCAGCCACCGCCATGATTGGCGTGGAAACGGCGGCGCTCTACCCGCGCATCGAAGCGCGAGGTTCGATCGGGCTGGTCGCCGGCAACCTCGATGCGCTGACTGGCGCCGGTGCGTTCTCCGGTGTGATCAGCCCAGTGATTCGCTGGGCATTTCTCGATATCGGGCGCGTACGCGCCCGGATCGCCGCCAGCGAGGCGCGAACACAACAGGCACTGTTGATTTACGAGCGGACGGTGCTGAGCGCGCTGCGCGAAACGGACGATGCTTTCAAAACCTATGCTGAGGCGGTCAGCACGTTGGATCTGCGGTTACTTGAGGCGGCGGCGAATCGCGAAGCGGCCCGGCTCGCCCAGACGCGTTTTGCCGCGGGCGAAGGCATTTATCTGGAGGTGCTCGAGGCAGAACGGGCCGACTTCGCCAGCCGGCGCGCATTGACGCAGGCCGGCACGCGTCAGCGGCTTGCCGTGGTGGGCATCTACAAAGCGCTCGGCGGCGGCTGGGAGACGTGCGCGGCGGCAAAAAATGATTGCCGCGGCGCGACCGGTTCGTTCATGACGGCAAAAATCGGCGATGAACCTTGACCTTCCCCCGATGGGAAGCTCTAGCCTTGCTGATACCAGCCACTCCTTTAAGGGCACATAACATGAATTCATCCAATGCCAACTTCCCCCAGCCTTCGTCCGTGCGTCTGAGTCTGCCGGTTGAAGGCATGACCTGCGCCTCCTGCGTCGGTCGCGTCGAGCGGGCCTTGACGGCGGTTCCCGGCGTGCAGGCGGCAACGGTCAATCTCGCCACCGAACGCGCCGACATCACGTTTACCGGCCAGGCGAATCCGCAGGCGGCAGCCCGCGCCATCGAAGGCGCCGGCTATACCGTGCGAGAAGAAACCACTGAGCTGGCGATCGAAAATATGACCTGCGCCTCCTGTGTCGGGCGGGTGGAGAAAGCGTTGAGCCAGGTCGCCGGCGTTACCGAAGCCAATGTCAATCTGGCGACCGAACGCGCGCGGGTGCGCTATCTGGCCGGCACCGTATCCCTGGAAGACCTCGCCGCTGCCGTCACCCGCGCCGGTTATACGCCTCGCCGCCTGACGGCGGATAGCCCCAGCGCGGACGACCAGGCCGCCGAACGGCGCGAAAATGAGTCACGCGCGTTGCGGCGCGCCCTGTTCGGCGCCGCCCTGTTCACCCTGCCGGTATTCCTGTTGGAAATGGGGTCGCACCTCATTCCCGCCATACATGAGTGGGTCATGGAGGGGTTGGGCGTGCAGACAAGCTGGTATATCCAGTTTGTCCTCACCACCTTGGTCTTATTTGGCCCCGGCCTGCGCTTCTTCCGCAAAGGCGTTCCTGCGCTGCTGCGCGGCGCCCCCGACATGAACTCGCTGGTTGCGGTCGGCACGGCGGCGGCCTACGGTTATTCGCTGGTCGCCACTTTCGCCCCCGGGGTGTTACCGCAGGGCACCGCCAACGTCTATTTCGAAGCCGCCGCCGTGATCGTCACGCTGATCCTGCTCGGACGCGTGCTGGAGGCGCGCGCCAAGGGGCGCACCTCACAGGCCATCAAACGGCTCGTCGGCCTTCAACCCAAGGTCGCACGCGTTGAACGGCATGGCGAAACGGTTGAAATCCCTCTCGAACAGGTGGTTGCCGGTGATGTGGTCTTCGTCCGGCCGGGGGAGAAAATCGCGGTGGATGGCGAAGTTCTGGAAGGCGCGTCTTATGTCGATGAAAGCATGATCACCGGTGAACCGGTGCCGGTCGAGAAAACCGTGGGGGCCGATGTGGTCGGCGGAACCATCAACAAAACCGGCGCGTTCAGTTTCCGGGCGACAAAAGTCGGCGCGAATACCGTCCTGGCGCAAATCATTCGATTGGTGGAGGAAGCGCAGGGTTCCAAACTGCCGATTCAGGCGTTGGTCGATAAGGTGACGATGTGGTTTGTTCCGGCCGTCATGGCGGCGGCGGTACTGACCTTTCTGGTTTGGCTGTTCTTCGGGCCGTCGCCCGCGCTGACCTTCGCGCTGGTGAATGCGGTCGCCGTGTTGATTATTGCCTGCCCTTGCGCCATGGGTCTGGCGACGCCAACCTCTATCATGGTCGGCACCGGGCGCGCCGCCGAGCTGGGCGTGCTGTTTCGCAAGGGCGAAGCGTTGCAGGCCCTGCGCGATGTAGGCGTTATCGCCCTCGACAAAACCGGCACGCTGACCAAAGGCCGCCCCGAGTTGACCGATCTGGTGCCCGCTGACGGTTTCGAATACCACGAAGTACTGGCCTTGGTCGCTGCGGTCGAGACACGATCCGAACACCCCATCGCCGAAGCTATCGTCGCGGCGGCAAGAGAGCAGAATCTTACGCTCGCCGCTGTCGACAGTTTCGACGCCACACCCGGTTTCGGCGTAACGGCGCGCATCGGCCAACGCCGGATCTCCGTTGGCGCAGATCGCTTCATGATCAGGCTCGGGCTTGATGTGACACCTTTTCAGCCCGTCGCCGAGCGCCTCGGCGCCCAGGGGAAAAGCCCGCTTTATGCCGCCATTGATGACCGTTTGGCTGCGGTGATCGCGGTTGCCGATCCGATTAAGGAAACAACGCCGGAAGCTATCGCTGCGCTGCATGCGCTTGGGCTCAAGGTTGCGATGATCACCGGCGACAATGCCGCGACGGCGGCGGCGATCGCCCGGCAATTGGGGATTGACGAAGTCGCGGCCGAAGTGCTTCCCGAAGGCAAGGTGGCGGCGTTGAAATCCTTCCGCAACAGCGGCGCAAAAGTCGCCTTCGTCGGCGACGGCATCAACGATGCGCCGGCACTGGCGGAGGCGGACGTTGGGCTGGCTATCGGTACAGGCACCGATGTGGCGATAGAAGCGGCCGATGTGGTGCTGATGTCGGGCGACCTGCGCGGCGTAGCCAACGCCATTGCGCTCAGTCAGGCGACGATCCGCAACATCAAGCAGAACCTGTTTTGGGCCTTCGCCTATAACGCCGTCCTGATCCCAGTGGCAGCCGGCGCGCTTTATCCCCTGAACGGCACGCTGCTTTCGCCTATTTTCGCCGCAGCCGCGATGGCGCTTTCCAGCGTTTTCGTCCTTGGCAATGCGCTGCGGCTCAAACGTTTCCAGGCGCCGATGGCCGTCGAGAGCCGCGCTGAAGCGGCGGCGGCAACCGCGCCACCCGGCGGAATATCGGCATCATCGTAACAGGAGGACAGGATGAACATCGGACAAGCAGCCCGGTTATCCGGCGTTTCGGCGAAGATGATTCGCTATTACGAGCAAATAGGCCTGATCCCGAGAGCGGCTCGCTCCGATGCGGGATACCGCCACTACGGCATGTCGGACGTGCATGGCCTGCGTTTTATCCGGCGCTCACGCGACCTGGGTTTTTCCGTTGAGCAGATATCTGCGTTGCTGATGCTGTGGCACGACCGCGAACGCGCCAGCGCCGATGTTAAAGCCGTAGCGCTATCCCATATCGCCGTGCTGAAAGCCAAGATTGCGCAACTGCAGACGATGGCGCAAACGCTGGAACGCCTTGCCGGCCATTGCCACGGCAATACGCGCCCCGACTGCCCTATTCTGGCAGGTTTAGCGCAACCGGTGGCGCTCATCGCGCCGCGCCAAACGCCGCATTTCGGGGTGATGCGCGAGCCGAAACCACGACGACCGCGTGAATCGCCATAAAAAGAGTTTGACCCTGTCACGCTGGCAAGCTTTACCGTTATCAAACACCGTAATCGACGAGGAGAGTAAAAATGATTCGTTTTCATATTCCAGCCATGACCTGCGGCGGCTGCGCCAGTTCCGTCACCCGGGCGTTGTTGAACGTTGACCCGCAGGCGCGTATTCAAACCGATCCGGCCAGGCGGGAAGTGCTCATCGAGAGTGCGTTGCACAGCGCTGCCTTCGGCGCCGCGCTGGACGAAGCCGGTTTTCCTCCGGCCGAGCCGGATTAAGCGGCGCATCAGGCCTGGCGCAACTGTTCGATAAGAAAGTGGATATCGTACAGCCAGCGTTTGGCGCGCGCGGAACGCACCAGCATCGACACGCACAGCGGCCGGGGGTGTTCTTTGCAGGCGGAGGGGGAAAACCAGCGGCCGGTGTTGGTCGGCGGCTGGAAATACAGCTCGTGGTTATAGTTGCCGCTGTCGACGCCGAAGGTATCGAAGTAGCGGCGCATCAGCGTATTGGAATCGCTGAACGACAGGTTGAGCTCGGTGTTGATCTCGGTTTCCGGGGTGATGACCACGCCCTTCTTCAGCCGCCCTGCTGCGTTGAAGGCGGCGATAAGCGCGATGACCTGTTGCTGAATGTCTTCTGCCATGACGACCTCGAGCCGGTATGAATAAAAGAGGAATGCGGTTCTCTGTCTGACTCTGCCTGCCCCGGCGAGTTCTGGCCGCCGGCCGGGTTTTCCGTTTCTTTACACTTTCCATAAAAAAACCGCGCGCAGCCACACTCCCGGCGCGCGCGGTTGACGGTTAGCGGCTGAGCGTCGTCTTGTCGGCGATGACGCCGTCCCCCTGCCGCTCGGCGGCAACGCCGCCGCCCAACACTTTATACAGGGTGGCCTGATTGTCATACGCGGTCTGCTGCGCGGCGATCAGCGCCTGCTGCGCCGTGTACAGCGTGCGCTGCGCGTCCAGCAGCGTCAGGTAGCTGTCAACGCCCTGGCGGTAACGCAGCTCGGCCAGGCGATAATATTGCTGCGCCGCCGCCACATAGCCGGTCTGCGCCGCCAGCTGCTCCTGCAGCGTGGCCTTGCGCGCCAGCGCGTCGGCGGTTTCCTGAAATGCCGTCTGCACCGCTTTCTCATAGGTGGCGACATACAGGTCTTTCTGCGCCTGGGTGTAGTTCAACTGAGCCGTGTTATAGCCGCCGCTGAAGATCGGCAGGCTGATGCTCGGTGCGAACGACCAGACGCCGGCTCCGTGGCTGAACAACGAGGAGAGTTCACCGCTGCCCACCCCGCCGCTGGCGGTCAGGCTGATCGACGGGAAGAACGCCGCCCGCGCCGAGCCGATATTGGCGTTGGCGGATTTCAGGTTATGCTCGGCCTGCAGCACGTCCGGCCGCTTCAGCAACACTTGCGAAGAGACGCCGGCCGGCAGATCGCGCATGATCCCGCCGAGCGCCTCGATGCCGCTCGGCAGCAGGCTTTCCGGCACGCTTTGCCCCACCGCCAAATCCAGCGCGTTTTTCGCCTGCGCGGCGCTGGTAGCGTAGCTGGCGGCGTCCGATCGCGCCTGCTGATAGACGGTTTCCGCCGACGCCACGTCAACCAGCGACGCAATCCCATGCTGTTGATTGTTGCGCGTGACGTCCAGCGACCGTTTGGCGCTCGCCATCGTCTGCTGGGCCACCGCCAGATTGCTGCGCTCGGCCGCCACCGCCACCCAGTCGGTGACGATATCGGCGATCAGCGTCAGGCGGGTGCTTTTCGCCGCCTCCGAGTTCGCCAGATAGGTTTCGAACGCCGCGCGCGACAGGCTGGCGTTTTTGCCAAACAGATCCAACTCGAATGCGCTGACGCCGGCCGCGGCTTCGTAGCTTTGGCTCAGCGCAGTGGCGTTGCCGCTGCCGGTCAGCGCCCGCCCGCGGCTGCCGTCGGCGGTGGCGTTGATTGTCGGGAACAGCGCCGAACGCTGCTCGCCGTACAGGGCGCGCGCCGACGCGATATTGGCGATCGCCTCGCGCAGATCGCGGCTGCTGTTCAGCCCCAGCGCCACCACCTGGCGCAGCCTGGCGTCCTGGACATAGTCGCGCCAGGCGACGTCCGGGTAGCTCAGCGCCCGGTTGCCGCCGGCCTCGCCCTGCGGCAGGTTGGCGGGCACCGGCGCCGCCGGGCGCTGGTAGTGCGGATCCAGCGACAGACAGCCGGTCAGCAGCAGCGGTAAAGTTAACATCATGACTCGTTGCAACACGTTATTCTCCTGCCTGTGACGGCGGGTTGGCGGGCCGACGGGTAAACATGCGGCGCACCAACACATAAAACAGCGGGACGAAAAAGATGGCCAATGCGGTGGCGGTGATGGTGCCGCCGATGATGCCGGTACCGATGGCGATGCGGCTGTTGGCGCCGGCGCCGCTGGATACCGCCAGCGGCAGCACCCCGGCGGTAAACGCCAGCGAGGTCATCAGGATCGGCCGCAGGCGCATGCGCGCCGCGTGGACCGCCGCGCCAATCAGCGTTTCGCCCCGCTGGTGCATCTCCTCGGCGAACTCGACGATCAAAATGGCGTTCTTCGCCGACAGGCCGATGATGGTGAGCAGCGCCACCTGGAAGTAGATGTCGTTCTCCAGCCCGCGCAGGGTGATCGCCAGCAGCGATCCCACCACGCCCATCGGCACCACCAACATCACCGCGAACGGAATCGACCAGCTCTCATACAGCGCCGCCAGGCACAGGAACACCACGATCAGCGAAATGGCGTACAGCGACGACGCCTGGCCGCTGGTCAGCCGCTCCTGATAGGACAGCCCGCTCCAGGAGTAGCTGCTGCCGGCGGAGAATGTTGCCGCCAACTTCTCCATCTCGCTCATCGCCGTACCGGAGCTGACGCCGGTGGCGCCCTGCCCGGTGATCTCGAACGACGACAGCCCGTTATAGCGCGACAGGTTTTCCGGCCCGAAGATCCAGTGCGAAGACGCGAAGGCGGAGAACGGCGTCATGCTGCTGGCGCCCGACGCGTTGGTGCCGCGCACAAACCAGCGGTCAAGATCTTCCGGCTTGGCGCGGTACTGCACATCGCCCTGCATATAGACTTTTTTCACCCGGTTGCGATCGATAAAGTCGTTGATGTAGGTGCTGCCGAACGCGCTGCTGAGGGTGCTGTTGACGTCGGCGGCGCTCAGGCCGAGCGCCTGCAGTTTGCCGTTGTCGATCTCCACCTGCAGCTGCGGGGTATCCGGCAAGGTGTTGGCGCGCACCGCCAGCAGCGATGGATTGCTGGCGGCCGCGGCAACGATCTGGTCGCGCATCGCCTGCAGCTCGGCGCGGGTGGTCGCCCCTTTGGCCTGCAGCTCGAAGGTGAAGCCGTCGGACTGGCCGAAACCGTCGATCGCCGGCGGGCTCATGGAGAAGACCTGGGCGTCGCGCAGCGTGGCGAAGTGCGCCATGGCGCGTTTGGCGATGGCGTCGGCGGTGTTCTCGCTGCCGCTGCGCTGGCTCCAGTCTTTGAGGCTGACGAACGCCATGCCGGCGTTTTGCCCGCTGCCGCTGAAGCCGAAACCGTTGATGGTAAAAATGGTGCTGACGTTGGCCTTTTCCTGGTCGAGGAAATAGGCGGTCACCGCTTCGCTCACCGCCGAGGTGCGCGCGTTGGTGGCGCCGGCCGGCAAGGTGTACTGCACCATCACCGTGCCCTGATCCTCGTTGGGCAGAAAGCCGGTCGGCAAGCGCAGGTACATCACGGCGGCGGCGATCAACAGCAGGCCGTACAGCAGCAGATAGCGCGTCGGCCGGTGGATCACCCCGCCGACCTTGTCGGCGTACTTCTCCTGCAGCCGGTCATAGCCGCGGTTGAATTTGCCCAGCCAGCCCTTGTCGGTCTGCGCGTCGTGCGCCGGTTTCAGCAGCGTGGCGCACAATGCCGGCGCCAGCGTCAACGCCAGCACCACCGACAGCACCATCGAGGAGACGACGGTGATCGAGAACTGGCGGTAGATCACCCCGGTGGAGCCGCCGAAGAACGCCATCGGCAGAAACACCGCCGACAGCACCAGCGCGATGCCGACCAATGCGCCGGTGATTTCACGCATCGATTTCTCCGTCGCTTCGCGCGGCGGCAGCTTATCCTCGCGCATCACGCGCTCGACGTTTTCCACCACCACGATGGCGTCGTCTACCAACAGCCCGATCGCCAACACCATGCCGAACAGCGTCAGGGTATTGATTGAATAGCCGAACGCCGCCAGCACGCCGAAGGTGCCCAGCAACACTACCGGCACGGTGATGGTCGGGATCAGCGTGGTACGCAGGTTTTGCAGGAACACGAACATCACCACCACCACTAACGCCACCGCTTCGAACAGCGTTTTCACCACCTCCTCGATCGAGATATTGATAAAGTCGGTGCTGTCTTTCGGGTAGGCCACCTTGTAGCCCTGCGGCATCGCGCTTTGGTATTCCGCCACCTTGGCCTTCACCAGCTTGGCGGTGTTGAGGGCGTTGGCGCCCGCCGCCAGCTTGACCGCGATCCCCGCCGCCGGGTGGCCGTTGAGGTGCGCGCTGGCGGAGTAGTCCTCGTTGCCCAGCTCAATCCGCGCCACGTCGCCCAGCCGCACCAGCGCGCCGCTGCTGTCGCTTTTCAGGATGATATTGCGAAACTGTTCCGGCGTTTGCAGCCGCGACTGCGCCTTTACCGTGGCGGTCAGCTGCTGATCGGCGGCGGCCGGCAGATCGCCGACCTTGCCGGCGGACACCTGGGTGTTTTGCGCTTCGATCGCCGTCTGCACGTCGGAAGGCATCAGCGCATAGCTCGCCAGCTTGGTCGGATCCAGCCAGATGCGCATCGCGTATTCCGAGCCGAACACCTGCACGTCCCCCACGCCCTCGATGCGCGACAGCGGATCCTGCAGGTTGCTGACCAGATAGTCGGAGATATCGGCCATCGTCGCCTTGTCGCTTTCGTCATACAGCCCGACGATCAGCAAGAAGCTGCTCTGGGATTTCTTGACCGTCACGCCCTGCGCGGTAACCGCGCTCGGCAAACGGCTTTCCGCCTGCTGCACCTTGTTTTGCACCTGCACCTGAGCGATATCCGGATCGGTGCCCTGATCAAAGGTGACGTTGATGCTGACCGAGCCGCTGGAGCTGCTGGTCGAAGAAAAATACAGCAGGCCGTCCAGGCCGGTGAGCTGCTGCTCAATCACCTGCGTGACGCTGTTTTCCAGCGTTTCCGCGTCCGCGCCCGGGTAGGTGGCGGAGATGGAGATCTGCGGCGGCGAGACGTCCGGGTACTGCGAAACGGGCAACGAATTGATCGACATCAGGCCGCACAGCATGATGATGATGGCGATCACCCAGGCGAATACCGGCCGCCGGATAAAGAACTGCGCCATATCACTGCTCCCCGCGTTGGGTTTTGTCGACCGAAACCTCAACCGGCTTCACCGCGGCGCCGATCGTGACCTTGCTGGTGCCTTCGACGATCAGGCGATCGCCTTCGTTCAGCCCGCTGCCGATCAGCCAATTGCTGCCCACCACCCGTTCGGCGCTGACGGTGCGCTGCGCCACTTTGTTCTGTTCGTCCACCACCAACGCGGTGGCTTCCCCTTTGGCGTTGCGGGTTATGCCCTGCTGCGGCGCCAGAATGGCTTTGGGATCGACGCCGTTAGCCACCGTGGCATGGACATACATACCGGGCAACAATTCATGTTCGGGGTTGGGGAACACCGCGCGCAGCGTGACCGAACCGGTGGCTTCGTCCACCGCGACTTCGGTCAGTTCGAGCTTGCCGGCGTGAGCATAAGGCGTGCCGTCCTCCAGCTTGATGGCGACCGGCGTGACCGCGCCGCGCTGTAACGCCGCCTGCTGGCGCCGCAGTTTAAGCAGCTGGGCGCTGGACTGGGCCAGATCGACATAGATCGGGTCGAGCGCGCGGATGGTGGCCAGCGCATCGCTTTGGCTGGCGGTGACCAGCGCGCCCGGCGTCACCGACGAGATGCCGATGCGGCCGGCGATCGGCGCCCGCACCAGGGTATAAGCGAGGTTGATGCGCGCCGTCTCCAGCGCCGCCTGATATTGGGCCACCGACGCCACGGCCGCCAGATAGGCGGCTTTGGCATCGTCCGCGTCCTGCTGAGAAACGCCGTTCTCTTTCACCAGCGCCGCATAGCGCTGCGATTTGAGCCGGGTGGATTGCACCGTGGCCTGGGCGTTTTTCAGCTGGGCCGCGGCCTGATCGTAGCTGGCCTGATAGCTGGCAGGGTCAATTTGATACAATACCTGCCCGGCCTTGACCTCGGCCCCTTCGGTAAACAACCGCTGCTTGATGATGCCGTCGACCTGCGGCCGCACGTCGGAGGTCATGGTGGCGTTGACCCGGCCGGTCAACTCGCTGCTCAGGGTCACTGACTGGCCGCGCAGCGTGACCACGCCGACCTCCTGTTCTGCGCCCGCGCCGGCTGGCGCACCGGCGTTTTGCCCATCGCAGGCGGCCAACAACAGCGACAGCCCGAGCACCAAAAGCGTTTTCCTCTGCATTGCAATACGATCCCATTGAGAATGACTATTCTCAATATATCGAATGCCGACATTCGCTTCTGAAAGGGTTGCGTAAGGATTCGGTAAAATCTTGTCGAAGTGGGAAACGGTGGAGCAATATCGCTTCAGCGTGGTTTCAGCAAACTGGCGCAGCGGTTTTTAGCCAATGCAATAAAGCGTTCCACTTCAGCCGAGGGCTGCGCCACGTAGGATTTTTAGGGTTTAACCAGCCTGAACACCGTTTTGGTGTGCCAATAGTAGTCGATTGCCGCCGCGATATCCGGCATCCACCCGTCCGGCTCATAGGGCACGAAGCCGGAAAAGCCCAGCCTGCGGGCAGAGACCTGGAACCCCGCGGCGGAGAAAATGCGCGCATAGTCGGCCAGCGACCGATCCTGCACCACGGTATGGGTTTCTGCAGCCACCCGTTCACGCCACTGCGGCCACAGCGGGTTGCCGGTGTGGCAACCGGTCACCGCATAGTAAACGCCGCCCGGCTTCAGCACCCGCAGTATATCGGCAGCATGCTGGGCAATATCGTCGATCAGATAGATGACCTCATGACTGAAGGCGATATCGAAATGGTCGTCCCAGCCGTTCAGCCGCGTATCGGTTTGATAAACCGCCGGCAGATGCCCTTTCAGCCGGTTGGCTTCATCGACGGACCGGCGAGCGATATCAACGCCAAGCCCCTGCTGAAATGGGCGGAGCTGGTACAGCAGGCGTAGAAAACCGCCCTGATTGCAGCCGAAATCCAGCACCTTCACGCCGGACAGTTCGTTTTCCGCCACCAGGCCGATAAGATGGCGCCAGATGGGCGCATGGCCATCGGCCATGGCCTCTTCCGCGCGCTGATCGCGATACCAGGTGGGAATGGTCGAGGGTGAATCGGTCATGATTTTCTCCTTGTGTCAGCGCTAAGCCAACCACAGCCGATCGTGACAAACAACCCGGTGCGCATTTTTTGAACATTGCGCGGTATTACCGGCCGTGCCTTGGCAGTTGGCTGGTCACGCAGTGAATGCCGCCGCCGCCGGCGGCGATGGCGTCGATCTCCAACTGCACCACCTTGCGCTGCGGATAGAGCGCCGTCAGCAGCGCAAGCGCCGCCCGATCCGCCTGCGGATCGCCAAACTCCGGGGCGATCACCGCGCCGTTGATGACGAAATAGTTGATGTAGCCCGCCGCAAAATCCGGGTTGTTGCGGCTGAATCGGCTGTCGCGCGGCGCCAGCGGCGGCGAAAGCGTATGCACCTGCAGCCGGCGGCCGTCGGCGTCGGTCGCCGCCTTGAGGATCGCCAGATGTTGCTGGGTAACCGCATGGTCATAAGAGGCCGGATCGGTGTCCAGGTTGGCCACCACCACGCCCGGCCGCACGAAGCGGGCGTAAAAATCGACGTGGGCGTCGGTGATGTCCCGGCCTTTAATGCCCGGCAGCCAGATAATTTTGCGCAGGCCGAGCATCGCTTTCAGCTCCTGCTCCACCCGCTCCCGGCTCCAGCCCGGATTGCGGTTCGCATTCACCCAGCTGCTTTCGGTCATGATGCCGGTGCCGTGCCCGTCCACTTCGATACCGCCGCCTTCGCCTGTCAGTGCGCTGCGGCGCAGTTGAGCGGCACCGTAGCGGTTGGCGGCAAACGCCGCCAGGCGCGCATCCCTGGCATGCCGCTGCTTATTGCCCCAGCCGTTGAAGTTGAAATCCACCGCCCCGAGTTCGCCGGCGCCGTTGACGACGAAATTGGCGCCGAAGTCGCGCACCCAGATGTCATCCAGCTCGGTGACGACATAGCTGACGTTGTGACTGCCGCAGGTGGCCTCGGCCAATTGCCGTTCATTGCCGCGGCAAAATACCGTCACCGGCTGAAACTCGGCGATGGCGCGGGCGATACGCCCCTGCGCCGCCTGCACATCCGCCGTGAATTCGCCCCAGATGGCCCGCTGCGCGCCGAAGGCGAGAAACGCCCGCTGCTGCGGTTCCCCTTCGTCGGGCATCCGCCAGGCCGGATTAAGCGCAGCTTCTGCGTGACTGCGTAACGGAATGCCTAACGAGGCCGTCAAACCGACCCCGGCAACGGCGGAAAGCTGTTTAATAAACACGCGACGAGTTGACATTGAAGACCTCTTTTAATCATTTATAATTCAAAAAGTTAAACGAATAATTCACGTTTATGCGGTTGAATCTTATGCTAGTCTTCCCCTGGCACCGCGACAAACGATATATTTAGCGGATATCTGATTAGACAGGCTTATCGATAATGTTAAAACACTGGCCCCCTTTGAGCGCGCTGCGTGGTTTCGAAGCGGCAGCGCGCCTGGGCAGTTTTCATCAGGCTGCCGAAGAGCTGCACCTTACCCAGTCGGCCATCAGCCAGCAGATCCGCAGCCTCGAAGCGTTTCTGGAGCAGCCGCTGTTCTTCCGCACCGGCCGCAGCGTGGCGCTGACCGACGCCGGCCACGATCTGTTCAGCACCGCGCAGGTGATGCTGCAACAGCTGGCCGTCGGCATTCGCCGTTTGGATCAGTACCGCAAACCCAACCAGCTGATCGTCAACACCACCCCGGCTTTTGCCCGCCACTGGCTGACGCCGCGGCTGGGCGACTTCAATCGGCAGCATCCGCAGGTCGACCTGTGGCTGTTCACCAGCTTTGAACCGCCGAATATGGCGACGGACAGTATCGATCTGGCGATCCGTGACGATCTCAGCGCGCAGGCGGACTGCACCTTTAACCTGCTCTGCAGCGACCGGCTTTATCCCGCCTGCCACCCCAGCCTGCTGGCGTTGGCGGCGGAGCAGCGCGTGACCCTGCACGGCGAACGGGAGATGGACTGGAGCCACTGGACGGTGGCGGGCGGCGCGCACGTCGGCCAGCGCGACAGCGGGCTGAACTTCTCCGATCCCGGTCTGCTGCTGGACGCCGCCTGCAATGGCCTCGGCATCGCGTTGGTCAGCCAACTGCTGGCGCAGCACGCGCACGACGCCGGGCTGCTGCAACCGTTAACCGAGCAACGCGTGCGCGGCGCCAACTGGGCGTGGCTGCTGCACCGCGACAGCGAACACAACCCGCTCGCCCGCCACTTCTGCCAATGGCTGCAGTCGGCGCTGCCCGCCGGCGCATAACGCGCCACGTCACGATTCGCCACTCTGGTCAGGCGGCCCCGCCTGACCGCTGCTACTTTCAATAAAGCGCCGCAACAGCCCGAAGAAAACGCGCTAACCTGCTGTTTCAAAATAATTAGTTGAATTCACCTGATAACTGAACATCGCTAAAAGGATCGTCTATGTCTGCCGGTTTATTGAAAACGATAGCTCTGAGCGTGGCCCTGTCCTGCCCCCTTCCCGCCGCCTTTGCCGCCGATCTCACCGCCGGTGCGGTCGCCGCCCCGGATCGGTATGGCGCTAACGTCGCCGCGCAGATTCTGCGGGGCGGCGGCAATGCGGTTGACGCAGCGGTCGCCACCGCCTTTACCCTGGCGGTCACCTACCCTGAAGCCGGCAATATCGGCGGCGGCGGCTTTATGACGCTGTACGTCGACGGCAAACCCTATTTCCTCGACTACCGCGAAGTGGCGCCCAAGGCCGCCAGCAAAACTATGTATCTGAACGAGAAAGGCGAAGTGATCGAAAATCTTAGCCTGGTGGGCAGCCGCGCCGCCGGCGTGCCGGGCACCGTGCTGGGGTTGTGGGAAGCGCATAAACGCTTCGGCAAGCTGCCGTGGGCCGAACTGCTGACGCCGGCGATCGGCTACGCCCGGCAAGGTTTCACCGTGGCGGATCAGCAGTATCAGTACCGTGAAGACGCCAACAAGCTGTTCGCCGGTAAAACCAACTTCGGCGACTATTTCGGCGCCATGAAGCCCGGCGCGGTGTTCAAACAGCCGGAGCTGGCGGCCACGCTCGAGCGCATCGCCAAGTCGGGCGCCGACGATTTTTATCACGGCGAAACCGCGCGCCTGCTGGTGGCGCAAATGCAGCGCGACAATGGGCTGATCGGCGCGGCGGATTTGGCCGACTATCGGGTGAAATGGCGTGAACCGATGCGCATCAGCTGGCGCGGCAATACCGTATATACCGCCCCGCTGCCCAGCTCCGGCGGCATTGCGCTGGCGCAGCTGCTGGGGATAAAAGAGGATCGCGCCGCCGATTTCAAGGGGGTGCCGCTGAACTCGGCGCGCTATATCCACCTGCTGGCGGAAATAGAAAAACGCGTGTTCGCCGATCGCGCCGACTACCTCGGCGACCCGGATTTCACTCACGTGCCGGAAGCGCAGCTGATCGCCCCCGACTACCTGAAGAAACGCGCCGCCGAGATCAACCCGACGGCGATCTCGCCGACCGAACAGGTGCGGCCGGGGCTGGAAACCCACCAAACCACCCACTTCTCGATCGTCGATGCCGCCGGCAACGCGGTCAGCAACACCTATACGCTCAACTGGGACTTCGGCAGCGGCGTGGTGGTCAAAGGCGCCGGCTTCCTGCTCAACGACGAGATGGACGACTTCAGCGCCAAACCCGGCGTCGCCAATGCCTTCGGCGTGGTGGGCAGCGACGCCAACGCCATCGAGCCGGGCAAACGCATGCTCTCCTCGATGAGCCCGACCATCATCACCCGCGACGGCGAGGTCAGCCTGGTGATCGGCACGCCGGGCGGATCGCGCATCTTCACCTCGATCTTCCAGGTGATCAACAACCTCTACGATTATCACCTGCCGCTGGCGCAGGCGGTGGCCGCCCAGCGCGTGCACCATCAGCTGTTGCCGAAGGACACCCTCTACTATGACAGCTTTGCCCCGCTGACCGGCAAACCGGCGGACGAGCTGAAAGCCATGGGCTACACCCTCGAAGACCAGGGCTGGAACATGGGGGACATTCAGGCCATCCGCATCGATGGCCGCACGCCGGAAACCGCGTCCGATCCGCGCGGCCGCGGCGTCGGCCTGGTGGTGAACAAGTAACGCCCCGGCGGCCCGCCTCCGGTTAGACGGGCCGCCGCGCTCCCCGCTCAGACTGCCGCTGCCCCCTTTTTCACTCATCTATACTGAATCGACAGGCCCGCGCTTAACGGCGACGGCGCCTGGGTTCCTTTTTGGACGATAAAGATAATATTCATGATAAATCAATCACCTGTAATTATCGTAAGCGATGTCGGAGGCAAGCAACCATGGCGAAAAGACGAGCAGTACCTGGAATTCATCCTTACGATGGGCCCGCCGGCGGTTGGGGCGCGCTGAAAGCGACGGCCATCGCCGTGCGCACGCAGATGGATACCTTGGAAGCGCCGGTGACGCTGATGCGCACCAATCAACCCGACGGGTTTGATTGCCCGGGATGCGCATGGCCGGATAAAGAACATCGCTCCACCTTCCAGTTTTGCGAAAACGGCGCCAAAGCCGTGACCTGGGAAGCGACCAGCAAACGCGTGACGCCCGAATTCCTGGCGCAAAACATCGTGACGTCGCTGCTGCAGAAAACCGATTATGAGCTGGAGGATTATGGCCGCCTGACCACGCCCCTGATCTATGACGCCGGAACGGACACCCTGCGCCCGCTGGCCTGGGACGAGGCGTTTCAACGCATCGCCGCCGTGTTGCAGACGCTGCCGCCGGAGCAGGTGGAGTTTTATACCTCCGGCCGGGCGTCCAATGAGGCGGCCTACCTGTTCCAGCTGTTTGCGCGGGAATTCGGCAGCAATAACTTTCCCGATTGTTCCAATATGTGTCATGAGCCGACCAGCGTTGGCCTGCCGCAGTCCATTGGCATCGGCAAAGGCACCGTCTCGCTGGACGACTTTGACAGCGCGGAGCTGATTATCTCCATCGGGCACAATCCGGGCACCAATCACCCGCGCATGATGGGCACGCTGCATGAGCTGGCGCGCAAAAAGGTGCCGATCATCGTGTTCAACCCGCTGCGCGAACGGGCGCTCGAGCGTTTCACCGATCCGCAAAACGTCATTGAAATGGCGACCTACAGTTCGACCCCTATCGCTTCAACCTACTATCAGGTCAAAGCCGGCGGCGACGCCGCGGCGCTGAAAGGCATCGCCAAAGCGCTGCTGCAGCTGGATGAAACACAAGGCAATGCCGTGGATCACGCCTTTATTGCCGAGCACACGGAAGGATTTGCGGCTTTCGCCGCCGATCTGGCGGCCACCCGTTGGGAGGCCATCGAGGCGGAGAGCGGCCTGACGCGTCAGGATCTGGAACAGGTCGCCGCCGCCTACGCAAAATCCAACGCCACCATCGTGACCTACGGCATGGGCATTACGCAGCACAATAAAGGCACCGCCAACGTGCGCCTGATTGCCGATCTGCTGCTGCTGCGCGGCAATATCGGCAAACCGGGCGCCGGCATCTGCCCGCTGCGCGGCCACTCCAACGTGCAGGGCAACCGCACCGTCGGCATCACCGAAAAGCCCTCGGCCGATTTTTTGGCGAAGCTGGAAGCGGTGTTTGGCTTCACGCCGCCCAAAGCCCACGGGCATGATGCCGTGAAGTGCATGCAGGCGATGATCGACGGCGCCTCGAAAGCGTTGATCTGCCTGGGCGGTAACTTCGCCGTGGCGCTGCCGGATCCCGAGCAGAGTTTCCCGGCGATGAAAGCGCTGGAATTAAGCGTGCATATCGGCACCAAACTCAACCGCAGCCATCTGTTGGTGGCGAAACAAACCCTCATTCTGCCCTGCCTGGGGCGCACTGAGCTGGACATGCAGGCCGGCGGGCGGCAATCGGTGACGGTGGAGGATTCGATGTCGATGGTGCATGCCTCGTCCGGCAAACTCAAACCGGCGTCGGAACTGCTGCGTTCGGAACCCGCCATCGTGGCCGGCATGGCCAAAGCGGTGATGCCCGCCAGCAAGGTGCCCTGGGATGAGCTGATCGAAGATTACGATGTGATCCGCGATCTGATCGAAAAAACCATTCCGGGCTTCGACGATTACAACGCGCGCATTCGTCAACCCGGCGGTTTCCGCATGCCGTTGCCGCCGACCGAACGCCAGTGGCCGACGGCGACGGGCAAAGCGATGTTTTCCGTGTTCAGCGGGCTGTATGAAGACGCGGCCATCGCAGAGAAAGACACGCTGCGGCTGATTACGCTGCGCAGCCACGATCAGTACAACACCACCATCTATGCCCTGGATGATCGCTACCGCGGGGTTTTCGGCCGGCGCGACGTTTTGTTCATGAATGACAGCGATCTGCAATGCTTGGGGCTGGAGCATGGCGACGTGGTCGACCTGGAAACGGCGCTGCCCGGCTGTACTCAGCGCCTGGAGGGCATCACGGTGATCGCCTACAACATCTCGGCCGGTTCGGTCGGCGCCTACTATCCGGAGGCCAACGTGCTGGTGCCGTTGCATTACATCGATGAGGAGAGCGGCACGCCTTCGTACAAATCGGTGCCAGTTCGCGTGACGCTGAGATCCAAAGAGGTGCGTGAGGTCAAGATCGCCTAGAGGAAAGCGGTTTGAAGGCCTTCTCCGGGTTGCTCGGCCCGGAGAAAGGCTGCTCATAACCCTTTATACCTGTGCGACCAACACATTGACGTTGGCCGGGAAAACCAGCCCCTCCAGCGCGTTGCCGCTGTCGGAGGTCACCAGATAATCGATCTCGGGCCATTTGGCCACCAGGGTCATCGCATGCCCGCGCAGCTTGTTTTCATCCGCCAGCACGATGCATTTGCGGCTCTGCGCAATCATTTTGCGCGCGATGGCCGCCTCATTGACGTTTTGATCCATCACCCCGGTCTGCACATTGACCGCGCCGGCGCCGATGATGGCGTAATCGGCGAAAAACGCCTCGATGTTATTCAGCGCGATCGCCCCCAGGCACTCCATTTTGGAGCCGATGAACTGCCCACCGATCAGCACCACGTCGATGGAGTCATTTTCCAGACAGACGTTGGCGATCAGCGGCGAATTGGTGATGACCGTCAGCTGATCGACGGTCGCCAGCTGCCGGGCGAACTCCAGCGTGGTGGAGCCGAAATCCACGAACACCGTATCGCCCGGCTGGATCAGCGTCACCGCTTTCTCCGCGATGGCGCGCTTCTCGGCCTCGGCGATTTTGGCCCGTTCATTGAATTCATGCTCGAATTTGAACTGGCTGCTGACCGCGCCGCCGTGGATCTTCTTGATCAGGCGATAATCTTCCAGCTTGTTCAGATCGCGCCGAATGGTTTCCTGCGAAACCTGGAATTTATCCGCCAGCTCATTCACGTAAACCCGGCCGTTGGCCTGGATCAGCGCCAGTATTTCATTGCGCCTATCCACGGAATTAGAGATATCCATTCACATTACACTCGCTGCCTTAAGTAAGAGTGACTGCCTCCGCCGGACTCGCGGCGTCAACTGACCGAATACTACGGGTTTCAGGGCGTTAGACGCAAGCCGTTGCCGTCGTTCACCCGGCGGATTCGATGCTGATGTGCAGCGCGTCACGCTCGCCGTCGGCCGGCAAAGCGATATTGCGCAGCAGGATCCGCCGTTCCGGCAGGCAGCGATGCGTTTTGCGATACAGCACTTCCTCGCCCAGCCGCACCACCACCGAACCGGACACCGCCCGCTCTACCCGCATATTGATCGTGACCGTGCTGGGTTTGCCGATCAGCGCCACGTTGGCAGGCGCGGTCAGGCGGATCCGCTCGTCGTGTCGCACCGGAAGCATTTGCCGCGCCGGCGGCAGCGTGCGCCGCAGCGAACGGGCAACGGCTTCGCCAACGCGCAGCCCTTCCTGATAACACTGGTCGCCCATGTCCGCCGGATGCAGCATGTTGCCGACGGCGAAATAGGCGGCGTCGGAACAGCGGCCGAACTGATCGGTCAGCGGGCAGCCGCTGTCCGGCCGCTGCGCCAGGTGGCTCTGGCGGATCAGCGTATACTCCCCGGTGAAGCGGCCGGTGAAGATCAGGCTGTCGCAGGCGATGCGCCGTTTCTCCCCGCGGCGGTTCTCCACCTCGATGGATTCGACCCGATCGCGGCCGGCAATATCGGTCACCCGCGAATAATAATGAATCGGCACCCCCATCAGGCGCGCATAGAGCGCGCTCAGACGCCAGGCGACGGGTCTGCCGCCGCTTTCAATCATGGCGACGGCGCGCACGCCGGCGTTGCGCAGCGTCCACAGCGCGGAGAAACTGACCAGCTCGGTGCCGACCACCACCGGCGCCTTGCCCGGCTGCAGCCCGCGCAGATACACGAACTGCTGCAGTGCGCCGGCGGTCAGCACGCCCTGCGGCCGCAGGCCGCTCACCAGGCGCGGATGGCGCGGCGTCTCGCGCACGCCGGTCGCCAGGATCACCCGCTGCGCTTTCAAGGTGCTGACGCCGTGGCGATCCGTGATGGTCAGCTCGCCGTCCGGCTTGATGGCGAGCACCGTCACGCCGGTGCGGATCTCCACCTGCCCGGCGCGCGCCAGTATCTTATCGACATAGGTGGAGCCGAGCATCGGCCGGTAAAACGTTTGCAGCCCGAAGGTGGGGTGCCGGCAGTGTCTTGGCACGCCGCCCGCTTGTTGCTCCCGCTCCAGGATCACCACATCCTCGATCCCCGCCTGCCGCAGCGCGGTCGCCGCCGCGATCCCGGCCGGCCCGGCGCCGACAATCGCCACCTGATACTCAGTTTTCATCAATGCTCCCTACGGCCTGCGTCTGGCCAAAACGATCGCCCACCATTTCCGCCACCCGGCTGCTGCAATAAAAACCGTTGCAGCGCCCCATCATCACACGCGTGCGCCGCCGCAGCCCGCCGATGCACTCCGGCGGCACGGCGGAATCGAACGCCGCCTCGATTTCCCGCTGGGTCACCAGCTCGCAATGGCAAACGATGCCGCCGTTGTCCGGGCGCGCGTAATCGCGCAGCGCGTAGTCGGCAAGCATCGGCATCTGCGGCCAATGCACGGTCTGCGGCGCCGTCGGCGTGAAGCACGGCGTAAAATGGTCGCGGTAAAGCTGCTCCACATATTGCGCGATGCCGAGCGCCGCCGTCAGGCCGGTGGAACGAATGCCCGCCACGCAGATCCACTGCCGCTCGGGATAGTGCTGAATGCGATAGTGTTTCTGCTCTGTCGCCGGGCGCAATCCGGCATAGCTGGCGGTCACGCTGTAATTTGCCAGCGTGGGCAGCAGCCGCGTCCCCTGTTCGATCAGCTCGCGCATTTTGGTTTCGTCCACCGTCGCCGTCTCGCGATCCTGCTGTTCTTCGGCGGTCGGCCCCAGCAACAGATTGCCAAAGATGGTTTTCGACAGCAGCACCCCTTTGGTGATCGCCGTCGGTACCGGCAAGATGATGGCGTTGACCTGCCCGGCGGCGGCCTTGTCGAACACCAGGAACTGCCCTTTGCGCGGGCGGATTTCAAACTCGGGCTGATGGCAGAAACTTTCTACCCGGTCGCCCTGATTGCCGGCGCAGTTGATGACGATTTTGCCGTGAAACTCGCCCCGGTTGCTGGTTAGCCGCCAGCCGGTCGGCAAGCGTTCGGCGCCGGTCACCTCGGTATTGAAGCGATAGTCGCCGCCGTGTTTGACGCCCTGCGTCAGGTAAGCCAGCGGCGTGCTCCAGGGATCGATCACGCTCTCGCCCGGCACCTCTACCGCCGCCAATGCGCCGGGCGCCAGCTGCGGCTCACGGCGATACAGCTCGGCGGCGTCGATCTGCGCCACGTCCGGCACGCCGTTGTCATGCGCCTGCTGCACGATCGCGGGCAGCGCCGCCAACTGCTGCTCGTCCCAGGCCACGACCAGCGCGCCGGTGGGCAGCAGCGGCAGATTCATGCGTTCGCGGATGGCGATAAATTCCCGGTAGCCGGCCTGCATGCAACGCAGCTCCAGGCTGCCGCTGGGCGCATCGAAGCCGGTATGCAGCAGCGCGCTGTTGGCTTTGCTGGCGCCGGACAGGATATCGCCCCCCTTTTCCAACAGCAGCGTACGGGCGCCCATCAGGCAGAATTTGCGGAATACCGCACACCCGACCACACCGCCGCCAATCACGACAATGTCCCAACCCGTTTGTTCTTCCATCATGCTGATGTCCCGTTTTGATGTGATAACCACAATAAAACCACACAATAACCGCATTTGGAATGACAAAAACAACACAACTCCCAAAAAAAAGCCGCAGAACGCGGCTATAAGCAAAAAGTATGAGGTCGATCACGCGGGGTTATTTTATCTTGTGATTTATGTTGCTTTAATGTGTGAAATTGAAGATAGATTATTAAAACGGTCACACAACCAACACCAGGCGCAATAAAAAACAAAACCTATAAGAGAGTGAAGCAATGATGAATCAACGTTATGCCGCGATTGATCAGGGAACCACCGGCACCCGAGTCGTGGTGTTCGGCGAAGACGGCAGGCACCATTCGCCGGCCAGCATGCCGCACAAGCAATTCACCCCCAATCCGGGCTGGGTGGAACACGACGCCCTGGAGATTTTGGCGAATATCCGCCGCTGTCTCAGCCAGTGCGACATGGTGGACGCCATCGGTTTGGGGCATCAGGGCGAAAGCCTGCTGGCCTGGGACGCCGACAGCGGCCTGCCGCTGTACAACGCCATCGTTTGGCAAGATCAGCGCACCGAGCCGGAGATCCAGCGCCTGAAACGCGAAGGCGTCGAACCGCTGGTGATGGCGAAAACCGGCCTGCCGCTCGATACCTACTTCTCCGCCAGCAAGATGGGCTGGCTGATGAACAACGCCCCGGGGGCCAGGCAGCTCGCGCAACGCGGCCGCCTGCGGCTCGGCACCATGGACGCCTTCTTCCTGTTCCACCTGTGCGGCCGGCATCTCACCGACTATAACTCGGCCTCGCGCACCTCGTTGTTCAACATCCATACCCTGCAGTGGGACGAGGAGCTGTGCCGTTTGTTCGGCGTGCCGATCGACAGCCTGCCCGAGGTCAGAGACAACATCGGCCACTTCGGCGACGTCGCGCTCAACGGCAAGCCGGTGCCGCTGTCGGCCTGCATCGTCGACCAGTTTGCCGGCACATACGGCCACGGCTGCCATCAACCGGGGCAGATGAAGATCACCTTCGGTACCGGCGCCTTTTTACAGGCGATCACCGGGCCGCGCCCGATCGACGCCGGCGAGTCCGGCCTGTTGCCCACGCTGTGCTGGAAGCTACCCGGCAGCGAGCCGGTGTATGGCCTGGACGGCGGCGTTTATAACGCAGCCTCCGCCATTAACTGGGCGAGAAAGATCGGCCTGTTCAACGACTTCGATGAATTCGGCGATTTCCCGGCCCAGCCGGCCATCGCGCGCGGCCTGGCCTTTGTGCCCGCGCTTTCCGGGCTGGCCTGCCCGTATTGGGATCGCTCCGCCGCCGGGGTGTGGGCCGGCCTGTCGCTGGAAACCGAACGCAAGGATCTGCTGCAGTCGATCCTCGAAGGCATCGCCATGCGTTCCGCCGAGGTGATCAACGCCATGGATAAGTTGAAACCGATCGGCGACAGCATTTCGGTGGACGGCGGTCTGTCCGCCAACCGCTATTTCACGCAGTTCCTCGCCAACCTGATCCAAAAGCGCATCGTCACGCCCGCCAACAAAGAGATCACCGCTCAGGGCGTGGCGCAGTTGGCGCGTAAAGGGCTGGGTATGGAACAGCCGCTCAAGGTGCTCAACCGCTATGAAGTGACGGAGCCCGCCGAGGTCGATATGGCGGTCTGGTTCGCCCGCTATCAGGAAATCATCGCGCGCTCGCGCGGCTTACGTTCATCGCAGGAGGAGCACCATGGCTGAGTTCGGTAATTTCATCATCTATATCATCATGGCCGGCACCCTGATCGGCGCGCTGGCGTCGATCGTCAAACCGGAAGGTGAACTGGGGCGCGAGTTCGTCAACGGCATTCACGCCATCGGCCCGGTGTTTCTCGCCCAGGCGGGTATCATGGCGGCGATCCCGATCATCTCTTACCTGATCATGCACAGCATCGGCCCCTTCTTCTCGGCGCTGGGCTCCGACGCCTCAATCGCGGCGCTGGCGGTGATCGCCGTGGACATGGGCGGCTATCAGTTGGCCGACGCCATCGCCGCCAACCGCGACATGTGGATCGTCGCCATGCTGGTGGGATACACCTCCGGCGCCAGCATCGTGTACCTGATCCCGGTCGGGCTTATCATGCTGAACCGCGACGACCATAAATATCTGGCGCTGGGCGCGATGGCGGGCCTGATCAGCATTCCGTTCGCCGTGTTGATCGCCCTGGTGACCATCACCTTCAATAACCTGCCGGTCAGGGAGATCATTTCCACCACCTCGCCCGCCGCGCACTACCTGCAGCTGGACTTCCTGCAGGCGCTGCGGCTGCTGTCGCCGCTGTTCGTCCTGTGTTTCCTGCTGGCGCTGGGCCTGAAGCTGCGGCCGGCGGCCATGGTGAAGGGGTTCCTGATCTTCGGCAAGGCGGCGGACGCCTTTATCAAACTGGTGCTGGCGCTGTGCATCATCGAGCATTTCACCGGCGTGTTTAAAAAGGTGTTCGGCGGCTGGGTATTCGATCCGTTATTCGCCGACAAAGACGAATTATTCCGCGCCATCGAGATTGCCGGTTACATCGGCATTATGTTGGCGGGCACATTCCCCATCTGTTATTTGTTCCAGCGCTATTGCCGCAAGCCGATGCATTTCATCGGCAAAAAACTCGGCTTATCAGATACCGGCGCGCTGGGCTTTATTATGGTGTTGGCCAATATCATCGCGGTTTATCACCTATTCAAAGGCATGCGGGCGCGCGATAAGGTGCTGTGCGTCGCCTTCGGCATCTGCGCGCAGGCCACGTTGGGCGATCACCTGGCGTTTACCGCCAACTTCCAACCTTCGCTGGTGCTGCCGATCATGATGGGTAAATTCCTCGGCGGCATGATTGCCGTACTGATCGCCATCAAGATCTCGGTGCCGGAAGCCGAATTGCTGGAAAAAGAACAGACGCAAAGGCAAGCGACGGCCATCGCCGCCGCCGCTCGCTGAATTTATCCCTGAGCCATAAAAAATAAACGGGGCGCCGCCTCACGGGAAAGCTGCGCCCTTTTTTTTCCCCCACGTTCTAGTTATTGAGAGAGAAAACGGTAATGAGAAAGATATTTTTGGCCTGCCCCTACAGCCACGCCGACGCCAACGTCGTGCAGCAACGCTTTATCGCCTGCAACGAGGTCGCCGCCGCTATCGTGCGCGCCGGCAGCGCCGTTTTTAGCCAGGTCAGCATGTCGCATCCGATCAACCTGTGTTTGCAAGAGCTCGACAAAACCGCCATCGGCAGGCTGTGGGCGCCGATCGACGCCCTGTTCATGGCGGCGATGGATGAGTTGATCGTGCTCGATTTGCCGGGTTGGCAAGAGAGCGGCGGCATCAAGCGCGAGATGGACTATTTCGCCGCGCGCGGCTGCCGCGTCAGCCTGTGGTCCGAGGTCGCGGGCGAGTTCAACTGAGGCGTGCGCCCCGCCGCTTAGCGCGACGGGGCATCGGCTTACTTGCCGGTGGCCAATTCGCCGTACACCACCTGGCCGCGGAAACCGCGCCGCACCTGCTGGAACAGCTCGCGGAACGCCGGGTAATCCTGCGCCTGGCACAGCGCCTCCTTGCCGCGAATGGCGTTCACCTGCAGCTGATGATTGACGATCACCTGCTGCCCGTCGCGCCGCCACGCCACACGATAGTCGCCCGCCGCATTGCGGAACTGCCTGTCTTGCGGAATGGCGATGATCGGCACGTTGGCCGGCAGCTGCAGACGGTAGGTTTCGTCGTAGCGCTGCGCGCTGCAGTAGAACGGCGTTTCGTTGCCCGGCGCCGCCGTGGTGGTGTACAGCGTGCGGAACGATTTGCCGCCGGGCGGATTGGGCAGCGTCATGCCACCCACCACGCCGAAATCGACGTAGTCGTCCGCCTTGAAGCGGAAGCGGTAACCGAACTGTTTTTTGAGATCCAGCGGATCGCTGTTCATCGCCACCTCGCCGCTGCCGTCGATGCCGGAGGCGGACATGATCGACGCTTCGGCCTGCGCCCGGTTCTGCCGGTTGATCTGCGAGAAGTAGCCCCGCAGGTCAATCTCTTCCACTTCGCTCAGCCGACGCTCGGTTTGCCCGTGCAGATTACCCGCTTTGTCGAACACGAAATCGACGCTCAGCGCGCTCTTGACCGGCTGCTCGTCGCTGCCCGGCGTGCGCGCCAGCTTGGCGTCGCGCGTCAGCAGCACCGGCGCCCCCAGATCGCCTTCCGGCAGTTGCCCGAAGCGCGCCCACGGATTGGTGGAATCTAGGTACAGTTTGAATTCCGGCACGTAGGTGATGGCGTGATTAAAGCGGCTGAGCAGCGGCACTTTAGGCAGTATCGGGCCTTCGTCCATGCCGATCAGCACCGGCGAGCTTGCAATGCCTTTGGCGGCGAGCAGCGCCTCCAGGATCACCACGTGATCCTTGCAGTCGCCGTAGTGGTTGTCGAGAATGCTCTGCGCCGAATTCGGCTCCAGCCCGCCGTTGCCCAGATACACCGCCACGTAACGAATGTTTTGCGCCACCCAGCGATAGAGGGCCTCCGCCTGCTCGCGCCGATCGCTGATGCCGGCGGTGATGTTGTCCGCCAACGCCTGGATGCCCGGCGTCACCTTCGCCGCCGCGCCGGCCTTCAGCTGGTAGGCCTTGGCCAACTGCGGCCACTCGCGGTAGGTGCTGGCCATGATGGTCGGGCTGAAGGTCCAGCTGTCCGCCGCCCAGTTTTGCGATTTCATCGGCGCGCTGCGTGAATAATGCCAGCGCCAGTGCGCCTGCCCGTCGCGGATCTGCGGCTTGTCTCCGCCCGCCACGCCGCGCGTGAAAATATGCATCGGCAGCTTGGCGGGCGCCTGCAGGGTCACTTCGGCATCGTCGAACTGATCGAAAACGCTGAACGTCTCCCACAGGCCGAAATAGTCGGGGAAATACGGCGTGTTTTGCGTGCGGCGCAGCTCATACACCACGCGCGATCCCGGCGCCAGGTTGGAGAACACGATGACGCGCACTTTACGGTCGGCATACAGCGGCGCCGTGGCGCTGGAGTAACTCTCCTGGGTATAGATGCGATCGGGCGCCACGTCGTGGCGCTGGCCGTCGGCGGTCAGCGTGTAGGCGGCGACCACCTCCAGCGTTTCCATTTTTTCGCTGTAGCTCAGGCGGATCTGGCTGAATTTCTCGACCGCTGCCTTGGTCTTCAGCAGCACTTCGTAGCTTTCCGTCTTCACGTTGGTGGCGTTGGCGTTGACGCGGTAATCCGCGCGATAGCGCACGAAGCTGAAATCGTTGTTGGCCGTGTCGTTCTGGCCCTGATCCGCCGCGGCGGGCGGTGCGACGGCCAACACGGTGGCCGGGTGCGTCGCCGTCAAACCGGCGAATAACAGCAGGGAAGGAATAGCGATTTTCATCTTCGGTCCTTGAAGGGCAATAAACAGCGACGCCGGGCTACGCGCCCGTCCCGGCGTCAAAACAGGCGGGCACACTAATATAATTGAGAATCATTTTCAATAAACGAACCGTCAACGCCGGGTTAGCCCTGTTCAATCAGCATCACGGCGGTGGTCTCCGGCTCCAGCGCTTCGAAAACGTGCTCGCGATCGGCGGAATAGCTGATGTAATCGCCGGCGCTCAGCTCCTGCGGCTGGTCTGCCGGCCCCAGGCGCGCGCGCCCGCTGCTGATAATCACATGCTCGACGGTGCCGGGAGGATGCGGCCGGGAAAGCTTGGCTTCTCCGGGCTGCACCCGCAGCCGGTAAATGTCGCGCTGCGCCCCCGGCGGGCAGGTGGCCAGCAGCGTGGCGGCGTAGTTGCCCTGCTCCGACAGTGCCGGCGTTCCCTCATGGGCGCGGATCACCTGCACCTGCCTGCTCGGCTGTGAAATCAGCCGGCTGACCGGCACATCCAGCGCCATCGCCAGCGCCCATAGCGTTTCCAGGCTGGGATTGCCGCTGCCGGCTTCCAACTGCGACAGCGTGGACTTGGCGATGCCCGCGCGCTTCGCCAGTTCGGTGACGGACAGGTTCACTCGCTCCCGCTCGCGGCGGATCGCCGCCGACAAGAGGCCGATCGGCGTGATGTTCTGCATTAGGCTATCGCTCATTGTTCGCTATACCATCCAATTGTTCGACTTGACGAACACTCGTATTCATGTTCATCATAATGTTCGATTGTTCATTTTAATGATTGCACCGCTTTGCCGCAAGTGCGGGCAGGCAACGAGGGAAACCACATGAAAACGAAAACGCGCGGCGCAGTGCAAATGATCCTCGCCATGACCATCTCCGGCACCGTGGGGTGGCCGGTGCTCGTTTTAGGGCAGCCGCCCGCGACGGTGGTGTTTTGGCGCTGCGCGTTCGGCGCGCTGGCCATGCTGGCGACCTGCGCCGCACTCGGTCAGCTGAAATCAGGTGCGATCAACCGGCGCCAGCTGAGCTTCGCCATTCTGGGGGGGATCGCCCTGGTGCTCAACTGGACGCTGCTGTTTGCCGCCTATGCGCATGCCTCGATCGCGGTCGCCACCGTTACCTACCACGTTCAGCCGTTCATGTTGGTGGCGCTGGGGGCGCTGCTGTTCGGCGAAAAGCTGACGGCTAATCGGCTGGGCTGGCTTCTGCTGGCGTTCGCGGGAATGGTGTTGATCGTCACCGCCCGGCAAAACGGCGGCGGCGGCGATGACTATCTGCTCGGCGTGGCGCTGGCGCTGGGCGCGGCCCTGATGTACGCCATTGCGGCGGCGATCGTCAAACAGCTGGCCGCGCTGCAGCCGCAGCTGATCGTGTTGATTCAGCTGACCGTCGGCGCGCTGGTGATGGCGCCGTTCGCCGGCCTGGCCACGCCGCCTGCGGCCCCGATCGACTGGCTGCTGCTGGCGACCCTCGGCCTGGTGCATACCGGCTTGATGTCCACGCTGCTGTACGGCGCCATTCAGAAGATCCCCACCTCTCTGGTCGGCGCCCTGTCGTTCATCTACCCGGCGGTGGCGATCGTGGTGGACTGGGCCGCGTTCGGCCACCGCCTCAGCCTGCTGCAGCTACTGGGCACGCTGGCGATCCTGGGCGCCGCAGCGGGCATGAACTTCGGCTGGCGGCTCTCGCCGGTCGCCCGGCGGGCTGATAAAACCGGTTAATCCCGTCCGGCGGGCAAGCTATGCACAATAAGGCATTCGTCTTGCGCCCGGCGCGGTGTTATTTATTTACACCGTGTAGGGTAGAAGGAGTTGGCCATGTGGCATCACCGCCTGCAACGGCGCATCCGTTTCAGCTACTGGAACGAACTGTGCGTCGCAAAAAAATAAGGGAAGGCGCAAGCCTTCCCTTTTGTCATTCACCGCCCAGCTCAGAAACGATCGGTTTTCACCACCTCGTCGAACGGCAGTTTGCCGATGCGCGGATAAGGCTGCCCCGCCGCCTTGCCGATGGCGACCATCAGCGCGATCTGATAGTGCGCCGGTTTGTTGATGATCTCGCCCACGGCGTCGAAATCAAACCCGTCCATCGGGCAAGAGTCGTAGCCCTGCGCCTTGGCCGCCAGCATCAGCGTCTGGGCGAAGATACCGCTGCTGCGCATCACTTCGTCGCGCTGCACCTGCGGCTTACCGCGATAATACTGATCGACGGCCGGGATCATGAACTGCTGTACCGGCTCCGCCGCCTCGGCCCAGACGTTTTTTACCTGTGACTCCCAGCTCGACAGATCGCCGCACAGCACGACCAGCATCGACGCGTCGGTGACCTGTGCCTGCCCCCACGCCGCTTCGCGAATTTTCTCGCGCTGGGCGCGATCTTCGATCAACAGCGGGCGCCAGTGCTGCAGGTTAAAAGCGCTGGGTGCGCCCTGCAGCGCGATAGTCAGCAACGCTTTTTTCTCTTCGAGCGTCATCACGTGCTGCGCATCAAACTGTTTGGTGGCGCGGCGCTGGCGGATTGCGTCTAACGTATTCATTTTACTGCCCCTGTCCATGTGAAAGATCCTATTGTCGCCAACGCGACGCGGCTGTCCAGCCCCCGACGGCTATTTCTGCGCGGTTTCGGCGCGCAAACGGCTGACCTGCGCGGTCAGATCGGGCCACGGCGCCTGACCGGCGTAGTGCTGCCGTAGATAGTTGAGCAGGATGGCGATCTGCGCGTCATCCAGGTTATGGCGGAAGCCCGGCATATAGCCCAGTTCGGCGTTCGCCGGCCGCTGTATGCCATCCAGCACCACGCGAATGGCGTTGTCCGGCGCCTCGGCGAACAGGTTGGTGTTCAGCGCCAGAGAAGGCCGCACCCCCGCCATCTGCGCGCCCTTTTCCTGCGCATGACAAGCCATGCAGGCGCCGGAAAACAGCCGCGCGCCTTGCGAGCTCAGGGGCTCGACCTGCCGCTCCGCCTTAGCGTTCAACGTGGCCGCCGTCGCGCCCGCCGCCGTTTCAGGATGATAGCTGCGCAGATAGACGGCTATCGCCTGCAGATCGGCCTGCGGCAAGCGGGATAACCCTTCTTCGATCACCGGCGCCATTGGGCCGGCGGCCACGCCGTGGTTGGCCGAGTAGCCGGTACGCATGAAATCGACCAGATCCTGCTGCGTCCAATCGAGCGGCGCGGGCGAGCGGCCGGTCAACGCCGGCGCCGTCCAGCCTTCCGCCACGCCGCCGGCCAGGTGGTCGCCACCGGTTTTCTCGCCGAACAGCACGTTGCGCGGCGAGTGGCAGGCGCTGCAGTGCCCCAGCCCTTCGGCCAGATAAGCGCCGCGGTTCCAGGCGGCGCTTTGGGCCGGGTTTTCCTGCATCGCGCCCGGCGTCAGGAACAGCAGGTTCCAGGCGAAGATGCCCTGGCGGATATTGAACGGAAAGTGCAGATCGGTGGCCGGCGGCCGATAGTTGACCGGCGGTTGCGACATCAGGTAGGCGTACAGCGCCTGCAGATCGTCGTCACTCGTGCGGGTAAAGGCGGTATAGGGAAACGCCGGATAAAGGTAGCGGCCCTGGCGATCGACGCCGTGGCGCATGGCGCGTTCAAACGCCGCGTAACTCCAGCTGCCGATGCCGGTTTCCACGTCCGGCGTGATGTTGGTGGTGTAAATGGTGCCGAAGGGGATCGCCATCGCCAGCCCTCCGGCGTTGCGCTCGCCGCCCGAACGGGTGTGGCACACCGCGCAATCGCCGAGATCGGCCAGCGTTTTGCCGCGCGCAATCTGCGCCTCGCTGAAACGGTGCGTCGCGTCGGCGGCGAGCGGCGCGATTTCCGGTTGCCAGCTGGCGACAACGCCGGCCACCACCACGGCGAGCACCGTAACCCCGCCCCACCCGGCGATCTTTTTCATCTTACTCATCTTTGCTGTCCTTGTTCGTGATGGGGATTAATGGCCGGCCTGGGCGCGCAGCGCGGCAAGCACCCGCGCCGGCGTAAACGGCACCTCGCGCAGCCGCACGCCGAGCGCGTCAAACAGCGCGTTGCCGATCGCCGCCGCGCTCGGCACCGAGGCGGATTCTCCGGCGCCCATCGGCGCTTCCTCCGGGCGATCGATCAGCTGGATATCGATCTGAGGCAGCTCGTCGAAACGCAGGATCGGATAGCCGCCCCAGTCCAATGACGTCACCCCCGTCTTGTTGAAGGTCACGAACTCTTTCAGCACCCGGCTGGCGGACTGGATGACGTTGCCGTGCACCTGATGGCGCACCCCGGCCGGGTTGATCATGCGGCCGCAGTCATGCGCCACGAAGATTTTATCGAGCGTGATCTGCCCGGAGCGGCGGTTGACGCTGAGATCGCACACCCAGGCCGCCCAGGCGGCGCCGAAGCCGGGGAATTTGCTGTGAAAATAGCGCGCATAGGCGAAGCCGCGGCCGCTCACCACTTCGGCGCCGGCGGCGCGCGAGCGATGCGCCGGGCCGTCTTGCCAGTTCGCCTGCCGTTTCAGGGCTTCAATCAAGGCCACCGCGCGCGGATCGTTCAGATAGCGCAAACGAAACGCGATCGGATCCTCGCCGGCGCGCCAGGCCAGCTCGTCGATCCAGGACTCATGGGCGAACACGTTGGGCAGCGCCGAAACGCCGCGCATCCACGAAGCCCGCACGATCGGCGCGGCGTCCTGGCAGATCACCCGCATGTGCGGATACTCGTATTGCGGAATGGCGGTGCGATCGCCCATCTGCTGCACGTCGGCCCGGTTGGCCACTTTGCCGGTCAGCACCAGCGGCAAGGTCACGGCATTATTGGAGGGATAGCTGGTTTTCAATTCGTAGGCCGCCACCCGGTTTTGCGCGTCGAGGCCACCGCGCACCCGAATCAGCTGGCCGGTGCCCTTCGGCTCCCAGCCGGATTCCTGTTCGCGCATCAGCTGCACGCGCACCGGCCGGCCGGTGGCCCGCGCCAGCAGCGCCGCATCCGCCGAGACGTCGTCGGCGCAGTTGCGGCCATAGCAGCCGGAGGCCTCCATGTGGGTGATGTGCACCTGCCCAGGCGGCAGCTCGAGCAGCCTGGCGATGTCTTTGCGCAGATCGTGCGGGTTTTGCGTGCCGGACCACACCTGCGCCCGCCCGTCTTTGACTTCCGCCACCGCGCAGGAAGGGCCGATCGAGGCGTGCTGATGGTAAGGCCAGACATAGTCGGCCTGCACTTCGGTATGCAGCAATGCCAGCGCGGCGTCAGTGCCCGCGTCGTCGCGCAGCACGCGGTCGGTTTTCGGATTGGCCTCCAGCGCGGCGGGCAGCGCTGGAGGCGACAGATCCGGCAACCCGGCCCAGGGTTTCCATTCGGTTTTCAGTTGGCGCATGGCGGCGATCGCCTGCTCCTCGCGCTCGGCCACGATGCCGATGAAATCGTTGATCACCACCAGTTTCACGATGCCCGGCAGGTTCGCGATCGAGCTTTCATCCACCGACAGCAGGCCGCCGCCCAACGGCGCGCTGCTGTCGGCGCCTACGTATGGCGGGCGCACCACGCGGCCATGCAGCATGCCGGGCAAGCGCAGGTCGTGGACGTAGGTCAGCCCACCGCTGACCTTGGCCGGAATATCGACCCGGGGCACGGCGCGGCCCACATAGTGGTTCTGCCGTTCGCTGTTCAACTGCACGTTTTTATCCAGCATCACGTGCAGATTTTGTCCACTCGCCAGCTGCGCATAGCTCAGCGATCGCCCTGGGTTCCTGGTCACAAATACCTGCCCCGCCGCCGCCGTCAGCTGTTCGGCCGGCAGTTCGAAGGCTTTGGCCGCCAGCGCCGTCAGCAGGTGCCGCACCTGCGCCGCCGCCTGCCGCAGCGGCACTGAGGTCACCTGAAGGGTGGCGCTGGCGATGGTCGGCCCCTGATCCGGCGTGCGTTGCGTATCGCCAAGGATCATCGTGACGTGATCAAACGGCACGCAAATTTCATCGGCGACGATCTGCGCCAGCGCGGTGCGAATGCCGGTGCCCAGATCGACGTGGCCGTTGAACGCCGTCACCCGGCCGTCGGCGCTGAGGCTGATAAAGCTGTCCACCCGATCCAGCGGCAGATCGGCGGGCGATGCAACCGACTCGGCGGCGAAGGCGCTCAATGGCGCAGGCAGCAGGCTGCTGACCATCACCACACCGCCGGCCTGCAGCAGCTGGCGGCGGGTCAGTTCGAGGCGGCTCATGCTTGCCTCCGCGCGGCCAGCAGATCGCGGGCGCGCTCGGCGGCGTGCAAGATCTCGATATGCGTGCCGCAGCGGCACAGGTTGTAGGCCAGCTCTTTCTTGATGGTTTGTTCGTCGGCCTGCGGCTCCCGTTCGAACAGCGCGACCAGCGTCATGATCATGCCGTTGGCGCAGTAACCGCACTGCGCCGCCTGCTCATCAATAAACCCTTGCTGTACCGGATGCGGCGCTTCCGCGCTGCCCAGGCCTTCCAACGTGGTGACGGACTTGTTTCCTACGGCGGACAGCGGCATTGAGCAGGAGCGTGCGGCGACGCCGTCGATCAGCACCGTGCAGGCGCCGCACTCCCCCAGGCCGCAGCCGTATTTGGGGCCGTTCAATTGCAGATCGTTGCGTAAAACATACAGCAGCGGGGTCTCGGGTGAGATATCGCCGAGTGGAACCACCCGGCCATTAACATTGATTTCCATGGTGAAACTATCCCTTAAACAAACGGATTTAATCCGTAACATCACTGCGACGAATAATTGCTCAGCGTGCTAATAATTATCATCAAAAGACTTGATAATGTTAAGGGAATGTAGCCGTCATGGCTTTAACGAAAAGTGGGTATTTTCTATAAATTTCCTATAGATAAGCCCGGTTTTATGATTGCGCGCCGCGATTATTGGCGTTCGTCAACGCGGCCTCGGCGCCATAACTTTGCCGATCTTTCACTTTAGAAAGCAGAAACCGGCATTTTGCCGCCGGGATCCGCTGACTTATGCTAACCCGGTGTGATGAAACGCGTTTTCATGACATGTCTTCCGGAACGTTTTGCTTTATTTGTTCGTCGTGAACCCTGGGCCGCGCCTGACTGGTGCGGCTTTTCTTTTTGCCCGGCAGTGCCAGCGGCGGTGAATTTTGCTATGTTAAGCCGCAGATAAGCTTCCCGTTTTCAGCCGCCGGATCGACTCATGTTTACCCATAAAGCAATCGCCGAGCTCAACGCCCTGGAGCTGATGGTTTATAACTACGTCAGCAAACACAAGAATCAAGTGATGTACATGACCATCCGCGAGCTGGCCGAGGCCGCCGGCGTGTCCACCACCACCGTGCTGCGGTTTTGCAAGAAAATGGGCTGTGACGGCTATTCGGAATTTCGCATCCGTTTCAAGCTGTATCTCGAACAGAGCGATGCGCCGCCGGTCGATTCCGGCATCGGCGAAATCCTCAGCTTTTTTAAAAGCGTCAGCAACGATGAGTTTAATCAGCTGATCGATCAGGCGGTGCAGCATATCGCCGCCGCCGAGCGAATTATTTTCGTCGGCATCAGCACCTCAGGCGCATTGGGGAAATATGGCGCGCGTTTTTTTTCCAACGTCGGGAAATTCAGCACTCACATCGACGATCCTTATTATCCGGTCAACAGCGATATGTATAAAAACGCGGTGGCGATCGTGCTGTCGGTTACCGGCGAAACCGAAGAGATCCTGCGGCTGGCCAGCCAGTTCAGCCTGCACCACTGCAAGATCATCAGCATTACCAACAACGAAACCTCTTCCCTGGCGCGGCTGGCGGACTTCAACCTCTCCTACCACGTTCCGCAGCATTTGATCGGCGGGCATCACAATATCACCACGCAGATCCCCGTGCTTTACATTATTGAAACCATCGGCAAACGGCTTGGGCATATTAATTCGGCCAAATAAAACAGGCTGTTTTTTTATTGTGACAAATCACTTTCCACGGTGATTTGTTATATCGTGACATTTCTTTCGCTCTTGCTACTCTATTCTCAACGCAGCGTTATTACCCTTCATTAAATAAACCGATGAGACATTGACGATGAAACAGTTGCCGAAGGATTTTCTGTGGGGGGGCGCGGTCGCCGCGCACCAGGTTGAAGGCGGTTGGGATCGGGGCGGCAAAGGGCCCAGCATCGCCGACGTGCTGTCCGGCGGCTCGCACGGCGTGGATCGCGTGATGACCGACGGCGTGCTCGACGGCTATCGCTACCCCAACCACGAAGCGGTGGATTTCTACGGCCGCTATAAGCAGGACGTGGCGCTGTTCGCCGAGATGGGCTTCAAATGCTTCCGCACCTCCATCGCCTGGACGCGCATCTTCCCGAACGGCGACGAAGCGGCGCCGAACGAAGCCGGCCTGCAGTTTTACGACGACCTGTTCGACGAACTGCTGAAATACGGCATCCAGCCGGTGATCACCCTGTCCCACTTCGAAATGCCTTACCATCTGGTGAAGGCCTACGGCGGCTGGAAAAATCGCCGGGTGGTGGAATTCTTCGTGCGCTTCAGCGAGGTGGTGATGCGCCGCTACCGCGAAAAAGTGAAGTACTGGATGACCTTCAACGAGATCAATAACCAGAGCAACTACCGCTATCCGCTGTTCGGCTACTGCTGCTCCGGCGTGGATTACACCCGGGAAGACAACCCGGAACAGGCGCTGTATCAGGTGCTGCACCACCAGTTCGTCGCCAGCGCGCAGGTGGTCAAACTCGGCCATCAGATCAACCCGGAATTCAAGATCGGCTGCATGCTGGCCTGCGTGCCGTTCTACCCGTACTCCTGCAAGCCGGACGACGTGATGTACGCCGTCGAGGCGATGCACCAACGCTATCTGTATACCGACGTGCAGATGCGCGGCTACTACCCAAGCTACCTGCTGCGCGATTGGGAACGCAAAGGGCTGAAGATAGAGATGCAGCCGCAGGACGCGCAGATCCTGCGCGAGGGCTGCACCGACTACATCGGCTTCAGTTATTACATGAGCAACGCCCTGCAGGCTAACGCGGTGGACGGCAGCGACGGCATGTTCGGCTTCCCGGGCAACGTGCCAAACCCGCACGTTAAAGCCTCCGACTGGGGCTGGCAGATCGATCCGGTCGGGCTGCGCTATTCGCTGAACGTGCTGTATGAGCGCTATCAGAAGCCGCTGTTTATCGTGGAGAACGGCTTCGGCGCCTTCGACAAGGTGGAAGCGGACGGTCAGATCAACGATGACTACCGCATCGACTATCTGCGCGCCCATATCGAAGAGATGAAGAAAGCGGTGATTGAAGACGGCGTAGACCTGATCGGCTACACGCCGTGGGGCTGCATCGACTGCGTGTCGTTCACCACCGGCGAGTACAGCAAACGCTACGGCTTCATCTACGTCGACAAACACGACGACGGCACCGGCACGCTCGAGCGCTCACGCAAGAAGAGCTTCGACTGGTACCGCCGGGTGATCGCCAGCAACGGCGAACAGCTGTAACCGCACGCAGGCAATCAGGTGGCCCTGCTCGCCGCACGCCGCCCATGCCTCACGGCATGGGCATTTTCGCTTATAGTGCCGGGAATGGCGCCCCGACATAATTCTCCGCCAGCATCGTCATGGCGCTGCGCGATTTCACCGTGTACTGCAATTCTGACAGTTGCAGCCGATGCTCGAAAGGCGTGTCGTCCCGACGGGTATGCAGCATGTGGGTCATCCACCAGGAAAAATGCTCTGCGCGCCAGACCCGCTGCAAGGCGGTGTCGCTGTACTCGTCCAGCCGTTGCCAGTCGCCTCGCCGGTAAAACGTTTCCAGCGCCTGGGACAACAGGCAGACATCGGCCATCGCCAGATTCAGCCCTTTGGCGCCGGTCGGCGGCACGATATGCGCCGCGTCGCCCGCCAGCAGCAGGCGTCTGTAGCGCATCGGTTCTGTAACGAAGCTGCGCATGCCGACCACGTTTTTCTGGAAGATACGGCCCTTTTTCAGCGCCCAGCCTTCATGGTTTTCCAGCCGCTGTTCCAGTTCGTGCCAGATGCGGTCGTCCGACCATTGATCGACCTGTTCCGCCGGATCGCACTGAAAATACATGCGCTGTACGCCGGCCGAACGGGTGCTGATCAGCGCAAAGCCGCGCGGATGGCAGGCGTAGATCAGCTCATCGCTGGAGGGCGGCGCTTCGACCAGAATGCCGAACCAGCCGAACGGATAGATGCGGGTGTAATCCTGCCGCAGCCCGCCGGGCATCGCCGCGCGGCTGATGCCGTGGAATCCGTCGCATCCGATGACGAAGTCGCAGCGGAGCCGGCGCGGCTGGTCTGCGTGACGGTAGTGAACCTCGGGCTGCGCGCTGTCCAGCGCCTTCAATTCAACCTGCTCCACCTCGAAAAACAGTTGCCCCTGCGCCGCCACACGCGCGGCGATCAGATCTTTCAAGACTTCGTGCTGGGCATAAACGGTGACGGCGCGGTCGGTCAATCCCGCCAGATCGATGCGGTGCTGACGGCCACCGAATGCCAGCCGGATGCCTTGATGCCGCGCCCCTTCCCGCCGCATCCGCTCTCCCAATCCGACCTGGTTGAGCAGATCGACCGTTCCTTGTTCGAGCACCCCGGCGCGAATGGTCGATTCCACCGCCGCCCGGCTGCGCGTTTCCAACACCACCGATTCCACGCCATGCAGATGCAGCAGATGAGACAACATCAAGCCGGCCGGTCCGGCGCCGATTATCGCAACCTGTGTGCGCATAGTATTATTCCCTCACAGCATTTTTATTGAGCGGCGCCGGCAGCGCCGGGTAGCCGGAAAGGTGCTTGGCGATCAACGCCAGCGCCGCGATCAGCGCCGGGATGGCCAGCAGTGTGAATATGGTGCTGAACGACAGCTGCATCTGCATCAGCGCACCACCGCTCATCGCCCCCAGAATGCCGCCAAAACGCCCAAGACCGAGCATCCATGCCACGCCGGTCGCCCGGCTCTGGGTGGGATAAAATCCGGCTGCCAGGGCCGGCATGGATGACTGCGCGCCGTTCATGCAGGTGCCGGCGATGAACACCGTGATCGCCATCAGCGGCGGGTAGCTATAGACAAAGCCGATGATGCCGACGAACAGGCCGGTGAGCAAATAGCCGACGGCCACCACCTTGTGCGGGTTCATGCGATCCATCAACCAACCGATAATCAATACGCCAAGCCCCCCGCCGAGCGGAAACAGCGCGGTGATCAGCGACGCCTGCGTGACGGAAGCGCCGGTTTCACGGATCAACAGGGGCAGCCAACTGGTCAGCAGATAGAAAATCATCAACCCCATAAAGTAAGTCAGGCACAGCATCAAGGTGCCCAGCAGATAGCGACGGGAAAAAATCATCCCCAGCGGCGAGGCCGCCTTTATCTGCCCCTCTTCCTGCAACATGAAATGCGGCGTCTTTGGGAGTGGCGCAATGCGCTTCAACACTTTGGCGATGCGTTCTGCGGCATAGCCGCGCGCAACCATAAAGCGCGCGGACTCGGGCAAGGCAGCGATCAAGACCAGCGCCAGCAGCAGCGGCATAACGCCACCCAGCACCATCACGCTCTGCCAGCCGAAATGCGGGATCAGCCAGGCGGAAGAAAAGCCGCCCAGCGATGAGCCGAGAGGAAAACCGCAAAACATCAGATTCACCATCAGAGCCCGGCAGCGCTGAGGCGCATATTCCGACATCAGCGTGGCGGCATTGGGCATGGCCGCCCCCAATCCCAGCCCCGTCAGGAAACGCAACAGCGTCAGCGTCGACAGCGAGCCGGCGAAGGCGGTCAGCAGACTGAAGCCGCCGAACAGCAGCAGCGAGATCACCAGCACTTTCTTGCGCCCGATGCGATCCGCCAACGGCCCGGCGGCCAACGCGCCCACCGCCAGGCCGACCAAAGCAGCGCTCATCACAGGCCCCAGAGAGGTTTTTTCTATTCCCCATTCCTGCACCAGCGACGTGGCAATGAAACCGATAATGGCGGTATCGAAGCCGTCCAGCGCTACCGCCAAGAAACACAAAACCAGTATCAACCACTGGTAGCGAGAAAATGGCTGGTCATCGATAAACCCTCGGATTTCTACGTTGTTATCGTGTGGCATGGCTTGCTCCTCAGGGGGTGCGGCAACCCTCACCGCACAGAACAGCCGGCTGCGTACCGGCAAGAGGGTTAATTTGTGCGATTATCGGAACATAGTTCGTTAATCGACAATTAAATCAAACCACCCCACGGCAAATGCTTCAATATTGTTAAAACAATAAGCGTGCGATAAACGAACATCAGAGGACGGTAAATAAAATAATTTTATTTACTATTAATGGGATGGGGTTATTTTTGCCGTTACCACAGAATGAGGGTTTGTGATTCAATTAACATTTCAGAAACATTGCCACTGCCCTGTTTGGCGCTGACCATCGGCCTGAAGGCACAGACGCTTTTCGAACGGCGCTCGCCCCCTAAAAAGGGAGCGAGCGCAAGAAACGCCCTTATTGACTCAGAGACGCCTGCCCGGCGGCGAGGTACTTCGCCATTTCCGCCGGCGGCACCATGCCGCCACCGGTCGCCCACACCAGGTGCGTCGCCTGCGCCAGGCTCTCTGTGCTGATGCCTTGCTCGCTGAGCTGCCGCGCCTGGGCCGCAACGCGCCACGGCCCGGCCATGCCGGCCAGCGCGGACGGCTCCAGCTGGATATGCTCGTGCTTGTCCAACAGCCCGAGCAGCGCAAACATCTCTTCGTCGCTCAGGGTGTAGAATGCGCTTAACAGGCGCTCCATCGCCCGGCCGACAAAGCCGGAGGCGCGTCCCACCGCCAGCCCGTCCGCCGCGGTGCGGTTATCGATGCCAAGATCCTGCACCGCAATGCCGTCGTGCAGCCCGCTGTAAACGCCGAGCAACATGCAGGGCGAATGGGTCGGCTCGGCGAAAACGCAGTGAACATGGTCGCCGAAGGCCAGCTTGAGGCCAAACGCCACGCCGCCCGGCCCACCGCCGACGCCGCACGGCAGATACACGAACAGCGGATGCTGTGCGTCCACCACGATGCCCTGTTGGTCAAACTGCCGCTTCAGGCGGCCGCCGGCCACCGCGTAGCCGAGAAACAGGGTTTGCGAGTTTTCATCATCGATAAAGAAACAGCGCGGATCGCTCGCCGCCTGCTTGCGCCCCTGCTCGACCGCCACACCGTAATCTTCGGCGTACTCCACCACCGTGACGCCGTTGTCGCGCAGCTTTTGCTTCTTCCACGCCCGCGCATCCGCCGACATGTGGACGCTGACGTCAAACCCCAGTCGGGCGCTGATGATGCCGATAGAGAGCCCCAGGTTGCCGGTCGAACCGACGGCGATGCGGTACTGGCGGAAGAACTGGCGAAACTCGTCGGAAAACAGCCGGGCGTAGTCGTCGCCGATCTGCAGCAGCCCCGCCTCCAGCGCCAGCGTCTCCGCATGCGTCAGCACCTCGTAAATGCCGCCGCGCGCCTTGATTGAGCCGGAGATCGGCAGATGGCTGTCCTTTTTCAGCAGCAGCTTCCCGCCAAGCCGCAGCCCATAGCGCAGGTCCAACGCCTGCTGCATGGCGGGGATCGCCACCAGCTCGGATTCGATGATCCCCTTTGTCGGCCGGGTTTCCGGGAAGGCCACGGCGAGATAAGGCGCAAAGCGCGCCAGGCGTTGCTCCGCGGCGGCGACGTCGGCGGCGGTCAGGCCGACATGGGGCAAGCCTGCGGCCAGCGTTGTCGCGCGCGGATTGAACCAGGTGATAGGCTCGAGGGCGACCATTCGTTGCAACAGCGGGTGCTGCGCAACCCACGGTTGAATCTGTGATTTTTGCATAAGTGTCCCTGACTGATTTGGCGTTGCCGTCACCATGCCGCGAACGCCGGCGGCTGACAAATGATAAATACTGAGCTTGAGATGCAACAGATTGATGCAAGCGCGGCGCTACCCGGCCGCGACGCCAAACCAGATCAGAATACCCGCCACGCCCGGCAAAATCGGCGCACCGCCGGTTTTCGCGGCGATGCCGCCGGGAATGCCGAGGGAAACCAGCGCCGATGCGTTAAGTGCTGCGCTCTCGATGCATCTTTTATCCGCTAACCCCGCGCCGCCGCTTCCAGGCCGGCGATGTCGATTTTGCCCATCAGCAGCATCGCTTCCGTGACCCGCCGCACGCGGGCGGCGTCAGGATCGTTCATCAGTTCGGTCAGGCGCCGCGGCACGATCTGCCAGCACAACCCCCAGCGATCGCGCAGCCAGCCGCACTGCTCCGCCTCGCCGCCCACGCACAACGCGTCCCACAGCCGGTCGACCTCCGCCTGATCGTCGCATTCCACCATCACGGAGAAGCTGTGGTTGAACGGATCCAACGGCCCGGCTTCGATCGCCGCATAGCGCTGGTCGCCCAGGGTGAAGGAAGCCAGCTTCACGCTGCCGGCCGGGCCGCTCGGCGTATCCGCCGGCAGATCGGAAAACCAGTTCACGGACGAACCGGGGATCAGCGCGACATAGCAATTCAGCGCCGCCTCCATGTCTTTTTCAAACCACAGATGTTGCGTAATTCTGGCCATCTGCGCCTCCTTCAGGTATCGAGGATCGGCGCGAACCCGCCAAAGATCATGCGCTTGCCGTCAAACGGCATCTCGCCCAGCGCCTTCATGCGCGGATCGTTCATCATTTTCTCGTTGGCGGCGTCGCGCACCGCCTTGGAGGGGTACTCTATCCAGCTGAACACCACCACTTCGCCTTCCTGCGCCTTCACCGCGCCGCGAAAGTCGGTAAGTTTGCCGTCGGGCACATCATCGCCCCAGCACTCCACGACGCGCGTGGCGCCAAACTCTTTAAACAGCGGCGCCGCTGCGGCCGCCAACCGGTGATATGCCTCCTTATTGGCGGCCGGCACCGCCACCACAAACCCATCTACGTATTTCATTCTGATATCCTCTTGTCTGATTAAGGACAGTCGGTTCAGCGCGGGCAAAGTAGTCCGCGCCCCCTACCAGTTTAGACGGCGGGCGTGCGGCACGGATCGGAAGTTCAGCGGTCAGGATCGTTCGGCGGGCAAGATTCCGGCGTGGCGACCCGGTTACGGCCGGCGTTTTTCGCTTTGTATACCGCCAGATCCGCCAGTTTGAGCAGGTCGGCCAGGCTGTGGCCGGAACCGCCCGGGCAGGTTACCATGCCGATGCTGACGGTGATCTGCAGCGGATGGCCGGCCGGCATGGTGATCGATTCCGCCTCAATGCGTTGCCGCAGCCGTTCGGCCAGCTGCACCCCCTGCTGCGGCTGGCCGAGCGTCGAGACGATGGCGAACTCTTCCCCGCCCATGCGGCCGAACAGATCATCGACGCTCAGATCGGCGGCAATCGCACGGGTAAACGCCATCAGCGCCTGATCGCCACCGGCGTGGCCGAAACGATCATTGATCGATTTGAAGTAATCGATGTCGAGCATCATGACGCACACCAGCTCGCCTTTCTGGTCTATCACTCGCTCGCCGCGCTGCATAAACGCATTGCGCGTCAGCACGTGGGTCAACGCATCGTGACTCGCCACGTGCTCCAGCGTGCGCAACAGCGCGTTGCGCGCATAGTTCATGCTGGCGACGGCAATCGGCCCCAGCGCCAGCAGCGCGATGCCCAAACGCATCGATACCGTGTTCTGCAGCACCTTCATGTCGAGCGTGGTGCTCAGCAACCCGAAATCGATCGCCAGATGGCACCACAGCACATAAACCAGCACCGCGATCATGGTGCTGAACAGCGAAAAGGACATCGCCAGCCACAGCAGCACCGGCATGGGAAAGATCACCGCGCCGGGGCCGCCGATCAGCACGCTGCAGACCGCCGCCAGCGCCAGCAGCGCCAACACCGCCATTTTCCGCCCCGCCTGCGGCCATTGGCTGCGCTGCGTCAACATGGCGCAGGCCACGCGCAGGCGATAGCGCCAATCAGCGGGAAACACCAGAATAAACGGCATCAGCGTGACGTAGTTGGTGAATTCGGACGAGAACCACAGCGCCAGCGAGGTTAAATAGGGCCTGCCGAACAGCCACTGCGAGACTCCCGCGCCCACCACACCGGTCGCGGCGGCGGCGGCCAGGCAAATACCGAACAGGTACATGCTGGAGGCGCCGCGCTGCAGCATGCGAGCCGGCGGCGACAGCCGCATGAACAGCAGATACCCCACCACCACGCCGGTCAGATTGGCGGCGTTCAGCAGCAACGCCTTTTGCAGCGAGCTGCCGGTCAGCAGATCCGCCGCCAGATACCCCAGCACCGCCATGCCCCAGCCGGCGCGCGTAGCCCACTGCGGGCAGCGCACCAGAACCGCCAGCAGTACGGCGTTGACCGGCCAGAATACCGCCAAAAATCCGACGGGACGGCTGACGATGCCCAGCAGGCAAGCCGCGAACACCAACAAAAAGACGGTGAGTGCGGGCCAGATTTTCCGGGTATCGGACAACGAGGTGGTTTGCATCTTGGATCCAGAGACTTCTGCTGTGTAAGGTGACAATCTGTTCGTGTCACAACCGTCGACGATGAGGAGAAGATAAGCGGCCGACCAACCTATTATTGCCAGTTTTAGCGGCCCGAGCACCTGTTTATTCATCAAGGGAAAATATATTTGTGTATCAATGTATTGACGGCAGTTGCTCGTCTGGCGCAAAAACTGCTGAAGCAGCCACGCCCCAGCCGGCCTGACACCGGCAAAAACCGCCGTCTTGTTCCTAAAGATTGGGCGATGTGCGGAGACATTTATAGTTGGAAATATTTATCGATACCAAGAATAGTTCTTCTTAACACTCATTGAAGTCTACACCAGCGAGAAATCCATCAGCGCACGGTTGAACAACGCCGGCCGCAGCAGCGACGCGAAGTGACTGGCGCACGGCAGCGCCGCCAGACGCGCGCCGTCATAGTTGACACAGCCCTGCCTGGAAGCGGGTCAACTCGTCGTCAGTTCGCATCTTTTTCTCCTCATTCGCCGACGTTGTGCGCCAACAAGGCATCGAAGGATGTATAGATCGCACCGGCGAGCGGTGCCGTTCGCTTTCCCGACATATACTTAAGGGAGGAATCGCAATGGAGGACGGTGAGATGAAGAAGATTACTCTCGTGTTTTTGATGCTGATGCTGAGCGGGTGCATCGGCGGCGGTAGCGGCCCGTCGAATGCGCCTTCGGCCTCGCCGAATGAGCCTTATACCTGCACCAAATCCAGCGCCAACAGCGACTGTTCGCAATCGGTGGAGCCGTCGATGTACTAGCCGCATTCGGCGGGCCGTCGCTTAACGGCCCGCCGCCTCAGGGCTGAATTAGGAGGAGTGTTCCTCTTCGTTGGCCTGATATCGCGTCGCCTGCTGCTTCATAAACACCACTTCCTGCGGGCTGGACAGGCTGACACGCTGCGCGCGCAGCAGCTTGAGGATGTTGAACAGCAGTTCGCTCTTGGTCGCGCCAACCATGCGCGGGCTCGGCACATAGCCGGTCACGCTCAGGATAATGCCGTCCGGCCCCAGCTGGCTGAAGCGCACGTAAGGCGCCGGCGTTTCCAGGATGTTTTCGTATTCGTGGTAAGCGTTAAGCAGAATATTGCGCACCTGCTCCGGATCAATGTCGGTCGGGAACGTCAGCGCGATGGTCACCACCCCTTGCGCGTTGCCCATGGTGGCGTTGCGCACGTTCTGCGAGATCAGCTGCGAGTTCGGTACGATCATGGTGGAGCGGTCGCTGAGCTGGATTTCGGTGGCACGCACGTTGATGCGCCGCACGTCGCCTTCCACGCCGCCGATGCCGATCATATCCCCCACCTTCACCGGGCGCTCGGTCAGCAGGATCAGGCCGGAAATAAAGTTCTTCACGATCTCCTGCAAACCGAAACCGATGCCGACCGACAGGGCGCTGACGATCCACGCCAGGTTGCTCCACTGGATGCCCAGCGCCGCCAGGGTGATCAGTATCACCAGCACATAGCCGATATTGCTGAACAGCGTCACCAGCGAGGCGCGGATGCCGACGTCCGAGATGGTTTTCGGCAGCAGTTCAGATCCCAGCCAGCGCCGCACCGCGCGCAGAATATAGATGCCGATCGCCAGGCAGATCACGGCGTTGAGCAGGTTGCCGGGCACGATGTTGAAACGCTGCAAGCCTTCACCGGTCAGGATGGAGACGATTTTCTCCATCAGCGAACCCGGCGTGGTGCTGCCGAACGAGCCGTTGAACAGCGAGACAATCATCAATAGCAACAGCGAACATTTGGCCAGCGCGGTGGTGATGATCGCCATCTGCTCCAAATGGCGATCCTTGAAGCTGAGCGTTTTCTTCAGCATCTTGCCGCTGACGGTCTGCGGCGAAAACAGCGCGGCGCACAAATCGGTGGCGAACAGCACCATAAAATAGAACGCCATCAGCACCAGCACCACCCAGATCAGTTGGTAGGTCAGGAAGCGGGCGAAGGCGATGTAGCCGATAAGCAGGGAAAACAGGATCACCACCGAACAGACCAGGGTGACGAGGTGCACCAGCCCGCTGACCAGCGTGCGTTTTTCCAGGTGCGCGCCCTGCTGTTCCAGCCGGCGCCGAATGCGCTGGCCGCGCAGTGGCGCCGCCAGCAGCACCATGCCGATCAGCCCCGCCACCAGGCCGTTGCCGAAGATGGTGGTGGCCAATGAGGCGCTGACGACGTTGTTGATCAGCTCCACGGTGCCGAACGCCAACGCCAGGCCGGCCAGCAGCGGCGAGAAGTAACGCAGCCCGGCGGCCACCTCGTTATCCATGGAAGCCAAGCGCCACGACGGGCGATTCAGCGACAGCGCCGCACGCCCCAGCCCGGCGATCAGCGCGCAGAAAATCCCCAGACGGTTAAAGCCTTCGGCGAAGTCCTCCAGCATCACCGGCAGCGGCTGCACGCGAACAAAGACGTAATACAGCAGGTTCAGCGCGATAGAGGTGGTGATCACCGTCACCACCACGGTGACGAGCGCCATAAAGCTGCGGCGCAGACGCCCGTCCGGCAGGAAACGGATGCTGACCCAGGCGAGGAAACGCTCGGAGAAATAGCGCCCCCAGGACCAGACAATCACCGCCAGCGCCAACAACGCCAGCGTGCCGTAACGCCACTCGTCCTGCCAACTGGCATCCCAGGCCGCTTTCATCTCGGCGTTGAACTGATCCAGCCGCTGCACGTCATTTTCGGACGGCTGCAGCACCGGCGCCCAGAATTTGATGCCCAGAATGCTGCCGGTATTCAGCGCCAGCTGGGTTTTAAACGCCACCCGGCGCAGATCGCCGATCTGTTGCCCGAGTTCGAAGGCGCTGGTCTTGATGGCCTGAGCGCGTTTTACCGCATCGTCCAGCTGTTTCTTGCTGTTGTTCAGCGCGTTGCGCTGCTGGGCCACCGCCGGGGTTTCCGGCAGCGCGCCGGCAGCCGGGGCCGGCCCCAGGACGTCCAGCTGCGCTTTCAGTTTGTCCTGCTCGGGCTGCAGATCGGTGGCGAGCTTTTCCATGCTGGCGACCAGATCGTCGGTCGCCAGCCGCAGTTTGCTGAGCTGTGTATCGGTGGTCGCTTTGGAAACCAGCTGCTTCATGCTGTCCAACTGCTTTTGCGCGGCTTTCAGCTGCGTAGCGGGATCGGGCGCGCTTTCGGCGGCGGGATCATCCTGGGCGGCGGCGACGGCGCCGAACGGCGTCAGTTGCAAACCAAACAGCAATAACAACAACAGCAGGAACGGGCGAGGCTTTAACATAAATTCAGTGCTCAGCATCATTATCTGATAGACAGACGAACAGGCGGCGGATGAACCGTCGCTTAACCATAAACGCTAATTATAATAGCTGCTTAATGTCGGCCGAAATACAGTAATTATTCCCATTGTGTGCCACGCGCGCGCGCCCTCCTTAGCCTGCTGATTATTCAGGCGCTTTTACACTGGCGATACGGCACAAGGCGCTCTATACTCCAGCCACCGATTAACCTGCAACCAATAAAAGGAGACTTACTATGCTGACGTGTGAATTGTTTTTTCACTCACACTTCTTTGGTAATCGTCGCCGCTCAAGCATTACCGGTATCGTGCTGCGATAACCCAGCTTGAGCGAAGCTTACTAAAATCCAGGATCTTCCCTCCGGCTTACCGGGTTGTCGTCAGCGATGTTTGACGATAGGCATTGTCATGCCTGTAACTCTTGAGTAAGCAATGAGCACACTACTGTCTGCACAATCTGTCGGTTACGACAACGCGTTCGGCGTCCTGCTGAGCGAGATTTCCTTCACCCTGAAAAAAGGCGATCGCATCGGTTTGATCGGCGACAACGGCTGCGGCAAAAGCACCCTGCTGCAACTGCTCAGCGGCGCCCTGCCCATCCACAGCGGAACGGTGACATTGTCACAACAATGCCTGATGGCGCGCATCGAACAACACCTGCCGCCCGAGCTGCACGCCTGCACTCTGCTGGATGCGGTGCTGGCGCGGCTTCCGGCGAGCCAACACCTCAGCGAACGCTGGCGCTGTGAAGCGCTGCTCGCCGAGCTGGGGTTTGAACCGGCGAGCTGGACGTTGACCGCCGGCACCCTCAGCGGCGGCCAGCACACCCGCCTGCTGCTGGCGCGCGCGCTGATCCGTCAGCCCGATCTGCTGCTGCTCGACGAGCCCAGCAACCACCTGGATCTGCCCACGCTGCTGTGGCTGGAGCAGTTCTTGCGCAGCTGGAACGGCAGCTTCGTGCTGGTGTCGCACGATCGCTATCTGCTCGATCAGGTGACCAACTGTACCTGGATCCTGCGCGACAAAACGCTGCAGTTTTTCCGCTTGCCCTGCTCCGCCGCGCGTCAGGCGCTGGCGGAACAGGACGCTGCGGACGAGCACCGCCGTCGGGCCGAGCAAAAAGAGATAGACCGGGTGGAAAAAAGCGCCAAACGTCTGGCGACCTGGGGCAAGGTCTATGACAACGAAGATCTGGCGCGCAAAGCCAAGCAAATGGAAAAGCACGTCGATCGGTTGAAGGAAGAACAGACCACCCTGACCGCCGGCAGCCCGTGGCGGCTGCGACTGCAGGGAGAGGCGCTGGACGCCGATCGCCTGCTGGCGCTGCCGCAATGGGCCGTGCGCCCGGCGCCGGAGGCGCCGGTGCTGTTCAGCCTGGCACATCTGCGGGTGAAAAGCGGCGATCGCATCGCCATCGTCGGGCGCAACGGCTGCGGCAAATCGTCGCTGCTGCGCTTGCTGTGGCAGGCGTATCAGCAGCCCACGGAACGCCCGGCGCTCTTCCACCCGCGCGTGCGCATCGGCTATTACGATCAGAGCCTGCAACAGCTGCGCGATGAAGACACGTTGAGCGAAGCGCTGGCGCAGTTTGCGCCGCTGACCGAGGAACAGCGGAAAATGGCGCTGATCGGCGCCGGCTTCCCTTACCTGCGCCATCATCAGCAGATCCGTTCGCTGAGCGGCGGCGAGCGTTCGCGGCTGCTGTTCGTCGGCCTGACGCTGGCCAACCATTCGTTGCTGCTGCTGGACGAGCCCACCAACCACCTGGATATGGCGGGCAAAGAAGAGTTGGCGGAAACGCTGCGCCAGTTCGCCGGCGCCGTCATGTTGGTCACCCATGACCGGATGCTGATCGAACAAAGCTGCAACCGCTTTTGGCTGATCGACCAGCAAAAACTGGAGGAGTGGCACGATCTGGCGCCGGTGTATCAACGCCTGGCGGGCGAAGCGCCGGCGCTGCCGACGGCGGGCAAGACCAACGCAGACTGTCCGACGCCGCACGAGCGGCTGGAAGACGAAGAAGCGCTGTTGGCCGCGCTGTTGGCCCTCGAAAGCAAACTGGAGGACGACCTGGCGCGCAAGCCCAAGCACCAGAAACCGGCGCTGCAGGCGCGCTGGCGCCGCGAGATTGCCGACATCACCGCCCGGTTGAATCTGGGCTAACCCCACAGGCCGCCGAACGGCGGCCTGTTTTTGACGTGCAGCTGCGCTTTTCATCCCCGCCGCGCTGAACGACACATTACCTTCATCCTTTTATGGCAGGGTTAACCGATTCGTTCTTTGCTATCGAGCCGCCATGACTTCACTTTCCCTACGGGACATCGAGGCGCGCTACCGCTTCGCGCGTGAGATCGCCCGCGCCGCCGCCGATCTCGCCTTCAGCTTTTATCAACGGCGGCAAACCCTGGCCATCGACTTCAAACAGGGGCTGCAGGACGTGGTCAGCGAGGCCGATCGCCGCGTCGAAGCGCTAATCCGCCGCATGATCAGCCGCCGTTTTCCCCTGGACGGGTTTCTCGGCGAGGAAAGCGGCAGCGCCGGCGAGAATGCCGCCTGTATTTGGGTCGTCGATCCGATTGACGGCACCGCCTGCTTCCTGAACGGATTGCATACCTGGTGTATCGCGATAGGCGTGGTGATCGACGGCGAGCCGACGATAGGCGTGGTCTACGATCCCAACCACCGCGAAATGTTCCGCGCCTGTCGCGGCGGCGGCGCCTTTCTCAATGGGGAGCCGATCGCTGTGCATGCCGGGCGCAGCGTCGCGGATGGCGTGATGGGCGTCGGGATTTCCCCGCGCGCCTCGGCGGCGGAATTCAGCGGCTTTCTCTGTCGCCTGCTGCAGGCGGGAGGGATGTTTGTGCGCAGCGGCTCCGGCGCGTTGATGACCGCCCAGGTGGCCGCCGGGCGGCTGCTGGGCTATTACGAACCGCACATGAACGCCTGGGACAGCCTGCCTGGGTGGGTGCTGACGCGCGAAGCTGGCGGCGTGGCGAATGACTTTATGCACAACGACGGGCTGCGGCGCGGCAACCCGTTGCTGCTGGCCAACGCGGCGCTCTACCCGCAGTTGGCCGAGCTGATTCATATGCCGGGCTTGATCGGCTCGACGTGCCCTATCGCGCGCGTGATGGCCGGATAAAGCGCGCGCAGCCGGCGCTCGACCCGATCGACCGCATCGTGCGCGGCGGCGATGGTGACCGCCGGCGACACCCGGCAGTGGAAATTGACAATGATGCCGCCGTCGCTCTTGCGTGCGCGCACGTTGTGTACGTCTTGCACGCTCTCTCCCTGCTCCAGCGCCGACTGCAGGATCCGCCGAATATCGGCCAGCTCCGTCGCATCGACATCCTCGCTGGTCAGCCAGTGCGGCGTCTGCGGCTCCAGGTGCGTCTCTATCTCGGTGTCTTCACCGATCGCCTGACGCAGGATCCCTTCTATCTCTGTGGCGATATCATGCGCCTGCGCCACGCTGGCGTTGGCCGGCACCGCCAGATCCATGCCGATCGCCATGTGCGTCGGCAGCTGCTGCAAGGTCACATTCTGTACCTGCGCGCCGTGGTTGGCGGCGATCGCCCGAATGCGCGTCGCCATGTCTTCATCGCTGCGGGTCTGCGGCACCGCGATGACGGTGAATTCCGCCCTGGCGTAGTGCTCCCGCAGTCGCTCGACGATCTCTCGCTTCAGCGCGTCGATGCGCTCCAGCGGCAAGGTGCGGCACACCGCCACCGTGATCTCGACGAACAGCACCGCGCCGGCATTGCGAATGCGCACGCTGTCGCAGGCCAGCACCGCCGGAAAACGCGCCAGCGTGGCGCGGATCGCCTCAGTAGCCCCGGCCGGCGCGGCATCCATCAGTGAATCGAAGGAGCGTTTACCCAGTTTGATCGCGGCGACAAAGATAAAGCCGGCGACGATCAGCGCGGCGATGGCGTCCGCGCGGCCAAAGCCCAGCAGCACAAACACCATGCCCAGCAGCACCACGCCGGACGAAAGCATGTCGGAGAAGAAATGCAGCGCATCCGCTTCCAGTGCCGCGCTGTCGGTCGCTTTGGCGACGCGGTTGAGCGCCCGCACGCGGAAGAAATCGACGCAGATGGAAATCAGCAGCACCGCGATCACCACCGGCGCGGCGACGATCTCATGCGGCTGCCCGAGCAGGCTGCTGCCCGCCTCATAGACAATCCAACCGGCGGCGCCCAGCAACAGCAGCACCTCGAACAGCGCCGCCAGGTTTTCCACCTTGCCGTGGCCGAAGTGGTGATCGTCATCGGCGGGCTTATCGCTGATGCGCACCGCCAGCCAGGTGATGCTGGTGGCGATAAAATCGGTGAAAGAGTGGATCCCTTCGGATATCAGGCCAATACTGCCGGTAAAAATGCCGGCGACAAATTTGCCCGTGGCCAGTAACCCGCTGGCGATCATCGAGTTTCTGGCCACGGCCTGTTTTTCATTCTGCATTATGCTGCTCACATTCGGACGGTGATTTATTTTTTTATTTTAGAGGATAATTGCCAGACAACGGCGATCAGCAGCATACTGCCAGAGAATGTCAGCATGAGGCTAGTAAGAAAATTGGATTTTCCGGTGGAATAAAAATAAATCTCATTAACGCCCACCGAGATCATTAAAATGGCGTAGAGCAATCCCAGAATAAGAATCGTCATTATTATCAACTCCCGTATCAGGCCGCGCGTTCGGCGCGCCGCTAAAAATCCTCCCCATAATAAATAACGGTTACGGGGAGGATGCATCTAGGCGGATCTTTTGCGTTCATCAATCATCCCATTTGGTGCTCATATAGGCCGCCAACAGGCCCAGTGAGCTGATCATTGCCAGGAATCCCATAAAAATAGTCATGTTTCCCATTGTTTTTTCCTCAGGTTAAATGTTATCGATAAAAGCCCCTCGCGTTAAATATCGGGGTTGGTCGGTATCCATATTTTTTAACGTCCTCCTCTTTTTTGTCACACTCCCGCCCTTTTAGAGCGGGAACCATTTAAATCCCCAAAACGTACTGGGCAATTTTGAAATAAATAATCAGGCCGGTGCCGTCGATAAAGGTGGCGATAAACGGCGCCGACACCACCGCCGGATCGATGCCGAGCCGTTTCAACAGCATCGGAATGATCGACGAGACAATCGCACTCCACACGGTGATCGCCACCAGCGACAGGCTGACCACCAGCGTCACCTCCATGCCGACGCCCATGATCCAGGCGCGCACCCAGGCCGCCAGGCCAATGGTGACCGCGATCAGCAGCGAGGTCGTGACCTCTTTGCGGATCACCGCGCCAAGATTGCGCAGGCTGACCTCGCCCAGCGCCATGGCGCGCACCAGCGTCGAGGTGATCTGGGTGCCGCTGTTGCCGCCGGTGCCGATCAGCAGCGGGATAAAGAACGCCAGCGCGATCGCCGCTTCGAGTTGCTCTTCAAACGCCTTGAGCACGTTGCCGGTGTAAGCCTCGGCGACGAACAGCATCAGCAGCCACACCGAGCGTTTGCGCCACAGCGCCCACGGGCTGGTCTCCAGATAAGGCTTGTCCAGCGGCAGGCTCGCGCCCTGGCGCTGCGCGTCTTCGGTGTTTTCAGCCTCGACCAGCCGGGCGATCTCTCGCTCCCCCAGCACGCCGACCAGCGTGTTGTTCGCCACGACCGGCACCACGTCCAGGCCGCCCTTGCCGAGCAGATGCGCCACGTCGTTGCGATCGTCGTCGGGTGAAACCTGAAAATAGCTGTGATCCATCATCACGCCGACCGCTTTATCCTGCTCGTCGCACTGCAGCAGTTTTTTCACCGACAGCGTGCCGCGCAGATGATAATCGTCCGCGGTAATAAATACCCGGGTGGGAATTTCGTCCGTTTTAAGCTGTGAAAGTAAATATTCCCGGGCATGATTGACCGTCATCGTCGCGGGAACGGTAATAAAATCGGCGTTCATATAACCGGCGACCGATGTCTCGTCGAGAGTTTCAGTCGCGCTCAGCGCCGGAGAAGAATAGTGTTGATGTGACTTTATCATTTTGTCAGTCCCTATTTCTGTTTTGAACTTCAACAGCGAATCGCATAGGGGCGTAACCACAGAGGGGGAGTGCAGACTGCCTATCTCCGCGTCCAGGTTTTAGCACTATACAACGTATCCGAATTGTTGCTCGGAAGTTACTTTGGGCTGAACCTTAATCCGATAAAGCCTGTCTTAACCTTGGGCATCTCTCGATGTCGTCAGATCAGTAACCTGTGTTTGTATAGGAGCCTCGCCAAACGAGATACTGCATATAAACTACCGGCGCAGTATAGGCGGTGTTTTATCCGGCGGGAAGAAAAGATTGCCCGTCGTTTATGGAGTATTTAGGATAATTTTATTAAACGCGAATCTATAAAAACGGCTGATATAAATCAGCCGTTTTTTTATTTCTCAGTGCTCGAGAAGGTAGACGTTTTTATCGTACAAGGCGCCCTGGCGGGTAAAGTCGATCCCCTTCACGTAGGGTTTAATGAGCGTGGCGTTGGCCTCGTAGTACACCGGCGCCACCGGCGTATCGGCGGCCAGCACCGCCTCGGCCTGCTGGAAGTAGCGCTGCACCTGCTGCGGCGTCTGCGCCGCCGTCGCCTGGTGCAGAATGCGGTCATAGTCCGGGTTATGGTATTTGGCGCTGTTCTCGCTGCTGTCGGAACGGAACACGTTCAGGAAAGTAGACGGGTCGTTATAGTCCGCCAGCCAGCGGGTAAAGGCCACGCCGTACTGCCCGCGGTTGATATTATCCAGCGTCACTTTACGCTCCTGGCTTTGCAAGCGGGCTTCTACCCCAAGGTTCTTTTTCCACATGGCGGCGGCGGCGATGACGATCTTCTTGATGGTGGCGTCGTTGCTGTACAGCACGGTAAAGCGCAGCGGATTCTCGGCGTTGAAACCGGCCTGCGCCAGCAACTGCTTCGCCCGGGCGTGCCGCTGTTCCGGCGTCCAGCCGGCCGCAGCGCCGGGCTGCAGGCTATAGCCACCCGCCCCCGTTGGGGTAAAGGTCCAGGCCGGCTGTTGGCCGTATCCCAGCACCTTGCCGGCGATAATCTCCTTGTCGAGCGCCAGATTCAGCGCCTGGCGCACCCGCAGGTCGTTAAATGGCGCCTGGCGGTTGTTGAAGGCGAAATAGCTGGTAGAGAGCAGCGGATAGGTCACCAGCTGCTGCTCTCCGAGCGTTTTTTTCAGCTGCTGATACAGCTCCGGCGGCGTGGTATACCCCAACTCAACCTCGCCGGCGCGAAAACGCGCCACTTCCGGGAAGCCCTGTATCGGCAAAAACGTCACCTTGTTGAGCACGGTGTTGGCGTTGTCCCAATACTGCGGGTTACGCTCCACCACCACCTTTTCGTTCACCACCCACTGGCTGAGGCGAAATGCGCCGTTGCCGACAAAATGCGCCGGTTGAGTCCAGTTCTTGCCGTACCGCTCCACCACCTTGCGGTTAACCGGCAAGACCGGAAAATGCACCAACTGCTTGAGCAGGTAGGAGTTGGGCTCCGACAGCGTCACCTGCAGGGTGTGCGCGTCCAGCGCCTTGACGCCCAACTCGCTCGGCGGCTTGCTGCCGGCGTTGATCGCCGTGGCATTCAGCACGTAGGCCGAAGCCAGATAGCTGCCGTACGGCGAGGCGGTTTTCGGATCGGTGAGGCGCCGCCAGCTGTAGACAAAATCGTCGGCGGTCACCGGATCGCCGTTCGACCATTTGGCCTGCGGCCGCAGATGGAAGGTCCAGACGTTGCCCTGATGCTCCCACTTCTGCGCCAGCGCCGGGACCGCTTCGCCGTCTTTACCGACGCGCAGCAACCCTTCGAACAGATCGTTAAAGATGTAGAACTCCACATTGCTCTCGGCCAGATTCGGATCCAGCGTCGCCGGCTCATACCCGTTGGCACGCACCAGCTCTTGCACCTCCGCCAGTTTAGCGCCCGCCGGCACCTCGGCCGCCTGAGCGTTCGCCGCGTTAAAAGCCAGGAGGATTAAACCAGCCAATTTCTTGCCATTAAATGAATATTTCACGTCGATATCCCTGATTAGTGTTTTATCGCGTTCAATATGCAATGAGGCAGTGGAATAAATTAAATCATTAATCGCTATGAGTCATAACCAAAAGCGGTGTTGAATTTCTTTCATTATCAAAGGAATATCCCTCACCGCGCTTTTCGCTTTCAAACACAATGTGCGTTGCCGTCCTCTACTTGATGTTCACGGTCGTGATACCAAACAGCGGCAGGCCTTTAACCGGCTCTGGGCCGGGTTCCCCCCACACCATTAAGGATTTACCGCTCGCCTGTGCCTGGATCGCCAGATTCACCAGCAATTTCGGATAGGGTTCATTAGCCGCTACCGACAGCGGAAACACGTTTTCGTATAATCCTCCATCGATCGCCATCTCCACATGCACGCAATCATTAGCTACATCGATGACCACGATAGGATTGGTATAAAACGGTCCATTAGACATAGGTACCTCTCTCACGATTTCTTATTGAATATGATTCGTCATTCGCGTTGACAGCCCGTGTTATTAATACCTGAACGAAATGCTGAAGAACGATATGAAAAGACTGAAGAAAAAGAACGCCAATCGATAACAAGACGTCAACATTGCAACAGCTTAATTGCCATTACAGCGTTGACAAGGAACTGATGTAAGTCAAATGAAAACCCACACTTACCCGTCACCTCCATGAATACACTGAGAATATTTACAAAAAAAGATAATGACAAAACAATTCAATATAAATCAACAAGATGAAATACAATAACCACTTAATTCATATTAATTAATTGGTTGCAAGAAAAAGTTAACACCAAAATAATAGACAGAAGAAATCAGTAGCATTTCAATTTAAAAATAACATTAAAAACCCCTCTTGATATCTCCATAACACCTAACTACCTTTAAATGGCTTCGAGATACACATGAAGCTACGGCCGGTTATAAAACCAATAACTGGCGAATGATTGAATCAAAAATAATTACCGAAAGAGTAAACCGGAAATATAAAAACTTGCCGTGAGGATAGGATGCAACGGTCTGCTTGCCATACCGTTTTCCTTCGAGGGCAATGACTATTTCCATTCAGATGCAATTACCTGTCTGGTGGTTAACCGGATTCAGCGTGATATGCACTTCAGACTGACTCAGCAAAAATCACAGGAGTTTACCTATGCCTTCATTGCAAGATATTACGCCTGAACAGGCTAGAACATTGAATAAACAATCACGTGACGCCTATAACGCGGAAGTGCAGAGCCGGCAGGCGCTGCTCAACCAACATCCGCAATTGAAACCGGCGTTCAACCAGCAAGTGCATCCGCAATCCTTGTGTGGATGCGGGTGCCAACAAAATATCTGCGGCTACTTCAGCTTCCAGGGTTGTGGATGCGGGTGTGGCTGCGCGCCACATGCGGAGACCGTGCAAATTTCCGCACAGCTCGCCAATATTGGTCCCAATGCCCCATCAAGCGGTACATCGGTGCGTTTTATCGGCCAGGCCACCGGCACCGGCTCAGACGGTAACATCAACATCCCGACAATCTATTTGCAAGGCACCGTGCCCGATGCCGAAAATCTGATCGGCGTTCCGTTAACCCTGCAATTGGCCATCAACCCCGGTTCGATCGTCCTGACGCTGCTGGAGAATGGTCGGGTGCTTACCTCTTTGGTTCATCCGCCGCAGTACGCAGGCAGCATCAACGGGCAATTCTTCGGCGTCGGCAACGGTGAGTTTGTGCCGGCGTGACAAGAAGCAAGCCTGACGGGCGGCCGCCTGCGATGGCAGGTTGGCCGCTCACTGTGAGATAACATGTCCCAATTCTATTCAGGCAATCAATACAGATTATTCCAGCCGAAACTTAACTTATCCTTAAGGCAATTCATTTTGTGAGCGATCGTCAAAAATAATTTAATACGAATCGTTTTCACTATCATTATTGATGTTCTTGGCTAAAATCGGCCTGCTTGCGCTTGCCAGGCGATATTCGTTTTCCTCATTCGAACGCTAAAAAGGATAACTGCATGAAGCTGCGTATTTCATCTCTCGGCCCCGTCGCCCTGCTCGCCTCCTCGATGATGCTGGCCTTCGGCGCTCAGGCGGCCTCCGCCGACCAGGGCATCGTCATTTACAACGCCCAACATGAAAACCTGGTGAAATCCTGGGTCGATGGGTTTACCAAAGACACCGGCATCAAGGTCACGCTGCGCAACGGCGGCGACAGCGAGCTGGGCAATCAGTTGGTGCAGGAAGGCAGCGCTTCGCCTGCCGACGTGTTCCTGACGGAAAACTCCCCGGCGATGGTGTTGGTGGATAACGCCAAGCTGTTCGCCCCGCTGGACGCCGCGACGCTGGCCCAGGTGGAACCGCAGTATCGCCCAAGCCACGGCCGCTGGACCGGCATCGCCGCCCGCTCGACCGTGTTCGTCTACAACCCGGCCAAACTGACCGACGCGCAGTTGCCGAAGTCGCTGCTGGATCTGGCCAAGCCGGAATGGAAAGGCCGCTGGGCCGCCTCGCCGTCTGGCGCCGATTTCCAGGCGATCGTCAGCGCGCTGCTGGCGCTGAAAGGTGAAAAAGCAACGCTAGAGTGGCTGAAAGCGATGAAAACCAACTTCACCGCCTACAAGGGCAACAGCACGGTGATGAAAGCGGTCAATGCCGGCCAGGTCGACAGCGGCGTGATCTATCACTACTACCCGTTCGTGGACGGCGCAAAAACCGGCGAAAACAGTAATAACATCAAGCTGTATTACTTCAAACATCAGGATCCGGGCGCGTTCGTCAGCATCTCCGGCGGCGGCGTGCTGGCTTCCAGCAAGCATCAGCAGCAGGCGCAGGCGTTCATCAAGTGGATCACCGGCAAACAGGGCCAGGAGATCCTGCGCACCAACAACGCTTTCGAATACGCCGTCGGCGTCGGCGCGGCCTCGAACCCGAAACTGGTGCCGCTGAAAGATCTGGACGCGCCGAAAGTAGACGCCGCGCAGCTGAACGGTAAAAAAGTGGTCGAACTGATGACCGAGGCGGGCCTGCTGTAAGGCAGGCCGGCAAACCGAGAGTTTTTGATCGTTATGTCAAACCTGAGTACCCACGCCGCGCAGACCGCGCGGCGTTATTCTATTGCCCCCCGTTACCCGCGGCCGGGGGCGATCGTGGTGGCCAGCGCCGTGTTGCTGTCGCTGCTGGCGCTGCTGCCGCTGGGATTCGTTATCGGCGTGGCGTTTGAAACCGGCTGGCAAACGGTCAAAGCTCTGGTTTTCCGCCCGCGCGTGGCGGAACTGTTGTTGAACACCCTGCTGTTGGTGGTGCTGACGCTGCCGATCTGCGCCGTGCTGGGCGTGGCCCTGGCCTGGTTGACCGAGCGCACTACGCTGCCGGGCCGCCGTCTTTGGGCGGTACTGGCCACCGCGCCGCTGGCGGTGCCGGCCTTTGTGCAAAGCTATGCCTGGATCAGCCTGGTGCCGTCGATGCACGGCCTGAGCGCCGGGGTCTTCATCTCGGTGCTCGCCTATTTCCCGTTCATTTACCTGCCGGCCGCCGCCGTGCTGCGCCGTCTGGATCCCGGTATCGAAGACGTCGCCACCTCGCTCGGTTCCCGGCCGCCGGCGGTGTTTTTTCGCGTGGTGCTGCCGCAGCTGAAGCTGGCGGTCTGGGGCGGTTCGTTGCTGATCGCATTGCACCTGCTGGCGGAGTATGGCCTGTATGCCATGATCCGCTTCGATACCTTCACCACCGCAATTTTCGATCAGTTCCAGTCGACCTTCAACGGCCCGGCGGCCAACATGCTGGCCGGCGTATTGGTGCTGTGCTGCCTCGGGCTGCTGTTGCTTGAGGCTCTCAGCCGCGGCCGCGCGCGCTATGCCCGCGTTGGTTCCGGCAGCGCACGCAGCCAAACGCCGCGTCGCCTTTCGCTGCCGCTCGCCGCGCTGGCGCTGCTGCTGCCGATTTCGCTGACCGCGCTGGCGCTGGGCGTGCCTTTCATCACCCTGGCCCGCTGGCTGTGGCTGGGCGGATGGGAGGCGTGGCGCAACGCCGACCTGTGGCCTGCGCTGTGGCAAACGCTGTCGCTGTCCGCCGTCGGCGCGTTGCTGATCACGCTGTGTGCCATTCCGATGGCCTGGCTGTCAGTGCGCTATCCAGCCCGGCTGTACCGCGTGCTGGAAGGCTGTAACTACGTAACCAGCTCGCTGCCCGGCATCGTGGTGGCGTTGGCGCTGGTGACCATCACCATTCACAGCTTCCGGCCGATTTACCAAACCGAAATCACCCTGCTGCTGGCCTATTTGCTGATGTTTATGCCGCGGGCGCTGATCAATCTGCGTGCCGGCATCGCACAGGCGCCGGTGGAATTGGAAAACGTGGCGCGCAGCCTCGGCAAATCGCCGGCGCAGGCGCTGTGGAGCACCACCTTGCGGCTGGCGGCGCCGGGTGCCGCGGCAGGCGCGGCGCTGGTGTTCCTGGCAATCGCCAATGAGTTGACCGCCACGCTGCTGCTGGCGCCGAACGGCACCCGGACGCTGGCCACCGGATTTTGGGCGCTGACCAGCGAGATAGACTACGTCGCCGCCGCGCCTTATGCGCTGATTATGGTGGCGCTGTCATTGCCGCTCACCTGGCTTCTTTATTCTCAATCTAAACGCACGGCGGGACTATGAGCACGCTCGAACTGCACGGTATCGAAAAATCTTATAACGCCATCAGGGTGCTGGAACGCATCGACCTGCAGGTTGCCGCCGGCAGCCGCACGGCGATCGTCGGCCCTTCCGGCTCCGGCAAAACCACCTTGCTGCGCATCATCGCCGGCTTTGAAATTCCCGACGGCGGCCAGATCCTGCTGCAGGGGCAAGCCATGGGCAACGGCGGCGGCTGGGTGCCGGCGCATCTGCGCGGCATCGGCTTCGTTCCGCAGGATGGCGCGCTGTTCCCGCACTTTACCGTCGCCGGCAACATCGGTTTTGGCCTTACAGGCAGCAAGCGTGAGAAACAGCGGCGCATCGAGGCGCTGATGGAGATGGTGGCGCTGGATCGCCGTTTGGCCGCGCTGTGGCCGCACGAGCTGTCCGGCGGGCAGCAACAGCGGGTCGCGCTGGCGCGTGCCCTGTCGCAGCAGCCCCGTTTGATGCTGCTGGATGAACCGTTCTCGGCGCTGGATACCGGCCTGCGCGCCGCCACCCGCAAAGCGGTCGCCGAACTGCTGACGGAGGCCAAGGTGGCGTCGATTCTTGTTACCCACGATCAGAGCGAAGCGCTGTCGTTCGCCGATCAGGTGGCGGTGATGCGCAACGGCCGGCTGGCGCAGGTGGGCGCGCCGCAAGATCTCTATCTGCGGCCGGTCGATGAGCCGACCGCCAGCTTCCTTGGCGAAACGCTGGTGTTGACCGCCGAACTGGCGCACGGCTGGGCCGACTGCGCATTGGGGCGCATCGCCGTCGACGATCGGCAACGCAGCGGCCCGGCGCGCATCATGCTGCGCCCGGAGCAGATTCAAATCGGTTTGTCAGATCCGGCGCAGCGCGGCCAGGCGGTGATCACCGGCATCGATTTCGCCGGCTTCGTCTCTACGCTCAACCTGCAAATGGCCGCCGGCGGCGCGCAAATCGAGATCAAAACCGTCAGCCGCGAAGGCCTGCAGCCCGGTTCTCAGGTCAATCTCAACGTGATGGGCCAGGCGCATATTTTCGCCGGTTGACTCACTTAAGACCGGGCCAACGCCCGGCCTCCTCAACGGCAAATTTTGTCGCGACGCGGCTTTTTCGGCGCCAGCAGATAATCCACTACGCTTTCGTCAACGCAGCTGTCGATGCCGTTCAGCGCCAGCGTATGCCCGTCGCGTTCGCGGGTGATCAGCGGGCTTTTAAAGGCGGCGGCCATCACCTGCGCATTGCGGTACGGCGTGGTCGGATCGTAGCGCTGGGCGACGAACAGCAGCGGCGGTAGCGCGGCGGACGCCACCGGCGTGTGCGGCCGATCTTTGCCGCGATACGGCCACAGATCGCACATCTCCAGCGGGTATTCGTGCAGCGGCAGATAGTGGGCATACAAAGCGGCGGTATTGATCTCCTGCCGCTGCCGGCGCAACTGCTGCGGATCGGCCGTCGGGTTGGCGACGTCGGCGCAGGTGATGACGTTCAGGGCGTCATCGGCATCCGGCGAATAGCTTTCGTCGATCAGATCGGAAACCTGCTGCCCGGCGATGCCGGCATCAAGCTGGCGCAGCACGGTCGCCAGCTCGTGCCAGCGCTCCGGCCACAGCAGCAGCGAACGCGTGACCGTCAGCACGTCGTCGGCGGAGATTTCATAACCCGCCGCGGTGACGAACGGCTGCTCATGCAGCTTGCGCAGCAAGGCGTGATAGCGCTGCAGCGCCTGATTGGCGCCGCCACCCAGCTGGCAGCTGTCGGTTTTTCCGCAGTAGGCGGCGAAGCGCAGGAAGCTTTGCTGGAAGCCCCGCTCCTGGTTCAGCCGCTGGGTGAAATCGTCCTCCGCCAGATCCACCACCCCGTCGAGCACCAGCGCGCGCGTTTTCTTCGGAAAACGCTCGGCATACAGCGCCGCCACCTTGGTGCCGTAAGAGTACGCCACCGCCGTCAGCCCCGGTTCGCCCAGCGCGTGGCGGATCGCGTTCAGATCGTTGACCGCTTCGTCGGTGCCGATATGTTGCAGCACGTCCGCGCCGGTCTGTTTGATACAGGCGGCAATCAGGGTGCGCGTCTGGCTTTCCGCACCGGCCACGTCGTTGTCGTCCGGTGACGGGGTTTCGTCGCCTTCGGCCAGCTGGCAGGAGATTTTCGGCGTCGATTGGCCGACGCCGCGCGGATCGTAACCGATGATGTCGTAGGATTTTCGCAGTCTGGCGACGTGGGCGTCGTTGCCTAAATAAGGGTTAATGCCCGGCAGACCCGGCCCGCCGCTGATCATCACCACGCTGCCCTTTTTCGGCCCGGTAGCGGGCAGCAGGGTCAGCGCCAGCCGCACGGTCTGTTCGCCCGCCCGCGCCGCATGAGCAGGAGGCGTAGCGTACACCAGCGGCGCTTCAAGGTAGCCGCAGCGCAGCCCCGGCGGCGGCGGCGGCGGCTCATCGAACCAGCGTTGAAAGCCGCTGTTGAGACAAGATTGCCAACGAATGCCGTTCTCGGCCGCCGCGCCGTGAGCCGCAGGCCTGGCCTGGGCGGGCAATGCGGCGGCGGTCGCGGCGAGCAGCGCCAGAATACGCAGTACTGACATGGGGAGTCCTTTCAACGCAACGAATCGGTCAAAGGTTAACGGTACTCGGTTAAACCGCTAGCCAATAGAACACAAAAAACCGCGCGGGTGAAGCCGTCACCGCGCGCCCGGCAAGACGTTTCTTTGCTCAGATTGCTCTTATAACGCACATAATGCTGCAAAAAGTGCCGTTCACCTGCTAGGCTTAAGGTTCGTTAACCCACAAGGAACAGGAGAGCAGCATGTTTGGAAAAGCGGAAGACAAAGCCAATGAAGCCGCAGGCGCGGTAGAAGAAGCGTTCGGCAAAGCCGTCGATTCGCCGGAGCATCAGGTGCGCGGCGCGGCGCGCAAATACGCCTCCCAGGCCAGCTATGCCGCCCGAGACGCAGCGGACAGCGTAAGAACCCAGGTGGAAGCCAACCCGCTGGCCGGCGTGGCCGTTGCGGCGGCGGTCGGCATCGTTTTCGGCTTCTTGCTGGGACGCAAATAACGGCGAATTCGCCGCTCGACAACAGGCCCGTTACGGGCCTTTTTTTTCGCCCTTTCCTCCACCTGCTTGCAAACTTTCATCTATCACAGCCATCGCTTAAAAAAACCAACGCCTTCAACTACGATTAGTTTGTGACCAGAGCGAGGCTCTGCGATCCGGCAGATAACCCTATGAGGATTATCACCATTATCCATGCTGTTTAAGCCGCTCTCCTTCACGCGGCTAAGAAAGGTTGATTATGGCTCGCACCACCCCTATCGAACGTTACCGCAATATCGGCATCTCCGCGCATATCGATGCCGGCAAGACCACCACCACCGAGCGGATTCTGTTTTACACCGGGGTCAGCCACAAGCTGGGTGAAGTGCATGACGGCGCGGCGACCATGGACTGGATGGCGCAGGAACAGGAACGCGGCATCACCATCACTTCGGCGGCCACCACCTGCTTCTGGAACGGCATGCAGCATAATTATCCGCAGCACCGCATCAATATCATCGACACCCCCGGCCACGTCGATTTCACCATTGAAGTGGAGCGCTCGATGCGCGTGCTGGACGGCGCCGTGATGGTCTATGACTCGGTGGGCGGCGTGCAGCCGCAGTCGGAAACCGTCTGGCGCCAGGCCAATAAATACAAGGTGCCGCGGCTGGCGTTCGTCAACAAGATGGACCGCATCGGCGCGGACTTTTTCCGCGTGCGCAAAATGATGATCGAGCGCCTGAAAGCCAACCCGGTGCCGATCGTTATTCCGATCGGCGCCGAAGACCACTTCAGCGGCGTGGTGGATCTGGTGCGGATGAAGGCCATCCTGTGGGACGAAGCCTCGCAGGGCATGAACTTCAGCTTCGAAGAGATCCCGGCCGAGCTGCGCGATTCGGCGCAGGAGTGGCGCGAAAACATGATTGAGGCCGCCGCCGAAGCCTCGGAAGAGCTGATGGAAAAATACCTCAACCAGGTGCCGCTGAGCGAAGAGGAGATCGTCCACGGGTTGCGGGTGCGCACCGTCGCCGGCGAAATCCAGCCGATGCTGTGCGGATCGGCGTTCCGCAACAAAGGGGTGCAGCGCATGCTGGATGCGGTGATCGAGCTGATGCCCTCGCCGCTCGACGTGCCGCCGATGGAGGGCCACGGCGAACATGATGAAATCATCACCCGCAAAGCCGACGATAATGAAAAATTCTCGGCGCTGGCGTTCAAGCTGATGACCGACCCGTTCGTCGGCCAGCTGACCTTCGTGCGCGTCTACTCCGGGGTGCTGGCCAAAGGCAGCAGCGTTTACAACCCGATCAAGGGCAAAAAGGAGCGCATCGGCCGCATCGTGCAGATGCACGCCAACGATCGTAAGGACATCGACGAACTGCACGCCGGCGACATCGCCGCCTGCGTCGGCCTGAAGGACGTTACCACAGGCGATACGCTGTGCGATCCCGGTGCCATCATCACGCTGGAGCGCATGACCTTCCCCGAACCGGTGATCGCCCAGGCGATCGAGCCGAAGACCAAGGGCGACCAGGAGAAAATGGGCATCGCGCTGCAGCGCCTCTCTTCGGAAGATCCGTCGTTCCGCGTGCGCACCGATGAAGAATCCGGCCAGACCCTTATCTACGGCATGGGCGAGCTGCACCTGGAGATTATCGTCGATCGCATGCGCCGCGAATTCGGGGTGGAGACCACCACCGGCAAGCCGCAGGTGTCGTACCGCGAAACCATCCGCAAACGGGTGGCCGACGTGGAAGGCAAGTTTGTGCGCCAGTCCGGCGGTAAAGGGCAATACGGCCACGTGGTGCTGACCGTCGAACCGAACGAACCCGGCAAAGGCTTCGAGTTCTTCGATGAGATCAAGGGCGGCGTCATTCCGGGCGAGTTTATCCCGGCGGTGAAAAAAGGCGTGCTCGAGGCGCTGAACAACGGCGTGCTGGCCGGTTATCAGGTGGTGGACGTCAAGGTGCACCTGACCTTCGGTTCTTACCATGACGTCGACTCGTCGGAGCAGGCGTTCCGCATGGCGGCGATCTTCGGCTTCAAAGACGCCTGCCGCCTGGCGGATCCGGTGATCCTTGAGCCGATCATGTCGGTGGAGGTGGAAACGCCGGAGGATTACGCCGGCAACGTGATGGGCGACCTCTCCTCACGCCGCGGTCTGGTGCAGGGCATGGAAGAGATTCCGGGCGGCGGCGGCAAGGAAATTCGCGCCAAGGTGCCGCTATCCGAGATGTTCGGTTACTCGACCACCCTGCGTTCGATGTCGCAGGGCCGCGCCACCTACACCATGGAATTCAGCCACTACGCTGAAGCGCCGCGCAACGTGGCCGAAGAGATCATTCACCACAGCAAGCGTTAACCCTCGCGCCCGCCTTCGCGGCGGGCGTCACCCCTGCTTGTCTTCCAGCGCCACCACCACCGGCTGCGGCTTGATGCGCATGGCGTACACCACGCCGGCGATCAGGCAGACGATGCCGGCCAGCGTCAGCAGCGGCGGCCAGGCCTGGCGTAGCAGAAAGGTATAGGCCAACCCCGCCAGAATTTCGAACACGATGAGCGGCCCCACCAACACCGTCGGCAGCCGCTGGCTGGCTTCGTTCCAGCACAGCGCCCCCAGCCAGGAGCAGAACACGCCGATGACCAGCATCAGCGGGATAAACACCTCCGGGCGCGGGCCGAACGGCAAGGCGAACGCCGGTTCGCTCAGCGCCAATTGGCCGCAGACCGCCAGATAGCCCAGCAGCGCCAGCGGCAGCGTCACCAGCCCTTGCGCCGTGGCCCAGGTAGCCGGCCGCTGCGTCGGGTTCTCCCGCAGCCAGCGCGAGTTGCGCAGCGGGAACCAGGTCCAGCACGCCACCGCCAACACGGCCAGCCCCAGGCCGCTGAGATAGCGCCAGCCGTCGACCGGCAGCGTATTGCCGCGCAGCTCGGCGACGTTCACGCACGCTAACCCGCAGACGATCAGCAGCAGCGCCGGCGCCAGCTTGCCCCAGGCCAGCCGCCCGTCGTGCCGGCCGTAAAACAGATTGGCGCAGAGGGCGATCACCACCGGCAAGGTGCCGATGATCATGGTCGACACCGGTGCGCCGGTACGCTGAATGGCGCTGGCCAGGCACAGGTAGTACAGCAGGTTGCCGATGGCCGTCAGCTTGAGCGCCTCCAGCCAATCCTGGCGCCGCAGCTTGCGCAGGCGGCGACGATCGAGCCAGGCCAGCGGCAAGGTGATCAGCCCGAAGGCCAGATAGCGCCCGGTGGACTGCAGCGCGGCGGGATAATCCGGCACCAGCAGCGGGCCGACGAAGATCAATCCCCACATCAGCCCGGCGGCCAGGGCAAACACAACGCCAATGAACATAACGACTCCGACAAACGGCCGGCGCGGCCAACCCGCCCGACAAGACAGCGGCAGAGTAGCGAAAACGCGGGGAGGAATTATTGTAGCAGGTTGCTGTTTTAACCTAATTTCACCTGTTTCTGGAAACGCACCGGCGTGACGCCGTAACGATTGGCGAAGGCGCGCGTCAGGTGCGCCTGATCGGTCAGCCCCGCCGCCGCCGCCACCTGTGCGGCGGGCATGCCACGCTCCAGCATGCGTTTGGCCTGCGACAGCCGGATCGCCATCAGCATTTGCTGTGGCGAAACGTGGTATTCGCCCTTGAACTTGCGCAGAAAATGGTACGGGCTGAGCGACACCAGCTCGGCCAGCTGATTGAGGGTCACCGCCTCGGCGAAGTTATCGTGCAGGTAGCTTTTCACCACCTCGAAACGGTGCGCCGCCTCGGCTTTTTCCCGCTGCCCGGTGCGGATATGCGGGTGCAACAGCTCGACAGCCTCCAACAGCAGGCCGTCCAGCGTAAGCGGATCGTCGGTTTGCCACAGCGTGGCGAGAATGGCGGACAGGCGCTGCGCCGCCCGCGGATCGTGGCGCACCGCATCGGTGAACCACTGACTCCGAGCGCCGGACAGCTGCTCCAGCGCCTCGGGCGCCAGATAGAGCATGCGGTAACACCAGCCGCCCGGCGTTTCGGCTTCGCCGGTATGCAGCTCGTCGGGGTTCATCAGCACCAGCGCGCCCGGCGCCGCCAGATGCTGCGCGCCGCGATAGCGGAAACGCTCCGCCCCGGCGTCTACGGTGCCGATAGCGAAGGCGTCGTGGGTATGCGGCTCGAAGGCATAGCGCTCAATGTGCGCCTGATAGAGTTCGACGCCCGGCAGATGCGACAAATGGCGGAACTGCGCGCAATCCTTCTCGAACGGAAACTGTTGCGGTACCCCTTGCACTCGACCTCCTCGTCCGTGCTGACAATCTGCTCAGCATAGCCAAAACATCGCCGGTTGAGTAGCTGCCCTGGCGCTTTCGTGCCCCTCGCCTGGACGATCGCCGCCATTCGGCGTAGGGTTAAGGTCCCTGTCCCTTTCAGGGGAGCCGCATCGTGAAGCTCATCGGCCCCTGACACTCCGCAAACAAGAGGCAACAATGTATCCGGATACTCAACTGTATATCGATGGACAATGGCGCAACGCACTGGCCGGGAAAACCCTGCCGGTCACCAACCCCGCCACCGACGAGGTAATCGGTCAAGTGGCGCACGCCGCCACAGAGGATCTCGATCTGGCGCTGGCCGCCACCGAGCGCGGATTTAATGTCTGGCGCGACACCGCCGCGCACCAGCGCGCCAACCTGATGCGCAAAGCGGCGGCGCTGCTGCGCGAACGCGCCAACGCCATCGCCGCCGTCATGACGCAGGAACAGGGTAAACCGGTGGCGCAGGCCAAAGTCGAAATTCTCAACGCCGCCGACGTTATCGACTGGTTCGCCGGCGAAGCCACCCGCACCTACGGGCAGATCATTCCGTCCCGCGCCCGCGACGTGCAGCAGCAAACCCTCAAGCTGCCGGTCGGCCCGGTGGCCGCCTTCACGCCGTGGAACTTCCCGATCAACCAGATCGTGCGCAAGCTGTCCGCCGCGCTGGCCGCGGGCTGCTCCATCATCGTCAAAGGCCCGGAAGAAACGCCGGCCTCACCGGCTGAGCTGATCAAAGCCTTCGCCGACGCCGGCATCCCGGCCGGGGTGATCGCGCTGGTGTACGGCACCCCGGCGGAAATCTCGGAATACTTGATCCCGCATCCGACCATTCGCAAGATCTCCTTCACCGGCTCCACCCGCGTGGGCAAGCATCTGGCGGCGCTGGCCGGCCAACATATGAAAAAGGCCACCATGGAGTTGGGCGGCCATGCGCCGGTGCTGATCTTCGACGACGCCGATCTCGACGCGGCGGCCAAAGAGCTGGCGCAGTCCAAGTTCCGCAACGCCGGCCAGGTCTGTATCGCCCCGACCCGCTTCCTGATCCAGCAAGGCGTTTATGAAGCCTTCGTGGAGAAATTCACCGCCGCCGTGCGTGAACTCAAGCTCGGCAACGGGCTGGAAGACGGCGTCACCATGGGGCCGATGGTGCTGGGCCGCAGCGTCGACAATATCGAGGCGCTGGTGCAGGATGCCGTCACCCACGGGGCAAAAGCCTGCACCGGCGGCAAGCGCGTGGCGGGCAAAGGCAACTTCTTCGAGCCGACGGTGCTGCGCGACGTGCCGCTGAGCGCGCGCGCCATGTCGGAAGAGCCGTTTGGCCCGGTCGCCCTGCTGCGCCCGTTCACCACCTATGACGAGGCGATCGCCGAAGCCAACCGCCTGCCGTACGGCCTGGCCGCCTACGCTTACAGCCGCAACATCGCCACCGTCAATGCGCTGGGGCGCGACGTGGAGAGCGGCATGCTGAGCATCAACCACATCGGTTTCGGCCTGCCGGAAACGCCGTTTGGCGGCGTGAAGGACTCCGGTCACGGCACCGAAGGCGGCAGCGAAGCGATCGAGTCCTACCTGGAAACCCGCTTCGTCACCGTCGCCGGCCGTTAATCGAACGCCGGATAAATAGCCAAAAGCCCCGCAGTGCGGGGCTTTTTTTTACTCGCGAGCCAGTTCGAACAGCCGCCGCGCCGCCGGGGTCAGCCCCAGCATGTGAATACAGGCATGCACCATGCCCGGCAACCGTTCGCAGCGTACCGGCACGCCCGTCTCGCGCAGCCGCTGCGCATACTGCTCGGCCTCATCCCGCAGCGGATCATATTCGCAGCTCAGGATGGTGGCCGGCGGCAATCCGCGCAGCGTAGCGGCGTGCAGCGGTTCGGCGCCGGGATCGCGCCGCTGGGCCAGATACTGCTGCCAACAAAATACCATCGCATCGCGCGTCAGAAAGTACCCCTCGGCAAACTCGCAATAGCTCTTCGTCGTCATCTCGCGGCTGAGCGCCGGGTACAGCAGCAGCTGGCGCTCGATGTGCGGGCCGCCGCGATCCCGCGCCAGCAGCGCAACCGCCGCCGCCAGATTGCCTCCGGCGCTGTCGCCGCCCACCGCCAGGCGCTTCGCGTCGATCCCCAACTGCGGCGCCTGTTGTGCCACCCAGCAGAGTACCCGATAGACATCTTCCAGCGGCTGCGGAAACGGGTATTCCGGCGCCAGACGATAGTCGACCGACAGGATCACCCGGCCGGTGGCGTTGGCCAGCGCCTGACAGGGCCGATCGTACAGCGCCAGCGAACCGAGGCACCAGCCGCCGCCGTGGGCGAACAGCATTGCCGGCTGCGCGGCGGCGCGGTTTTCCCCCGCCGGGAGATAGGCGCGCAGCGCGATCCGATACCCATCGGCGGCGACCACCGTAAAGTCCCTGACGCCGCCGCTCGGCTCCGCCTCGCCCTGCAGCCGGCGTAAACCGGTTTCCGTGGCCACGCGCATTTCCGCCAGCGACGCGGGGGGCGGCGCATCGGCCGATGCCGTCAAAAAGGCGGCAATGCGTTCATCGAGCGGCATGTGGCTCTCCTGCCAGGAACGGCGTAATCAGTGCAATAAATTCCTCATGACACTCTTCGGTAATGAAATGCCCGCAGCCGGCGATCGTTTCGCCCCGCAGATCGTGCGCATTGCCCCGCAGCGTCGTCAGCGGCGCGTCGCCGGTGGCGTGCTCGGCCCCCACCGTCAACACCGGCATCGTCAGGGGCGTGGCGGCGCGCAGGCGGTTCTGCCGCACGGTCTCCGGGATCGCCCGGTAATAGTCGAACCCGGCGCGCAGGCCGCCAGGCGCTGAGTAAGCCGCGATATACACCTCCGCCGCCACCCGATCGCGCCGATAGGACCAGCGGTTGAAGATATAGCCAAGATACTCCCGCTCACGCCCCTGGGTCAGGGTCTCCGGCAAATCCGCCAGCTGATTGAACATGAAATGCCACAGGAAAATGTTCTCCTCCGGCGCGACGAAAATCGGCGGCGGCGGCGCCAGACCGGGGATCACCGCCTCCGTCAGCACCAGACGCTCCACCGCCTGCGGGAAATCGCTCGCCATGGCGTATCCGATCCACATGCCGATGTCGTGGCCAACCAGTTGGTAACGTTCATGGCCCAATTGCGCCATCATCGCGTGCAATGTCGCACCGATGCTGCCGGTGTCATAGCCACCAGCGGGCTTGTCAGAATCGCCGATGCCCGGCGGATCGACGGCGATCACCTGAAAACCAGCCGCCGCCAGCGCTTGCATCACATGGCGCCAGGTGTACCAGGTTTGCGGCCAACCGGGGATCAGCAGCACCGGCCGCCCTTCACCGGCCACCACGCAGTGAATGCGTCGGCCGTTGACCTGGAGATAGACGTGTTCCGCCGCGAGATCCGCCAACGGGACCTCGTTCTGTCGGTATTGCATGGGGTGACTCCCTGAAGGATTAGGCTCAGCGAATGCCGAGCAAGGCATTGATCTGTTGTGGGTTGACCGGCGCGCCGGCGAAGTCGTCGAACACTTTGTCGGTGACGCGGATAATGCGATCGCGAATGAAAGCTGCGCCTTCGCGCGCGCCGTCCTGTGGGTTTTTCAGGCAACATTCCCACTCCAGCGCCGCCCACCCCGAATAGCCATACTGCGTCAGCCGTGAAAAGATGCCGTTGAAATCGACCTGGCCGTCGCCCAGCGAGCGGAAGCGGCCGGCGCGATCGATCCAGGATTGATAGCCGCCGTAAATGCCCTGGCGACCGGTCGGATTGAACTCGGCGTCCTTGACGTGGAACATGCCGATAACCTCTTTATAGATATCGATAAACTCCAGATAGTTGAGCTGCTGCAGCACCATATGGCTCGGATCGAACAGCACCCGGCAGCGCGGATGATGGCCGACGCGCTCATGGAACATCTCGAACGTCACGCCGTCGTGCAGATCCTCGCTCGGGTGAATTTCATAACACAGGTTGATGCCCTGCTCGTCGCAGGCGTTGAGCACCGGCAGCCAGCGTTTGGCGAGCTCGTCGAACGCGGTATCGATCAGTCCTTCCGGGCGCTGCGGGAACGGGAACAGATAGGGCCAGGCCAGCGAACCGGAAAAGGTGCCCAGCTCGCTGAGCCCGAGCCGCGCCGACGCCTTCACCGCCAACAGCATTTGCTGCCGCGCCCACTCGCCTCGCGCCTGCGGATTGCCCTGCAGCGCCGGCGGCGCGAAGCTGTCAAACAGCGCATCGTAAGCCGGGTGTACCGCCATCAGCTGGCCGAAGATATGGCTGGTCAATTCGCTGACCACCAACCCCTGTTCCGCCAACATGCCGGTCAAATCATCGCAGTAGGTTTGGCTTTCTGCGGCGGTGGCCACGTCGAATAAACGCCGATCCCAGGCCGGGATCTGCAGCGCGCTAAAGCCGGTCTGCGCCGCCCACTCGGCAATGGCGGGCAGGCTGTTGAACGGCGCTGTCTCATCGCTGAACTGCGCGAGATGCAGGCTTGGACCTTTGAGGGTTTTCATCGTAAACTCCTATTGGTTGTCGATTGACAAACAATAGGAGCAAAGCGCGATGACCGCAAGTGAAATTTATAAAGACATTGGTATTCCCGACGATTTAAGCGATCCTATGTCGCTGAATGGCAGGTAAATTGGAGCAGCAAATGGCAGGCAGACCGCGCGAGTTCGACCGCGAACAGGCGCTTTTGAAGGCGCGAAACTTATTCTGGCGACAGGGTTACGAAGGCACCTCGATGTCGGATCTGGTGGCGGAATTAGGCATTGCTTCCGCGCGCATCTACAAGGCGTTCGGCTCCAAAGAGCAGCTGTTCCGCGAGGCGATCGCCAGTTATGAAACCGAGGAAGGCGGCTTCGCCGATCGCGCCTTCGCGCAGGAAAGCGGCATTCGCCCGGCGATCAAACGCCTGCTGGAAGACGCCGTGCGGCTCTACAGCCGGCCGGACCTGCCGCAGGGCTGCATGGTGGTCTCCTCCGCCGCCAGCGTCAGCGCGGAAAACGATGGGCTCAAAACCTGGCTGGCTGAACATCGGTTGCAGCGCACGCAACAGATCGTCGAGCGGCTGCGGCAGGCGGTGCAAGCCGGCGAACTGCCGGCCGGCACCGACGCCGACAGCCTGGGGGACTATTTCGCGGTCTTCCTGCACGGCCTGTCGATTCAGGCGCGTGACGGCGTCACTGAAACACGACTGTTGGCGGCGGTAAAGGTGGCGCTGACGGCCCTGGGCAACGCTTAATCTCCCGGCCGATCGGCAATCGCCAGCGCGCCTTCGCCGTAATCATGCTCTTCATCCTCAATGCGGCGCGCGCCCATGCGCAGCGCTTTGATGTTGGCCACATCGACGGGTTGCAGATTATGCCCCGGCGTTCTGAGCCGCCGCCTCACGGCGCAGCCACTGCCGCAGATTTTCGCCTTCCTGCGACAGTTCGCTATCCAGGCGAGCGCACAGGTAATAATCGCGGCCGTCGTCGATCGGCAGATCGAACATTTTGATTAACTCACCGCTCTCAAGGTAGTGGGCGATTAACGGCTCACGCATCAGCGCGCATCCCAATCCCGCCTGCACCGCCGCCAGCGTCAACAATCCGTCTTCGAACATCGGGCCGATACTGCGCAGCGGGCGTTTAACACCGGCCTGCTGAAACCATTGCATCCAGGTATTGCGCTCCTCGTCGTGCAGCAGCGGCAGCGTCGCCAGCTGATCCGGCGTATCGAGCAAACCGTGCAGTTTACTGAACGCCCGGCTGCACACCGGCACCATTTGGCCGGACATCAGCTTTTCGCTGCGATAGCCGGTCCACTGCCCAACCCCGAAGCGAATCGACAGATCGGCGGCGTCGCTCAGGTAATTGCGGTGGTTGGCGTAAACCACATTGATGTCGATATCCGGATTCTCGCGCAGAAAGCCGCGCAGCCGCGGAATGAACCATCCCATGCCAAACAGCGGGATCAGGCTGATGGTGACCTGCCGCGATGCGGACTGCTCGCGCACGTGTTCGGTCGCCTGGCGCAGCACGTTAAACGCCGAGCGGATCGAACGGTAATACTCCCGCCCCTCGCTGCGCAGCACCAGATGACGCCCCTGCCGTTCTGTCAGCGGCATCTGCAAAAACGCCTCCAGCGTTTTCAGCTGATGGCTGACCGCCGAAGGCGAAATCATCAGCTCCTTCGCCGCCGCACTGATGCTGCCCAGGCGCGCGATGGCTTCGAACGCCCGCACGGCGCGCAGCGGCGGATCGTTCGGCAGCATCGGCAACGGCTCATCATACTGTTCTGTTTTTTTCATATATCTATTGTTTTATGGAAGTCACAGAGAGAGGATTTATTTAATATACATAAAAATCAACAAATTAAAATCACTCATTTTTTGTATAAGAAAGTATTTTTCCGTATTTTACAATTTTTTTAAATTCTCTACTGTGAGCCTCCTGACTCATTATCTCCGGACTCTCCTTATGGATACGCTGGTACAGCAGACCGTCAACGGTTTGATGCTCGGCAGCATCTATGCGCTGATCGCGCTCGGCTACACCATGGTGTACGGCATCCTGCGCATCATCAACTTCGCGCACGGCGACGTGCTGATGGTCGGGGCGCTCAGCGCGCTGTCGGCGATCGGCGTGTTGCAGCATCATTTTCCCGCGCTTTCGCCCTACGCCACGCTGCTGCTGGCGGCCCTGTTCGCCATGGCCGTCTGCGCCATCACCTCGATGGCGATCGAGCGCCTGGCCTATCGCCGGTTGCGCAATGCACCACGCCTGGCCCCGCTGATCAGCGGCATCGGCGTCTCGCTGCTGTTGCAAACCCTGGCGATGCTGATCTGGTCACGCAATCCCCTGATGTTTCCGCAGCTGTTGCCGATGGCGCCCATCGCCCTGACCGCAGGCAGCGCCGAACATGCGCCGGCGGTGATCACCGGCACCGCGATCGTCACGCTGGCGGTAGCCGTGGCGGTCATGGCCGGCCTCTGGCTGCTGGTCGAACACAGCCGTTTCGGCCGCGCCATGCGCGCCACGGCGGAAAACCCGCAGGTCGCCGGCCTGATGGGCATCAGTCCTGACCGCATCATCGTTCTGACCTTTGCGCTCGGCGGCGCGCTGGCGGCGGTAGCCGGCATCATGATGGCCAGCAACTACGGCAACGCCGGTTTCTCGATGGGCTTTCTGCCCGGCATCAAAGCCTTTACCGCCGCCGTGCTCGGCGGCATCGGCAACCTGCGCGGCGCGATGCTCGGCGGTTTGCTGCTGGGGCTGTTCGAATCGCTGGGCACCGGCTATCTCGGCGAGCTGACCGGCGGCGTATTCGGCAGCAACTACCAGGACGTCTTCGCGTTTCTGGTGCTGATCGCCGTACTGGTCTTCCGCCCCTCCGGGCTGTTGGGCGAACGCATCGCCACGCGCGCATAAGGACATCATGATGACCGTTTTAACTTCCACGCTTCCCCTGGCCACGCCTCGGCGCGCCAGGCTGGGGCTGACGCTGTTCATTCTCGCCCTGCTGCTGGCGCCCTGGGTCGCGGGCGCCGCCGGCGGCAACTACTGGGTGCGCGTCGTCGACTTCGCGCTGCTGTACCTGATGCTGGCGCTCGGGCTGAACATCGTGGTGGGCATGACCGGCTTGCTGGACATGGGCTTTATCGCTTTTTACGCCGTTGGCGCCTATCTGGCCGCGCTGCTGTCGTCACCGCATCTGACGCAGCAGTTCCCGCTGCTGCTGCAGTGGTTCCCCGACGGGCTTCATCTGTCGATGCTGTGGCTGATCCCGCTGGCGGCGCTGCTGGCGGCCGTGTGCGGCATTCTGCTTGGCGCTCCGACGCTGCGGCTGCGCGGCGACTATCTGGCGATCGTCACGCTCGGTTTCGGCGAGATCGTACGTATTTTGATGCGCAATCTCGATCGCCCGGTCAACCTCACCAACGGCCCCAAAGGCATTTCCGGCATCGACCCGGTCAGCCTGTTCGGCCTGAAGTTTTCCGGCATGCATGAGTGGTTCGGCGTGCGTTTCTCCGGCCTGTACCTCTATTACTACCTGTTCGCCGCCCTGCTGCTGGCGATCCTGTTTATCAGCCTGCGGCTGCAAAATTCGCGCATCGGCCGCGCGTGGACGGCGATCCGCGAAGACGAGGACGCCGCGCGGGCGATGGGCATCAACACCCGCAACTTCAAGCTATTGGCCTTTGCCATCGGCGCCACCTTCGGCGGCGTGGCCGGCGCGCTGTTCGCCGCGTTTCAGGGCTTCGTGTCGCCGGAATCGTTCACCCTGCAGGAATCGATCGCCGTCCTGGCGATGGTGGTGCTCGGCGGCATGGGGCACATCCCTGGGGTGATCCTGGGCGCGCTGCTGCTGGCCGCCCTGCCGGAGCTGCTGCGCAGCAGCATGGGGCCACTGCAGCAGGCGCTGTTCGGCCAGGTGCTGATCGACCCGGAAATCATTCGCCAACTGTTTTACGGCCTGGCGCTGATCCTGGTGATGTTGTATCGCCCGGCGGGCCTGTGGCCGGCACGCCATATAAGGGGGAATGCCGCATGACGCCTTTGCTCGCTTTAAATCACGTCAGCAAACGCTTCGGCGGCCTGACGGCGGTGGATGACGTCAGCATGAGCATCCGCCAGGGGGAAATCTATGGCCTGATCGGGCCGAACGGCGCCGGTAAAACCACCTGCTTCAATCTGATCACCGGTCTGTATCGCGCCGACGCGGGCGAATTCCGCCTGTCGGGCCAGCGCTATAGGCCCCAGGCGATCGATAAAGTGGCGCAGGCCGGCATCGCCCGCACCTTCCAGAACCTGCGGCTGTTCAACGAAATGAGCGTGCTGGAAAACGTGATGGTCGGCTGCCACGTGCGCACCCGCAACGGCCTGTGGGCGGCGATCGCCCGCCACCGCCGCGCCAGGGAGGAGGAACAGGCGGTGCGCGATAAGTCCCATGCGCTGCTGGAGTACGTCGGCATCGGCCAATTCGCCCATTACCGCGCCGGCGATCTCGCCTATGGTCATCAGCGCCGCCTGGAGATCGCCCGCGCGCTGGCGACCGAGCCCCGGCTGCTGGCGCTGGACGAACCGGCGGCCGGCATGAACGCCGGAGAAAAAGTGGCGCTGCGCGAGCTGCTGCTGCGCATTCGCGACAGCGGCAAAACGCTGCTGTTGATCGAACACGACGTCAAGCTGGTGATGGGCCTGTGCGATCGCCTGACGGTGCTGGACTATGGCAAAGCGATCGCCGAAGGCGAACCGGCGCAGGTTCGGCGTGAACCGGCGGTCATTCAGGCCTATCTGGGAGGTGGCGCGCATGTCTGAAGCCCTGCTGAGCGTTAAACGACTCAAAGTGTCCTACGGCGGCATTCATGCGGTCAAAGGCATCGATTTTACGGTCAACGCCGGCGAACAGGTCACGCTGATCGGCGCCAACGGCGCGGGCAAGACCTCCAGCCTGCGGGCGCTGACCGGGCTGCAACCGTTCGAGGGCGACATCCTGTTCGACGGCCGTTCGATTCGCGGCATGGCGCCGCACCGCTTGCTGCAACAGGGGCTGGTGATGGTGCCGGAAGGTCGCGGCATTTTCACCCGCCTGACGGTGCGAGAAAACCTGCAGCTGGGCGCCTATGCGCGGCGTGACAAACCGGCGGTACGGCACGATTTCGAACGAGTATGCGCCACCTTCCCGCGCCTGAACGAGCGCCTGAACCAACCGGCCGGGCTGCTTTCGGGCGGCGAGCAGCAGATGGTGGCGATGGGCCGTGCGCTGCTCAGCCGCCCGCGCCTGTTGATATTGGACGAGCCGTCGATGGGGCTGGCGCCAATTGTGGTGGAGGCCATTTTTTCGGTCATCAAACAGCTGGCGCGTGACGGCGTCACGCTATTGCTGGTCGAGCAAAACGCCCGCCTGGCGCTGGAATCCACCGATCGTGCCTATGTGCTGGACAGCGGCAGCCTGAGCCACAGCGGCCGCTCCGCCGACATGCTGGACGATGAAAAAATCAAACAGATCTATTTGGGTGAATAACCGTTGTTACCTTTAACCGCACCAGGAGTATGACATGCAGCAGAACTTTCGCATCAAGCCGTTGGCGCTGGCCGCCATGACGATGATCCTGAGCCTCCCGGCGCTGGCGGACGACACCGTGCTGATCGGCCTGGCCGGGCCGCTGACCGGCCCTTCCGCGCGCATCGGCAAAGATCTCGAAAACGGCGCGCGGCTGGCGATCGCCGACGCCAACGCGCAAAAGCCGACGCTGAACGGCAAACCGGTCACCTTCAAATTGCTGTCCGAGGACGATCAGTCCGATCCGCGCACCGCCGTGGCCGTCGCGCAGCGTTTGGTGGACGAAGGTGTCGCCGGCGTGGTCGGCCACTGGAACACCGGCACCAGCATCCCGGCGGCACGCATCTATCACGACGCCGGCATCGCCCAAGTGGCGCCGGTCGCCACCGGCCACGGCTACACGCAACAAGGCTTTGACACCAGCTTCCGCGTGATGGGCCATGACGACGACGGCGGCAACTATGCCGGGCAGTATGCGGTGAAAACGCTGAAAGCCCAGCGCATCGCGGTGATCGACGATCGCACCGCCTTCGGCCAGGGCCTGGCGGACGAGTTCATCAAATCGCTGCAGGCCCAGGGCGTGCAGCCGGTCACCCGCGAATACGTCGACGACAAGACCGTCGATTTCAGCGCCGTGCTGACCACCGTGCGCAGCAAAAACGCCGATCTGATCTTCTTCGGCGGCGTGGACTCCCAGGCGGCACCGCTGGCGCGCAAACTGAAACAGCTGGGCATGAACGCGCAGCTGATGGGCGCAGGCGGCTTTGTCAGCCAGACCTTCCTGACGCTGGCGCAGCGTGAAGGCGAAGGCGTCGTCGCGCTGGAGCCGGGGCTGCCGCTGGAACAGATGCCGGGCGGCAAGGCGTTTGAACAAGCCTACCGCGACCGTTATCGCACCCACATCGAACTGCATGCGCCCTTCGCCTACGACGCCACCCGGGTGCTGATCGCCGCCATCGAACAGGCCGGCTCGGCCAATCCGGCCGATTACCTGCCGAAACTGCGCGCCATCCATTATCAGGGCGTGACCGGCGCCATCGCCTTCGATGCGCAGGGCAACCTGCAACAGCCGAGCTTCACCCTGTACCGGGTAGTGGACGGCAAATGGCAGCCGCAAACCGTGTTGGGCGGCGCCAAACCACAATAAATCAAGAGGAGCAAGGCGATGAGCTGTGCAAACAACGAATTGGGCATTTTGGCCCGCAGAAAGATCGAAGCGGAGATCATCAAACCGATCTACCAGATCCTGGTGCGTGAAATCGGCAAGGCGCGCGCTCAGGCGGTGATCGGCGAAGCCATCGAGAATGCCGCCATCGAGGCGGGCAAACGGTTCGCCGCACAGGAGCCGAACGGCGCGGATCTGCGCAGCTTCGCCGCCTTGCAGTATCTGTGGGAAAAAGACGACGCGCTGCGCGTTGAGGTGATCAACCAGGACGAACAACACTTCGACTATAACGTCACCCGCTGCCGCTACGCCGAGATGTACCACGAGATGGGGCTGGGAGAAATCGGCCACCTGCTCTCCTGCGCGCGCGACAGCCAGTTTATCGTCGGCTATGCGCCGGAGGTCGAGCTGCAGCGCAGCCAAACCATCATGTCCGGCGCCCCCTGCTGCGATTTCCGCTACACCGCCAAAACGCCGGGAGAAGAACAATGACGTATCGGGTCAACGGCGAGCGCCTGTGGCAAAGCCTGCACGCGATGGCGCAGTTCGGCGCCATCGCCGACAACGGCGTCACCCGCCTGGCGCTCAGCGAAGAGGATCGCCAGGCGCGCGACCAGCTGCGCCTGTGGGCACTGGAGGCCGGTTGCAGCGTGCGCGTCGATCGAATGGGCAACATGTTCCTGCGCCGTGAAGGCGCGCGGCCCGAGCTGGCGCCGGTGGTCACCGGTTCTCACGGCGACTCGCAGCCCCGCGGTGGCCGTTTCGACGGTATCTACGGCGTGCTGGCCGGATTGGAGGTGATTCGCAGCCTTAACGATCGGCAGATCGTCACCGAACGCGCGATTGAAGTGATCAACTGGACCAACGAAGAAGGCGCTCGCTTCGCGCCGGCGATGATCGCCTCCGGCGTGTTCGCCGGGGTCTTCGAGCTGGAATACGGTCTGACGCGCCGCGACGAGCACGGCGTCAGCCTCGGCGACGCGCTGGAACGCATCGGCTACGCCGGCGAACACCCGGTGGGCGGCACGCCGATCCATGCCGCCTTCGAGCTGCACATCGAACAGGGGCCGATTCTGGAAGCGGAGCACCTCGACATCGGCGTGGTAACCGCCGCACAGGGGCAGCGCTGGTACGAACTGGAGGTCGTCGGCTTCAGCGCCCACGCCGGCACCACGCCGATGGATCGCCGCCGCGACGCCCTGCTGGGCTTCACCGAGCTGGTGACGGCGGTCAACCGCATCGGCTGGGATTTCGCGCCCGACGCGCGCGCCACGGTGGGCATGGCGCAAATTACCCCCAATTCACGCAACGTGGTGCCGGGCCGGGTCTTTTTCAGCGTCGAATTCCGCCATCCGCAGGAGTCAATTCTGGAACAGATGGAGCAGCGCCTGCTGGCGGCGGTAAACCACGTCAACGGCGGCGGCCTGACCGCTCGCGCCGAGCGCATTTTCCAGTATCCCCCGATCGCTTTTGATCGGGGCTGCATCGACAGCGTACGTCATGCCGCGCAAGCGTTGGGCTACCGCCATCGCGACATGATTTCCGGCGCCGGCCACGATGCCTGTTACCTTAACCGCGTCGCCCCAACCGCCATGATTTTCATTCCCTGCGTGGACGGCATCAGCCACAACGAGCGGGAAGACATCACCCCCGCCTGGGCAACCGCCGGCGCCGACGTGTTGCTGAACACCCTGCTGGCGCACGCCGGCGCCTGATCCCCGCCCCGGTTTTCGCCGGGGCAAAAAATATTCAACAAAACGGTTGAATATTAGCCCGCCTGTTCTATATTCAACCATATGGTTGAATTATCTTCCTCACAGCTGGACGCCATTTTTCATGCGCTGGCCGACCCGACCCGCCGCTCGATGTTGCGCGCGCTGGCCGGCGGTGAGCGCAGCATCGGCGAACTGGCCGCGCCGCTGCAGATGTCGTTCGCCGGCGCCTCCAAGCACGTGAAAGCACTGGAACATGCGGGCCTGGTGCAACGCACCGTGCAAGGAAGAAACCATATCTGCCGGCTCGAACCCGAGCCTATGGCGCAGGCCATGCACTGGCTGCAAACCTATGAACATTTCTGGACTGAACGGCTGGATGCGCTCGAACAGGCGCTGCTGCAGCCCGAACAGCTTCCTCCCAAGGAGTGAACCATGAATGATTACGGCATGATTATCGAACCCGGTACGCTGCGCATCCAGCGGCTGCTGCCCGGCCCCATCGAGCGGGTGTGGGCTTACCTGACCGAATCCGACAAGCGCGCCACCTGGCTGGCGGCCGGCGCCATGACGTTGGAGAACGGCGCGCCGCTGGAGCTGGAATTTCGCAACTCCGATCTGGCGGGCGAGCACGAACCCCCGCCGGCCAAGTACAAACAGCACGGCGGCTGCGTCAGCAACCGCGGCCACATCACCTGCCTGTTCCCGCCGCGCCTGCTGAGCTTTACCTGGGCCGAACAGGATCAGGGTCGCCCTTCCGAGGTGACCTTCGAACTGACGGAACAGGGAAGCGCCGTGCTGCTGACGGTCACCCACCGGCGCTTGGCCAACCGCGACGAGATGCTCAGCGTCGCCGGCGGCTGGCACACCCATCTGGATATCCTGCTGGATCGTCTGCACGATCGGGCACCGCAGCCGTTCTGGAGCACCCATGCCCGGCTGGAAGAAGAGTACCGCGCCCGCCTGTAATTACGACTCGTCCCTGCGCCTGAACGCCAGATAACCGGCGATCAGCGTAAAACTGCCGACCAGCAACACCAGCAGGATAAAACCGTGGTGATTGCTGGCCAGCGGGATCCCCCCCACGTTCATGCCGAAGAAACCGGCGACGATATTGATCGGCAGCGCCAGCACGGTGATTACCGTCAGCGTGTAGAGCGTGCGGTTGTTCTGCTCCATCAGCTTGGCGCCCAGCTCCTCCTGCAGCAGCCGGATGCGTTCGGTCAGGCTGGCGAGATCGTTCAACACCACGGTGAACTCTTCGGTAAACTGCCGCAGATCCTGCACCACCTCACGGCTCAGCCAGGTCGGCGGCCGGTTCAACAGGCGAAACAGCGCGGCCGGTTCGGGCGCCAACAGGCGCTGAAAGCGCAGCAGCATGCGGCGCATGCGCCCCAGCTCGGTGCGATTGCGTTTGACGCGGCGGGTCAGCAGGCGATCCTCGATGGTATCGACATACTGGTTGGCCTGCCGCACCACCTGCTCCAGCACGTCCTCCTGCTCTTCCAGCAGGTGCGCCAGCAGTTCGGTAGACGAGGCCAGCTGCAGCGCCGTCAGGCGGCCGAGCAGCCGTTCAATCAGCCGCACCGGTTTATGGCGCACGGTCACCACCAGCCCGCGGCAGCAATAGAGCCACAGCGTCGCCGTTTCCGGGTTGCTGTCCTCGGGGTGGAAGATCACATCGTTGAGCACCGCGAACAGATCGTCGCCCTGGCGCTCAATGCGCGTGGTGTGCGAACCGTGGCGAATCTCGTGGAAGAAAAAATCGGAAATGGCAAAATGATTTTTCAACCACTTCTCCGCCGCCGCGTGGTTGAGATTGAGGTGCAGCCAGATAAAACCGTCGCCGGGCGGCAACGTCTGGTAGGCCTGGCAGACCTGCTGCGAGTTCAGGCGCCTCGGCGGCTCACCGGAACGAAACACATGGCCGTAGATCAGCCCGGTCACTTCATCATCAAAATCCAGCTTGTGCATCTTTTCCGCTAACCGTTGCACCATAACGCCCTATCCTGCCTGTTGCCGTTAACCCAAGACCGTCCCCGCTGTTATAACAATCTTTATTTATCGGCGTTAATGATTTTCGCCGTTCCCGATGATTAATATTTTCGTCATAAAAAAGCCACATTCATTCAGAATACTTTTCAGGCGACAGCTACCGCATCCAATCCTCTCAGGAAGGTCATTATGAGCGATAACAGCGCCGTTCAACCGGACATGCCGGCCGCCTCCAGCCTGCCCAAACTGCATCAAAAGAACAGTCGACTCACTGTTCTTTTTTTTATGTTCTTATTAATTCTGGGGATCGCGTTCGCCGGGGTGAACTTATTTAACGACGTCAGCGACGCCGGCGCCGTCTATACCAGTTACGTTCCGTTTTTATTATTGGGGCTGGCGCTATTGATCGCGCTGGGCTTTGAATTCGTCAACGGCTTCCACGATACCGCCAATGCGGTCGCAACGGTGATTTACACCCACTCGCTTTCGCCGATGGTCGCCGTGGTGTGGTCCGGTTTCTTCAACTTTCTCGGCGTGTTGCTCTCCAGCGGCGTGGTGGCCTTCGGCATCATTTCGCTGCTGCCGGTCGAGCTGATCCTGCAGGCCGGCACCGGCAACGGTTTCGCCATGGTGTACGCCCTGCTGTTCTCCGCCATCATCTGGAACCTCGGCACCTGGTGGCTCGGGCTGCCCGCCTCGTCGTCGCATACGCTGATCGGCTCGATTATCGGCGTCGGCGTAGCCAACGCCCTGATCCACGGCCGCACCGGCACCAGCGGCGTGGACTGGGGCCAGGCGATCAAGGTGGGCTACGCGCTGCTGCTGTCGCCGGTGATCGGCTTCGTGTTCGCCGGCCTGCTGCTGCTGTCGCTGAAGCTGTTCGTCAAGAACCGCCAGCTGTACAGCGCCCCTAAGGGCAATACCCCGCCGCCGCTGTGGATCCGCGGGCTGCTGATCCTCACCTGCACCGGCGTTTCCTTCGCCCACGGTTCCAACGACGGCCAGAAAGGCATGGGCCTTATCATGCTGATCCTGGTGGGCACCATGCCGATCGCCTACGCCCTGAACCGTTCGATGCCGCCGGAGCAGATTCCCCGGGTGGCGGCGCTGGCGGAGGTGACCCAAAACCAGCTGCTGCGCCAGTTCCCGGCCGGCGGCCAAACGCCGCCGCGCGAGGTGCTGACCGGCTATGTGCGCACCAGCGAGCTGACGCCGGAGGTGGTGCCGGCGTTGGCGCAGCTGGCCGGCGCGATCGGCGATCAAATCCGTCAGTACGGCTCGGTCGACAAGATCCCGGCGCAGGCGGTGTCGAACACCCGCAACGACATGTATCTGGCGTCCGAGACCATCAAGCACCTGAAGGCAGAGCATCAGCTGCAGATCAATCCCGACGCGCAGCGCAACCTCGACGCGCTGAAGGGCGAACTCGACAACGCCACCCGCTTCATTCCCTTCTGGGTGAAGGTGGTGGTGGCGATTGCGCTGGGGCTCGGCACCATGGTCGGCTGGCGCCGCATCGTGGTGACGGTGGGCGAAAAGATCGGTAAATCGCACCTGACCTACGCCCAGGGCGCCAGCGCCGAACTGGTGGCGATGACCACCATCGGCGCGGCCGACGCCTTCGGCTTGCCGGTTTCGACCACGCACGTCCTGTCGTCCGGCATCGCCGGCACCATGGCCGCCAACCGCTCCGGGCTGCAGATGGCCACCCTGCGCAATCTGCTGATGGCCTGGGTGCTAACCCTGCCGGCCTCGGTGCTGCTGTCGGCGGTGCTGTACTGGATCTTCAACCATTTCTAACACCGGGCCGATACGGAGAAAATCTGATGACCATGCATGAAGTCAACCGCGATGACGGTTTCAACCAGCGCCTGCTACAAGAGTTTTACGACAGCTACGACGAAGAGCTGGAAATGGAGCTGGACGACCTGCGCTTCGACGCGGCAGAAGTCGACAGCGACGCGAAAAAAGCCTGGCGCAAGCAGTACTTCCGCGAACTGCTGCGCCTGCAGGGCGAGCTGGTGAAACTGCAGGATTGGGTGATGCGCACCGGCCACCGGCTGGTGATCATCTTCGAAGGCCGCGACGCCGCCGGCAAGGGCGGCGTGATCAAGCGCATCACCCAGCGCCTCAACCCGCGCACCTGCCGCGTGGCGGCGCTGCCGGCGCCGAACGATCGCGAACGCACCCAGTGGTATTTTCAGCGTTATATCGCACATCTGCCTGCCGCCGGCGAAATGGTGCTGTTCGACCGCAGCTGGTATAACCGCGCCGGCGTGGAGCGCGTGATGGGCTTTTGCAACGACGAAGAGTATGAGGAGTTTTTCCGCAGCGTGCCGGAATTCGAAAAAATGCTGACGCGCAGCGGCATCCAAATCGTCAAATACTGGTTTTCAATCACCGATGAGGAGCAGGAGCTGCGTTTCCTCAGCCGCATTCACGATCCGCTCAAGCAGTGGAAGCTCAGCCCAATGGATCTGGAAAGCCGCCGCCGCTGGGAGGACTACACCGAGGCCAAAGAAATCATGTTAGCGCGCACTAACATTGCCGAAGCGCCCTGGTGGGTGGTTCAGGGCGTCGACAAGAAAAAGGCCCGCCTGAACTGCATCACCCACCTGTTGCAGCAGGTGCCTTATGAGGAAGCCGAAGGCAACGTCATCACGCTGCCGCAGCGCAAACGCAGCCCGGAATACCACCGTAGCCCGGTGCCGGACAACATGGTGGTGCCGGAAATCTACTGACCTTAGCGCAGAGAGGCGGCTACCGCTTCTCTGCGCTAATACAACGCGTTGATTTCTCTCACGCTAAGGGGCTAAACCCCATGTTAAAGTGGTTGCTTTCCATTTTGACAGGAGTCTTCCATGCGCCAGCGCATCATTGTCTGCCCGCTGATTGAAAACGATAACGCCTTCCTGCTGTGCAAAATGGCGGCGCACAAGGGCGTGTTCCCCGGCCAGTGGGCGCTGTCCGGCGGCGGCGTCGAGCCGGGTGAACAGATAGAACAGGCACTGCGGCGCGAAGTGCGCGAAGAGCTGGGCGCCGCGCTGATCCTCGACGGCATCACGCCCTGGACCTTCCGCGACGATGTGCGCATCAAAACCTATGCCGACGGCAGCCGGGAGCAAATCTACATGATTTACCTGATTTTCGACTGCCATGCCGCCAACCGCGACGTGACGATCAACGACGAGTTCGACGACTACGCCTGGGTGCCGCGCGAGCGTCTCGCGGACTACGATTTGAACGAGGCCACACGCTTCACGCTGCAACAGAAGGGATTGTTGTAACAGTTTGAGCGATTATCGCCCTATTTTCTTCACATTTGCCGGGCAGACTCTTTTGATATTTTTTAATCACTTAGGGTCACTATTGCCGCCGTTATGCTTTTATCTCACGCTTTTCTCCGTCTGCCCGCCCGGCGCTTCGGCGCCGCCCTCCTGTTCAGCCTGCTGTTCGTTTTGGCGCCCGTGCATGCCGCTGCGCCGCCGCTGGTGCTGAACGCCAAATCGGTGCTGGTCGTCAATCAACGCACCGGAAAGACGCTCTATCAGAAGCAGCCGAACCGCGTGCTGCCGATCGCCTCGCTCACCAAGCTGATGACCTCCATGGTCGCCCTGGACAGCAAACGCCCGATGGGCAGCAGGCTGAAAGTCACCGCCGCCGATCGCGATCTGCTGAAGAAAACCCACTCGCGCCTGACCATCGGCTCGGTGCTCAGCCGCCGCGACATGCTGCACATCGCCCTGATGTCTTCGGAGAACCGCGCCGCTGCGGCGCTGAGCCGCAGTTATCCTGGCGGACGCAAGGCCTTCGTGGCGAAAATGAATCAGAAAGCGCGCGCCATCGGCATGAAACGCGCACGCTTCTACGATCCGACCGGGCTGACGCCGCGCAATGTGGCGACCGCCAACGATCTGCTGAAGATGGTCAATCACGCCTATCGCTATCAATCGATTCGCCGCTTCAGCACCGACAAGCAGCAGATCGTGCGTCCTGGCCGCGGCCAGCTGGTCTACCGCAGTTCCAACGGCCTGATCAACAACCCAGCCTGGAAGATCCAGCTGCAGAAAACCGGCTTTACCGACGAGGCCGGCCACTGCCTGGTGATGCGCACCACCATCAAAGGGCAGCCGGTGGTGATGATCCTGCTCGGCGCGCAGTCGCGCTACGGCCACTACCGTGACGCCATTCGTCTGAAGGCCTGGCTCGAAGGATAATAGCGCGGCGCTTTACCGATCTGCGCATATCCAAATTCGTTTTGGATCAATGGAATATCCTATCGCCAATCAGTATTAAGGCGCGCGCCGCCCGCATGGTATTTGTCAGGCATATCTGATGAGGAAAGGAGCGGGAAAATGGCTTATGCCTTGAGCATATTGGAAAAGAGTCCGATCGCCGACGGGGAAAGCGCCGCCCAGGCGCTGGCGCGCACGCTGCATCTGGCGCAACAGGCGGAACGCTGGGGCTATCGGCGTTTCTGGCTGGCGGAGCACCACAACACGCCGCAGCTCGCCTGCCCGTCGCCGGAAGTGCTGATCGGCTACCTGCTCGGCCAGACGTCGCGCATTCGCATCGGCTCCGGCGGCGTGATGCTGCAACACTACAGCGCCTACAAGGTGGCCGAAAACTTTAACCTGCTGGCGGCGTTGGCGCCGGGGCGCGTCGATCTCGGGGTGGGCAAAGCGCCCGGCGGGCTGCCGCTCGCCACCCAGGCGCTGCAGGCCGCCCATGACCGGCAACACAAACCGGCTTTCCCGCAGCAGCTGTCGCAGCTGACCGCCTATCTGAACGACGACGCCGAGCCCGGCCTGAGCGCCACGCCGCTGCCGCCGCACGGCGCTCAGCGCTTCCTGCTCGGCGCCAGCAAAGAGAGCGCGACGCTGGCGGCCGAATCCGGCTGGATTTTCGTGTTCGCCGCGCATCTGAACGGCAATCCGCAAGATATCAGCGCGGCGCTGGCGCACTACGCCGCACACAGCGGCGGCCGCAAGGCGCTGCTGGCGGTAGCGGCGATCGTGGCGCCAAGCGCGGAACAGGCCGCGGCGCTGGCGGCGGATATACAGCAATACCGCGTCCACGTCGCCGGTGAGCAGAGCGTGACCGTCGGCAGCCTGGCGCAGGCCGAGAGTTTCGTGCAGCAGGCCGGCGCCACCGACTACCGCATCGAGCCGCGGGAAAGCCATATCCTGCTCGGCACCGCGCCGCAGGTGCATCAACAACTGGCGCAGCTGCAGCAGCGGTACGGCGTGGACGAGTTCATCATCGACACGCCGATCGCCGAACCGAGCGCCCGGCTCACCTCACTGCAGCTGCTGGCGGAGGAGAGCCTGACGCCGGCCTAGTTGATCGCCGTACTGGCCCGCATGGCGTCGGCCAGATCCTGCGCCAGAGCCGCCAGTTGCGCCGGCGCCACGTTGGCCAGGCTGACGCGGATCGCAGGATCGCTCTTCAGACGAAAAGGCTCGCCGCCCTGCACCAGCCACCCCCGCTGCGCCATCAGCTGCGCGGCGGCGGTTTCCGACCGCACCGGCAACCACAGGTGCAGCCCTTCACCTACCGCCAGCGCCGTGTGATTCAGCGCGTTGAGCCGTTGCACCAGTTCATCCCTTCTGGCCTGATACGCCTGCTGCGCCCGCTGCAGCTGCCCTTCCTGCAAGGCCTGCCCCCACAGCCTGGCGGCGATCTGCTGCAAGATATGGCTGACCCAGCGCTCGCTGATGTACTGATCGGCGCGCATTGCCTGCAGCAACGTCGGGTTGCCGCAGGCCAGCGCGATGCGCAGATCCGGGCTGAGAAACTTGCTCAGCGACAGCACGTACAGCCCGCGATCGCCATCGAACGGCAGATGCAACGGCTGCTGCGACAGCGGCCCCCAGAAGTCGTCGACGATCGCCAGACACTGCGGATTCGCGCTGAGAAAACGCCGCCACTGCTGCGCGCGTTGCGCAGAGAGCGAGGCGCCGGTCGGATTGTGGGCACGCGGCGTCAGGATCACCGCGCCCGCCGCTCCGCTTTCCGGCAACCGACCCCCCTGTTCATCCATCGCCAGCGGCAGCGGCCGCAGACGCAGGTGGCGCAGCAGCGTCAATAGCGGCGGCCAGCAGGGATCTTCCACCCACACCGCCGCGCCCGGCTGCATATGGCAGCGCAGCGCCTTTTCCATCGCGTCCAGCGCGCCGGAGAACACCGCCGGTTCCCCCAGCGTGACGCCCTGGCGGCCGAGCCACTCGCGCCCCAGGCCGGTCAATACCGGCAGATCGCCGCTGATGTCATAGCCGTTTTGCTGCGGGAACGCCTCCGCCGCGCCCAGCGCCAACGCCGGCAACAATGCGGCATCGAGATTGCCGCTGGCCAGATCGCACATCCCCGCCGGCACCTGGCGCGGCGCATAGGCCGCACTCACCGCCGCCAGCGGCGGCTCCAGCACCACCGTTCCCGCCCGCCCGCGCGTCGCCACCAGACCGGCATCGCGCAATCGGGCGTATGCGCTGGCGACGGTATTCGCATTGACCTCCAGCTCCGCCGCCAGCTGGCGTACCGGCGGCAACAGCTCGCCCGGCCGCAGCGCGCCGTCTTTGATGCGTGCGGCGATCTGCTCGGCAATCTGGACAGCGCCGCCGCCTTTTGCATACAATGAAGTCATACATAAATCCTTTTGTACTAGTTCAAAATAGATTAACAGCTTCCGCGGCTAAAAGTAAGGGGTTCCATGGATAAACATTACGTGCTCGACATTCAGTATGCAGGAAAAGCCTTTGCCCGCCTGCAGATGTTCACGCCCTGGGCGGCCGATCAGCTGGAGCAGGCTTGCGCGCTGTTCCCGGCCGCGCAGGGTTATCAGGTGCAGCTCAGCCAGGTCAGCGAACGCCGCATCGTCTACCAGAGCGGCGCGCAAGGCATCGCGGTGCTGGGCGAGTCGCTGGCGCTGACGCCGTTCACCCACGCTCACGAGGTTAAACAATGAAAAAAGCCGTCGCCATTCGACACGTCAATTTTGAAAACCTGGGCATCCTCGGTTCCCTGCTCTCGCTGCGCGGCTATCAGATCGACTATTACGATGCCGGCCGCGATGATATTCGTGCTATCAATAATGAAGAGACCGATCTGTTGGTGGTGCTCGGCGGGCCGATCAGCGCCGCCCAACACTTTTCCGGCGCGCAGCGCTATGATTTTCTCGACCATGAATTGGCGCTGGTCAAACAGCGGCTGGCGCAGCGGCGGCCGACCCTTGGGGTGTGTCTCGGCGCGCAGGTGATCGCCCAGGCGCTGGGCGCCGACGTGATCTCGCTCGGCGTCAAAGAGATCGGTTTCGCCCCGCTGACCACGCTCACGGCGCAAGACGACTCGGTGCTGGCGCCGCTGGCCGATACGCCGGTGCTGCATTGGCACGGTGATATGTTCATGATCCCGGAGGGCGCCCGCTGCCTGGCCGGCACGGCGGTTTGCCCGCATCAGGCCTTCGACTATCAGGGGTTCGCGCTCGGGCTGCAGTTCCATCTGGAGGCGGATCATCGCGATATCGAACGCTGGCTGATTGGCCATGCCTGCGAACTGGAACTGGCCGACATCGCGCCCCAGAGCCTGCGCGAACAGGCGGCGCGCCACGGCGTACAGCTGGAACAGCGCGCGCGGCAGGTGTTCGCCCGCTGGCTGGATAATAACGAACCAAGGATGTAACTCATGCAACAGACTTCACCCTTGCGATCACCGTCCATCGACGTGATCAGCATTCAATCTCAGGTGGTCTACGGCAGCGTCGGCAACGGCATCGCCTACCGCGCCCTGCTGAAAAAAGGGCTGGAAGCGCTGCAGGTGCCCAGCGTGCTGTTCGGCTGCCCGCCCTATTACGGCAAGCCGCACGGCGGCGTCATCTCCGGCGAGTGGTTCGGCGGCTTTCTCGACGATCTGATCGCCCGCGGCGTGATGAAGCGCGCCCGGGCGGTGATCGTCGGCTATCTGGGCGACGTGATGCAGTGCCATATTCTGGCCAACTGGCTGCAGCGGGTGCGCGCCCTCAATCCGCAGATAAAGATCTATATCGATCCGGTGATGGGCGATTACGGTGAAGGGATCTACGTGGATGAGCGCATTGTCAACTGCTATCGCTCACCGTTCCTGCGGCTGGCCAACGGCCTGACGCCGAACGGTTTCGAACTGGAGCAGCTGTGCGGCCGGCAACTGAGTAGCCAAGAGCAGACGCAGCACGCCGCGCAGGCGCTGTTGAACGACACCACCGAATGGGTGCTGGTCACCAGCGCGCCGGGCGTGGCGCAGCACGAAGACGAAGTGGGATTGATGCTGGTCACCCGGCAGGAAACGCAGTGCTTTACCCATCCGAAGGTCAAATCGGCGGTCAAAGGCACCGGCGATCTGTTCGCCGCACTGCTGGTGAGCCATCTGCTGCACGGCGCCGCGCTTGACGCGGCCGTGGTCGCCGCCGGCGGCGAAGTGTGCGACGTGCTGGCCGAAGCGGCGCATTTCGGTTGGGAAGAGATCGGCAGCCTGCGGGCGTTACAGCCGTAAGGCCAGTGGAGAGTCAGGGGCAGCGTGCCGCCCCTGATAAATATCAGCGTTTTTTCTTTTTGTTGAAATCCAGCTCGAAGGCGAACACCGCGCTTTGAATTTTGCGCTCCATCGCCAGCCCCAGCTTGAGGAAACGGCACGATAGGCGCGAGAAGTGCACCACCTGATCGTTATCGTCGGTTTCCTGATCGTCGTTGACTACCACCAGCTCCATGTTGACCTTGAAGCTGCCGTAGCTGCCCAAATCCAACTCCGCTTTCTTGAACTGCAGGCCCGGCTGGAAGAAATCCGGCAGCGGGCCGTCGAAACGCAAACCGACGCCGCCGGCGGACAGATCGTGGATCCGCAGCTCATAAGGCGTGCCGTTCGGGTATTCGCCGGTACAGAAGAATTGGCGCCAGTGCGGCGTGGTGATGCGGAACTGGCGACGGCGCTGGATGTAGACCAACTCCTGCGGCAGCCGGGTCGAGCAGGCCTGGACGCCCTGATGTTCGGTCAGCTCCGCCTGGCCGACGGAAAACTCGATTTTGGCGTCGTTGCTTTCAATCACGATGGTGCAGGCGCCGTCGATGGCGTTTTCCGCTTCCTCACCGCTAAACACGATATTGTCCGGCCCGACGCTCAATAACAGACTTTGAAACCGGTGCTGCTGATTTTCTACGCGCAGCGGCGTGCGTTGTTTGCAAATTTCACGCAGAATCGCCAGAACTTCAAAACGCTCCCGTTTGATAAACAGTCCGTTATCGCTGTGCTCCACACGTCTCTCCTGACTTTTTTTCTAATGACGTATTACGTATTCCTTACGGTTATCATCTCTGGGAATATTCCTAAAGTCAAATTTGCCAGCGCTGCCAGGCCTGCGGCAGCAGGCGTGCGAAACGTTTCGCCCACGCCTGTTGCCCACGTTCGTCGGCGATCAGATCCTGGCGGATTTCGATGCCGACATAAGGCAAACCGCGGCGTTCCGCATGGACCGGCAACGTGTAGTCGGTGGCATCGGTCATCGCATAGGGTTCGTTGATCCCCACCTGCAAATCTCCCTCTTCGCGCAGCAGCTCGGCCAGCAGATGGGCAAATTCCGGGTAGCGGTTAAACAGCAGCCCCACCTGCCAGGGGCGCGATGCCCCTTTGAACACCGGCGTGAAACTGTGCATGGCGATCACCGCCGTCGGCAGTTCGCGCAGTTGGCGTTGCCCCAGATGATCGTCGATGGCGTGGTGATACGGCAAAAACACCTCGCGCTCGCGCGCCAGCGCGTGCTCGGCGTCGATACCGATATTGCCGGGGATCGGCGTCAGCTCGGACAAATGCGGGATCGAGCTGGCGATGCCGGGCGCCCGGTTGCAGTCGATCACCAGCCGTGAGTAACGCTGGTGGATCAGCGTGGCGTCCAACTGGCGGCTCAGATGGCGCGACACGCTCAGCGCGCCGATGTCCCAGCCGATGTGGCGTTCGATCTCCCCCGGCGGCAAACCGAGGTCGCCGAGGGATTGCGGGATCGCCTTGCCGGCGTGATCGCACAGCAGCAAAAAGGGCGCTTTGCCGCGCGGGATTTCAACGGCGGCGGCAGAGGGTTCGTCGGCGGACAATAACGGCGGGATAAACGAGTGAGGCATGACGGGCTCCGGCGGTGGAAAGCAAAACGTTTATCGTAGCGCTATCCCGTCGCCGGCCCCAAGGTCGTGCTTAGATCAAAAAGGCATGAGTCAGACTGTAGTCATGCCGTCTCGGCTGGCTGCGGCTGGTGCACCGCGATATAACGCTGATACCGCGACGGCTTGAGCCGCGTGGTATCCACCAGCACCAGCCCGTCGATGCAGTTGTTGAAAGCCGGATCGGTGCCGAAGTCGATAAACTGTACCCCGCCCGGCTCGCACAGTTCGGTGTACTGCTTGTACAGCGTCGGGATCGAGCAGCCGATATTGCTGAGCAGGCTCTTCAGCCGCACCAGATCTTCCTGGTAGTTATCCCCGGCAAACTGCGCCAGCACCTGCGGCAGCGACGCCGGATAAGGCCGGCGCGATTGCGCGAAGGCGTGGTCCGGCGAGAAATAGAGCCGATAGAAGGCGATCAGCAAATCGCGCGCCGCCAGCGGCATGCCGCCGGAGATCGACACCGGGCCGAACAGATAGCGATACTGCGGGTATTTCGCCAGGTAGGCGCCGATGCCCAGCCACAAATAGTCCAGCCCGCGCTTGCCCCAATAGGCCGGCTGAATGAAGCTGCGCCCCAGCTCGATCCCCTGCGCCAGGATCGGCTCCATATCGCGATCGTAGTGGAACAGGCTGTTGCTGTAGATGCTTTCCAGCCCTTTGCGCGCGATTTGTTCGGCGGTGGGGATAAAGCGATAGGCGCCGACGATCTCCAGCTCCTCCTCATCCCACAGCACCAGGTGGTAGTAATCGTCGTCATAGCTGTCCAGATCGCGGCGGCGGCCGGAGCCTTCTCCTACCGCGCGGAAGGCGATCTCGCGCAGACGCCCCAGTTCGCGCAGGATCGGCGTGCGCGCTTCGTCGTGGCGGCGATAGAGGTAGATGGTTTTACCGTCCGGCGTCACCCCCAACCGCTCGCAGTTCGCCAACGCCTTTTTCAGCTCCAGACGCTCTTCCGGCAGCGCGATCGGCGACTCGCTGGCGAACAGCCCCGGCTTGCCCTGCCCCAGGCGATACACGTGGCGGCGAAAACGCTCCGCCAGATCCTTGGCGCTGGTGTGGCCGTCGTGCCAGCTGGCGAACGGCACGCGGCCGCCGACGCGGATCTTGATGCGCCCGCCCCGCTGCTGGAACATTTCGCGCACCAGCAGCAGCGTCGACAGCGGCCGGTAGACCAGCGAGGTAAAGTAGAACAGGTTGCTGTTGCGCGCGCTGATGTGGATCGGCACGATCGGCGCGCGCGCCTTGGCGGCCAGGCGCAGAAAACCGGTATGCCAGTGGCCGTCGCGGATGCCTTTCGGGCTCATGCGCGACACTTCGCCGGCCGGGAACAGGATCAGCGCGCCCTGATTGTCCAGCTGCCGCTGCATGCCTTCAATCTGTTTGCGGCTGGTTTTATAAGCGACGTTATCCACCGGCACGAACAGGTTGCGCAGCGGTTCGATGTAGGTCAGCAGCTGGCTGGCCACCACTTTCACATCCGGGCGCACCGCCGCGACGGCGCGCAGCAGCACCAGGCCGTCGAGCGAGCCGATCGGGTGATTGGCCACCAGCACCACCGGCCCCTGGCTCGGGATGTTTTCCAGATCGCCGTCCACCAGCTCGCAGCTGAGGTTGAAGTAGTCCACCACCTGCTCGATCAGATCGAGCCCTTTCAGGTGGGGATAGTCGGCGGCGAACTGTTTGAATTCTTTTTCGAAGAGAAGGGTTCTTAGCAGGCTGCGCTGCCAGGCAGGGGTATTGCGGTGTGGAAATGCATCTTGCAACAGAGAATCCAAGCTGAACATCGCGTTATCTCCTGACGTAGTCGCTGCAAACTTAAGCCAGAGCCGTGACTCTGACGTGTCAGTTACATGACAATAAAATGAATCCATCGACTATCAGGTATAGCAAAGTAATGAAGAATTGGGAGCGAAAGACGCATTTTCGTCCCCACTTGCCCTCACATCGGCGCCACTAGCGGCGTACGCGGAACAGCACGGTTACGCGCGCCGGCATAAAAAAACAGTGAAAGCCCGGCGATTGTCGAATTACCGCTGCGGCTTTCGTCATCGGCAGACTGAATAAATAGACGCCGAGAATTGTCGACTGATAAATAACGAATTTGCCGTTTTCACTTTGCGTTGACACCGCTTTCGCTTGCCGCTCAATCGAAAGCAAAAATAAATATAACCAACTGATAGATATAAGTATTTTTAAAATAACCGATTGCATTTCAGCGTTTCGTTTGCTGTAATTCGCCATAACTAACTGAAAGCGTTCCGGTCGGTATCGCCGCGGCTTATTAAGCCGTGGTCGGGCACGGCTACCGGTAAATCCGGAGTTTGCGTTAATGCCCAATACCGCAAAACGCCGGGAATTAATTATCGACCCGCAGCATTGCAGGATCGGTGCTTGCCTAAAGGCGCTGCACCATTGAGGGAGCGACGTGATTATCGCCGACCGTTAACCAAGGCTTTTAAGGAGTTGTCATCATGAACGCGTATTTCTCTTACGAGGCGGATTGGCTGAAGCAGCGCAACGCCTGGCACACCGCCGCAGAGATTTGGCAGCAGCCGGATCTGTGGGCCGCGCTGCACCGGCAATTGCAGGATCAACAGGCGCAGTGGCAGCCGTTCCTGGCGCCGCTGCTGGCCAATCCGCGCCTGCAAATCGTGCTGTGTGGCGCCGGCAGCTCGGCGTTCGCCGGCCGCGCCCTGGCGCCCTGGCTGCGCGAACGAACCGGCCGCGACGTGGCGGCCTACGGCACCACCGATATCGTCGCCAATCCGCGGCAGTATCTCGACCCTGAGCGGCCGACGCTGCTGGTCTCCTTCGCCCGCTCGGGCAACAGCCCGGAGAGCGTGGCGACGGTGGAGCTGGCCGACCAGCTGCTGCCGGAAAGCTATCACCTGATGCTGGTGTGCAACCCGGACAGCCGGCTGGCGCAGTATGCGCATCAGCGTGGCAACGTCTGTTCGCTGGTGATGCCGCAAGGCTCCAACGATCAAAGCTTCGCCATGACCTCCAGCTTCAGCTGCATGATGCTGAGCGCCGCGCTGTTGCTCGGCCCGGCTTCGCTCGAGGCCGCCCAGGCGCCGCTCAACGCCATGGTGCAGCGCTGCCGTACACTGCGCGAAACGCTGCAGCCGCAGGTGAAGGCGTTGGCCGCCAGCGGTTTCCGCCGTTATATCACCCTCGGCGGCAGCTGTTTTACCGGCCTGGCGGAAGAGGCCTCGCTCAAGATGCTGGAGCTGACCGCCGGCCGCATCGTTACACGCTACGACTCGCCGCTCGGCCTGCGCCACGGCCCGAAATTCATGGTCGACGGCCAGACGTTGGTGGTGCTGATGTTCTCCTGCGACGACTACGCCCGCCAGTATGACCGCGATCTGTGGAACGAACTGCAGCGCGACGGGCTGGCGATGCAGTTGGTCGGGTTGACCGGCGAGCGCCAACCCCTGTCCGATGCCCTGCTGCCTATGCACGACGCGGCTGACGATATCTGGCTGCTGTTCCCGTATCTGCTGTTCACCCAGATGCTGGCCTTCGAGAGTTCGCTGGCGCTGGGGCTGACCCCGGACAATCCTTGCCCGACCGGCGAGGTCAACCGGGTGGTGAAAGGCGTGACGATTTACCGTTTTCCTTCCCCGGTGCTGTAAGGAGATCCCATGTATCTGATAGCCAACCGAGAAATGCTGCTCAAGGCGCAGCGTCAGGGTTACGCCGTCCCGGCGTTTAACGTCCACAATCTGGAAACCGTGCAGGTGGTGGCGGAAACCGCCGCCGAACTGCGCTCGCCGGTGATCATGGCCGGCACGCCCGGCACCTTTAGCTATGCCGGCACCGACTACCTGATCGGCATTTGCCAATCTGCCGCGCACCGCTACGATCTGCCGTTGGCGCTGCATCTGGATCATCACGAAGCGCTGGACGACATCGAGCACAAGGTGAAAAGCGGCATCCGCTCGGTGATGATCGACGGTTCGCATTTGCCGTTCGAGCAGAACATCGCCAAGGTGGCCGCCGCAGTGGCCCTGTGCCATCGCTACGGCGCCAGCGTGGAAGCGGAGCTGGGGCGCCTGGGCGGGCAGGAAGACGATCTGATCGTCGATACGGCGGACAGCTTCTATACCGACCCGGCGGCGGCACGCGAGTTCGTCGCCGCCACCGGCATCGATTCGCTGGCGGTGGCGATCGGTTCCGCCCACGGCCTGTATCACGGCGAGCCGAAGCTGGACTTCGAGCGCCTGGCGCTGATCCGCGAACAGGTGGACGTGCCCCTGGTGCTGCACGGTGCCTCCGGCATTCCGGAGGCGATGGTTAAGCGCGCGATCTCGCTCGGCGTCTGCAAGGTCAACGTCGCCACCGAATTGAAAATCGCCTTCGCCGACGCGGTGAAAAGCTACTTTTCACAGCACCCGGATGCCAATGACCCGCGCAAATACATCGTCCCCGGCAAGCTGGCGATGAAAGAAGTGGTGGCGGAAAAGATCCGCATCTGCGGCAGCAGCGGTATGCTGTAATCCCCCGCTCGCCCCCGGTTCCTGCGGTTGCGCCACGGGGGCGAAAACATCCCGCCCTTTCCCGCTTTCCTGAGAGAACGATCACAGCCTTTTACCCTGCCCGCGCCGGAAACCATTAACCGGTCTTCACTATGATCCAAATCATGGTTTTACCCACCCTACCTCCTTACTATCAAATTCATTGAATGCAGGCAGTAGGATTTTTGCCCATTCGTTTTTATTTCGCCAGGCGAAATTGATTATTTGATGAAAACAAGCGTGCTTGTTTTTAATTGGCAGTGTTTTTTACTCTGAGAGGAACAGCGTATGAACCATTACTTAGCCGTATTAAGCGCATTGGTCATTCTGCCCTTCGCTCTGCAAGCAAAACCGCTTTCCGGCAGCCAGGTCGCCTCCGGCGTCGTGCGCTTCACCGGCGCCATTACCACCCCGGCCTGCACCATCACACATCAGGATGAACAGCTTGTCTCCAACTGCTTCGGCAAAGTGACCGAATATCAGAACGGATATATTTCCTCCTCGTTAAAAGAGATGCCAAAAGAATTAGTCTCTGCCGTCACCAGCGAAATAGTGAATAACGATCCCCATTTAAAGCGCGTGACCATCAGCTATAAGTAACGCCAACGCGTTAATGCCTGATGAAATAATAAACAGAACACAACTTGCCTTGATTACTTATAAATTTATTTTATAAATTCATCGAACAATGACTCCACGGCTTACCCTGAGCCGGCTATTTGGGCAACCCTGCGGTTGCCCATCAGCATGTCCGAAATCCGCCATCGCTTCCCCCGCTTTCATGCGATAATCGCCATACCAAACCGAGGAGTGATCCAGATGCAGACTTTTTTGATTGATCGTACCGCCACGCCGGTGGGAGAACTGGTGCTGATTGCCGATGAACAGGGGCGCCTGCGGGCGATTGACTGGACCGATCACGAAGCGCGCCTGATGAAGCTGCTGAATACCCACTACCGCGCCGATCGCTTCACCCTGCGCGAGCAGCGCGATCCCGGCGGCCTGACCGATGCGATGCAACGCTATTTCGCCGGTGAGCTGAGCATTATCGATCGGCTGCCGGTGATGACCGCCGGCACCGAGTTCCAACGCACCGTATGGCAACAGCTGCGCCAAATCCCGTGCGGCGAGATCCTGACCTACGGCCAGCTGGCGCAACGCATCGGCCGTCCGACCGCCTCGCGCGCGGTCGGCATGGCCAACGGTTCGAATCCGATCAGCATCGTGGTGCCCTGCCACCGGGTGATCGGTTCGCAGGGCGCGCTGACCGGCTATGCCGGCGGCGTACAGCGCAAGCAGTGGCTGTTGCAGCATGAAGGCTACCTGCCGAAAAGTTTGCTGTAGCCGCGGCGATGAGCTCATCCAGCGCCATTGTTTGGCGCTGCTTAATAAAGCACGTTGCTCAACGCCGCGCTCGTCCCCGCTTTGGCACTATCAATAACTTGTGTGAATAAGACGCATAAGTCACAAATAATACTCATAACTTCAGTCCCATACAGAATAATCGGCGGCATGTGTGCGCAAAATTCGCACACAATACCCCTATTCATGCTAATGCCACCCTTATCAGCTGCTGCAAAAGATGTTAAAATTGACTCATATCAATTATTGAATGAGCGTAATCTATGATCCCGGAAAAACGCGTGATTCGTCGTATCCAGTCTGGTGGTTGTGCGATCCATTGCCAGGACTGCAGCATCAGCCAGCTGTGCATTCCTTTCACCCTTAATGCCCACGAGCTGGATCAGCTCGACAACATTATCGAGAGGAAAAAGCCCATCCAGAAAGGCCAGACCCTGTTCAAGGCCGGCGACGAGTTGAAGTCGCTGTACGCGATCCGTTCCGGGACCATCAAAAGCTATACCATCACCGAGCAAGGCGACGAGCAGATCACCGGCTTCCACCTCGCGGGCGATCTGGTGGGCTTCGACGCCATCGGCGGTCTGAAGCACCCGAGTTTTGCCCAGGCGCTGGAAACCTCGATGGTGTGTGAGATCCCGTTCGAAACCCTCGACGATCTGTCCGGCAAAATGCCTAACCTGCGTCAGCAGATCATGCGGCTGATGAGCGGCGAGATCAAAGGCGACCAGGACATGATCCTGCTGCTGTCGAAGAAAAATGCCGAAGAGCGCCTGGCGGCGTTCGTTTACAACCTGTCGCGCCGCTTCGCGGAGCGCGGCTTCTCACCGCGCGAGTTCCGTTTGACCATGACCCGCGGCGACATCGGCAACTACCTCGGCCTGACGGTGGAAACCATCAGCCGCCTGCTGGGCCGCTTCCAGAAAAGCGAAATCCTCAGCGTGAAAGGCAAATACATCACCATCGAAAACGCCGACGCCCTGTCGGTGCTGGCCGGTACACCACGCATCAACGTGTCCGTTAACGCCTGATTCTCCTGCCGGATCAACATTTCACTGAAATTGTTGATCCGGCGCCGCTTCTGTTGTTGTTCTGTTTTTCAATGTTGGGTTACTCTGTAAATTAACAGACTGTTGATTTCAGCTGTAAGGAGGCCCTATGGCGAAGTATCAGAATCTTCTGGTGGCTATTGACCCCAATCAGGACGACCAGCCGGCATTGCGCCGCGCCGTGTACCTGGTGAAACGGAACGGCGGGCGCATCAAAGCCTTCCTGCCCATTTATGACTTCTCTTACGAAATGACGACCCTGCTCTCTCCGGACGAAAGAACGGCGATGCGGCAAGGTGTGATCAGCCAACGCGCCGCCTGGATCAACGAGCAGTGCCGCTTTTACCTCAACGACGGCGTGCCGATCGAAATCAAAGTGGTCTGGCACAACCGCCCCTTCGAAGCCATCATTCAGGAAGTGCTTTCCGGCCAACATGACCTGCTGTTGAAAATGGCGCACCAGCACGACCGGCTGGAATCGGTGATCTTCACCCCCACCGACTGGCACCTGCTGCGAAAATGCCCTTGCCCGGTGTGGATGGTGAAAGACCAGCCCTGGCCGGAAGGCGGTAAAGCGCTGGTGGCGGTCAACCTGGCCAGCGAAGAACCCTATCACGATCCGCTCAATATCAAACTGGTGCAAGAAACCGTCGAACTGGCGCAGAACGTCAACCAGACCGAGGTTCACCTGGTCGGCGCCTATCCCGTTACTCCGATCAACATCGCCATCGAGCTGCCCGATTTCGATCCGAGCGTCTACAACGACGCCATCCGCGGCCAGCATCTGATCGCCATGAAGGCGCTGCGGCAGAAATTCTGCATTAAGGAAGAGTTCACCCACGTGGAAAAAGGCCTGCCGGAAGAGGTGATCCCCGATCTGGCCGAACACCTGCAGGCCGGCGTGGTGGTTCTGGGCACGCTGGGCCGCACCGGCATTTCGGCGGCCTTTATCGGCAACACCGCGGAACATGTGATCGACCATCTGAAATGCGATCTGCTGGTGATTAAGCCGGAGAACTTCAACTGCCCGATTGAGACGGATGAAGACGATGAGCACGACGACGAAGATTAACCCTCGCGCATAAAAAACGGGCCGCTTAGCGGCCCGTTTTTTTGGTTGCTCAATTACTTCTGCAATGCCCGCAGAATCGCTTCCACGCTGTCTTTGGCGTCGCCGAACAGCATCTGGGTGTTCTCCTTGAAGAACAGCGGGTTCTGCACGCCGGCGTAGCCGGTGTTCATCGAGCGTTTGAACGCGATCACGTTCTGCGCTTTCCACACTTCCAATACCGGCATGCCGGCGATCGGGCTGCGCGGATCCTCCAGCGCCGCCGGGTTCACCGTGTCGTTGGCGCCGATCACCAGCACGGTGTCGGTATCCGGGAAATCTTCGTTGATTTCATCCATCTCCAGCACCACGTCGTACGGCACCTTCGCCTCCGCCAGCAGCACGTTCATGTGGCCCGGCAAACGCCCCGCGACCGGGTGAATGCCGAAACGCACCTTCACGCCGCGCGCCCGCAGTTTCTCGGTGATTTCCGCCACCGGATATTGCGCCTGCGCCACCGCCATGCCGTAACCCGGGGTGATGATCACCGAAGTGGAGTTCTTCAGCTGCTCGGCCACCTCTTCCGCCGTGGTTTCACGGTATTCGCCCATCTCTTCGGCGTCGCCGGTGGACGAACCGTCACTGCCGAAGCCGCCGGCGATCACGCTGATAAACGAGCGGTTCATCGCCTTGCACATGATGTAAGACAGGATCGCACCCGAAGAACCCACCAGCGCGCCGGTGACGATCAGCAGATCGTTGCTCAGCATGAAGCCCGCCGCGGCGGCCGCCCACCCCGAGTAGGAGTTAAGCATCGATACCACCACCGGCATGTCGGCGCCGCCGATCGAGGCCACCAGATGCCAGCCGAACGCCAGCGCGATCGCCGTCATCAGCAGCAGCGTCACCACCTGCCAGCCCACGCTGTCGGTACGCACGAACGCCACCAGCAGCAGGAACGAGATCACCAGCGCCGCCAGATTCAGCTTGTGGCGGTTCGGCAGCATCAGCGGCTTGGAAGAGATGATGCCGCGCAGCTTGCCGAAGGCGACGATCGAACCGGTGAAGGTGACCGCGCCGATAAAGATGCCGAGGAACACTTCGGTCAGATGGATGTTCGCCATCACCGGCTCCATCGGCGCGCCGTGATCCAGGTAGCTGTTGAAGCCGACCAGCACCGCCGCCAGGCCAACGAAGCTGTGCAGCACCGCCACCAATTCCGGCATTTCGGTCATCTCGACCTTCCTGGCCAGATAGACGCCGATCGAGCCGCCGATGATCATGGCGATGATGATCCAGCCGACGTTGCCGGAATCCGGCCCCAGAATGGTGGCGATCAGCGCGATCGCCATACCTGCGACGCCGAACAGGTTGCCCTGCTTCGACGTTTCATGGCGCGACAGGCCCGCCAGGCTGAAAATAAACAAAATAGCGGCAACAATGTATGCAGCTGTAACCAATCCTCCAGACATTTGCTACCCCTTAGTTCTTGCGGAACATCTTCAGCATGCGCTGAGTGACGGTGAACCCACCGAAAATATTGATGCTGGCGATCAGCACGGCGATAAAGGAGAGGAAACTCACCCAGCCGCCATGGCCGATCTGCAACAGCGCGCCGACCACGATAATCCCTGAGATCGCGTTGGTGACCGACATCAACGGGGTATGCAGCGCATGGCTGACGTTCCAGACCACGTAGTAACCGACCACGCAGGCCAGCGCGAACACGGTAAAGTGTGACAGGAACTCTTTCGGCGCCGCGTCCGCCAGCCAGCCGAACAGCAGGATCGCCAGAGCCATCAGGCCGTACTTCAGCCACGGCGAGGTCGGTTTGGCTTCGGGTTTGGCGGCCGGTGCGGCGGCGGGTGCCGCTTTCGGCTGGGCGGAGACCTGGATCGGCGGCGCCGGCCAGGTGATTTCACCGCTGCGCACCACGGTAACGCCGCGGATCACCGTATCGTCGAAATCGATGTCGATCTCGCCGTTTTTCTCTTTCGACAGCAGCTTCAGCAGGTTGACCAGGTTGGTGCCGTACAGCTGCGAAGATTGGGTCGGCAGGCGGCTCGGCAGATCGGTATAGCCGATGATTTTCACGCCGTTGTCGGTCACGGTAATGGTGTCGGCCACGGTCAGCTCGCAGTTGCCGCCGGTTTGCGCCGCCAGATCGACGATCACGCTGCCCGGCTTCATCGACGCCACCATCTCTTTGGTGATCAGTTTCGGCGCCGGTTTACCCGGGATCAGCGCGGTGGTGACGATGATATCGACCTCCGCCGCCTGCGCGGCGAACAGCGCCATCTCGGCCTTGATAAAGGCTTCGGACATTACTTTGGCGTAACCGTCGCCGCTGCCCGCTTCCTCTTCAAAATCCAGCTCGAGGAATTCCGCGCCCATGCTCTGCACCTGCTCTTTCACTTCCGGGCGGGTATCGAAGGCGCGCACGATGGCACCGAGGCTGCCCGCGGCGCCGATCGCCGCCAGGCCGGCCACGCCGGCGCCGATGATCATCACCTTGGCCGGCGGCACTTTGCCGGCGGCGGTGATCTGGCCGGTGAAGAAACGGCCGAACTCATGCGCCGCTTCGACGATCGCGCGGTAGCCGGCGATGTTGGCCATCGAGCTCAGCGCGTCCATCGACTGGGCGCGCGAGATGCGCGGCACCGAGTCCATCGCCAGCGCGGTGACGTTGCGCGCCGCCAGCTTGGCCATCAATTCGGGGTTTTGCGCCGGCCAGATAAAGCTGACCAGCGTGCTGCCTTCGCGCATCAAGGCGATCTCGTCGTCTTGCGGCGCGTTGACTTTCAGAATCAGATCCGACTGCCACACTTCGCTTTCGTCGACCAGCGCCGCGCCGGCGGCCTCGTAGGCGACGTCCTCAAAACTGGCCAGTTTGCCCGCCCCGCGTTCAATCGCGACGGTAAAACCCAGCTTCAGCAGTTGTTCCACCGTTTTTGGCGTGGCTGCGACCCGGGCTTCATTGGCCAACCGCTCTCTTGGTACACCAATACGCATAATGTTCCCTTCTCACCTGTCTTGGATGATGTTTATTATTTTCCTGCCCATAGCACGGCGTCACCGGCGGGCGTGGCATTAACTTGCCCGCACTGATTTCAGACGCCAACTATAACCTACTGAAAATAAGGTCGATGATCCATAATTGCTTACGCATTCAGCTCTGTTTTTACATAAAAACGCCGCGCGTGATATGACAAATCGCAATTTACTGTGAAAAAATCCATACAGAACAGCGCATTCTGCGTGAAAAGAGATTTACGCCCGGCGTAACGATTTATGGCCATGCGCGGTGTAAAAGCATAAAAGTTATCATTTTGTGAATAATTAACATTAATGACACCAAAGCCGTTATTATGGAAACTTATGGCTATGGCGCCATCCGTGCGCCCGGCGTCACCGTCGGCGATTTGTCGCACGGGATAACATAAAATGCTGAGACAGTTTTCAGAATTACATGTAATAATCGACGGCTGAATTACACTTAAACAGTTCAGTACGTTATAAACGTTAATGCGCTAGGCGAAAGGATTTTTTATGAAGCTGAAGACCACGATCATCGCGTCAGCCTTGTTATCACTCACCGCGCTGTCTGCTCATGCGGCGCAAGAGTTAACTCCTGAGAAAGCAGCGGCGCTGAAGCCGTTTGATCGCATCACGATTACCGGCCGCTTCAATGCCATCAATGAAGCCGTCGACGCCGTATCCCGCCGTGCAGACAAACTGGGTGCCGATTCCTTCTATATCCAGGACAGCAACAACAGCAACAACGGCGGCAACTGGCGCGTCACCGCAGACCTTTATCATAAAGATGCGCCAGAAGTGAGCAAAACACCAAAATACCGCGTATTTAACGGCGTGAACGAACTGCCTAAAGAGGAAGCCTATCTGCTGGAGCCTTACGATACCGTGAGCGTCAGCGGTTTCTACCGCAGCCAGCCGGACATCAATGACGCTATCTCCAAAGAAGCGAAGAAAAAAGGCGCCGCCTCGTTCTTCATCGTGCGCCAGGTTGACGCCAACTCCGGCGGCAACCAGTTCGTTACCGCCTACATCTATAAGGCCGATGCGCCAAAACGCCGCGTGCAGAGCCCGGACGCCATTCCGGCCGATTCTGACGCCGGCCGCGCCGCACTGGCCGCCGGCGGCGCCGCTGCCGCGAAAGTCGAAATTCCTGGCGTCGCGTCTTCCGGTTCGCCAAGCCGCGAAGTGGGTCGTTTCTTTGAAACCCAGTCTTCTACCGGCCAACGCTATACCGTCACGCTGCCTAACGGCACCAAGATCCAGGAAGTGAACAACGTGACCGCCGCGCAGATGGTGCCGTTCGATTCCGTCACCTTCACCGGCCACTTCAACAGCATGACCGATGTCTCCACCGAAGTGGCGAAACGCGCGGCCGAGAAAGGCGCCAAGTACTACCACGTCACCCGCCAGTGGCAGAACAAGAGCGGCGGCAACCTGACCGTCAGCGCCGATCTGTTCAAATAAAAACCGCTTTTCGGTTTACCATCGGGCAGCCCTTGAGCTGCCCGTTTTTATTGCCGCTTTTTTCATCGCGCGTTGAATAGTTTTTTGTAAATTCCGCATATTCAATCATTGCATCTCTAATCATCCCTCCGTAAAATTTGCGCCAATTTTTAGGGCTATTGTCTATTCGCGCAGTGGTAGTTAATACATTGTTGCCACCAAGCAGTTCCCTTCCAGTTGTTTATTCTGCGTTCAGGATCCGTCATTGGAAAAAAAACTCGGTCTTACCGCGCTAACCGCTTTGGTGCTCAGCTCAATGCTGGGTGCCGGCGTGTTCAGTCTGCCGCAAAACATGGCGCAGGTCGCCAGCCCCGCCGCGCTGCTGCTGGGTTGGGGGATCACCGGCGTCGGCATTCTGTTTTTGGCCTTCGCCATGCTGTTGCTTACGCGTTTGCGTCCGGATCTGGACGGCGGCATTTTCACCTACGCCAAGGAAGGGTTCGGCGAGCTGGTGGGCTTCTGCTCCGCCTGGGGTTACTGGCTGTGCGCCGTGATCGCCAACGTCTCGTATCTGGTGATCGTGTTCGCGGCGCTGAGTATCTTCACCGATCGCGGCGGCAGCGTGATTCTCGGTGACGGCAATACCTGGCAAGCGCTGATCGCCGAATCCGCCCTGCTGTGGATCGTGCACGCGCTGGTGCTGCGCGGCGTGCAAACCGCCGCCAGCATCAATCTGGCGGCCACCCTCGCCAAGCTGTTGCCGCTGGGAATGTTCGCCGTTCTGGCGGCGATCGCCTTTAAAATGGACGTGTTCACGCTGGATTTCAAAGGCATCGCCCTCGGCAAGCCGGTGTGGGAACAGGTCAAGGACACCATGTTGATCACCCTGTGGGTGTTTATCGGCGTGGAAGGCGCGGTGGTGGTTTCCGCTCGCGCCCGCAATAAGAAAGACGTGGGCCGCGCCACTATGCTGGCGGTGCTGTCGGCGCTGGCGGTGTATCTGATGGTGACGCTGCTGTCGCTGGGCGTGGTGCCGCGCAGCGAACTGGCCGAAATGCGCAATCCGTCGATGGCGGTGCTGATGGTGGAACTGATCGGCCCGTGGGGTGACGTGCTCATCGCCGCCGGCCTGATCATTTCCGTGTGCGGCGCCTACCTGAGCTGGACCATCATGGCGGCGGAAGTGCCGCTGCTGGCCGCGCAGCACGGCGCGTTTCCGCGCGTGTTCGGCAAGCAGAACCGCCATCATGCCCCGTCCTCTTCGCTGTGGCTGACCAACATCGCGGTGCAGCTGGCGCTGGTGCTGATCTGGCTGACCGGCAGCAACTATAACTCGCTGCTGACCATCGCTTCGGAAATGATCCTGGTGCCTTACTTCCTGGTTGGCGCGTTTCTGTTCAAGGTGGCTTACCGCCGCCGCGACAAACGCCTGATCTTCGCCGCCACCGGCGCCTGCGTCTATGGCCTGTGGCTGCTGTACGCTTCCGGGCTGATGCACCTGCTGATGTCGGTGCTGCTGTATGCGCCTGGGCTGTTGGTGTTCATGTATGCCCGCCGCGGCCACCGGGACATCAATCTGCTCAACCGGCTGGAGAAGAGCAGCATCTTCTTGCTGCTGGCGGCCACGCTGCCTGCCGGTTGGCTTATGCTGCACTAAAATCGCCTGTCGATGCGGCTGCCCGTCAGCCGCATTTCGTTTCCCCCCTTCTTTCCTCGTTACCCCGCTACCCGTTGTTGATCCGTCAGTTGCTCCTCTTGCGATCTTAAATGCAATTAATTATCATTATCATTTGAGCATTAACGGCAAGACGCGAGTGCCCCCTGCCGAGAGGCGTCAGGAGGCGGGTTTAGACCGGCTGAAAATGGAAGGCATTTCATGGCTGAAAAACTGCTGCACGCATTACCCTTGTTTGCCGCCTGGGAAGCGCTGATCGCCGAGGGCAACACGGCATTTAATCAGCGGCGCGATCGCCTGGCGATGGCGCACTACCAGCAGGCACTGGAGGCCGCTCAGGCGCTCGTCGCCGAGCGGCCCTGGCAAAACGCAGAATATATCGAACGGTTTGACGCACTGCATCTTTTCGAATCCGCCCTGGCCGCGCTGATCGTCACGTTCAACAACATCACCCATCTGCGCCTGCGGCAAAAGCCGCTTCGCGGCGTAGAACCCCACGTGCATCAGGCCCGGCTCGCCATCGAGCAACTGATGGACGACACCTCGCTGTGCGAACAGATGCAGCAGATCGCCGAACGGCACCTGCTGCGGTTCCGAATTGAAACGCTGCAGGCGCTGCGCGAGCACCGGCTGCCGGGAACCAGCGTCTGCGCGCCCGCAGCGAACCATTCCGCCACCGTGCATTAACAACGCCACCACGACCTGAGGGGTAATCTGCCAATGAATGAATTGAATGATGAGATGAAAAAGATGCTGGCCAAACAGCTGCCTGTGCAGGCGACCAGCAGCCCAAGCGGCGTGCCCGATATCGGCCCCAAGCGCTCTTTGCGCCTGTATGACGACCGTACGCTGATTTACAACGAAAATACCGGCGGCCAGACGCTGCAAAATATCAGGGAAGGATCGAAAATGGCCGTCGTGGTTATCGATCGCGAGGCGCTGGACGGTTACCGCTTTGTCGGCACCCCGGAACTGTTCCTGGCGGGCAAGCCGTTTGACGATGCGCTGGCGTTTGCAGAAAAAAATGGAATAAAGCCGCCGAAATACGCAGTGCTGATTCATATAGACGGCATTTATACCCTACGCTCCGGCCCCAATGCCGGAACCCGGCTTTAAAGGCAGGCCGCTACGCGGCGCGGAATATCTCGTTCATGGTTAGGCTATCGCGGCAAGTCAATTGCCTAACCATCAACGAGTGGCCGGGTTGATTCCCGGTCAGCTTTTAGGGGGAATGGTGACGGTCATGCGCTCACCCACCAGGGCGATCGCGATGCCTTCCGCGCACTCTTTCTGAATGGCCGCCAGCTGCTGCGCCTCCAGCTCATAGGGCAGCTGAATATCAAATACCGTCAGGCCCTGCTGCTGCGCCAGGTCAATCAGGCGCACGATATTGGTTTCATCGCTGACCTGGGTCGACACCACCTGCAGCGCCAGCTCTTTCAACTGCTCTTTGCGCGTTTGTGACGTGGTCACGCGCGATTTCAACACCATGCCGAAGATCGGCATCACACCATAAATAGCATCAACAAAGCGCCAGTGCTTCCTGCACGATGCGGACAGAAAATCCATATAGTCGAAACAGATTTTCTCACTGCGCGCGATGGATGCAAGGTGATTGCTGTTCATCCCCTCATTCCTCTCATGGCCAGTGTTAACCCGTGGTCTTTCAAGCCGCCGCCGGGCGACAACCTGAAATGCATTGGGGATCTTACATCCAGAAATGGATAATCATGCGAAGCTTTAACGACTTTCCGCCGTATGATGGCATAATTCCCCTATTGTTTGCCAGTCTGTCCAGGAGCTTTAATCAATGGAACACCCCAACTCTGCCCCGGTGCTGATTACCGGCGGCGCGCGGCGCATCGGGCTGGCGCTCGCCAGAGCGTTTCTCCAGCGCGGCGTTCCCGTCATCATCGCCTATCGCAGCGAATATCCGGCGATGGCCGAGTTGAAAGCCTTGGGCGCCTGCTGCATTCAGGGCGACTTTTCCACGCACGAAGGCATCTACCGTTTCGCCGACCAGGTGCGGCAGGTGGCGCCCAAATTGCGCGCGGTGATCCACAACGCCAGCGCCTGGCAGGCAGAGTCGCCGCAGGTGCCGCCGGAACAGGTGATGGCGGCGATGCTGCAAATTCACGTCTATACGCCCTATTTGCTCAACCAACTGCTTGAAACCTGCCTGGCCGGCCAGGGCCAAGCCGGCGCGGACATTATCCATCTGACCGACTACGTGGTGGAAAAAGGCAGCGACAAACACATCGCCTACGCCGCCAGCAAGGCCGCGCTGGATAATATGACCCGTTCGTTCGCCCGCAAGCTGGCGCCGGAGGTCAAGGTCAACGCCATTGCGCCGGCGCTGATCATCTTCAATCCTGGCGACGACGAGGCTTATCGCCAGCAGGCGCTGGCGAAATCGCTGATGAAGGTCGCGCCGGGCGAGAGCGAAGTGGTCAACCTGGTGAACTACCTGATGGAGAGCCGCTACGTCACCGGCCGCACCCACGGCGTCGACGGCGGCCGGCCGCTGCGCTGAGGCCAAGATCCGCATGGCGCATCACCGCGGGCCGCGCTATGCTGAAATCCGCTTTTCTTATTAAAACACGGGCATATGCATAAAATTGTTTTTGTGGAAGACGATCCCGAAGTCGGCAAACTGATCGCCGCCTATCTGGGCAAACACGACATCGAGGTGTTGATCGAACCGCGCGGCGACAGCGCGCAGGCGCGCATCGCGCACGAGCAACCCGATTTGGTGCTGCTGGACATCATGCTGCCCGGCAAAGACGGCATGACGCTGTGCCGCGATCTGCGCCCCACCTTCCCCGGCCCGATCGTACTGCTCACCTCGCTCGACAGCGACATGAACCATATCCTGTCGCTGGAGATGGGCGCCAACGACTATATCCTGAAAACCACGCCGCCGGCGGTGTTGCTGGCACGCCTGCGTTTGCACCTGCGCCAACACGGCCAACAGCCGAAAGAAGAGTCGGTTCAGCCGCTTACCCAGCACAACGCGCTGCATTTCGGGCTATTGTGCATCGATCCGGTCAACCGGCAGGTCACGCTGGGCGAAGAAACTGTCACGCTGTCCACCTCGGATTTCGATCTGCTGTGGGAGCTGGCGACCCACGCCGGGCAGATCATGGATCGCGAGGCGCTGCTGCAAAACCTGCGCGGCGTGAGCTATGACGGTATGGACCGCAGCATCGACGTCGCGATCTCCCGCCTGCGCCGCAAGTTGTACGACAACGCGCTGGAGCCGTTCCGTATCAAGACCGTGCGCAATAAAGGTTATCTGTTCGCCCCTAACGCCTGGGCATCGGTGCAACAATGAGAAAACTTTTCGTCCAGTTCTTCCTGTTGCTGTTCGTCTGTTTTCTGGTGATGGCGATGCTGGTCGGCCTGGTGTACAAAGTGACCGCCGAGCGCGCCGGCCGCCAGTCGATGGACGATCTGATGAAAAGTTCGCTGTACCTGATGCGCAGCGAGCTGCGCGAAATCCCGCTGAAGGACTGGAACAAGACCATCGCCACGCTGGATCTCAACCTGTCGTTCAAGCTGCATATCGAACCGCTCGGCAAACAGGAGCTGAGCGAGGATCTGAAAAAACGGCTGCGGCTGGGGGAAATCATCGCCCTCGACGATCAGTACACCTTTATGCAGCGCATTCCGCGCAGCCACTACGTATTGGTGGTCGGCCCCATTCCTTATCTGTTCTATCTGCATCAGATGCGCCTGCTGGATCTGGTGTTGCTGGTGTTTATCGGCATGTCGCTGGCGCTGCCGGTGTTTCTGTGGATGCGGCCGCACTGGCAAGACCTGCTCAAGCTGGAAAACGCCGCCCAGCGGCTCGGCGCCGGGCATCTGGATGAACGCACCCACTTCGATCCCACCTCCAGCCTGAGCCGGCTCGGCGTGGCGTTCAACCAGATGGCCGACAACGTCAATACCCTGATCGCCAGCAAGAAACAGCTTATCGACGGCATCGCGCACGAGCTGCGCACGCCGCTGGTGCGCCTGCGCTACCGGCTTGAAATGAGCGATAACCTGTCCGACAGCGAGCAGCAGGCGCTGAACCGCGATATCGGCCAGTTGGAGTCGCTGATCGACGAGCTGCTGACCTATGCCCGTCTGGACCGTCCGCAGGTTGCGTTAAACATTGAACCCATCGATCTGCCAAAGTGGCTCGAGGACAAGGTCGATGATATCCGCCTGATCCATCAGGATCGCGACATCCAGCTCGATATCCCGCACGTCGGCGACTTCGGCGGCGTCGATCTGCGCCTGATGGAGCGCGTGCTCGACAACCTGGTCAACAACGCGCTGCGCTATTCCGAACAGCGGCTGCGCGTTGGCCTGTGGTTTGACGGCGACCTCGCCTGCTTGCAGGTCGAGGATGACGGGCCGGGTATCCCGCCGGAAGAGCGCGAACGGGTGTTTGAACCTTTCGTCCGTCTCGATCCCAGCCGCGATCGCGCTACCGGCGGTTGCGGGCTGGGGCTGGCCATCGTCCATTCCATCGCCGTCGCCCACCAGGGACAGGTGTTCGTCGAAGGCAGTTCGCTCGGCGGCGCCAGCTTCCGTTTCTGCTGGCCGGTGAAGCCGACATTCAGTTTAAAAGCCGATCTGGCGTAATGCCGCCAGACCTTCTCATTGGAGCCGAATAATAATGACATCTGCACATTCCAACACGTCTGCTTACGATCACCTGCGCGCCCTGTTCAGCCGGCTGTCGCGTTTCGGCCACCTGTCCGCCATCGCCGGTTGGGACATGCAAACCATGATGCCGCCGGGCGGCAGCAAGGCGCGCTCCGAAGCGCTGGCCGAGCTGAGCGTGCTGCAGCACCAGATTTTAACGGCACAAAGCACCGGCGCGCTGTTGGATCGCGCGCAGCAAGAGACGCTGGACGAAATCGACCGCGCCAACCTGCGCGAAATGCGCCGCCAATATGAAGACGCCGTGCTGCTGCCGGCCGCGCTGGTCGAAGCCAAATCGCTGGCCGGCGCGCGCTGCGAACACGCCTGGCGTGCCCAGCGCCCGGCCAACGACTGGGACGGCTTCGCCGACAACCTGCGCGAAGTGGTCAAGCTCAGCCGGGAAGAAGCGCAGATCCGCGCGCAGGCGGCCGGCACCAGCCGTTACGACGCCCTGCTAAACCTGTATGAACCGGGCATGCGCAGCAGCGATCTCGACCGCATCTTCGGCGATTTGAAAACCTGGCTACCGGATCTGCTGCAGCGCGTGGTGGCCAAACAGGCTAACGAGCCCTGCCAGGCGCCGCAGGGTCCGTTCAATGTAGACACCCAGCGCCAGCTTAGCCTCAGCGTGATGAAGCTGCTCGGTTTCAACTTCGACAACGGCCGCGTCGACGTCAGCGCCCACCCGTTCTGCGGCGGCGTGCCGGAAGATGTGCGCATCACCACGCGTTACAACGAGAAAGAGTTTTTGACCGCGCTGCTCGGCATCGTGCACGAAACCGGCCACGCCCGCTACGAGCAGAACCTGCCGCGCGATCTGCTCGGCCAGCCGGTCGCCCTGGCTCGTTCCACCGCTATCCACGAATCGCAAAGCCTGCTGTTCGAAATGCAGCTGGCGCGCGGCAATGAATTCCTGAAGATCTTGCGTCCGTTGGTCACCGCGCAGTTTGGCGAACAGCCGGCGCTGGAAGAGGCCAACTTTATTCGCCTCAACCAGCGCGTTAAACCGGGCCTGATCCGCGTCGACGCCGACGAGGTGAGCTATCCTGCCCACGTCATCCTGCGCTACGAAATTGAAAAAGCGCTGATCGAAGGCGATATCGAGGTGGAAGACATTCCGGCGCTGTGGAATGAGAAGATGCAGGCTTACCTCGGCCTCGATACCATCGGCAACTACCGCAACGGCTGCATGCAGGATATTCACTGGACCGACGGCGCCTTCGGCTACTTCCCGACGTACACCCTCGGCGCGATGTACGCCGCGCAGCTGTTCCACAGCGTGCGTCAGGCCCTGCCTTCGCTGAGCGAAGATATCGCCGCCGGCAACCTGCAGCCGCTGTTCCACTGGTTGCAGCACAATATTTGGCGCCACGGCAGCCGTTTCCCGACCGAAACGCTGATCGCCAACGCGACCGGCGAAGCGCTCAACCCACGCTACTTCCGTCAGCATTTGGAAATCCGCTACCTGTAATCTCTCCTGGCGCGGCCCCGGCCGCGCCCTTTTCCCGCCTGCATGACCGGATAATGTTTCATAGCGCGCATTCCTTGCCGACAACGCCTTGGCCACAGAGTGGCGGCTGGCTACTCACCATAAGTATGTTGTAACTAAAATAGCAAAAAACGCCGGGCTTTCCGGCCTGTCACCCCAGCGCATGACGGGCGATCATCGCCGCCAGCTGCGGCCTCAATGGCGCGGGCAGGTCATGCCCCATGCCCGGCATGATATGCAATTTGGCGTTGGCGACCGCACGGGCGATCGCAACCCCACCCGCCTTGCGCACCAGCCGATCGCGATCGCCGTGAATAACCAGCGTCGGCGCGGCTATGCGCCGGCTATAACGACGCAGATCGCCGCTGCCGAGCAACGCGGAAAGTTGCCGCTGCATGCCTTCCGGATCCACGCCCCGCTTCAGCAACCGCGTCACCAGCGTATCCAGCTCCGCCTCCTCCGGCGGATAAAATCGGGTGCCGAGCGCGCGCAGGAAGGTTTTCATCCCTTCGTGGCGCTGCTGCAGCGTCAAATCGGCCGCAGGCCGGCGCACCAACAGCCATAGCAGCGAAGGGGCCGGCGGCGGTAACAGCGGCTGATTGGTGCTGGAGAACAAGATGCATAACGAGGCGACGCGCTGCGGGTATTCGGCGGCCAGCACCTGGGCGATCATCCCCCCCATCGAAGCGCCCAGTACGTGAGCCTGCGGAATGCGTAAATGATCGAGCAGATGCGCCGCGTCCGCCGCCATGTCCGCCAGGGTATAAGGCACCGGCGTTTGCCAACCGAGCTGGGCGCGCAACATCAGCAGCCACAACGGCTGCGTACGTTGTGCCTGCGTTTTGCCGGAAAGGCCGACGTCTCGGTTGTCATAGCGGATCACCCGAAATCCCTTGGCCACCAGGGCGCGGCAGAAGTCGTCAGGCCACAGCAAAAGCTGTGCGCCGATCCCCATGATGAGCAGCAGCGGCGGGTGCGCCTCATCACCCCAGTCCTCATAGGCCAGCGGCACCTCGCCCTGTTCGGTCACGCCACAACGAATTGATATCTCGTTCATGTTAAATCCTTTTTACCGTGCCTGGCGGTCATTATAACAGCAATCCCACTCCCCACCGCCGCCCTGTACATTAGGTTACATGCCGAAACCAATCACTCACGGAAAGGCGGACGCCGTTTGCCTACTATCATTTCAACGGCCCCGCAGTGGGGTTGATACCCAAAAGCCATATTGAGGATTCTGCGATGAAAAAAGTATTAGCTCTGGTTGTTGCCGCTGCAATGGGTCTGTCTTCCGTAGCTTTCGCTGCCGAGGCTGCCACCACCGCACCTGCGGCTAGCGCAACCACCGCCACCGCTGCGCCGGCTAAAGCCCAGGTGAAACACCACGGCAAGAAAGCCCCGGTTCAGAAAGCTCAGGCGGCCAAAAAGCATCACAAAAAAGCCGGTGCGAAAGCCCCGGCCCAAAAAGCCCAGGCGGCTAAAAAACACCACAAGAAAGCCAGCCACAAAAAGGCGTAACAACGTGAGGATCCCCTCACCGTTTCAGGCTTGACGTGTACAACACCCGGTTCGCCGGGTGTTTTTTTATCGGGGGTTCGCATTGATGCTGCGCCGCTACCTGTTCGAGATCGTTCTGACCGCCCTGATCCTTTGCGGACTGATCGCCGTCTTTTTTTACCTGTAGCCTGCCGCATCGCCGGCGGGAAATTATTGAAAAATCAATTATTGCCCATCCACACGGATGCTAAATCAGTCTATAGTTAGCATTCAGTGTGTTTATGGATGATCCGTATTTGTCAGGCAAGAGATCTATGCGCAAATCCGTTTTACTGTTGCTGTGCTCACTCCCGCTCATCGCTGCTCAGGCGGCACGCGCCGACGGCCCGTCCAAGGCCGAGCAAACGCGTCTGTTTTTCGGCAAAGATGAACGCATCAAGGTCACGGATACCACCGCCCAGCCCTGGCAGGCCATCGGCCAGGTCGAAACCGCCAGCGGCAATCTGTGTACCGCCACGCTGATCTCCCCACACCTGGCGTTGACCGCCGGCCACTGCGTGCTGGCGCCGCCGGGGCAACTGGATAAAGCCATCGCCCTGCGCTTCGTGGCGGGCGATAAATCCTGGCGGTATCAAACCGACAATATCGAAACTCTGGTCGACAGCAAGCTGGGCAAAAAGCTGAAGCCGGACGGCGATGGCTGGATCGTGCCGCCCGCCGCCGCCGCTTATGACTTTGCGCTGATCCGTCTGAAAGACAAAAAGCCGCTGCCGATCGCACCGTTGCCGCTGTGGCAAGGCGACAGCAAGGCGCTGACCCAGGCCCTGAAACAGGCCAAGCGGTTGATTACTCAGGCGGGTTACCCGGAGGATCATCTGGATGACCTCTACAGCCACCAAAACTGCAAGGTCACCGGCTGGGCCCAGCAAGGCGTACTGTCGCACCAGTGTGATACCCTGCCCGGCGACAGCGGCTCACCGCTGCTGTTGAAAACCGCCGACGGCTGGCAGTTGATCGCCATCCAAAGCTCGGCGCCGGCGGCGAAAGATCGCTACCGCGCCGATAACCGCGCCCTGGCGGTGCCCGGCATCCGGGAAGCACTGGACGCCCTGGCGGCAGGCAAATAGCCTTTATCTCCACAAGCGCTGGTTTCAGGCGATCTCCCTTAACCAGCGTTTAGTCCGAGAGAAAGAGGGTTTTAATGTTAAGAAACATGCCATTATCGCCTTGATTAAAACCCGACAGTTCTTTGTGTCATGCCAATGATTGAAAATATTGCCATGCTCTGGGGGAATAATCTGAGGCAATAATGACATATAAATAACTCTATCTCTTTGGTTCTAATAAAATGCTCAGAAATCTCATCGTGAAAACTCCTTATATTTCCCTTTACATAAAATCGATGCCGTATCAAATCAACTTATTTGGGTGTGAAATTGATATGTATATTCTTTTCCCTGGTAAAGGCCAAAAGCTCACCCAAACACTCTTCTCGGCCAATCCCAGACTGTTTTACACCACCAAATGGAGCACCAAGAAAATGTTTAGCCACATCATTTATCCACACAAACCCTGCCTCAACATCCTGAGCCAATTGATTCGCGTCTTGCAGGCTGTCAGTCCATATAGAACAAGTTAGCCCAAGATCCAACTGATTCACTTGTTGAATAAGACTTTTCTTGTTATCCCATTTTATAATGGACAACACGGGACCAAAAATTTCTTCCCGTGCAATATCCATATCCATGGTTACATCAGCAAATACAGTTGCTTCAAAAAAACAGCCGTTCTTTAGTGATTCATGTGCGGGCCTCGAGCCTCCGGCAATAAGCCGTGCCCCAGCGAGCTTTGCCTGCTCAACATAAGATTCCACGCGGCTTAATTGAGCCTGAGAAATCAATGCCCCCATGGTGGTTTCAGGGTCTGACGGTATGCCTGGTTTAAATCGAGTCACGCGCGATGCAACCTTTTCGATAACATCCTCATATATATCGCTATGAATGTATGCCCGGCTTGTTGAACCACATGATTGCCCGCACCACTCAAAATTCATACCACGTATCACAGCATCGGCAACTTGATCTGGATGAGTATCAGAGAAGGCAATGAGGGCGTTTTTTCCACCTAACTCAAGCAGCACCGGTTTTATCGTTTCCGCGGCTGCACGCATTACCGCCCGCCCCGTAGGTATGCTTCCGACTACAGTGATCATTGAAACGCCTGGATGCTGCGAGAGTGCAGCGCCAACGGCCTTCCCTCCTGTCACCACATTGAAGACCCCTGGCGGCAACAGTTCGTGAAAGAGCTCAGCCAGTCTCAGCGCCGAGAGCGGACTTTGCTCTGAGGGTTTAATTATAACGGCATTTCCCGCCGCCAACGGCGCAGCTATTTTCCCCGCACACGTCAGTAGCGGGTGGTTGAAAGGAATTATTCGCGCAACAACACCATAGGGCTCCCGTGTCGAAAAATTAACGGTCCCGACTCCCATTGGGATTGAGCTTCCTTTCATCTCGGTGACAAGTCCCGCAAAGAAGTCCAGCAGTTCTGCCGCCGCAGCCACATCCCCATATAACATCTGCACAGGGTTTCCGCAGTCAATGGCATCAAGCAACGCCAGCTCGCGTAAATTGCTGCGGATTACAGCAGCCATTTTTCGAAGTGTTTTTGCTCTTTCGAGTGGCTTGACTTGACGCCACAGCTGAAATCCATTTCTGGCGGCGTCGATAACGGAAGATACATCGCGTTCGTCAGCTTCTGCAACTTTGCATAACTCCGTTCCGGTTCCTGGGCTATTCACTGCTCTGACTTCACCTCCGACGGGAGCATGCCAATTTCCGCCATAATACAGATTACGAGAAATGGGTAATACGCTCTGCCAAGAGGACGCTTGCGATTGCATACTATATTCATCTGCCATAATTAAGCTACTCCTATACAAATTTATTATTTAAATAATTCATCAAATATCACTGAGATTATGATGCCCTATTTTCTCCGATGAGAGGGTTAAATCTATCAGTAACTGTGGTTTGCCTTGCTTTGCTTTCCGCCAACGCGCTCATCAAAAAGTTGGCGACTGACCGTTTTTATAAAAAAAGCCAGATAACATCTCATTCCGCTTTCAAATACTGATGCGCGACCTCTTCAGAATAGGCGCCGCTGTGTGGAGCATAAGGCAAAAATGCCGTATTCCCATAATGCATCCAGAAAAACCCGCTGAGCTATCCATTGCCAATTATAAATATCAGTGTCGTTTACAAAATCAGTAAGACAACAAACACAAGAAATGAAATGTCTATGATTGTAAATATCACTATAAACCGGCCCACCGTCATCATCCCTCCTTCCACTGCGCTCAAACATATGTTCTCTGATAGCCGATGTATGTTATTGCACTGTCTCCGTTGTAGATTAATATACCCACTTGACTCGCTCATGTTTATCTGTCGGCGGCTCTGGTAAAATATCTTTTCGCCATTAAGGGCGGTAATTCAGCTTCACCATCAGCACATTGAGCATAATTAATTCAACATCTCAGCCAGTTCTTCCGCACCTTTGTCAATTCCCACCTCGGCCGCGTTGAGCGAGCCGATACTTGCACCGATATTCATAGCATTCGGATACTGTCTGGCCACGTAGGCGTTGAGAAGGCTATGGTTAGAAGCATCATAAAGCTCCACAACATAATTCACTGAGCCGTTGAATAATCCTTCCTCACCACGGATAGATTGCACAATATTGTAAGGCCCTCCCACCAGAGGGTCTAACTTAGTGATAGTGCCGATAAAAGACGTCGTCGTATCAGCACCTGTTAACGTCAGTTTTAATCGGATAGTACCGGAAATTGGTGTGCTGACTTCTCGGAAGTGTGGACGCAAACTTTCGCTGAATTTGTTATACATATAATCCGCCAATAACTTGCGCTCTTCCGGCAAGAGATCGCCAAACTGGTGATCCCCCCCTTGATAAATAACGACCGGTTCGATAATGATATTGGTGTATTTACTCCAGTCCACTGGCGGGGCATAGCGGTAAGGAATACGGTTGGATTTATCATCAGTGTTAGGAGTGAGCAATGATGATGAATCAATGCTAGCATACCGTACCGGTGGTTTTGCCGAACATCCGGCCAAAATAACGGTAGGTACCGCAACAACCAAGAGAAAAGCGTTGATATAATTAGACATTTAAGGCTCCCGACCAGAGATATCATCGATACTGATTTTAACTGATTGTTTTTCCCCAGAAAAACAACCGAAATATGGTGCTTAACAAGACTTTTTCTTTAGGTGGATGGTGGTGTACACAACCAAAAGCGATCACAAAAACACCAAAACAGTACCACCTGGTACACTTTTATCACAGTTTCATCGCGTGTCAAGAAAAAGCGTCTTGTCATGTAACCATTGCTTTAACGGTAAGGAATGCTAATGAAAGTACGTACTAAAGCACGCCGCGACGCTATCGTCGAAGAAGCGGCATTGCTTTTTCAAGAAATGGGCTATGAACGAGCGTCAATGAATGAACTGGTCAAGCGGATTGGCGGATCGAAAGCGACTCTTTACCGTTATTTCCCTTCTAAAGAGGCGCTATTTGTCGCCGTTGTTCGTGAACATGCAACTCAGCACCTCACAGAAGCCGCTGAGGGACTGATGATTGATGCGCAAACTTTCACGCTGGAACAGACTTTGATGCGTTTTGCCGAGCGAAAGCTGCAGGTTGTTGCCAACGATAATAGCGCAATCGCCGTTTATCGGATGGTGGTTGCCGAGTCTGGTAATTCTGATATCGGCACTCTATTTTATGATGCAGGAATACGAGAAAGTGTAACAAAACTCTCGGAACTCATGGCGATAGCGATGGAGCGTAAGGAACTGCATTTGGCAGATCCGCACCTTAGAGCTTTACAATTTTTGTCGCTATTAACCGCAGAGGTTGATATGCGTGTGTACCAGCGCCAATTAACCCCGCTAAGTACACCGCAAATTCGGGAAATGGTTTGCCATGCAGTTCACATGTTTTTAAATGGGGCGGCATTCAGAGATAATGGCTGAAAAAAGGCCTCTGTACCTCAGGCATCCCTCATTTTTATCTTTTAACGATTCGTTTGAAATCACGCTGAATCATTAAATTCAGTGTAGTCACGCATCTGGTATTCAAGGTTTTCGAAACAGACTTTGAGACAAACATGCACCTGAAACATCCCCGTTCTCTCAGTAATGCAGCCTCCAGCGCACTCGAAGAGGGTTCGACTCGCCTTTCATGCCATCGGAGCCGAGCCTGGACAGGCAAACGCCCCCTGGCAGAAATATGCCAGGGGAATGCCTCCACGGTGCCCCCTCTCGCCCGGCGGCCCAAAACCTTCTGCCCGGCCAGTTGTGCTGTCTGTCGTTCGACGCCGGCCGGCGCACCCGAACTTAGCCCGAAAGCTGTTCGATAGTTTGCAAAATGCGCTTGTCGGAGATCGGGTAAGGCGTGCCCAACTGCTGCGCGAACAGGCTGACGCGCAGCTCTTCAATCATCCAGCGCACCGCTTTCACCTCTTCCTCCTGCTGTCGCTTCGGCGGCAGCTTGTTCAGCCACTGCTGCCACGCCTGTTGCACCTGCTCCACCCGCAGCATCTGCGCGCGATCGCGGTGCGGATCGATAGCCAGTTTTTCCAACCGGCGCTCGATCGCCTGCAGGTAGCGCAGCGTGTCCGGCAGGCGTTTCCAGCCGTTGCCGGTGACGAAACCGCGGTAAACCAGCCCGCCGAGCTGGGTTTTGATGTCCGACAACGCCAGCGCCAACGACATGTCCACCCGGCCTTTCAGCCGTTTGTTGATGTTGAAGACCGCCGTCAGGATCTGCTCAACCTGCCTGGCCACCTCGACGACCGTGTCGTTCAGCTCGGCGCGGATCTGCTCCTGCAGGCGCGCAAAGCCTTCTTCTTGCCAGACCGGGCCGCCGTGTTCGGCGATCAGCTTGTCGATGCCGCACGAAATGCAGTCGTCGATCAGCTCCAGCACCTTGCCGTACGGGTTGAAGTAGAGCCCCAGCTTGGCCTTGTTCGGCAGCTTTTCATGCAGGTATTTGATCGGCGAAGGAATATTCAACAACAGCAGGCGGCGCGTGCCCTGCCACATCGCCTGTTGCTGCTCGCTTTCGCTGTCGAACAGGCGGATCGCCACGCTGTCCTTTTCATCCACCAACGCCGGGTAAGCCTTCATCGAATAGCCGCCGCGCTTCTGCTCGTAAAACGCCGGCAGTTGGCCAAAGCTCCATACATGCAGATTGCTCTGCTCCAGCCCATCATCGGCCACCGCCGACAGCGTCTCCTGCACCTTCTCTTTCAGCTGCAGGCGCAACGCGGCCAGGTCTTTGCCTTCGCGCAGCGTCTGATTTTTCTCGCCCACCACGCGGAAGGTCATCTTCAGGTGATCGGGTACCTGATCCCACTGCCAGTCATCACGTGACACGGTCACGCCAGTCATGCGCCGCAGCTCACGCTCCAGCGCGTCCAGCAGCGGCAATTCCAGCGCAGTGACGCGGCCAAGGAACGCCTCGGCGTAGTTCGGCGCCGGCACGAAGTTGCGGCGCACCGGTTTCGGCAACGATTTGATCAGCGCAATCACCAGCTCGCGGCGGATTCCTGGGATCTGCCATTCGAAGCCCTGCTCCTCCACCTGGTTGAGGATCGGCAGTGGAATGTGCACCGTCACGCCGTCGGCGTCGGTGCCCGGTTCAAACTGGTAGCTCAGCCGCAGCTTGAGGTTGCCCTGATGCCAAAAGTTCGGGTAATCGAGCGCGCTGATCTTGTTGGCGCCGTCCTTAATCAGCATCTCTTTTTCGAAGTTCAGCAGATCCGGCTGCTGTTTGGCCGCGCTCTTCCACCAGCTGTCGAAATGACGGCCGGAAACCACGTCGTTGGGGAGACGGCGATCGTAGAAGCCGAACAGCGTTTCGTCATCCACCAGAATGTCGCGGCGGCGTGATTTATGCTCCAGCTCCTCCACTTCGGCGCGCAGCTTTTGGTTTTCGCGGAAGAAGGCGTGGCGCGTCTGCCAGTCGCCCTCCACCAGCGCATGGCGAATAAACAGCTCACGGCACAGCAGCGGATCAATGGAGCCGTAATTGACCTGGCGCGCCGCGACGATCGGCAGGCCGAACAGCGTGACCTTTTCGCTGGCCATCACCGCCCCCTGCGACTTCGACCAGTGCGGTTCGCTGTAGCTGTGTTTCACCAGGTGCTGAGCCAGCGGCTCGATCCATTCCGGTTCGATGCGCGCAGCGATGCGCCCCCACAGGCGGCTGGTTTCCACCAGTTCGGCCACCATGGTCCACTTCGGCGGCTTCTTGAACAGGCCGGAGCCGGGGAAGATCGAGAAGCGGGCGTTGCGCGCGCCGGTGTATTCCTGCTTGTCCGCATCCTTCTGGCCAATGTGCGACAGCAGGCCGGTCAGCAGCGCGGTGTGCACGCTGCGGTAGTCGGAAGGCGTGCTGTTGATCGGCAGCCCCAGCTCTTTCACCACCTGGCGCAGCTGGGTGTAGATATCCTGCCACTCGCGCACCCGCAGGTAGTTGAGGAAATCGTTGCGGCATAGCCGGCGGAACTGGCTGGAGGAGTTCGCCTTTTGCTGCTCCTGCAGATAATCCCACAGGTTGACGAACGCCAGGAAGTCCGAGTCCTTGTCCGCGAAGCGGCGGTGTTTTTCATCCGAGGCCTGCTGCTTGTCCATCGGGCGCTCACGCGGATCCTGAATCGACAGCGCGGCGGTGATGATCATCACCTCGCGCACGCTGCCGCTCTTCTGCGCTTCCAGCACCATGCGCGCCAGACGCGGGTCGATCGGCAACTGCGCCAGCTGGCGGCCCTGCGGCGTCAGCTGATAGTGGCCGTTGTCGGCGGTGGCGATAGCCCCCAGCTCTTCCAGCAGGCGCACGCCATCCTGAATATTGCGCTTGTCCGGCGCCTCGACAAACGGAAACGCGGCGATGTCGCCCAGCCCCAGCGAGGTCATCTGCAAAATAACCGATGCCAGGTTGGTACGCAGGATTTCCGGATCGGTAAACGCCGGCCGCGACAGGAAGTCCTGCTCAGAGTACAGACGGATGCACACCCCTTCCGACACGCGGCCGCAGCGCCCTTTGCGCTGGTTGGCAGAGGCCTGCGACACCGGTTCGATCGGCAGGCGCTGTACCTTGGTGCGGAAGCTGTAGCGGCTGATGCGCGCGGTGCCCGGATCGATAACGTACTTGATGCCCGGCACCGTCAGCGAGGTTTCCGCCACGTTGGTGGCCAGCACGATGCGCCGGCCGTGGTGCGACTGGAACACCCGGTTCTGCTCGCTGTTCGACAGGCGCGCATACAGCGGCAGCACCTCGGTATGCGGCAGATTGAGGCGGTTGAGGGCGTCGGCGGTATCGCGGATCTCGCGCTCGCCGCTCATGAAGATCAGAATGTCGCCCGGCCCTTCGCGGCCAAGCTCGTCCACCGCATCGAAAATCGCCTGCAGCTGGTCGCGATCGGTATCGTCGCCGTCGTCGACCACCGGGCGGTAGCGCACCTCCACCGGGTAGGTGCGGCCGGAAACCTCGATGATTGGCGCATTGTTGAAATGGCGCGAGAAGCGCTGCGGATCGATGGTCGCCGAGGTGATGATCACCTTGAGATCCGGGCGCTTCGGCAGCAGTTCGCGCAGGTAGCCGAGAATAAAGTCGATGTTGAGGCTGCGCTCGTGCGCTTCATCGATGATCAGCGTGTCGTACTGCATCAGCAGCCGGTCCTGCTGAATTTCCGCCAGCAAGATACCGTCGGTCATCAGCTTGACCAGGGTATTTTCCCCCACCTGATCGTTGAAGCGCACCTTGTAGCCGACGCTGCCGCCGAGCGGGGTTTCCAGCTCGTCGGCGATGCGGTTGGCGACGGTGCGGGCCGCCAGGCGGCGCGGCTGGGTATGGCCGATCAGCCCTTTCACCCCGCGCCCCAGTTCCAGGCAGATCTTCGGCAGCTGGGTGGTTTTCCCCGAGCCGGTCTCCCCGGCGACAATCACCACCTGGTGATCGCGGACGGCGTTTAATATGTCCTGCTTTTTTTGGCTGACCGGCAGGCTTTCCGGATAGGTAATGCGCGGGCAAGACGCGGCGCGCGCCTGCACTTTTTGCCGCGCCGCCGCGATGTCGCTTTCTACTTCGGCGGCCACCGCCAACTGGGCATCGGGATTTTTGATTTTTCGTGCGCCCTGCAGGCGACGACGCAGACGTTGTTGATCGCGGAGCATCAGCTCACCCAGTTGGGCCGGCAGTGCCTCGAGCGGAGATTTCACGTTCGGTGTTCCTTGTTTCTTCGCCGCCAAGGCCAGGCTTGGCAACGGTTTGATGTTTTTTTAGCGATTTTTTTGCTTTAGCCGCACAGCCTATCACAAACGGCTTTCTCCCCCTACTTCCACGAGTAAAGCCTCGCCATGTCATTCAATAAAATCGAACGAAGATCTCGAAATATTGCGCTATCACTGTTGGAGGAATGTGAATAGCATGTACTCCATGCAAGGGACGCTGAGTCCTGATGTCACTGTCACAACGTAAGGAATTATCGATGAGCAACGTATTGGTTCTGAAATCAAGCATCCTGGCGACCTACTCTCAGTCTAACCAACTGGCCGATTTCTTCGTAGAGCAATGGAGCAACGCCCACAGCGGCGACACCATCACCGTGCGCGATCTGGCCGCACAGCCCATCCCGGTGCTGGACGGTGAACTGGTCGGCGCGTTGCGTCCTTCCGATGCTCCGTTGACCCCGCGTCAACAAGAAGCGCTGGCCCTGTCGGACGAGCTGATCGCCGAGCTGCAGGCCAACGACGTCATCGTGATTGCCGCGCCGATGTACAACTTCAACATCCCGACCCAGCTGAAAAACTATTTCGACCTGGTTGCCCGCGCCGGCGTGACCTTCCGTTACACCGAAAACGGTCCGGAAGGCCTGGTGAAAAACAAACGCGCGGTGATCCTGACCAGCCGCGGCGGCATTCATAAAGGCACCCCGACCGACCTGGTGGAACCTTACCTGCGTCTGTTCCTGGGCTTCATCGGCATTACCGACGTTGAGTTCGTCTTCGCGGAAGGCATCGCCTACGGCCCGGAAGTGGCGACCAAAGCACAGGAAGACGCCAAGGCGGCCCTGTCTCAGGTGGTGTCTGCCTAAGATCCTGCGCAGGGGCGCCGCGCCCCTGCCGGACAAGAAGCAAATCCTGTCAAACCTGCACTACCCTCATAATAATCATCTATCCGTATCTCTTGGCGCGCCAGACGGCGCGCTTTTTTTTATTTCTTCAGCCACTGGCCGTTGATGCCGCGCACATACTCGCCGCTCTGCGCCCGCGTCACCAGCTTCTGCCCGGCCATGCGCGCCACTTCGTCGACGGCGATATGGTTGCCGTCCGCCACTTCCTGATACTTCTCGGCGCGGCCGGCGTTGATGCGCTTCACCAGCGCCAGCGTTTCCGCGTCCTGCTTCACCGGGGCGATATAGCCGCTCAGGGTTTCGCCCACCCGCCCTTGCTGCTTCGCCTCATCCAGCGTCAACGCCATCGCCACGCCGCTGAACAACAAGGCGGCGCCGGCCAGCCACAAATAACGTTTTTTCATGTCGGCTCCTAGAACAGACCGCTTTGGGTTTTCAGCAGGTTTTCGACGTCCTTATCCACCTTGATATGAATTTCATGCTCGATCTTGACGTTCATATTGATGGTGATCGGATCCTTCGGCGTCGCCACCTCGATGCGCGGCACGCAGCCGCTCAGCAGCGAAACGCACAGCACCGCTGCCAGCGTCGACACACTCATGATTTTCATTGTTGCTCCCCAGGTTGTGAGAGGGCCTGCTCCAGCCACTCCTGTAAATTGTCGCCGAAGCGCAAACTGCGCCACAGCTGAAACACGTTTTCCTGATGCCGATAGTTCAGGATCACCTCGCGCTTGGCGTTCTTCTGCGGGTTGATGCCGTCGATACGCGCGCTCAGCGTCAGTTCGCCCAGGTTGTCGAGATCGACCCGGGCGTGCGAACGGTTGATTTCCATGTAGCGCAGCCAGTCGATCGCCGCGCCGGTCGCCAGATTGTTGCTGCCGATGGCGTCGGCCATGTCTTTGTCCAGCCGCAGCGTCAGGGTGCCGGCGTTGGCGATCCAGCCGTTCTGCACCAGCCATTTCGGGTGGTTCAGGAACAGCGGCAGCTCACCGTCGACCCGGCCGGACATGGCGAACTGCTTCGGCTTCAGGGCGGTGAACAGCGCGCTGAGATCGACCTTGTCCAGCTTCAGCACCGCGGCGTCATGCTGCGGCAACCGCAGCGCCGACAGGCTGATATGCCCGTTGAGCATGTCCACGCCGACGTTGCTCAACGTCAGCGGCTGCCCTTCGCTATAAGGATAGGTGCCCTGCAGATCGGCGGAAATGTTCTGCATCTCGAACAGGTTGCTGAAAGACTTGATGCGCAGCGACACCGGCTGTTTGGCCCCCAGCAGCCACTGATGCTGCTTGAACCGGTACGACAGGATAAAGTCCAGGCCGCTCATCTCGCCGTCTTTCAGCCACATGCCGCCGTTTTTCACCACCCAGTGGCCGCCGGCCTCGAAGCCCTGCTCGCGAGCGGCGGAAAACGCCGACTGCGCATAAAACTCGCCGTCGCGCAGCGTGAGATTGAGATCCGGCGCGAGCAGCGGCTGGAAGACCTTCAGCGACTGTTTCGGCCACCAGGCTTCACCGCGCAGGCGTTCGCCGTCCCAACGGCCGCGCAGCGCGATCGGCCCGATCTGCTGTGCCTGCAGTTTGCCCTGCAGCTGGAAACTGTCCGGCGAAAGGCCGTTCACCTGCAGCGCCAGCACCGGCGCCGGCAGATGGCCGCCGTCGCTGAAGCTGACCTTATCCGCCGCCAGTTGCAGCTCGCCGTTGAACTGCGGGCTTTGTTCATCACGCCGCCAGCGCAGCGGCCGGTTGAGGCTCAGGCGCGGCGCGGCGACCGTCACCAAACCATACTTCAATTTATCGAAACCGGTGGAGAGCTTGTCGAGCACCAGCTCGCTATCCTGCCAGCGCCCGCTGCCGGCGACGTCCCAGGCGGCCTGCAGCGGCGGCAACCGGCCGTTGCCCCAGTAACGCCACTGCCAGTCGCCCTTGTCCGGCCAGAAATCCTGCGCCTGGCCGTCCAGGTGCAGCTTGAAGCGCCCCCAATAGCTGTCGCTGGCGTTCAGAATCGCCTGCAGGCGGCCGGTGATACCGGCGGCGGTCACCTTCACGCCCGCCAGCGGCAAACGCGCCTCTTCCAGCGTCATTTCCGGCGTCACCTTGCCCCACAGGCGCAACAGCGCCCCTGGCTGCAGCACCAGCGTCGGGTTGAGAATGCTGCCGCCGATCACGCCCGGAATCGACGCGGTGGCGGAGAAGTCGGCCAGATTGGCCTGACCGGTCAATTGGAAGCGCAGATCGCTGTCGGTCAACCCTACCTTGCCCGGCCCGAGGGTGAGCACCGCATTGCCCTTGCCGTTGTGGCCGGCGGTGATCACGTTCAGCCGCGCGCTGATCTCCGTTTCATCCCACCCTTTGCTCCAGTCGTGCAGCGCAACGCTCAGGCCGCCGTTCAACGGCTGCCCGCTGTACGGCCAACGCCACTCGCCCTGCCTGATGCTGACCCGCTGCGGCGCGACTTCCCACGGCAGCACCGCCAGCGGCCGATCGTCGCCTTTTTCGCTTACCGTCAACACGCCCTGCCGCTGTTGCCAGCGCATGTCCAGCAATACCGGTTTTTCCAGATAGGCGGTCTGCATTTCCCCCTGCAGCGCGCCCTGCGTCGGCAGGCTGGCCAGATCCAGCGGAATGGTTATCTTGCCGGCGAGACGCAGCGGTTGCGCGCTGTTGGGCGGGACGACGGTCAGGCTCTGCAACGTCAGCTGCTGTTTTTCATCCAGCTGCGCCTCGGCGCTGAGATTCGGCCCCTGATAATGCAGGCGTTGCCCGTCAGAACCGGAGGAAAGCTGCAGCTTGCCGGCATAGCGCTGCCAGGGAACCAGCGTCAGGTCATTAATGGTGAGGTCCAGCGGCGGTAGCTGTTGCTGCAGCTGATCGAGCGCCAGCGGCGCGCTGTTGGCATCGCCGCCCGGCAGTTTTGACAAACAGGCGCTATCGACGCTGACCTTATCGCTCGACAGCTGCCAGCGGCCCTGGCGGTAAGCCAACCGCGTCGGCCCGACGTTGGCCAGCAGGCAATCTTGCGCGGTGAAACGCGCCCCCGCCAGCGCCAGGCCGCCCTGGCGCCAGTGCAATTTGCCCTGCAACTCCAGGCGGCTTCCCGCCGGCAACCAATGCGATAACACGCCCGGCAGCCAGCGCGGCAAAGTTTGCCACAACGCCAGCACCAGAATTGCGCAGCCCGCCACCGTCCCTATGAATACTTTTAATCGCCTGGTCATTAAATGGTTGCTTCGTTCCTGAGTTAGGCATTGGTTAAGTCTATGCCTGAATTGACAATAATGATGGCATGAATTTGACATAGGGTGAAGCTGAGCGGGGTCGCAGCGGCGATTTGCACCTTTTTGGCGCAAACGTGTGCGGAGTTGTAGATTTTCGTTACATATGCATCACATAAACAGGACAGTTTTCAGACTTTTGTTATTGTCGTTGCCATTGATGATTAATAGTCTTGCAACCATTCTAATAAAAGTTCAGCTGCTAGCTAACTGTGTACTAGAGAAGCCATTCCCCACACCCCCGTGGGGATTTTTTTGCCTTAATGCCGAATCACGGCGTCAATAAAATCGTGCAATATGCGGCTGTCGCTCGCTTTACGCCAGATAGCATAAATATCGCTGCGCATTTCATTCCCGCATTCTATGTATGCAACCTTTCGCTGCCGCGCCAGGCTTTCGGGCACAAACGCATAGCCTAATCCCGCTGTTACGCAGGCAAATATCACGTCGTAGCATTCCACCTCCAGCAGCGCGGCGGGGATGACTTGCTGCTTCTGCAGCCAGGCGTCCACCAGATGGCGATAGTGGCATTGCCGCGAATAAACATAGAGATCGCTTTTTGCCAACAACGCCGGCCGACATGCCCCGCCAATGAAGACCAAACGCTCCTGGAAAGCACGCCGGCTCTGCATCTGCGGATGTTCGATCGGCCCATCTGAAAACACCACGTCCAGCGCCCCTTTTTGCAGCTGAAACTCCAGATCCAGCGAATATCCCTGCACCACACTCAGCTGAACGCGGCGATTTTGCGCACGGTAATGGGCCAACTTTTGCGGCAAATGATGACTCAACGCGATATCCAGCGCGCCAAGCCTCAGTTCGCCCTGCACCGGATCCTGTTCAAACTGCGCTCGCGCCCGCTCTTCAATAGCCAAAAAGCGCTTGGCCTTATGGTAAAGCGCCCGGCCTTCCGGCGTGAGCGACAACCGATTGCGCTCACGCTCGAACAGCGTGACGCCGCACGCCATTTCCAGCTCTTTTAATTTCTTGGTCACGTTAGAGGGCACGCAAAACAGCCGCTCCGCCGCGGCCGTGAGACTCTCCGACTCCACCACCATGCAAAAGGTGGCTAACTGGGCACGTTTAAACATCTTAAGCCTTCACCAAAAGTGAACGATTCACGAACTTTATTTCACTTTTAGTCAGCCATCAAGTCCGTAAAATCCTCGCTGTCAGCACAATGCTGCCCCTGGAGATATCCAGTTTCATTACCGACCGAGGAAATCAATCATGATTACGCTCAACGTCTTTTTTCAGGTCAATCCGGCCAAGCGGCAAGCGTTTCTGAGCCTGCTCAACACCATGGTGCAGGAATCCAATAAAGAAACCGGCTGCTCTTTTTACCAGCTTTGGCAATGCCAGAGCGATGAGAACAGCTACGCGCTGATCGAAAACTGGGACGATAAGGCGGCGCTTTCAGCACACCAGAAAACGCCTCATTGGATCGCCTTTAACGATGTCGTTAACAGTTATTTGACCCATGATTACGATGAGCATCATTACACGGAAATCGCTCGTTAAAACCGCGTGAACCGGCCCAATGCGGGCCGGTTTCACTCCCCTGTCTGATAGAACAAGCCCCGCGCGGGACAAACTGCTAACCAATTGTCGAATTTACTAAAATCTGTTAAATTGATCACAAAATCACGGTGGAGAAACCACGATGAAATTGGCGATATACAGTACCAAACAGTATGACCGTAAATATCTCGAACTGGTGAATCAGCAGTTTGGCTATGAGCTGGAATTCTTCGACTTTTTACTCAGCAAAAAAACCGCCAAAACGGCCGCCGGTTGCAAGGCGGTGTGTATCTTCGTCAACGACGACGGCAGCCGTGAAGTGCTCGAAGAACTGGCGGCGCTGGGCGTCGAAATTCTCGCCCTGCGCTGCGCCGGTTTCAATAATGTCGATCTGGACGCCGCCAAAGAACTGGGCATCAAGGTGGTGCGCGTGCCGGCCTACTCACCGGAAGCCGTGGCGGAGCACGCGGTAGGCATGATGATGTGCCTGAACCGCCGTATTCACCGCGCCTATCAACGCACCCGCGACGCCAATTTCTCGCTGGAAGGGCTGATCGGCTTTAACATGCACAACCGCACCGCCGGCGTGATCGGCACCGGTAAAATCGGCGTGGCGACGATGCGCATTCTGAAAGGCTTCGGTATGAAGCTGCTGGCTTACGATCCGTTCCCGAGCGAACAGGCGCTGGAACTGGGCGCGGAGTATGTCGACCTGAAAACGCTGTACGCGCAGTCCGACGTGATCACCCTGCACTGCCCGCTGACGCCGGAAAACCACCATCTGCTGAATGCCGACGCCTTTGCGATGATGAAAAACGGCGTGATGGTGATCAACACCAGCCGCGGCGCGCTGATCGACTCCACCGCCGCCATCGACGCGCTGAAGCAGCAGAAAATCGGCGCGCTGGGAATGGACGTTTACGAGAACGAACGCGATCTGTTCTTCGAAGACAAGTCTAACGACGTGATTCAGGACGACGTGTTCCGCCGCCTCTCGGCCTGCCACAACGTGCTGTTTACCGGCCATCAGGCCTTCCTGACCGAAGAGGCGCTGACCAGCATTTCGCAAACCACGCTGCAGAACATTAGCCAGTTGGATCGCGGCGAAGCCTGCCCGAACCAGTTGAACGCCTGAGCGTCACCTCGGGGCGCCCTTGCGGCGCCCTGTTTATTTGAGAGAACGCGATGAGAAAAACCACGGTAGCCGCCCTTGCGGCGCTGGCTTTAGCGGGGTGCAGCATGAAACCACATACGGCCGTCACGCCAGGCGATCTGCTGCATCACAACTTCGTGTTGCAGAGCGTGGATGGCGAAACGGCGAAGCCACCGGCGGGCGGCGGCCTGCTCAATCTGGAGTTCGGCGAAAACCTGCATGTCTCCGGTGCGATGTGCAACCGCTTCTTCGGCCAGGGGCAATTACGCGACGGCGTGCTGACGGTGAAACCGCTGGCCACGACGCGCAGGCTGTGCCCTGATGAACAGCGCAACCGCTGGGATCGGGCTATCGCCGCCGTGCTGGAAAACGGCGCCGAAGTGACGCTAAGCGCCCAGCAGCTGACGCTCAACGGCAGCGGCCACACGCTTATCTATACCCTGCGCGATTGGGTGTATTGATCCTGCGCGCCAGGCCTGGCGCCGCGGGCTTACCCGGCGCAGCTGCCCAGGCCCAGCGTGCGTTCTTCGCACTGCTTGCCGTTCGGCATTTGGCACATGCGCAGCGCTTCACCGTTCAGGTTGTGCGCGATGGTGGTGACGCCGCCGACCGCCGCGCAACCGGCGCTGGTCTGCAACGTATTGATTCTGGCACTGTTGCCCTGCTGTACTGGTTCTTCGTTATTGCTGCTGCAGGCGGCTAAAAGCAGCACGGCGCTGGCAAGCAGCCATTTTGATGTCGTCATTATCCCACTCCTGAACCCGGAACTGCGCTGTGTAAAATCGCCATTGCTGATAACGCGCGTCACTTGGCGGACACGTTTCGCTATCTTTGATGCAAACTTGTTTAATCTAGCTCGATATATAAATAATGAAAATATATTCCAGCCATTATTTGTCGTTTTTTTGCGGCGGCCGGACATTTATTTTGTTTGCAGAATATTTCCGCACCGGAGCGCGGTGCCAAACGTGACGGCGCCACCCGCTGCCAGGCTTCGGCCGCACGCAGAAAGTGATAACGTCACCGCTGCCGACCAGGAAGTTTTTCCGGCGATATCGCTATTCATTATCTTCGCGTGCTTTCAGTGAAACGGCGCATTTTTTGCTACCGGAGAGGACGATATTTGCGTCTATGCTGGCGGCGCTAAGTAATTAGCATTCCACTATTTTCAGTGAATGATGGCTGAATTCTTCAACCGGCGCGACTTGCTGTCGCGCCGGCCTTTTTTCACATTAAAATAACACTCAGTGCACCGTGGCTTTCGACAGTAAATTAATCACCAGCACGCCGGCAATAATTAATCCCATGCCGACGATCGCCGGCCAATCCAATTTTTGCTGATAAACAAATACCGCGGCGACCGACACCAGCACGATCCCCATGCCTGACCAAATCGCATACACGATGCCCAGCGGCATACTCTTGACCACCATCGACAGCCCCCAAAATGCCACGCCGTAGCCCAGCACCACCAGCAGCGACGGCCACAGGCGGGTAAAGCCCTCGGAGGCTTTCAACATGGTGGTGGCGATCACTTCCGCGACTATCGCCATCGTCAAATACATAAATGCGCTCATGATTTTCTTCTGTCAGTTTGCCGATGCGCAATTATGACGCGCCGGAAATAAATTGTCTTTAAACGGTGAAAACAATTTATTGCCGCCGGCCCCCAATTGACGAGGAAATAGGCCTTTGACGATTTGTCACCCGCCACACAAACACGATAAAGCCGCGTTCAAACCCTCTGTTAGACTTTTTTCCATTACTGCGAAAGTGCGCTTTCGCGGCTTTGAGAGCAATGAAAAGGTAACGCCGATGATAACTACAGATGGTAATAATGCAGTCGCTTCCGTGGCCTATCGCACCAACGAAGTGATTGCCATCTACCCTATCACGCCGAGTTCCACCATGGCGGAGCAGGCGGATGCCTGGTCCGGCGATGGCCGGCAAAACATCTGGGGCGATATCCCCCGGGTAGTGGAAATGCAGTCGGAAGGCGGCGCGATCGCCACCGTGCACGGCGCGTTGCAAACCGGCGCGCTGTCGACCTCGTTCACCTCATCGCAGGGTCTGCTGCTGATGATCCCGACGCTGTACAAACTGGCCGGCGAGCTGACGCCGTTCGTGCTGCACGTCGCCGCGCGCACCGTAGCCACGCACGCGCTGTCCATCTTCGGTGACCACTCGGACGTGATGGCGGTGCGCCAGACCGGCTGCGCCATGCTGTGCGCCGGCAGCGTGCAGGAGGCGCAGGACTTCGCGCTGATCTCGCAGACCGCCACCCTCAACGCGTGCGTGCCGTTTATCCATTTCTTCGACGGCTTCCGCACCTCGCACGAAATCAACAAGATCGTGCCGCTCAGCGACGATACGCTGCGGCAAATGCTGCCGCAGGCGGCGATCGACGCTCACCGCAGCCGGGCGCTGTCGCCGGATCATCCGGTGGTGCGCGGCACTTCCGCCAACCCGGACACCTATTTCCAGTCGCGCGAAGCCACCAACCCGTGGTATGACGCCACCGGCCAGCACGTGATCGACGCCATGGAAGCCTTCGCCGCCCTCACCGGCCGCCACTATCGGCCGTTCGACTATTACGGCCACCCGCAGGCCGAACGCGTGGTGGTGGTGATGGGCTCCGCCGCCGGCACCTGCGAAGAGGTGATCGACACCCTGCTGGCCCGCGGCGAGAAAGTCGGCGTGCTGAAAGTCCGGCTGTTCCGGCCGTTCTCCGCCAAATACCTGCTCGACGCGCTGCCGGACAGCGTGCGCAGCGTCGCGGTGCTCGATCGCACCAAAGAACCGGGCGCGCTGGCCGAGCCGCTGTATCTGGACGTGATGACCGCGCTGGCGGAAGCCTACAGCCGGGGTGAGCGCGCCACGCTGCCGCGGGTGATCGGCGGCCGTTACGGCCTGTCGTCGAAAGAGTTCGGCCCCGACTGCGCGCTGGCGGTGTTCCGCGAGCTGGCCCAGCCGCAGCCGCGCCCGCGCTTTACCGTCGGCATCTTCGATGATGTCACCGGGCTTTCGCTGCCGCTGAGCGACGAAATCCTGCCGCAGCGCGCCTCGCTGGAAGCGCTGTTCTACGGTTTGGGCAGCGACGGCTCGGTCTCGGCCACCAAGAACAACATCAAGATCATCGGCAACGCCACGCCGCTGTATGCCCAGGGCTATTTCGTCTACGACTCCAAAAAGGCCGGCGGCCTGACGGTGTCGCACCTGCGCGTCAGCGAACAGCCGATCAACTCGGCCTACCTGGTCAGCCACGCGGACTTCATCGGCTGCCACCAGCTGCAGTTTATCGATAAGTACCAAATGGTCGAACGCCTGAAGCCCGGCGGCACCTTCCTGCTCAATACCCCTTACGGCGCCGACGAGGTCTGGTCGCGCCTGCCGCAGGAGGTTCAGGCGCTGTTGCACCAACGCCAGGCGCGTTTCTATATCATCAACGCCGCCAAGCTGGCGCGCGAATGCCGGCTCGGCGCGCGCATCAACACCGTGATGCAGATGGCGTTCTTCCACCTGACGCAGATCCTGCCGAGCGACGTGGCGCTGCAACAGCTGCAGGACGCCATCGCCCGCAGCTACAGCAGCAAGGGCCAGGAGATCGTCGAGCGCAACTGGCAGGCGCTGGGCGCCACCCGGGCCGCGCTGACCGAGATCCCGCTGCAGCCGGTCGACGCCAGCAGCCCGATGCGCCCGCCGGTGGTCTCGGACGCCGCACCGGACTTCGTCAAAACCGTCACCGCCGCGATGCTGGCTGGGCTGGGCGATGCGCTGCCGGTTTCCGCCTTCCCACCGGACGGCACCTGGCCGGTGGGCACCACCCAATGGGAAAAGCGCAACATCGCCGAAGCGATCCCGATCTGGCAGCCCGACCTGTGTACCCAGTGCAACCACTGCGTCGCCGCCTGCCCGCACTCCGCCATTCGCGCCAAGGTGGTTCAGCCGGCGGAGATGGAGCACGCCCCCGCCTCCCTGCAGTCGCTGGATGTCAAAGCGCGCGATATGCGCGGCCAGAAATACGTGCTGCAGGTAGCGCCGGAGGATTGCACCGGCTGTAACCTGTGCGTCGAGGTCTGCCCGGCGAAAGATCGCCAGAACCCGGAGATCAAGGCCATCAACATGGCTTCGCGCCTCGATAATCTGACGGCGGAAAAAGACAACTACGACTTCTTCCTGCAGCTGCCGGAAATCGATCCGACGCAGCTGGAGCGCATCGACATTCGCACTTCGCAGCTGATCACGCCGCTGTTCGAGTACTCCGGCGCCTGCTCCGGCTGCGGCGAAACGCCGTACATCAAGCTGTTGACCCAGCTCTATGGCGACCGCTTGCTGATCGCCAACGCCACCGGCTGTTCGTCGATCTACGGCGGCAACCTGCCGACCACGCCGTACACCACCAACGCCGAAGGGCGCGGGCCGGCGTGGGCCAACTCGCTGTTCGAAGACAACGCCGAATTCGGCCTGGGCTTCCGTTTAACTGTCGATCAACATCGCGCGCGAGTGCTGCGCCTGCTGAATGCTCTGGCGCCGCAGCTGCCGGAGCGGTTGGTCAATGCCCTGCAGATGGGCGACGTGGCGCCGGAGCCGCGCCGTCAGCAGATCGCCGAACTGCGCACGCTGTTGGCCAATCTCGAAGGCGAAGACGCGCGCCAGCTGGCGGCCGGCGCCGACTACCTGGTGGATAAATCCATCTGGCTGATCGGCGGTGACGGTTGGGCCTACGACATCGGCTTCGGCGGTTTGGATCACGTCCTCAGCCTGACGGAGAACGTCAACGTGCTGGTGCTCGACACCCAGTGCTACTCGAACACCGGCGGCCAGCAGTCGAAGGCCACGCCGCTCGGCGCGGTGACCAAGTTCGGCGAACACGGCAAGCGCAAGGCGCGCAAGGATTTGGGCGTCAGCATGATGATGTACGGCCATGTCTACGTGGCGCAGATCTCGCTGGGGGCGCAGCTCAACCAAACGGTGAAAGCGATTCAGGAGGCCGAGGCCTATCCGGGGCCGTCGCTGATCATCGCCTACAGCCCGTGCGAAGAGCACGGCTACGATCTGGCGCTCAGCCACGATCAGATGAAACAGCTGACCGCCACCGGCTTCTGGCCGCTGTACCGCTTCGATCCGCGCCGCAGCGCCGAGGGCAAGGCCGCATTGGCGCTGGATTCGCGGCCGCCGAACAGCAGCCTGTCGGAAACGCTGCTGAAAGAACAGCGTTTCCGCCGCCTGAACGCGCAGCAACCGGAAGTGGCCAGCGCGCTGTATCAGGCCGCCGAGAAAGAGCTGCAGGAGAAATACGATTTCCTCAGCCTGCTGGCCGGCAAGGCGGAAAAATCCGCCGCAGAGTAACGCCATCAGGGCGCGAGCGATTCGCGCCCTGTTCTTTTACCGCCGGCGTCAACCGCAGCAAAAACCCGCTGGCATTCCTGCGCGCAATCCGTACCATACAGGCCTCGCGTCGGGCGCGTGGCAGCAGGATGATGAATAATGATCAAAAGCGGCCGGTTGAATGGTAAACTCGCGGCTACAACGCCATGCCCCTAGTGCCCCCCATTGAGAATGAGCACGATTTAAATGTCAGAAAAGCAATCCGTTAGCCAAAAAGAGCAGTACAACCTCAACAAATTGCAAAAGCGCCTGCGCCGCAACGTGGGCGAAGCGATCGCCGATTTCAATATGATTGAAGAAGGCGACCGCATCATGGTCTGCCTGTCCGGCGGTAAAGACAGCTACACCATGCTGGAGATCCTGCGCAATCTGCAGCAGAGCGCGCCGGTCAACTTCTCCCTGGTGGCGGTGAACCTCGATCAGAAGCAGCCCGGCTTCCCGGAGCATATTCTGCCCGCCTACCTGGAAAGCCTGGGGGTGGAGTACAAGATCGTCGAAGAGAACACCTACAGCATCGTTAAAGACAAGATCCCGGAAGGCAAAACCACCTGTTCACTGTGCTCGCGCCTGCGCCGCGGCATTTTGTACCGCACCGCCACCGAACTGGGTGCCACCAAGATCGCGCTGGGCCACCACCGCGACGACATTCTGCAGACGCTGTTCCTCAACATGTTCTACGGCGGCAAGATGAAAGGCATGCCGCCCAAGCTGATGAGCGACGACGGCAAGCACGTGGTGATCCGCCCGCTGGCCTACTGCCGCGAGAAAGACATCGAGCGTTTCTCGATCGCCAAGGAATTCCCAATCATCCCATGCAACCTGTGCGGCTCGCAGCCTAACCTGCAGCGCCAGGTGATCGGCGATATGCTGCGCGACTGGGACAAGCGTTACCCTGGCCGGTTGGAAACCATGTTCAGCGCCATGCAAAACGTGGTGCCTTCGCACCTGAGCGACATCAATCTGTTCGATTTCAAAGGCATTCACCACGGTAGCGCCGTGGTGGACGGCGGCGATTTGGCCTTCGATCGCGAAGACATCCCGATGCAGCCCGTCGGTTGGCAGCCGGAAGATTCGGACGACGCGGTGCCTGCGCCAGAGCGTTTGAACGTGCTGGAAATCAAATAAGCCCCTCTCGCCGCTTGCCCTCTGCAAGCGGCGACATTCCCCTCTCTCGACGATCTCGATCCTGTTCACAGTTTGCGCAAAATTTACTGGGCGGTGCCGTTTTTACCCTATACTGTTTATTTATACAGTCATATGGAGATCGCGCAATGAATATCACCCCCTGCCTGTCCCACGTCTCGCTGGGCTCCAACGATTTCGAGGCCGCCGCCGCCTTTTACGATCGCACGCTGGCCGCCTTGGGTTGCCGACGCGTGCTGGAGCATCCCGGCGCCATCGGTTACGGCCGCGACTATCCGGAGTTTTGGCTGCAGGTGCCGATCGACGGCCGGCCGGCCTCGCCCGGCAACGGCACGCACGTCGGTTTTTTCGCCACCAGCAAGCAACAGGTGGATGAATTCCATCGCCAGGCGCTGCTGGCCGGCGCCGCCGATGAAGGCGCGCCCGGCTCGCGGCCGCACTACGGCGAGGCTTACTACGGCTGCTTTGTCCGTGATTTGGATGGGCACAAGATTGAAGCCAGCTTCTGGGATGAAAGCGCAGCCTGAAGAAAAGAGGAATGCCGAATAAAAAAATGCCGGTGATTAAACCGGCATTGTACGAATCAAATGTGCTATGCAGTAATTCAAAAATAAGAAAGTAAGACAATTATGGAGCACAACGCCCATCGCTTGACGTTGCATTCACCTGCGAGAGAGATCATGCCCCATTTCCCCCGGCTAAATGTTGATATTGCTCAATGTTAACCGGGTTTTCGTCATTTTTGCCTACAGCCAGCGGCTGCGCTTCAGCCACCAGGCGACGCCAAGCACCAACCCGCCCAGCATCAGGCAAAACGCCGCAAAACCGAGAGGATTGCCGCCGCCCGGAATGCCGCCAAGGTTGACCCCGAACAACCCGGTCAGGAAGGTGGTAGGCAGAAATACCATCGCCAACAATGACATGGTGTAAGTGCGGCGGTTCATCGCATCGGCCATCACCGTGGTGATTTCGTCGGACAAGATGGCGGTGCGCGCGATGCTGCCGTCCAGATCGTCCAATCCCCGCCCCAGGCGATCGGCGATGTCCTGCATGCGGCGGCGATCGTCGTCGCTCATCCACGGCAGGCGGTCGCTGGCCAGCCGCGCGAAGACGTCGCGCTGCGGCGCCATATAGCGGCGCAGCACGATCAGCTGTTTACGGATCAGCGCCAGCTGGCCGCGCTCCGGCACCTGCTGCTCCAGCAAAGCGTCCTCCAGATCGATGATCTTGTCGTGCAGATCTTCGATAAATTCGCTGGTGTGATCGGTCAACGCATCGGAAATTTCCACCAGCCAGCTGCCGCTGTTGGTCGGCCCGGCGCCGCTTTGCAGATCGTTCACCACCTGATCGATGGAATACACCTTGCGGTGTCGGGTAGAGACAATCAGTTTATCGGTGATGTACACGCGAATGGTGACCAGCTGGTCCGGCCGGGAATTGGCGTTGAAGTTGATGCTGCGCAGGGTGATCATGGTGCCTTCGCCCTGGCGGCTGACGCGCGGCCGTGAGCTTTCGCCGGAGAGCGCTTCGCGCACCGAGTCCGGCAGCAGCGGCGTGGTGCTCAGCCATTCGGCGCTGGCCGGGTGCGCGTAATCAAGATGCAGCCAGCACGGCGCCTCGCAGGTGATCTTGTCACCCTGCTCGATCGGCGTGACGCCGCCCTTGCCGTCCAGCTGGTAGGCGTAAACCGCATCGGCGATCTGCAGCTCGCTCCCCTCAATCACATCCATTCATTTATCCCCTCAGTCTTGCTTATGTTGCTGAGTCTAGCGTTAACGCCTTGGAGATCAAAGGCCAAGCTGTAACGCCAGTTTTCACGTTGTCCCGCAAGCGTGGTCTATACTTCTGCCGCAAGGAACGCAAGACAGCCCGAGAGGAGACTCGCATGTTACAAATCAGCGCCGCGGATATTTTGAAAATCGTCTTACCGACCGTCATTACGCTGTTTATCGCCGTCGTCAAAACCCCTTTTCGCATTCGGCGGGAAAACCGCGATAAGCTGCTGAACCTGCTCGAATCCGTCGAGAAGCGCCAGAGCGCCCCCATACGCCTGTTGCGATTTCGCGACTATCTCGGCAACAGCAGCGCCGGCCTTACTGCGCTGCAACTGCTGCTGGCATTGCCGGACAGCGTAGCCGCGCTGGAGCGCTATCGCTTCACCGCAGGCCGACAGCAGATCCTGCGCACTGCGCCCGACGGTTTCGTTTTGCGGCCAAACGCCAATAACGCCTTCAAACGTTTCCTGCTTTCCTGTCGCCATTTTTTGCTGTATCTGCTGTTCGTCACGCTGCTGGTACTACTCCCCGCGTTGACTCAATGGGGACTGCAACAGTTAGGGGTATTGATTACGCCCCAGTCACTCAGCTATCTGCCTAATGCGCGCATCACCGACGGCTGGCAGCTGCTGTTCCCCGGCTTATTATTTATTATCATTATGTTCAGCCTGGCATACCTGACCTTCAGACAGCTGGCACGCGCGGGTAACCTCAGCTCGGAACGCGCCTTTTATCGCTACTACCAACGAGCGCGTGAGGAACAACGATGCCGGGAAGTCCTGAGACAAATGCGCACTGCGCTGCGCCGAGCCTGACGAGAATGCGCTGCCTGCGGTGCATCGCAATGGCCGCCCTGCTGCTGTTCGGCCAATCGGTTCGTGCAGAGCCGGTGTTGGAGCGCCTCGCCACGCCCTATCGCGCGCCGACGGCGGCCGGTTCCCTGCCTTATTTTGTCGCTCACGCTCAATCCCCCCAGCCGCGTAACGCACTGGTGGTGATGCACGGCCATCCACGCGACGCCGCCAGGACGTTGCAAGCGGCGATCGACGCCGCGCAGGGAGCAGGAGACAGCAGCTTGCTGGTCGCCCCGCTGTTTCAGGTACCGGTAAAACTCGCCGCCCACTGCCATTCCGCCGGTCTGCCCCAGCCGCAAGACGGCGACGCCCTGTGGCGCTGCGGCTCCTGGATCGAGGGCGGCTTGGATAATGGCGGGAAGACCGGTTCGTTCAACGCCATGGATAACCTGCTGGCCGATCTGAAACGGCGCTGGCCGTCGCTGCAGTCGATAACCGTGGCCGGTTTTTCCGCCGGCGCCCAGTTCGTGCAGCATTATGTCGGCTTTGCCCAGCCGCCACGCGGAGTGCGTCTGCGCTATGTGGTGGCCGATCCCGGCAGCTGGCTCTATTTTGATCGCCTGCGCCCTCTGCCCACCAGTTGGGGAAACTGCAGCAGTGAAGAAACCTGCCGTTTTCGCTGGCAAACGCTGGACGCCGGCCATTGTCCGCAGGCCAACCGATGGAAATACGGTCTGGAAGCGTTTCCCGCTCACCTGCAGCGCACCGCCGACGCGGCTCGTCGGCGTTACGCCGCCGCCGATATCACCTATCTGGCCGCCGCCGAGGATACCGGCGCCGCGCCGGGCGCCTACTATCGGATACTCGACAAATCCTGCGCCGCCCAGTTGCAGGGCCCCTATCGATTGCAGCGCGCCCTGGCCTACGCCGACTACGATCGGCATTACCTGGCGCCGGAGAAGCCGCATCGATTAACGATCGTTCCCGGCTGCGGGCACAACGTCGCCTGCGTATTTTCCGCCCCGGCGGCCAGGCAGGCGCTTTTCCCCATTAATGCAGACTAATAATAACGGCAATGAAATAAACCTTTGCCGACAAATCAGGCAATATCGCTGATAAAGCGCTGGCAATGCCGTTATTATTATGACTTAACATATTGCTATCATTTTTAATTCAAAATGATAATAACAAATCAACACAAAGCTGTTTCAGCGCAAATTTTAGGGGCATATACTTTTCTCACTACGAGGAGGTAGTTATGTTACGCGACCATTTAAAAATAAACGCCAGCGATACGCTGGAAAAAATCAGCAATATCCATTTGCAAAACCAGGGCCAGGAAGAGATCAGTGAGTTTGTGGTGAAAAACGCCGCCGGCCTGCAGATTGGCAAGGTCTCCGTCCACGATCGTTTCAGCACCCGACGCTCGTACCCCACCAGTTACCGCATCACTCAAACCGACATGAACGGCCGGGTGGTGGTGGATGCCATGCGGGACTGTCTATAAGCGTAACCATTCTCTGAAATAGCGAAAATACTGTGATGATGGCAACCCTGTTTATTATTAAACGGGGTTTATCGCGTGAAATAATTAATTATCTTCTTAGTTTCATCGTCGAAAAAAAATAAAGCCCCCGCATCAAGCGAGGGCGATAATTAAAGCGACTCAGTGTTTGATGATATACATCGTCTGGCTGTAGGCCACGTCTTCCGGATTGGTGATCGGGTAGCCTTTTACCCACGGCTTGATCAGGCGGCCGTTGGTGTACTGGTAAATCGGCGCGATCGGCGCCTGATCGGCAATGATCTGCTCCATCTTGTTGTAATCGGCGGTCACCGCCGCCGGATTGGTTTCCCGCCCCGCCTGCGCCAGCAGCTTGTCATAGTCCGCGTTCTTGAACTTGGCGATGTTGCCGCTGTGGGTCGAGGTCAGCAGCGACAGGAAGGTCGACGCTTCGTTATAGTCACCTACCCAGGAGGCGCGGATCACGTCGAAATTGCCGGTGTTGCGGCTGTCGATGTAGGTTTTCCATTCCTGGTTCTGCAGCTTGACGTCAATCCCCAGCTTCTTCTTCCACATCGAAGCCACGGCGATGGCGATCTTCTGGTGGCTTTCCGAGGTGTTATACAGCAGCGTCAGCTTCAGCGGGTTGTTCGGGCCGTAACCGGCCGCCTGCAGCAACGCCTTGGCCTGCGCGTCCAACTCCGCCTGTGATTGCTGTTGCAGCAAGCTCACTTCCGGTTTGAACCCGGCGGTCACGTCCGGCGTGAAGTGATAGGCCGGTTTTTCGCCGGTGCCCAGCACTTTTTCGGCAATAATCTTGCGATCGATGGCATAGGACAAGGCCTGGCGCACCCGCACGTCGTTGGTCGGCGCGCGCTGGGTGTTGAACGCGTAGTAATAGGTGCCGAGCTGATCCGGCGTGTACACCTGCCCCGGAATGTCTTTCAGCAGCTTCTGATACATGTTTTTCGGGAAGGATTCGGTGATATCGATGTCACCTGCCAGGTAACGCTTGGTAGCGTTGGATTCCTGGTTGATGGGTACGAAGGTCACTTTGGTCAGCACGGTACGCGCATGATCCCAGTAATGATCGTTAGGCGTCAGTACCAGCTTCTCGTTCACCACCCGCTCCTGCAGTTTGAACGCGCCGTTGCCCACCAGATTGCCGACCTTGGTCCAGTCGTTGCCGTATTTTTCCACCACCGCCTTATTCACCGGGAACAGGCTGAAGTTGGCCGTCAGGCTGACGAAGTACGGCACCGGTTTGTCCAGCTGCACTTTAAGCGTGTAGTCGTCCGGCGCCGACACGCCCAAGCGATCGGCCGGCAATTTGCCGCTGATGATCTGCTCGGCGTTCTGGATCCCCGCCAGCTGCGCGAACCAGGCGAACGGCGACAGGTTTTTCGGCTCTACCAGCCGCTGCCAGCTGTAGACAAAATCCTTCGCCGTGACAGGGTCACCGTTTGACCACCGCGCGTCTTTACGCAGATGGAAAATGTAAGTCTGGTTGTCGCTGGTCTGCCAGCGCGTGGCGACGCCGGGGATCACTTTCCCGTTGGCGTCCTGATTGACCAGCCCTTCGAACAGATCGCGCGCCAGCTGGGCCTCCGGCAGGCCAACCGCTTTGATCGGATCGAGCGAGGCCGGTTCGTCTTTAATGTGGCGCACGATTTCCTGTTTGGCCGCCAGCGCGGTACCCGGGGGAACCTGCGCCGCCATGGCGCTGCTCATACAGGCGCCGATCGCCGCCGCGCAAAGCGCCAAACGAAAACCTCGTTGCATTTTTCTTCCCGTCATTATGATGTTCCCCCGTTAACCATCTGAATTTTTTATCATATAGCACAAGATCCGTCCGGCCTAGCGCTCGCGGCCGAGAAGTTGCAAAAAGTGCGATTCAGGCGATAAAAAAACCCGTACGGCGCGGGGCGGCACGGGCGGTGTTTGCAACGGCGACCGTCAGTCGTACAGGTGGATGCTGTTGATGCGGTAGCTGAACTCTTCGCCTTCTTCTTCATCGAACACGGTGAAAAAGCCTTTCTCGGCCAGCGGACGGGCCGAAATATCGGTTTTTTGCAGCTGGCGCGCGTCGGCGTCGTCGTAGCCGTAATCGAGGTAGAAGGCATCTTTCTGGTAATCGATATGCAGGGTGAACGGATAGTTCGATTCATCCCCGCGCCCGTCGTCGTTTTTCACCACGCCGAACCACTCCCCCTGGCGGATCTGGTTTTCAGCGTCCACGCCGCACAGCAGCGTGATGGTGTCATTTTCATTTTCGCTATAGCTGGCGATGATTCTGGCTACTGGCATGTTAAATCCTCTTGCGGGTGATTGGCTTAGCACTGCCGTTAGTATAACAACAGCGTCAGGCCAGGTGCGGTTTAATTGGCGTTTTCGCCGCCGCCGCGTCACAGATCGCGCAAACGCCGCACAATTGCGATGGGAAAGATGTCTCAAAGCGTAATACACTGAATAAAATGACAATGACTCTCGACCTTTAATCCAGGGACAACACCATGACCGAACATCGACCACGCAGTGAACGTGGCCAGTTGGCCATCGCAGGAGAGAACTACGGCAGCTCGCTGCTGGGTGCGCCGCTGCTCTATTTCCCGGCGGCGAGCAGCGGCCCGCAGACCGGGCTGATCATCGCCGGCACCCACGGCGATGAGAGCGCCGCCATCGTGACCCTGTCCTGCGCGCTGCGCAGCATCGCCCCCGAGCGGCTGCGGCATCACGTGGTGCTGGCGGTCAACCCCGACGGCTGCCAACTTGGGCTGCGCGCCAATGCCAACGGCGTCGATCTGAACCGCAACTTCCCGGCCGCCAACTGGCGTTCCGGCGACACCGTCTACCGCTGGAACAGCGCGGCGCCGGTGCGCGACGTCAAGCTCTCCACCGGCGGGCGCCCCGGTTCCGAACCGGAAACCCAGGCGCTGTGTCACCTGATCCATCGCCTGAAGCCCCACTGGGTGGTATCGTTCCATGAGCCGCTGGCATGCATCGAAGATCCCGCTAGCTCGCGGCTCGGCGTTTGGCTGGCGCACAAGTTCGAACTGCCGCTGGTGACCAGCGTCGGTTATGAAACACCCGGTTCGTTCGGCAGCTGGTGCGCGGATCTGTCGCTGCCGTGCATCACCGCCGAATTCCCGCCGATCTCCGCCGATGCCGCCAGCGAGCGCTACATCGACGCGATGACCGAGCTGCTGACCTACCCGAATTAATCCTTACGGGGCGATATCGACGATCGCCCCGCATTCGAACGCCAGGCCTGGCTCGACGTCACGCGCCAGCCAGGTCGGGCCGTCCAGATCGACGAAGCGCGCCGCCGGCGCCAGCGGCAAGGCGGCGGATATCGCCCGCGACGTGCACAACATGCAGCCGAGCATGATGTCGAACCCTTGTTCGCGCGCGGCCTGCGCCAGCGCCAACGCCTCGGTCAAGCCGCCGGTTTTGTCCAGTTTGATATTGATCATCTGATAGCGCTGCCCCAACCGCGGCAGATCGGCGCGGGTGTGGCAGCTTTCATCGGCGCAGATCGGCAGCGGATGAATAAAGTGCTCCAGCGCGGCGTCGTCACCGGCCGGCAGCGGCTGTTCCAGCATCGCCACGCCGAGATCGGCCAGCAGCTGGCAGCGCGCCGCCAGCCCTTCCGCCTGCCAGGACTCATTGGCGTCGACGATCAGCGTCGCCTGGGGTACCGCAGCGCGGATCGCCACCAGTCGTTCGCTGATATAGTGATCGTCGAGTTTGATCTTCAGCAGCGTGGCACCCTGCCGCTCCAGTTCGCGCGCGGCGAAGGCCATCGCTTCCGGCGTGCCGATGCTGACGGTCTGCGCCATACGGATATGCGCCGGAGCCGCCACGCCGCTGCGCTGCCACAGGCTCTGCCCGTGCAGGCGGCACTCCAGATCCCACAGTGCCGAATCCAGCGCGTTGCGGGCGGCGCCCGCCGGCATCTGCGCCAGCAGCTGCTCGCGGGTTATGCCTTGTGCGATCGCCGGCGCCATCTCTGCCAGCTGCGCCATCACCGATTCCTCGCTCTCGCCGTAACGCGGGTACGGCGTGCATTCACCGGTGCCGCGCACGCCCTGCTGTTCGATTTCGACCACCACCACCCGGGCTTCGGTGCGGCTGCCGCGCGCAATCACGAAGGCGGTATGCAGCGGCCAGGCTTCCGGGTAAAAACGCATGTCTCTCATAACGGCTCCTGAGCGAAAACTGCGCATTCAGCCAGGCTGATGCGCCGGTGATGTTTTATAGAACAGCCTAATATATACAACTATTTAGCAAACTTTGATATCCAATCCGCCCCGGTTGTCATAAACTGGCGCCAGGGTGTGAACCTGATGTTAAATGCCGTTGCCGGTGCGCCGTTTCATCAGGTTCATACCCTTTGTATAAACACCTGTAAAAGGAATCTAGCAATGACTCAGACAGTACATTTTCAAGGCAATCCGGTCAGCGTAGCGGGCAAACTGCCACAGCAGGGCGAACAGGCCAAGGCCTTCTCACTGGTTGCCAAAGACCTGTCAGACGTAGCGCTGAGCAGCTTCGCGGGTAAACGCAAAGTCCTGAACATCTTCCCAAGCATCGATACCGGCGTCTGCGCGACGTCGGTGCGTAAATTCAACCAGCTGGCCAGCGGCCTGGATAACACCGTGGTGCTGTGCATCTCCGCCGATCTGCCGTTCGCGCAGTCTCGCTTCTGCGGCGCGGAAGGCCTGAGCAACGTGGTCACCCTGTCCACCCTGCGCGGCGCCGAGTTCAAGCAGGCGTACGGCGTCGAAATCGCCGAAGGCCCGTTGGCGGGCCTGACCGCGCGTGCGGTCGTGGTGCTGGATGGCCAGGACAACGTGCTGTACAGCGAGCTGGTGAACGAAATCACCACCGAGCCGGACTACGACGCGGCGCTGGCTGCGCTGAAATAATAAAGCCGGCGTTCGCCGGCTCTGGAAACACGTTAAAGGCGCCGCAAGGCGCCTTTCTTATTCTTCGCCCTCGGTGCCGCCTTTGCGGCTGCTCAGGCCATACTCGCGCAGCTTGTTGGCGATGGCGGTATGGGAAACGCCCAGCCGCTTCGCCAGCTTGCGGGTGCTGGGATAGGTGCGATACAGGCGCGTCAGCACCGAGCGCTCGAAACGCTTGCTGATGTCGTCCAGCGAGCCGTCCAGCACCTCGTCGCCCAGCGACATCTCCACCTCGAACTCCGGCAACACGATATCCTGCGGCCGCAGTTCGTAGCCTTCGGTTTGCGTCAGCGCGCGGTAGATGGCGTTTTTCAACTGGCGCACGTTGCCCGGCCAGCCGTACTTGCTGAGGAAGCCGCCCAAATCGCTCGCCAGCTTGGGCCGCGCCACGCCCTGCTCATCGGCGAAGCGCGCCACGAACAGCTCGGTCAGCGGCATGATGTCCTGCGGACGTTCGCGCAGCGGCGGGATGGTGATGGTCAGCACGTTGAGGCGATAATAGAGATCTTCGCGGAATTCGCCGCGCTGCACCAGCTCGGTGAGGTTTTTCTGGGTGGCGCAGATCACGCGCACGTCGACGTGCACCTCATGCTCTTCGCCGACCCGGCGGAAGGTGCCGTCGTTGAGGAAACGCAGCAGTTTGGTCTGCATACGCGGCGACATTTCGCCGATCTCATCCAGCAGCACCGAGCCGCCGTTGGCCTGCTCGAAGAAGCCCTTCTTGCCTTCCAGCGCGTTGGGATAAGCGCCCGGCGCATGGCCGAACAGCTCGCTCTCCACCACGTCATCCGGCAGTGCGGCGCAGTTCAGCGCCAGGAACGGCTGTTTGCCGCGCGGGCTGCGCAAATGGCAGGCGCGGGCCAGAATATCCTTGCCGGTGCCGGTATCGCCGACGATCAGCAGCGGCGCATCGAGCATCGCCAACTTGCGCGCCTGCTCCAGCACGTGACGCATCTTGGCGCTTACCGCGACGATGTGGTCGAATTCGGTATCGTCGTTCACCGACAGATTTTGCAGCTGGCGGCCCATGCGCGCGGTGGACTTCAGCATCACCACCGCACCGACCGCGGCCGGCTGCTGCTGTTCGTCTTCCAGATAGATGGGCGTGATGTCCATCAGGAAGTCCTGGCTGCGGATCACCACCCGCTCGGAGTGCGGCGCCGTATGCTCGCTCTCCAGCCAGCGGCTGAAGTTATAGCCGCCGATCAGCGCCCCGGCGGTCTGGTTGCGGATCTTGTCTTCGTTCAGGCTGAACAGCGCCTGCGCCGCCGGGTTGGCCAGCTCGACCTTGCCCTTCATGTCGATCGAGAACACCGGTTCCGGCATCGATTCCAGCAGCGCGCGCAGCGCGCGGTGCTCGCGTTCGGAAGGCATAAAGCTGACGGTGCGCACGTCGGTCACGCCGGCGATGCGGCGGATCTCCGCCATCAGCGCGCGGAAAGTATCGAACTCCAGCTGGGAGAAATTGAGGTAAATGCGGCCGATGGGATCGATCTCGATGCCACGTAAGTCAATGCTGCGCGATACCAAAAGATCGAGTAATTCTCGAGTGAGACCGAGGCGGTCTTCGCAAAATACTTCCAAACGCATCAGTGTTGGCCTTATCTCTGCAGGTGCGGGGATCGTTGACGATGATGATACTCCCTCGCACCGGGCGGTAGAAGCGATCTGTCAGCAAAAGTTGACAGAACTCTGATTTATTGCCGTGGTTGCTGATTTTAAACGCAAGCGAATAACAGCATCGGCGTCATTTTAGACTACAAACAGAGAGTTATCACAACCAGAATTAATTTTGCAGAGATTTATCACGCACTCGCAGGGGGATCGACTGTCGTCAAGTCTCGATTACGTCCGGCGTCGGCGCCATTGAGAAAGCGGCGCTCCTCAGAGCGCCGTGCGGGATTATTTGGCCTTGCCGTCGCTCTTTTTCAGCGTGTCTTTCAACTGACCGATCAGCTGGCTGCGGAAATCGCCAAGCTTCGGCTTTTCCCCTTCCAGCCACGGCAGCGGGCGGCACAGTTCCATCGCCTTGATGCCCAGCCGCGCGGTCAACAAGCCGGCGCCGATGCCCTGCGCCGCGCGCGCCGACAGCCGCGCCGCCAGATCCTGCGACATCCAGTCCATGCCCACTTCGCGCACCAGCTCGGAAGCGCCGGCGAAGGCGATGTTCAACAGCACCAGCCGGAACAGACGAATGCGGCTGAAGTAGCCCAGCTCGATGCCGTACAGCGCGGCGATGCGGTTGATCAAACGGATGTTGCGCCAGGCGATAAACGCCATATCCACCAGCGCCAACGGGCTGACGGCGATCATCAGCGTCGATTCGGCGGCGGAGCGGCTGATTTCGCGCCGCGCCTGGTTGTCGAGCACCGGCTGCACCAGTTTGGCGTACAGCTCCACCACTTCACGGTCATTTTGCGTTTCATGCAGCGAGGCCTGCCAGCGCTGCAGCGCCGGATGCCCCTGCTCCAGCCCGGCCTGACGCGCCAGCTTCTCGCAGAATTCGCGCCCCTGGCCCAGCCCGTGACTGTGCAACAGCTCGCGCGCCACGTCGCGCTCTTCCGCGCGCTGGCGCAGCCGATACAAACGCCGCCACTCGGTGACCACCGAACCGACGCCGGCGAACACGATCAGGCCGCCGGCCACGCCGCTGCCCATGGCGATCCAGTCCTGCTGCACCCAGGCGGTATGCACCCACTGCACGCCCTGTGCCACCACGCTGACGCCGAACAGCGCCAGGCCGGCGGTGACCATTTTGCGCCACAGGCTGCGTTTCGGTTTCAGCGCGGCGTTAATGATGCCTTCGGCGCGCCCTTCTTCCTCTTCCTGCTGCAGCTCCGGCGCAGCCGGGAAAAAGCTTTCCGCCTGTTCGGCATCGAACGCGACGCCGGCGCGCAACGCCGGCTCCTGCGGCGGCTGCAGCGGCTCGTCAAAATCGATACGCGGTTTGATCGGCTCGCTCATCGCAATTTGTCTCCCAATAAAAACTCCATCACCGCATCCAGACGGATGTGCGGCAACGGACTGTCCACGCTCATGGCGCGTGGACGAAATTCATCGAAGTGGAACCCCTGGCTCTGCCAGAACGCCGGCCCCGGCAGGCGCGCGGGCACTTCGCCGGGGAACACCGTCAGCGGCGCACCGTCACCGAGGCGGTTGCCCTTCAGCGCTGGAATGCGTTGCCCCTGATGATCGACGATGCCGCTCTCGGTCGCCTGCACCGAGGCTAGGCCGACGCAATCCATGCTGATGCCCTCGAACGCCGCATTCTGCCACGCCTCCTGCACCAGCTGTTGCAGCAACGACACCAGATTGGCGTGCTGATCGGCGGTGATATGGTCCGCCTTGGTGGCGGCAAACATCAGTTTGTCGATGGTCGGCGAGAACAAGCGGCGAAACAGCGTGCGCTTGCCGTAATGGAAGCTCTGCATCAGCTGAGTCAACGCCAGACGCATGTCGTTGAACGCCTGCGGGCCGCTGTTGAGCGGCTGCAGGCAGTCGACCAGCACGATTTGCCGATCGAAACGGACGAAATGTTCTTTGTAGAAGTTTTTGACGATCGACTGGCAATAGTAGTTGAAGCGAGCGCGCAACATGCCGATGTTGGTGTGTTTGTCGGCCTGCGCTAGCTTCGATTCGCCGATCGCGGCCACGTCGGGCCACGGGAAAAACTGCAGCGCCGGCGCGCCGGCCATGTCGCCCGGCAGCACGAAACGCCCCGGCTGAATGAAGTGCAGCCCTTCGCTTTTGCAGCGCAGCAGATAATCGGTGTAGGCCTGGGCGATCGCCGCCAGGCGGTTTTCGTCGGCCGGGGCCAGCGGATCGCAGGCCTTGCACAGCTCAAGCCAGGGTTTGGCCCATTCTGCGCGTTCGCCCTGCAGCAGCCCGGCCATCTGGCGCGACCAGGCCAGGTAATCCTGCTCGAGCATCGGCAGATCCAGCAGCCATTCACCGGGATAATCGACGATCTCCAGGTACAGCGTGGAGGTGTCTTTGAAGTGGCGCAGCAGCGAGTCGTTGGAGCGGTAGCGCAGCGCCAGACGAATTTCGCTGACGCCGCGCGTCGGCGTCGGCCAGGCCGGCGGCGTACCGTAAAGCTGCGCCAGCCCTTCGTCATAGGTGAAACGCTGGATGCCGAGATCGCGCTGCGGGATGCGTTTGACGCCCAGCAGGCGCTCTTCGCGCACCGGTGAAAACAGCGGCATGCGCGCGCCGCTGTGCACATGCAGCAGTTGGTTGACGAAGGCGGTGATAAAGGCGGTTTTGCCGCTGCGGCTCAGGCCGGTCACCGCCAGGCGCAGATGGCGATCCATTCCGCGGTTGACCAGCGAGGTTAACTCATTTTGCAGTCGTTTCATTGCTCTCCTTGACGTAACGCCCGAATGCCTTGTTCAGGCCTTTACGGAACAGCGGTTCCAGCACCAGCGCCAGCACGAAGCGCACCGGTTTGCGGCCGACGGTCTTCAACAGCCAGCCGGCGGCGCCCGCCGGGCCATAGTTCAATAACGCTATGATGATGACTTTAGCCAATGTCTTCAACATTGCCGCCGCTCCTCGTTTAAATCCACCCGTTCTGGCGGTGTTCGCAACATCGATTTTATTCATGACAATGCCCTCCGGCACAAGACGATTAATTGTACATTCAACGGGATAACGGCGGCGAAGATGCCCAGCCTGCGCAGGCCGGGCATCGCAAGAAGGGTTACAGCTTGCGGAAACGGCTCTGTACGCCGAAGGTATCGGACGTTACGTAGCGCTCGACCTGACGCAGCTGCTGCTCGCCGCTGCCCAACTCATATTCCAGCTGATCGAGCAGCTGGCGCGGCGTCTTCTGATGCTCGCCTTCGAAACGGCTGGCCGGCGCTTCGTCCAACACGAACACCAGCGCGATATAGGCCACCAGCGTGAAGAAAAACAGCCCGAAGAACAGCGACAGCACCACCATCACGCGGATCAGGCGCACCGGCACGTCGAAATAGTGGGCCAACCCGGCGCAGACGCCTTTCACCATGCCTTCTTCGGGAACGCGATAAAGCTTTTTACTGCCCAGCGTCATGCTCATCAGGACTGTCTCCAGTTCGGGTGTTCCGCATCAAGGATCTCTTCCAGCGCCTGAATGCGTTCACGCATGCGTTTGGCGTCTTCCGCCAGCTGTGCCAGGCGCTGCATTTCTTGCTGACTCAGCTGGATGCCGGTCTGTTGCCGATTGCTGTAATGCAGCCAAAGCCAAATCGGCGCGACAAACAGCACGAAAATTGTCAGCGGAATGGCAAGTAATAAAGCACTCATTGTTATTCCTTCTTATCGGGTCCTGGATAGGCGGCCACCTCCGACGTGTGGCCGCGGTTCGCCTTACTCTGAGCGGTTCATCTTGGCTTTCAGCGCCGCCAGCTGCTCACTGATGGCGTCGTCGGCTTTCAGCTCGGCAAACTCTTGGTCCAGCGACTTCTTTTTACCGATGCTGATGCTTTCCGCCTCGGCTTCCATATGGTCGATGCGGCGCTCGAACTGTTCGAAACGCGCCATCGCTTCATCCAGCTTGCCGCTGTCGAGCTGGCGGCGCACTTCACGGGAGGAAGACGCGGCCTGATGACGCAGCGCCAACGCCTGCTGCCGCGCACGGGTTTCGGTCAGCTTGTTTTCCAGCTCGCCGATTTCGCTCTTCATGCGCGCCAGCGTTTCTTCTACGGTCGCCACTTCTTGCGTCAGCGTGGCGATCAGATCGGCCACCTTTTGTTTTTCGATCAGCGCCGCACGGGCCAAATCTTCTTTATCTTTGCGCAGCGCCAGTTCGGCTTTTTCCTGCCAGTCGCCTACCTGGCTTTCGCCCTGCTCAATGCGACGCAGCAGCTGCTTTTTCTCCGCCAGCGCACGCGCCGACGTAGAGCGAACTTCAACCAGCGTGTCTTCCATCTCTTGGATCATCAACCGCACCAGCTTCTGCGGATCTTCCGCCTTGTCCAGCAGGGTGTTGATGTTGGCGTTCACGATGTCGGCAAAACGAGAAAAAATACCCATAATTCACTTCCTCTTGGTTCTGATGGCGTCTGAAGCGCCGCGTTAAGTCGTACAGCTTGCCTGAAGATATAATCAAAACCCGTGCCAACTTTTATATCATTGATAAATAATGGATATTATTTTTTGACTCTCTGCGTGCTTGCTGTAGAGTGATTATTTTCACCAAACATTGGCGAATTTCATCATGAACGAGCAGCCAGAGAATTTGTTGGGCGAGGCAAACGCCTTTGTCGACGTATTGGAGCAAGTCTCCCAGGTGGCAAAGCTGAACAAACCGGTGCTGGTGATCGGCGAGCGCGGTACCGGCAAGGAGCTGATCGCCCACCGCCTGCACTACCTTTCCAACCGCTGGCAAGGGCCGTTCATCTCGCTCAACTGCGCGGCGCTGAATGAAAACCTGCTGGATTCCGAACTGTTCGGCCACGAGGCCGGCGCCTTTACCGGCGCGCAGAAACGCCATCTGGGGCGCTTCGAGCGCGCCGATGGCGGCACGCTGTTTCTCGATGAGCTGGCGACCGCGCCAATGCTGGTGCAGGAGAAGCTGCTGCGGGTGATCGAATACGGCCAGCTGGAGCGCGTGGGCGGCAGCCAGCCGCTGCGGGTGGATGTGCGCCTGGTGTGCGCTACCAACGACGATCTGCCGGCGCTGGCGGCGGCGGGCAAATTCCGCGCCGATCTGCTGGATCGGCTGGCGTTCGACGTGGTGCAGCTGCCGCCGCTGCGCCAACGTCGGCCCGATATCATGCTGCTGGCCGAGCATTTCGCCATTCAAATGTGCCGCGAACTGGCGCTGCCGCTGTTTCCCGGCTTTACCGAACGCGCCAGGCAAACGTTGCTCGAATATGGCTGGCCGGGCAACGTGCGTGAACTGAAAAACGTGGTCGAACGTTCGGTCTATCGTCACGGCCACAGCGACAGCCCGCTGGACGAAATCATCATCAACCCGTTTGCGCCGCGTGAGGCGGCGCCGGTCGCCCCCGCCCCTGAAGGCGCCGGCGCGTTACCGGCGCTGCCGCTGGATTTGAAAAACTGGCAGCTGGAGCAGGAGAAGGTATTGATCGAAGCGGCGCTGCAGCAGGGGCGTTTCAATCAGCGCAAGGCGGCGCAGCTGCTGGGGCTCACCTATCATCAGCTGCGCGGCATGCTGAAAAAACATGCGCTGCTGCAAAACGGCGAGCAAGACGAGGATTAGTAACGCAGGGATTGGGTGCCGGTCTTTCCCGGCCGTCAGCTATTAGCCCCAGGTTGGGAGATGTGGCCTGAGGACGGCCGCCTGGAGATGTCGGCCTTTCCCGACGGTCACTTCACTGCGCGGGATTTTCCCGCCGATGAATCACCTTCTTGCAAGGTCACTGCGGTATTTTCCCTGCCCGATAAATGACGCCGAGCGACAACGCGACGCAGACCAGAAAGGCATAGCGCAGACCGACAGTTTCGGATAAGAACCCGATTAACGGCGGCCCGATCAGCGTGCCCAGAAAGCCGATGGTCAACACCGCCGCGATGGCGGCGCTTGGCGCCATGGAAGAAGACCTTGCGGCCGCCCCCGCAACCAGCGGAATAATGACGCAAATGCCAAGCCCAACCAGGAAAAAACCGATTATCGATGTCACCAACCCCGGCAACCAGGTCGTTAGCGTCATGCCGGTGAACGCCAGCATTCCGCCCCACTGCAACGTTCTTCTCACTCCGATCCGATCAACGAACCGGTTCAACATGAGCCGACCGATCGTCATGGCCGCCATAAATACCGTAAAACCCAGGCCGATGTATTTTCGATCGACCGAGACGACATTCTGAAAATAAACGACGCTCCAGTCATACATGATGCCCTCACAAGCCATCGAGCAGAAAACGATCAGGCCATAGTTGAACAGCGAGCGGTCCGGGATGGCGAAAGCGCGCCCGGTCTGTTCCAACTCCGGTTTGTCGAACAATGCCCGCCGACACAGCAAGGCGGACACCAGAGCCACCGCCGCTATGCCAGTAAAGTGCAGCGGCAAGGCGACATCCCGACCGATCATTAGCGCCCCGATCCCTGCGCCGACGAACCCGGCCACGCCCCATATACCGTGAAAGAACGGCAGCCGCGTTTTACCGCTGACCGCCTCGGCGATACTGGCCTGCATGTTGTTAGAGACATTGACCGCGCTGTAAGCGAACCCGGAGAAAAACAGCAACGCCGCCAATTGAGGGACCGTCGCGGCAAAGGGCACCAGAAGCAAAAGCATGGCGTTGATCAGAATGGCCGCGACGCCGACCATCCTGCTGCCGAGTTTGGCGATCGCCCATCCCGATATCGGCAGCGACAAGACCACCCCGGCCGACATGGCGAACAGTACGCTGCCGAATACGCCGTCAGACAACGCGAGCCCTCCCTTGATCGTCGCCATCCTTGAGCTCAAACTGCCGAAACACAACCCCAACATGAAAAACATGCTGGATATCGCCAGGTTTTTTTCTTTCATCATCGACATCATGGACGCTCCTCTTATCCGATTAGCGGCCTGCTCAGGCGAAGGCATCGACACCGGTCAGCGACGCCGAAAGCGCCCACAGACGCTGCGCCTGTTCCGGATCGATCGCGTATTCCTTCACGCCGACCAGCGCCTGACTGTCGTGTGCGGCGATACCGGCAATATCGCCATCCTCACAGTAAAGTCCTCCCAAACCCTGCAACTGCGGTGAGGTGGCGGCCCACACCTGAGTCGCGGCCCCCTGCTGAGGCGTTTTAAGGGCGTCGGGATCGGCCGGATTGCCGTCTTCGTCCATCCAGCCTAGGGCTATCATCTCTTCTCTCGATATGTGCCGCTGCAGCGGCGTGGCGATGCTGCCAGGATGCAGGCTAAATGCGCGGATCCCCCGCGAGCGGCCAAGAAGATCCAACCGGACGGCAAACAGGGCATTCGCCGTCTTCGACTGACCGTACGCCAGCCACTTGTCGTAACCGCGTTCGAACTGCACATCTTCCCAGCGGATCGCCGAATGGTGATGCCCGGCGGAGGAAACGCTGACCACCCGCCCGCCATCGGCAATGGCCGGCCACAGCAAATTGGTCAGCGCATAGTGGCCGAGATGGTTGGTGGCGAACTGCCTTTCCCAACCGCGCCCCACCCGCGCCTCCGGGCATGCCATCACTCCGGCGTTGTTGATGACAATATCCGCCCGTAGGCTCGATGCGGTAAAGTCTGCGGCGAATCGGCGCACGCTGTTTAAATCGGCGAGATCGAGTTCGGCGATCTCGACGCCGGCGCTCTGCCCTAACACCTCTTTGGCTGCCGCCGGTGCCCGGCAAGCGACGATGACCCGTGCGCCGGCGTCGGCCAGCGCCAGCGTCGTCTCCAGACCGAGACCTGAATGACCACCGGTGACGATGGCCTGAGTGCCTGACAGATCCAGGCCCGTTAGCACCTCGCCGGCGGTCGTTTTGGGCCCGAATCCTGAGTTGATGGGGGTTTGTTGGATAATCACAGGCTTTCTCCTCGCGGTTAACAGTGGCAGGCCAAACGCAGCCGGCGCGTCGATGAGGAGGAGTATGAAATTCCGTCGCGGGACTGTGAATGTATGAAAGCCCGAACTTCTGTCGAGATCGTCCAGGTTGAACAGCAGAGTGCGGATATGCTGTTTGCCAGGCGAGGTTTCCGGTCTGAGGCAGGCAAAAAAAAAGCCAGCACCCGAGCTGGCTTAAAAAACACTGGAAGCAATGTGAGCAATGTCGTGCCTTCCACATCAGAGCCGCAAACTGTGGCCTTCCGTGAACTGCCAGGCGATGATAATAGTTATCAGTATCGTCTGTAAAGCACTTTGTTGAGAATTTTTCTCATTTCCACACGAAGATTGCGCAATTACCACTCAGGGAACGGGTCAGCCATGTCCAGCCAGTAGTCCACGCCGGCGGCCATTTCATCGTCGCTCAGCAGGCATTCGTCCAGCAAACGCACGATCGTCGCCTGCTGCAGATGCTGGCCGATAAACACCAGCTCCTGGCGCATGTCGCCGAACGGCTCCACCCATTTTTCCTGAATGTGCGCCCGCGCTTCAGGTTCCTGCGGCCAGTTCTTTTGCGGGATGGCGCGCCAAAAGGTGCCCGCCAGGCCGTAATGGGCGATGCCGCCGGCCTGGCTCCACTGCCCGGCCTGCCGCGGCCGCGTCGCCAGCCAGAAAAAGCCTTTCGAACGCAGCAGCTTGCCGCCGCCCCAGTCGCCGTTGATCACGCGGTAAAACTTGTCCGGCGCAAACGGCCGCCGCGCCTGATAGACGAAGCTGCTGATGCCGTAGTTTTCCGTTTCCGGCACGTGTTCGCCGCGTAGCTCTTTCAGCCAGCCGGGCGCCTGCTGCGCCTTTTCAAAGCTGAAGCTGCCGGTATTCAGCACCGCCTCCAGCGGCAGCTTACCCGGCGCGATCGGCACAATGCGGGCATCGGGGTTCAGGCTGGCCAGCAGCGCTATCACTTCGCCCTGCTGGGCTGGCGTCAACAGATCGGTCTTGCTGACCAGCATCACGTCGCAAAATTCAATTTGCTCAATCAGCAGATCCGCCACGCTGCGCAGATCGTCCTCGCCCAGGCTTTGGCCGGCCTCCTGCAGGCTTTGCGCCTGCTGGTACTGCTGGATGAAATTCACCCCGTCGACCACCGTCACCAGAGTATCCAGCCGGGCGAACTGCGACAGGCTTTCCCCTTGTTCATCCTCGAAGGTAAAGGTTTCCGCCACCGGCAGCGGCTCGGAGATGCCGCTCGATTCGATCAGCAGGTAATCGAAACGCCCGTCCTGCGCCAGCTCACGCACCGATACCAGCAGGTCTTCGCGCAGCGTGCAGCAAATGCAGCCGTTGCTCATCTCCACCAGCTTCTCTTCCTGGCGATCGAGATGCACGGCATTTTCCACCAGCGCGGCGTCGATGTTTACTTCGCTCATGTCGTTGACGATCACCGCCACGCGCATGCCCTGCCGGTTGTTCAGGATGTGGTTCAGCACCGTAGTCTTGCCGGCGCCGAGAAAGCCGGAAAGCACGGTCACGGGAAGTTGTTTCATGGGAGCCTCATTAAAATTCATTGCGTAATGCCTGATAGCCGCGCACCAGTTCGACGTTGGTGGCGGCCACTTCTTCCGAAAACTGCAGCGCGCCGCGATCGACCTGGCGATAGCGCGACAGGTCGCTGTCCGGCCCTACGCGCTCGGTCGAGGGGATATAGCGGTTTTCCGGCAGTGTCACGCCGTCCACCACCGCGTTGTAACGCACCACGCAGCCGGACTGGATGTGGCAGTTGAACAGCACGCTGTTGAAACCGATAAACACCCGATCGTCGATGCGACACGGGCCGTGGACAATGGCGCGGTGGGCAATCGAGCTGTAACGGCCAATGATGACCGCCGCCCCGCTCTTGGAGTGGATCACCACGCCGTCCTGAATATTGGAGTGCGAGCCGATGACGATCGGTTCCATGTCGCCGGCGGCGTTCAACTCGTCGGCGCGGATCACCGCATACGGGCCGACGTAAACGAAATCTTCGACGATCACCCGGCCGCAGATAATGGCGGTGGGATCGATGTAGGCCAGCGGCGAGACCTGCGGCAGGTGGCCGCTGGGATTTTTACGCAGCATGATTTTCTCCCCGCCAGCTCAGCTCAGCCACCGCATTGTGGGCATGCAGGCTCTCCTGATGCTCGACGCGCAGTGAGAAGGCGCGGTAATCGCACTGGCTGCGCAGCATGCGATACAGACGCCGCGCCGCATCTTCGCAAAACATCAGGTTCTGACCGTTGGCCAGCGCGAAGGCCTGCTCGTCGCGGCGTTTCACCAGCGTTTGTACCGGCGTGCCCAGCGCGTGTTCGATGCGGTCGATCAATTTCACCGGTTCGAACGCCCGTTCATTCTCGGGCGTCACGGTGACCCAGGCCCAGCTGCGCTGGCTGTGAGGGGTGGCCGGCATTCCCTGCTCCAACAGCCACTCGCTCACCTGCCGTTGGCTGATCCGCTCCGCCGCCTGTTCAAAATCAAACTGAAACTGTTGCTGCGCCAACTGACGGCTGAGCGCCGCCGAACTCGGGCAGGTCGAGGAGTAAGGTACGCCGACGGTCAGCGCCAGCGTCAGCCTGTCCGTCAGGGTGGCCTCGATGCGCAGCGGGTAAGCCTTCCAGCCGCGCTGCGGCGACAGCAACGCCGGGCGCGACAGCAGCAGCTCGCCGCTGAGCGTCAGGCTGGCGCGATCGCTGTGTTCCGGCTGCGAATCCAGAAAGGCCTGCAGCGTTCGGCCGAGGCGCTGCGGCGTCAGCTCGCCCTGCGTCAATTCGTCCAGCGCCAGATACAGCCGCGACATGTGAATGCCGCGTTCGCCCGCCGCTTCGGCGCGCAGGTTGATGCCGGCGTCGACCTTGGCCATCAGTGGCTTGCCGGCCAGCTCCAGCGGCAGCGCGATCCCTTGCATCCCGACCCAATCGAGCCCGACATCACTCATTTCGCCGCGCCATGCCTGAGCGTCCGGCAGCGAACGGCGTGGTGGAAGTGCAACTTCGTTCATACATCCCCTTGCGTTATTGTGACTTTGCCGGGGAACGGTATCATGATTTTGTTATGTTATAACATATCAAGTAAGATTTTTTTCACGATCGCGAACGACATGATTAATCAAGTCGCAGAAAACTCAGTGATTTTGCTCAATGGATTGGGCTGCCGGTCAGAGTGCGATACACTAACGCTATTGCTGATTAACCCATGAGCCTCTATGCGTGGTTTACCCCTTTGGATAGTGTCGTTGTGCTTTACCGGCTCCGCCCTAGCCACAACAACACCGCCCGCGCCCGCCGCGGCGCCGCTGCCGGACATTCGCCAGAGCGGCTTTGTCTATTGCGTCAGCGGCATACTGAATACCTTCAACCCGCAAATGGCCAGCAGCGGCCTGACGGTGGATACCCTGGCCGCCCAGCTGTACGATCGCCTGCTGGATGTCGATCCCTACACCTACCGGCTGATCCCCGAACTGGCGCAAAGCTGGGAGGTGCTGGACAACGGCGCCACCTACCGCTTCCATCTGCGCAAGGACGTGCCGTTCCAGACCACCGCCTGGTTTACGCCCACCCGCAAGATGAACGCCGACGACGTAGTGTTCAGCTTCGCGCGCGTATTTGACCAAAAACACCCGTATCACGACGTCAACGGCGGCGAATATCCCTATTTCGACAGCCTGCAGTTCGGCGATTCGGTGCAGAGCGTGAGAAAGCTCGACGACTACACGGTGGAGATCCGCCTGCAGTCGCCGGACGCCTCGTTCCTGTGGCACCTGGCGACCCACTACGCGCCGGTGCTGTCCGCCGAGTACGCCGACACGCTGACGCGCGAAGGCCATCAGGAGCTGATCGACCGCGAACCGGTCGGCAGTGGCCCGTTCCTGCTCAACGAATACCGCTCGGGGCAATATATTCGCCTGGCGCGCAACGCCGCCTACTGGAAAGGCCTGCCGCGCATGCCGCAGGTGGTGATCGATCTTGGCGCCGGCGGCACCGGCCGCCTCTCCAAATTGCTGACCGGCGAGTGCGACGTGCTGGCCTATCCGGCGGCGAGCCAGCTGTCTATCCTGCGCGACGATCCGCGCCTGCGCCTGACGCTGCGCCCGGGGATGAACATCGCCTATCTGGCGTTCAACACCCGCAAGCCGCCGCTCGACAACCTCAACGTGCGCCAGGCGATCTCGCTGGCGATCAACAACCAGCGGTTGATGCAATCGATCTATTACGGCACGGCGGAAACCGCCGCCTCGATCCTGCCGCGCGCCTCCTGGGCCTACGACAACGACGCGCACGTCACCGAGTACGATCCGGCCAAATCGCGCGAAATGCTGCGGCAGGCCGGCGTCGGCCAGCTGAACCTGAAGCTGTGGGTGCCGACCGCCTCGCAGTCTTACAACCCGAGCCCGCTGAAGACCGCCGAGCTGATCCAGGCCGATCTCGGCCAGGTGGGCATCAACGTCACCATTGTGCCGGTGGAAGGCCGTTTCCAGGAAGCGCGCCTGATGGAGATGAACCACGATCTGACCCTGACCGGCTGGGCCACCGACAGCAACGACCCGGACAGCTTCTTCCGGCCGCTGCTGAGCTGCGCGGCAATCCGTTCGCAAACCAACTATGCTCACTGGTGTGACCCGGGCTTCGACGAGGTGTTGCAGAACGCGCTGCTGTCGCAGCAACTGTCTCAGCGCATCGACAACTACCGCAAGGCGCAGAAGATCCTCGAGCAGCAATTGCCGGTGCTGCCGCTGGCCTCTTCCCTGCGGCTGCAGGCCTACCGCTACGACATCAAGGGATTGGTGCTGAGCCCGTTCGGCAACGCCTCGTTCGCCGGGGTGTACCGTGAATCCGCGCCGGAGGTGAAAAAGTGATTATCTTTACCCTGCGCCGCATTCTGCTGCTGCTGATCACGCTGTTCTTCCTGACGCTGGTCAGCTTCAGCCTGAGCTATTTCACGCCGCGCGCGCCGCTGAACGGCGCCGCCCTGCTGGACGCCTATCAGTTCTACTTCGTCAGCCTGCTGCACTGGGACTTCGGCGTCTCCAGCATCAACGGCCAGGCGATCAGCGAACAGCTGCGTGAAGTGTTCCCGGCCACCATGGAACTGTGCCTGCTGGCCTTCGCCCTGGCACTGTTTATCGGCATTCCGCTGGGCATCATCGCCGGCGTGCTGCGCGGCAAGTGGCAGGACACCGCCATCAGCACCTTCGCGCTGCTAGGCTTTTCGATGCCGGTGTTCTGGCTGGCGCTGCTGCTGATGCTGTTCTTCTCGCTGCATCTGGGCTGGCTGCCGGTATCCGGCCGTTTCGACCTGCTGTATCAGGTGAAGCCGATCACCGGTTTCGCGCTGATTGACGCCTGGCTGTCGGACTCGCCGTACCGCGCCGAGATGATCGGCAGCGCCCTGCGCCACATGATCCTGCCGATCGCCGCGCTGGCGGTGGCGCCCACCACCGAAGTGGTGCGCCTGATGCGCATCAGCACCGACGACGTGCTGAGCCAAAACTACATCAAGGCCGCCGCCACCCGCGGTCTGTCGCGCTTCACCATCATTCGCCGCCACGTGTTGCACAACGCGCTGCCGCCGATCGTGCCCAAGCTGGGGCTGCAGTTCTCCACCATGCTCACGCTGGCGATGATCACCGAAGTGGTGTTCAGCTGGCCGGGCCTCGGCCGCTGGCTGATCAACGCCATTCGCCAGCAGGACTATGCGGCGATCTCCGCCGGTGTCATGGTGGTCGGCACGCTGGTGATCACCATTAACGTCCTGGCCGATATTCTGGGTGCGGCAACCAACCCGCTGAAACATAAGGAATGGTATGCCCTTCGATAACGTATACCGCGAGAAAAAAATGCCGAGCCCGCTGCGCTACACCTGGCGGATTTTTTACGGCGACGCGCTGGCGATGATCGGTTTTTACGGGGTGATCGCCCTGCTGCTGCTGTCGCTGTTCGGCAGCCTGCTGGCGCCCTACGCGCTGGATCAGCAGTTCCTCGGCTATCAGCTGCTGCCGCCTTCCTGGTCGCGCTACGGCAACGTGTCGTTCTTTCTCGGCACCGACGATCTCGGGCGCGACATCCTCAGCCGCCTGTTGACCGGCACTGCCGCCACCTTCGGCTCGGCGCTGGCGGTGACGCTGGCCGCGGCGTTCTGCGGGGTGATCCTCGGCGTGTTCGCCGGCGTCACCCACGGGCTGCGTTCGGCGGTGCTCAATCACATCCTCGATACCCTGCTGTCCATTCCCTCGCTGCTGCTGGCGATCGTGGTGGTGGCGTTTATCGGCCCCAAACTTGAACACGCCATGCTGGCGGTGTGGCTCGCCTTGCTGCCGCGCATGGTGCGCACCATCTACAGCGCGGTACACGACGAGCTGGAGAAAGAGTACGTGGTGGCGGCGCGGCTCGACGGCGCTTCCACGCTGCAGATCCTGTGGTACGCCGTCATGCCGAACATCGCCGCGGTGCTGGTGACCGAGTTCACCCGCGCGTTGTCGATGGCCATTTTGGACATCGCCGCGCTCGGCTTCCTCGATCTCGGCGCGCAGCTGCCTTCGCCGGAATGGGGAGCGATGCTTGGCGATTCGCTCGAGCTGGTGTACGTCGCCCCCTGGACGGTGATGCTGCCCGGCGCGGCCATCCTCGTCAGCGTGCTGCTGGTTAACCTGTTAGGCGACGGTATGCGCCGCGCAATCAATGCTGGGGTGGAATAATGCCGTTACTCGATATCCGCAATCTGACGATTGAATTTATGACCGCCGAAGGGCCGGTCAAGGCGGTCGATCGCGTCAGCATGACGCTGACCGAGGGCGAGGTGCGCGGCCTGGTGGGTGAATCGGGCTCCGGCAAGAGCCTGATCGCCAAGGCCATCTGCGGCGTAACCAAAGACAACTGGCGCGTCACCGCCGACCGTTTCCGCTTCGACGACATCGATCTGCTGCAGCTGAGCCCGCGCGAGCGGCGCAGGCTGGTAGGCCACAACGTCTCGATGATTTTCCAGGAGCCGCAGTCCTGTCTCGATCCTTCCGAGAGCATCGGCCGCCAGCTGGCGCAGGCGATCCCGGGCTGGACTTATAAAGGCCACTGGTGGCAGCGCTTCAACTGGCGCAAACGCCGCGCCATCGAATTGCTGCACCGCGTCGGCATCAAGGATCACGACGACATCATGGGCAGCTTCCCGTACGAGCTGACCGAAGGCGAGTGTCAGAAAGTGATGATCGCCATCGCGCTGGCCAACCAGCCGCGCCTGCTGATCGCCGATGAGCCAACCAACGCCATGGAGCCGACCACCCAGGCGCAGATTTTCCGCCTGTTGGCGCGCCTCAATCAGAACAACAACACCACCATCCTGCTGATCAGCCATGATTTGCAGATGATGAGTAAATGGGCCGACCGGGTGAACGTGCTGTACTGCGGGCAAACGGTGGAAAGCGCCCAGTGCGAAGAGCTGCTGGCGGCACCGCACCACCCTTACACCCAGGCGCTGATCCGCGCCATGCCGGACTTCGGCCGCTCGCTGCCGCACAAGAGCCGGTTGAACACGCTGCCGGGCGCCATTCCTTCGCTGGAACACCTGCCTATCGGCTGCCGTCTGGGGCCGCGCTGCCCTTACGCGCAGAAGAAGTGCATCGAAACGCCGCGCCTGCGCCCGGTCAAAAACCACTTCTTCGCCTGCCACTTCCCGCTGAACATGGAGGAGCAATAACATGGAAACGCTGTTGGAAGTGCGCAACCTGAGCAAAACCTACCGCTACCGCACCGGGCTGTTCCGCCGCCAGCACGTCGAGGCGGTGAAATCCGTCAGCTTTACCCTGCGCGAAGGCCAGACGCTGGCGGTGATCGGCGAGAACGGCTCCGGCAAATCCACGCTGGCGAAGATGCTCTCCGGCATGGTGGAACCGACCGCCGGCGAACTGCTGATCGACGATCATCCGCTGGAATTCGGCGATTATCGCTACCGCAGCCAGCGCATTCGCATGATTTTTCAGGATCCGAGCACCTCGCTCAACCCACGCCAGCGCATCGGCCAGCTGCTGGACGCGCCGCTGCGGCTGAACACCAGTCTGGAACCCGCCGAACGCGAGCAGCGCATCAACCAGACGCTGCGCCAGGTCGGCATGTTGCCGGATCACGCCTACTACTATCCGCACATGCTGGCTTCCGGGCAGAAACAGCGCGTCGCATTGGCGCGTGCGCTGATCCTGCAGCCGAAGGTAATCGTCGCCGATGAGGCGCTGGCCTCGCTGGACATGTCGATGCGCTCGCAAATCATCAACCTGATGCTGGAACTGCAGGAAAAACACGGTATTTCCTATATCTACGTCACTCAGCACCTCGGCATGATGAAGCATATCAGCGACCAGGTGTTGGTGATGCACGAAGGAGAAATCGTCGAACGCGGCAGCACCGCCGAGGTGTTGGCGGCGCCGCTGCACGAATTGACCAAGCGCCTTATCGCCAGCCATTTCGGCGAGGCGCTGACCGCCGACGCCTGGCGGCGCGACGGCGGCCGTTTTTGAGCCCCGTCCTGGCCTGCAATAAACCCGCTGCGGCGGGTTTTTTATTGCCGCACGCGCCTGCCGCTACGCCAGAAAACGCAAATACAAATTACATTCTTGTTATATATCCTTATATTTTATTCCTTTCAGTTATTGATTAGTCCGTAACATTATTTTATCTCGCCAGGGCGATCGGTGAGGATATCCCCTACGTTGAGCCTCTCATACGACAGGATATCGCACTGATGAACAGCCTTCGCCATCGCCGCCTCTCGCAGTTTCTGCTTACGCTGGCCGCCGGTTTCTCTGTTTACGGCCACGCGCTGTGCTGCGATGAACTGCGCTGAATCCGCCTTTCGCCCCGCCAGCGGGCATGTTGCCTCTTTGTCCAGCCGCCGCTGCCGTACGCAGCGTTGGCTGTTGATCACGATTAAGGATTGACCCTATGGAACGACTCCGTCGACAACATAATGCCCAGTGGTATCACGAAACCCAAAGCAGCGTACGGGGCGATGCGCCGCTGGAGCCGCAGGCGGCCACCCTGCGCGATCGTTTTCTGCTGGGGCTGGGCGCCTTCGCCGACGAAGCGCTGAATGCTGCGCTCAGCGCCCGCGCCGGGGTATTCAACGCCTCGCTGGCCGGTTACCACGCGCTGTTTCCCGACCAGGTGTCGCTGTCACGATACATGACATTGTCACCCTACGATCGCCTCAGCACCGCGTTGACCGTCGCTCAGGTGACGGGCGTGCAATCGCTTTGTAGCCACTACGCCGCCCGCCTCGCCCCGCTGCACAGCCCGGACGCCTCCCGAGAAAGCAATATCCGTCTCGCCCAGATCACCCAATATGCCCGCCAGCTCGCCAGCCAGCCCACGCTGATTTGCCGCAGGGCGCTGCAACAGCTTGGCGACGTCGGGCTGAGCCCGGCGGATATCGTAACCTTCTCTCAGACGATCGGTTTTGTCAGCTATCAGGCGCGCGTAGTGGCGGGTGTGGCGGCGTTAGCCGGCCGCCCGGCGGTGGTGGTGCCCGGCTTCCCGAACGTCGAAGACGCCGATGGCGTCGCTTTCAGCGCCGACGAGTTGAGCTGGACTGCGCGTCTGCCGACAATCGACACGGAAGCCGCCGCCGCCGAACAGCTTGACGTGCTGGATCAGAGCCACCCGCAGGCGCGCGCCGAATCTTATTATTTGCTGTTGGCGCACGATGCCGCCGCGCTGCGCGAGCGTAACGGCGTGTTTAACGGCATCAATGCCGAAGGATATGGGTTATCGAGCCGATTGAAAGCGCTGGCGACGCTGGTGGTCTCGCGCATTAACGGCAGCCGCTACTGCGCGGCTACGGTGGCGCAAGAGCTACAGGACGACGAGCTGGCCCAGGCGCTGTTCGCCGGGCTGCCTCAGGGGCTGGCTTTTACCGAGGATGCCGTCAAACGTGCAGTGATCCACACCGCCGCCGAGCTGACGCGCGCTCCGGAGAAATTCACCCCGCAGAGCGTGCAGCCGTTGTTCAACAGCGGCCTGAATCAGGCGCAGGCGCTGGAAGTGATCCTCACCGCCGCGCTCTACGCCTGGGAAAACCGCCTGCGCCAAACGCTGGGCGATGCGGAGCCGGCACAGCCGGCGCAATGACCTATCACTGAGTTGACGGCTAATTTCGCCGTTAACTCTCTTTGGTCTATTTTGGTTAAAAACTTCACCAAAAGATGAACTGATAAAGTATAAATCCGAAAAAATAATATTTGTCAGAATTATGATTCGTTTTTTCCTGCCGTTCGCGAAAATAACGACTCGTCAAAATTATGTCTGCAAACAAAGCAATAGAAAGATTGCGCCCTCGCTCAATTATGTAACCGTTCTCATCGCAGAAGCAGTAAAACAAGGTTTTAACCCTGCTAATTAATAGAGGAACACATTAACGCCTCTAACTTTTCAGCAGTGGTGGCCTTGCTGTTTAGTTTCTATGATTAAGCCGATAGCGACGTTGTGATTTCCATTTCAAATATTCACTAAAAATAAACGCTCGCCGTCAACCCCATTATTTTTTGATTTTCCATCACAGCAAAAAAATATTGTGAGGTAACCCCATGTCTGAGCAAGAACTTAAATCCAGCAACAGTATCGTTAACGTGATTGTCGTCATCGATACCGATGCTCTGATAGAAGCATTCGAGAATAACAACCCCAGTCAGGACTCCGGCAACCCAACAGGTATCGGCCATCAATACGCTTATATGGTCGTCACCTCCGAACAGGTGATCGGCGGTTCCGGTACGGCGGACCTGAACTTTAAAGCCAATGTCGGCGACGTCATTCGCTGGACCGGCACCTCAGAATCCGCCAATTTCGACGCCGGCGTGTTGATCTACGGGCTGCCGCAGTTCGGCAGCGGCACCCAGGTCTTTTCCAACCCGACCTTCAAAATGTACACCCGCAGCTCGATGATGCCGGCGCAAAATACCGTGTTCCCCGTCACCTTCACCAACCAAACCTATTGGTTCATCCAGGCGGACATCAGCAATACCGGCACGGAAAATTATTGCATCCAATTTGGCCTTTATTATCGGCCAAATGGCGGCGATCAGAAATTACTGGGTTATTTCTATTGGGATCCGACCATTACCATCAGCAATTAACCTTATTCCGTCGACCGTTAGGCACCACATGATTATGGCCCCTCGGGGCCATAATCGTTGCGGAAACATCGGGTAAACTTAAACGTCTCTATTCATTTTGCCGACGCAGCCACTCGCTGGCGGCGTCGAAGAATTTTTGCGCCAACGGCGTGGCGCGCTCCGCCATATCGACCACCACCGCCGCATGACGCGGCATGGCGCCGATGGCCACCGGGCGCCGTTGTAATGCCGGCATCAGCGGCGATTGCAGCTGGCCGCGCGGGAACAGCCCGCAGCCCAGGCCGACGAAAATTCCCTCCAGCAGTTGGAAGATCGAGGCAGTTTCCAGCCGCGTGTGCAGCGTCAACCCGGCGTCGCGGAAGTGTTGATCGAGATAGCGGCGAAAATAACGCGTCGGCTCGGCCAGGCACAGCGGCAAGGCGGCCACCGCCTCCAGCGGCAACGGCGTGTCGCCCACCAGCTTAGGGAAGTGTTGCGGATGAAATACCAGCTCGACGCCGGTTTCCACCAGCGGTTGCGATTGGAAATGCAGCTCCTTTAAGGTCGACAGCTCGAAAAAGCCGATGCCGATGTCAACGGTATGCGCCGTCAGCGCCTCCAGCAGCTGATCGGCGCTCAGCACCGCCAGCCGGTAATCGAGATGCGGGTAACGCGCGCTGACCGCCTTGAGCATTTCCGATACCGAGATACTGCACTGCGGTACCACGCCAAGGCGCAGCGTGCCGTGCAAGCCGTGCTTGAGCGACTCCACCTCCAGCTTCAGCCCCTGGTAGACCGAGACGATCTCACGCGCCCACGCCAGCACCCGCTCGCCTTCGGCGGTAAAACCGCCGAAATGGTTGCCGCGGTTAATCAGCGAAACGCCCAGCTCTTTCTCCAGATTTTTCAATCGCATGGATAGCGTCGGCTGGCTAACGAAGCTGGCTTCCGCCGCCCGGCCGAAGTGGCGTTCCCGTTCTAAATTACACAAATAAATCAGTTGTTTAATATCCATAGCGCGGCTCAATGATCGGCATTCGCATCAGTATACCACCGGGCGCCGTCGCCCGCCCGGCGAGTCAGAGCTTCAGCTTCACGTAATCCGCCAGGCGCGAGAACACGCCGCCCTGCGGCACCGCCTGCAGCGCGACCAGCGGCAGGGTTTTCACCACCTGGCCATTGTCGCTGATGCGGATCTCGCCGACGGTCTGCCCTTTGCCAATCGGCGCTTCCAGCCGTGCGGTATTGATTACGTACTGCGCCTTCAGCTTGTCCGCTTCGTTTTTTGGCAGGCTGAGCGACTGGTTCTGCGCGCTGCCGACCGGCAAGCGGTGATCCTCGCCGTACCAGACCGGCTCTTCCCCCAGGCTCTGCCCGGCGCTGAACAGGTGTACGGTGGTAAAGTCGCGCAGCCCCCAGGTCAACAGCTTACGCGCCTGCTCCTCACGCCCCTTAGCGCTTTTGCCGCCCATCACCACGGCGATCAGGCGGCGATCCCCTTCGGTGGCGGAGGCGATGATGTTGAAGCCGGCCGAGGCGGTGTGCCCGGTTTTCAGCCCATCGACGTGCAGCGTCTTATCCCACAGCAGGCCATTGCGGTTCTGCTGCGTGATACCGTTCCAGGTCAGCGACTTCTCACTGTACATATGATATTCCGCCGGTTCACTCATGATAATGGCACGCGCAATCACCGCCAGATCGCCGGCGGTGGTGAACTGCCCCGGCGCATCCAGCCCGTGTACCGTTTCGAAATGGGTGTTCTGCAGGCCCAGCTGCGCGCTCTTCTCGTTCATCAGCTTGACGAAGTTGGCCTGGCTGCCCGCCACATAGTCCGCCATCGCCACGCAGGCGTCGTTGCCGGAATCGATGATAATGCCGCGGCTGAGATCGCGTACCGTGACCCTGTCACCGGGCTTCAGGAACATCAACGAAGACCCCTTGAACACCGGGTTGCCCTGCGCCCATGCGTCTTTCCCCACGGTGACGACATCGTCAAGACCAATCTTGTGCTGGTCAAGCGCGTGGTCGATCACCAACCCGGTCATGAGTTTGGTCAGGCTGGCCGGGTTGCGCCGTTCATCGGCATTGCCGGCAGCCAACACCTGGCCGGTGGTGTAATCCATCAAAACGTAAGAGGCGGCGTCTATCGCCGGCGGGGTCATGGTGGGAAAATGGGGCGTCGTTCCCGCCGCCTGCGCCGCTACTAAAGGCAGTAATATACCGCCGATCACCACTGATACTGAACGCCTCACGCTGTGTTCCTCAGGCCCGCAGGCTGAATAAAATGCCAATATAATCCGCAAGATAGACTGCATTAATTCACTTTCAGACGAAACCATTACTCTTTTGCAGCGGGTGTCTTTATGCAACCATTTGTTTACGTCATCGCCCGCCGGCGATAGATAAGCTCTATGCCGCCATTGCCCCATTCGATTAGACGCCACCCGGCAGCCCCCCTAAACTTGTGACATAAATACGCAAGACGCATAAAAAAGCGTTTACTTTTTAGCTACAACCACCTGCGAAGTGTCATCATGAAATTTAAACCGTCAATCAAGCCTTACACCGGCCCGGCGGGCGGCTGGGGTTCGCTTGAAGCCACCACCCGCTTTGTCCTCGACAGTAAACAAACGCTCAAAAACATGCGCAACCTGATGCGCGTCAACAAGGCTCGCGGCTTCGACTGCCCAGGCTGCGCCTGGGGCGACGACAACCACAGCACCTTCAGCTTCTGCGAAAACGGCGCCAAAGCGGTCAGTTGGGAAGCGACGCGCAGCGCCGTCGAGCCAGAGTTCTTCGCCGCCCACAGCGTCAGCACCTTGCAGCAGCAAAGCGACTATTTCCTCGAGTATCAGGGGCGCCTCACCCATCCGATGCGCTACAACGCCGAAACCGACCACTATGAGCCTATCCATTGGCCGGACGCGCTGGCGCTGATCGCCAAGCACATCAACGGCATGGACAACCCGAACCAGATCGAGCTGTATACTTCGGGCCGCGCCAGCAACGAAGCGTCGTACCTTTATCAGCTGTTCGGCCGCATGCTCGGCACCAGCAATTTCCCCGACTGTTCCAATATGTGCCACGAGGCGAGCGGCGTTGGGCTGAAACAGAGCATCGGGGTCGGCAAAGGCACCATCCGCATCGATGACTTCGAAAAGGCCGATGCCATCTTCGTGTTCGGTCAAAACCCCGGCACCAACCACCCGCGCATGCTGCACAGCCTGAAAAACGCCGCCCGACGCGGCGCGCGCATCGTCAGCTTCAACACCCTGCGCGAACGTGGGCTGGAAAGGTTCGCCGATCCGCAGGATCCGGTACAGATGCTGACGCCAAAATCCTCGCCGATCAGCTCTTCCTATTACCAACCGAATCTGGGCGGTGATATGGCGGCGGTGCGCGGCATGGTAAAAGCCCTGCTGGAAACCCACCGCCAGCGTCTGGCCGCCGGCGAGCCCGCCCTGTTTGACCTGGCGTTTATCGAACGGCACAGCGTCGGCGTGGAGGCTTACCTGGCGCAGGTGGACGCGACCGAGTGGCAGACCATTACCGCGCAGTCGGGCCTGAGCGAAGCGCAGCTGCGCCAGGCGGCGGCCACCTATCAGGGCGCCGAACGGGTGATCTGCACCTGGGCGATGGGCGTGACGCAGCATAAACACTCCATTGCGACGGTGCGCGAAATCACCAACCTGCAGCTGCTGTTCGGGCAACTGGGCAAACTGGGCGCCGGCCTGTGCCCGGTACGCGGCCACAGCAACGTCCAGGGTAACCGCACCATGGGGATCGACGAGAAGTCGCCCAAAGCGCTGCTCGACAGCCTGGAGCGCCACTTTAACTTTACCGCCAACCGCGCGCTGGGCCACAACACGGTGGAAGCGATCGAAGCGATGCTGCGCGGCGAAGTGAAAGTGCTGATCGCGCTGGGCGGCAACCTGGCCGCCGCGGCGCCGGACACCGAGCGCACCGCCCGCGCCCTGCGCAACTGCGATTTGACGGTGCATATCAGCACCAAGCTTAACCGCAGCCACCTGGTGACCGGCAAAGACGCGCTGATCCTGCCGACGCTCGGCCGCACCGAACTGGACATGCAGGCCAGCGGCTCGCAGTACATTACGGTCGAGGATTCGTTCAGCATGGTGCACGCCTCGGAAGGCATCGGCAAACCGCTGGCGGAGACCCAACGTTCGGAGACGGCGATCGTCTGCGGCATCGCCGACGCGGTGCTGGGCACCCGGCAGTTGGACTGGCTGGAACTGGCCGACGACTACTCGCTGATCCGCGATCATATCGCCGCCACCATTCCCGGCTTTGAGGATTTCAACCGGCGCTGCGACCAGCCCGGCGGTTTCTACCTGGGCAATGCCGCCGCCGAACTGCGCTTCGCCACGCCAAGCGGCAAGGCAGAATTCAGCGCTGCCGCGCTGCCGACCACCCTGTTCCCGCAGCTGGGCGGCGAGCAAGCGCCGTTTACCCTGCAGACGCTGCGCTCGCACGATCAGTACAACACCACCATCTATGGTCTGGATGACCGTTATCGCGGCGTTTACGGCCAACGCGAAGTGTTGTTCATCCATCCGGAGGATCTGGCGGCGCTGGGCCTGCAGGATGGCGAACGGGTAGAGATTGAAACCCTGTGGAACGATGGCGTGGTGCGTAAAGTAGACGGGTTCAAGCTGGTGAGTTACGACATTCCGCGTGGCAACCTGGCGGCCTACTACCCGGAAACCAACCCGCTAGTGCCGCTGGCCAGCTTCGGCGACGGTACCGGCACGCCGACTTCGAAGTCGATTCCGGTGGTGATCCGCCGCAGCGAACAGCAACCTTCGCGGCGCATCGCCTGAAAACGCGCGCCCGGTTCACCCCGGGCGCGCCAATATCGCCAGGATGGTCTGCAACTCGTCGGACAGCTGATGCCGTCGCCAGACGAAATACAGGTCGCTCACCCCCTCCTCACCCATTTCCACCACCTTCAGCCCCGGCGCCGGCAAGATCAGCGGCAGCAACGAACCGGGTACGCAGGCGACGCCACAACCGGCCTGCACGCAGGCCGCCATCGCGGCATAAGACTCCATTTCCAGCGTCATGCGCGGTTTCAGCCCGCGCGAGGCCAGCCAGTGATCGACCTTCAGGCGAAACGAACATTCGCGGCTGAAGGTGTAAAACTCCAGCGGCGCCAGCGTGGCGGCGTCGGGTTCCCCGGCATCGGCCGGCATCAGCAATACCAGCCGTTCGTCGAATGCCTTTTGGCTGGCTAGCAGCGGATGTTCTATCGGGCCGTCGGTGATCGCCAGATCGAGATCGCTGTCGATCAACATGCGTTCCAGCACCAGCGAGTCGCGGCTCAGCACGTTGATGTGCAGATGAGGCTGTAAACGGCGCAGCCGGGCAATGCGCGCCGGTAAATGGCTGACCAGCGAGAAATCCAGCGCCCCGAGGTTCAGCAGCCCATGTTGGTGCTCGCCGGCGAACAGCTGCTTGCTGCGCTCCGCCTGCGCCACAATGTCGCGCGCCTGCTGGTAGAACAGCCGCCCTTTGGGATTGACGTACAGCCGGTTCTTGTCGCGGAAAAACAGCTCGCCGCCCAGCGACTCCTCCAGCTCGCGCAGCCGCAGCGTGACGTTGGAAGGCACGCAGTGCAGCTCGCGCGCGGCGGCGGCGATGGTTTTATGTTCCACCACGGTGCAGAAAAACTTCAGCTGGCTCAGCTTCATCTATCATTCACTTTTAGTTAGCGTTTTAGTTAAAAACAATCACTTTAGATTAGCATCGATTTCACCTACAGTCTGCCGACACCCTGAGGAGGATCTCTGATGCCACTGAATGACCTACTGACGCTGCCCGGCGTGGCGGCCCAACCGGATGCGGTAACCGACGGTTACGTGTTCAACCACACCATGATCCGCGTGAAGGATCTGACCAAGGCGCTGGATTTCTACACCCGCGTACTGGGCTTTACCCCGGTTTATCTGGAAACGTTCGAAGAAGCCGCCTTCACCATCTGCTACCTGACGCGCAGCCCGCGCGAGCAAATCCCGCAGGATGACGACGAGCGCAAGCGCTGGGCGCTGAGCCAGCCGGGCATTCTCGAGCTGACCCATAACCACGGCACCGAAAATCAGGCGGATTTCCACTATCACAACGGCAACGGCGAGCCGCGCGGCTTTGGCCACCTGTGCGTCACGGTGCCGGACGTGCGCGCCGCCTGCGAGCGGTTTGAGCGCCTCGGCGTCACCTTCCAGAAACGCCTGCATGAAGGCCGCATGAACTACGTGGCGTTCATTCGCGATCCGGACGATTACTGGATTGAAATCCTGCAGCCGACGCCGCTGCAAGACTGACGGTCACCCGCCCTCCACCCCGGCCCTCGCGCCGGGGTTTTTCATCGATAGCGTTTCGATTGACCAATCTTGCGCAAAATCGCGCGGCAACGCGGGGTTCAGTGACGTTAGGCTTGCTCGCAGCGGGTGATTCGCGTAAAACTGTCAGCCGCAAATCTTGCCACTCACAACCCATTCACTGGACGATATGTTTCAAGATAACCCGCTGCTGGCGCAGCTTAAACAGCAACTTCACTCTCAAACCCCGCGCGTTGAAGGCGTCGTGAAAGGGACTGAGAAAGGCTTTGGCTTTCTTGAAGTAGACGGTCAAAAAAGTTACTTCATTCCGCCGCCGTACATGAAGAAAGTCATGCACGGGGATCGCATTATCGCCACCCTGCACACCGAGAAAGAGCGCGAAATCGCCGAGCCGGAGACCCTGGTCGAGCCGTTCCTGTCGCGCTTTGTCGGCCGCGTGCAAAAGCGCGACGACCGTCTGTCCATCGTGCCCGATCATCCGTTGCTGAAAGAGGCGATTCCGTGCCGCCCGGTGCGTGAATTGACCCACAACTTCCAGGCCGGCGACTGGGCGGTGGCGGAAATGCGCCGTCATCCGCTGAAAGGCGATCGCGGCTTCAACGCCGATCTGACCCACTTTATCACCGAAGGTGAAGACCATTTCGCCCCGTGGTGGGTGACGCTGGCGCGTCACAACCTGGAAAAAGAGGCGCCGGAGATGCTGGCTCTCAGCGAACCGGCCGCCGCGTCGGCGCGTGAAGATCTAACCGCGCTCGAATTCGTTACCATCGACAGCGCCAGCACCGAAGACATGGACGATGCGCTGTACGTGACTGACAACGGTGACGGTTCGCTGCAGTTGACCATCGCCATCGCCGATCCGACCGCCTACGTCGAACAAGGCAGCAAGCTGGACGATATCGCCCGCGTGCGCGCCTTCACCAACTACCTGCCGGGCTTCAACATCCCGATGTTGCCGCGCGATCTGTCGGACAACCTGTGCTCGCTGCGCCCTAACGAGCGCCGCCAGGTGCTGGCTTGCCGCGTGACCATCGCCGCCGACGGCGCGCTGGGCCAAGATATTCAGTTCTTCGCCGCCGAGATCGAATCCAAAGCCAAGCTGGTATACGACGAAGTCTCCGACTGGCTGGAAGGCATTGCCGGCTGGCAGCCGCCGAGCGACGCCATCGCACAGCAGGTAGCCCTGCTGAAACGCGTTTGCGATGCGCGCAACGCCTGGCGCCACCAACATGCGCTGGTGTTTAAAGATCGCCCGGACTACCGCTTCGTGCTGGGTGAAAAAGGCGACGTGCTGGAGATCGTTACCGAACAGCGCCGCAGCGCTAACCGCATCGTTGAAGAGTGCATGATCGCCGCCAACGTCTGCGCCGCCATCGTGCTGCGCGATCGCCTGGGCTTCGGCGTGTACAACGTGCACACCGGTTTCGATCCTGCGCTGGTCGAGCAAGCGGTCACCGTATTGCAGGCCAACGGCGTGGAAGCCGAAGCCGACAAGCTGCTGACCCTCGACGGTTTCTGCGAACTGCGCCGCCACCTGGACGCGCAGCCGACCCAGTTCCTCGACAGCCGCATCCGCCGCTTCCAGACCTTCGCGGAGATCAGCACTACGCCGGGGCCACACTTCGGTCTGGGGCTGGAGGCTTACGCCACCTGGACATCGCCGATCCGTAAATACGGCGATATGGTCAACCATCGCCTGCTGAAGGCGATCATCAACCAGCAGCCGGCGGAAAAACCGCAGGATGACGTGACGGTACAGCTGGCGGAACGCCGCCGCCTGAACCGCATGGCGGAGCGCGACGTCGGCGACTGGTTGTACGCTCGCTTCCTGCAGGACAAGGCCGGTACCGATACCCGCTTCAACGCCGAGATCATCGACGTGACCCGCGGCGGCCTGCGCGTGCGCCTGCTGGACAACGGCGCCGTTGCCTTCATCCCGGCACCGTTTATTCACGCGGTGCGCGACGAGATGCAGTGCAGCCAGGAAACCGGCACCGTGCAGATCAAGGGTGAAGTGGTTTACCGCCAGAGCGACACCTTGCAGGTCACCATCGCCGAAGTGCGCATGGAAACCCGCAGCGTGATCGCCCGCCCTGCGGCCTGAACGCCAACCTGAAACGGTAGCAGCGCCAAACGCCGACGGTGAAAACCGCCGGCGTTTTTTTTCGCCTCATTCCGGCTAGCGCAGCGGCTCGCCGCCGGTTTCGCGCAGCAGCGGCAGCACCGCCAGCGAAGCCAGCGTCGCCAGCATCAAATAGACGGCGGGCGCCAGCAGCGAGCCGCTCAGCGCGATCGACTGCGAGGCGATGTACTGGGCAAAACCGCCGAAGATCGCCACCCCGAGGCTGTAGACCAACGCAAACCCCAAAGCGCGAATGCGCTGCGGGAACAGCTCCGAAATCATCAGCATGGTCGGCACCGAACCGAGCGTGGTCAACCCGACCAGCAGCGCGACTATCAGCAACAGCACCGCCGGATGCGGCACCGCGCTCAGCCACCAAAACGCCGGCAGGGCCACGATCAGAATTGCGATCCGCGACCAACGGATCAGCGGCAGGCGGCCGTAACGATCGCACCAGTGCCCGACCAGCAGGCTGCCGCCGAAGGTGACAAGCCCCGCCAGCAGCATCGCGGCATAGCCGTAGGCCTGCGCCATCCCCAAGTATTTCACCGCGTAGGTGCCGAGATAATACATCGAGATGTAAGTGGCGACGGTGGCGCCGATGGTCAGCATCACGCCGAGCACCACCGCCCGCGAGTGCTTGCGCAACTGCGCGGGTGGCTCGTGCGCCCGCGGCACCGACGGCCGATCGCTCTCCAGCCCGAGACGCAGCCAGCAACCGAGCGGCGCCAACGCCACGCCGATAAAGAAAGGAATACGCCATCCCCACTCGGCCATGGCGTTCGGCTCGCCGGAAAGCACCGGCAAGGCCGCGCTGAGCGCCAGCGCGGTGACGCCGCCAACCACGGTGGCGATGCCCTGCGTCGCCAACGACCAGCTGGAATAGAAGCCGCGCCGGTTGGGCGGCGCCGACTCCACCAGCAACGACATCGACGCCCCTACCTCGCCGCCCGCCGCCACGCCCTGGATCAAGCGCGCCGCTACCAAGGTGACGGTTCCCCAGTAGCCGGCGCTGGCGTAGGTCGGCGCAAAGCCGATCATCGCCGTGCCCAGGCTCATCAAGGAAATCGTCAGGATCATCGCCGGTTTGCGGCCGCAGCGATCGGCATAGGCGCCAATCAGAATGCCGCCCAGCGGCCGCATGAAGAAGCTGACGCCAAACGTCGCGAACGCCAACAGCAATGCCAAATGCGGATCGCTGGACGGTGGAAAGAACAATACGCTGATGTAAATAACGAAGAAGTTATAAATACCGAAGTCGAAAAACTCCAGCGCATTACCGAAAGAGGCGGCGAATATGACCTTTTTGCCGCTGGCGTTCGGAGCCGATATTATTGCCGTTTGAGTTTCAGCCGTATTTTCACTCATCATTATCTTCCCTGTTATTATTTTTCGCGTTTATTTTAAATACGCTTCCGCCAACGCTGCCCAATAATGGCTGCCGGCCGCCAGACAGCCGTCGTTAAAGTCATATCCCGGGTTATGCACCATGCAGCTGCCTTCGCCATCGCCGTTGCCGATGATCAGGTAACAGCCCTGCGGGTGCGCATCGAGCATGAAGGCGAAATCTTCGCTGCCCATCAGCGGCCGGGCGCCATAGTGCGCGCGGGCGGCGCCGAACTGCTGTTCCGCCACGCGGTGGGCGAAACGGGTTATCCCTTCGTCGTTGACCAGCACCGGCGTGCCGTTAACGTGTTCCACCACCGCGTGAGCGCCGAAGCTTGCCGCCTGCGCCTCGATCAGCGCCGGAATGCGCGCCAGCAAGGTTGCGCGCGCCTGGCGATCCAGCGAGCGCACGCTGAGCTTCATCTCCGCGCTGTCCGGGATCACGTTGGCCGCCTCACCGGCCTTGATGCTGCCGACGGTGATCACCGCCGCTTCCAGCGGATCGATATTGCGCGAGACGATGCTCTGCAGGGAAACGGTGATATGCGAGGCCACCAGCACCGGATCGATCGTCAGCTGCGGGATGGCGCCGTGGCCGCCACGCCCCTGCACCCGCACGTTGAACTGATCCATCGAGGCCATAAACGGGCCATGCTGGAAAAAGAACTCACCGAGCGGCATGCCCGGCATGTTGTGCATGGCGAAGATGGCGTCGCAGGGGAAGCGCTCGAACAGCCCCTGTTCCACCATGCGCGCGCCGCCGTTCAGCATCTCTTCCGCCGGTTGGAAAATCAGGTGCAGCGTGCCGTTGAAGTTGCGCGTATGCGCCAGGTAACGGGCGGCGCCGAGCAGCATGGTGGTATGGCCGTCATGGCCGCAGGCGTGCATGCGGTTGGCCACGCTGCTGCTCCAGGGTTTGCCGGTGTTCTCCTCGATCGGCAAGGCATCCATATCGGCGCGCAGCCCGAGGCTTTTCACGCCGTCGCCCGCCCGCAGCGTGCCCACCACGCCGGTGCCCGCCAATCCGCGGTGCACCTCATAACCCCACGAACTCAAATAATCCGCGACCAGATCGCTGGTGCGAAACTCTTCGAAACCCAATTCGGGGTGCTGATGAATATCGTGCCGAATAGCCGTGAGCTGCGGTAAATACCCTTCGATGATTTTATTTATCATAATTACATTCCTTTCGTGATTTTATTATTTATTTGGTGAATGAATAAACCTGAGGGTGAAAATAAAGGTATAACACGGCATGAATAATTTTATTTCGGCTCGCCTCGACAGATAAAATAATAATCCGCCAGACGCCGTATCCAGATAAAAAACGACAATGATTCGCTGTCCGCGCCGCGAAAATGCAGAATGAATAACTGCCCGGGATTCTGTGGGCGGCAGCCTGCGCCAACGCTGTTTCATCACTTTGTTTTTACACTAAAACCCCACCTGCTTCACATTTCTCATCCGACCTGCCGCGGTTCAGCGGCAAAACTTCTACTGTTAAAACGTCATTCCAAATAACAACGTCGATTTTTACCTCTGTACGCCAAGGAGTTGTTTCATGAAAAACATCAGGTCCGGACTTATCTGGCTGCTGGTGGCGTTGGTCGGTGCCTTCGCCTTCGCCATGCTGGCGCTCAGCCGCGGCGAACACGTCAACGCCGTCTGGCTGGTGGTCGCCGCCGTCGCCTGCTACAGCATCGCCTACCGCTTCTACAGCCGGTTCATTGCCGACAAGGTCTTTGAGCTGGACGACCGCCGTCTGACCCCGGCCGAACGCCGCAACGACGGCCTGGACTATGTGCCCACCAACAAATGGGTGCTGTTCGGCCACCACTTCGCCGCCATCGCCGGCGCCGGGCCGCTGGTGGGGCCGATTCTGGCCGCGCAGATGGGCTTCCTGCCGGGGACCATCTGGATCCTGGTCGGCGTCATGCTGGCCGGCGCGGTGCAGGATTTCCTGGTGCTGTTCATTTCCACGCGCCGCGACGGGCGTTCGCTGGGGGAAATGGCCAAGCAAGAGTTGGGCGCCTTCGCCGGGGTGATCACCATGCTCGGCGCGCTGGGGGTGATGATCATCATCCTGTCGGCGCTGGCGCTGGTGGTGGTAAAAGCGCTGGCCGACAGCCCGTGGGGGCTGTTTACCATCGCCGCCACCATCCCGATCGCGCTGTTCATGGGCATCTACATGCGTTTTATCCGGCCTGGCAAGATCGCTGAAATTTCGGTGATTGGCTTCGTGCTGATGCTGCTGGCGATCATTTACGGCGGCAACGTGGCGCAAGATCCCTACTGGGGGCCGTTCTTCACGCTGCACGGCACCACCCTGACCTGGGTGCTGGTGATCTACGGCTTCGTCGCTTCGGTGCTGCCGGTGTGGCTGCTGCTGGCGCCGCGCGACTACCTTTCCACCTTTATGAAAATCGGCGTCATCATCGGCCTGGCCATCGGCATCGTCTTCGCCATGCCGGAGATGAAAATGCCGGCGGTTTCGCGCTTCATCGACGGCAGCGGCCCGGTGTTCGCCGGCGCCCTGTTCCCGTTCCTGTTCATCACCATCGCCTGCGGCGCCATTTCCGGCTTCCACGCGCTGGTCTCCAGCGGCACTACGCCCAAGCTGGTGGAGCGCGAAAGCCACATCCGCTTTATCGGTTACGGCGCCATGCTGATGGAGTCTTTCGTCGCCATCATGGCGCTGATCTGCGCCTCGGTGCTGGATCCGGGCGTTTACTTCGCCATGAACTCGCCGGCGGCGCTGATCGGCACCACGGTGGAAAATGCTTCGCAGGTAATCAACAGCTGGGGCTTTATCGTCACGCCGGAAACGCTGGCGCTGATCGCCAAAGAGGTGGGTGAGAACTCCATCCTGTCGCGCGCCGGCGGCGCCCCGACCTTCGCCGTGGGCATGGCGCACATCATCAGCGAGGTGTTCAACAGCCGGGCGATGATGGCCTTCTGGTACCACTTCGCCATTCTGTTCGAAGCACTGTTCATTCTGACCGCCGTCGACGCCGGCACCCGCGCCTGCCGGTTTATGGTGCAGGATCTGGTGGGCGTGGCGGTGCCGCAGCTGGCCAACAACCGTTCGTGGTTCGGCAACCTGGCGGGCACCACGGTGGCGGTGGCCGGCTGGGGCTTCTTCGTGTATCAGGGCGTGGTCGATCCGCTCGGCGGCATCAATACCCTGTGGCCGCTGTTCGGCATCGGCAACCAGATGCTGGCGTCAATGGCGTTGATCCTCGGCACCGTGGTGCTGTTCAAAATGAAAAAACAGCGTTACGCCTGGGTCACCATTCTGCCGACCGCCTGGCTGTTCGTCACCTCCATGACCGCCGGCTGGCAGAAGATCTTCCATGAGAAACCGAGCATCGGCTTCCTGGCGCAGGCGAAGAAATTTTCCACCGGCATCGAGCAAGGCACGATCATTGCGCCGGCCAAATCGCTGAAAGACATGGAAACCATCGTATTCAGCAACCAAATCAACGCCGCGCTGTGCGGGTTCTTTATGCTGGTGGCGGTGACCATGCTGATCGCCGCCTTCTTCGCGATCCGCCGGGCGTTGCGCTCCGAACATCCGACGACGCATGAGGTCAGCGCCGCGCTGCGGGAGGAGACCGGCCGCGGCTGAGTCTCGCCGTTAGGAGAAACGGCCGGCCTCTTGAGCAGAGCACTGCTTAAGGGGTTGGGCCGTTAACCAGCGGGCAACATTGCGTTAGCGGCGGCATGCGCCTCACCGTGCAACGAACTGCTGCGGTGTTATCTCTTGCCCACCAAACAAGTCTCGTTGACCAATCTCGTGCAATATGAGCTCTGGGACATTATCCACATCCGCTATTTTTCTGCTGTTAACAATAATCTGCCTCGCATTTTCATACCCGGGCCCCCACAAATCATTATTATCCGTTACGTTTTTGTAGACACAAATCAACGCTTTATTCCACGCTGCAGAAATATGTACAATCGACGTATCTGGCGATATAATCATATCAACCTCTCGAATCAATGCCATGACATGATGCAGTGAATCAAATGGATTTATAACAGCACTATCCGGCAGAGACACATCCAATTCCCTGCGATGATCGAGAATAATTAACTTTATATTTTTTGATTTTTTATTAAGCATATCAACGAGCCGAGCAACCTGCTCTTTGGATAGATTTCTCTCTGGACTTCCAGTGAAGGCATTAATAACAATCTTAATTTTATCTTTCCAACCACTTAAATACTCTCTTACTTCAAAAGTTATATCATCGGGGATATGCAGGTCATAGTCACGGCGATTTTTAAGATTGATCCCTACGGCATGGGCAACCAAAGCAGTGGCTTTCGTCACATGTTCCTTACCATTTTCAAATGAAATAGATTTACTGTAGTGGTTAATGCAACTCCATTTATTAAAGCCAAGAACAAATCTTGCGTTTATATCACTAAAAAGCATCATCCTATGTACCGGGATATCAAACAGACAAAGATCGACCACAAGGTCATAATCATTCTCGTTTAACATCTTGATCGTTGATTTATCAACCGTATGAGCGAATCTTTTCAAAAATACTTCATTATTGCTATCTCCTGCCTCATAGATATTTCTAATATAGGCGTTGTGTTTCATCACCGCGCTGCTTGATTTTGTAAGCAAAATATCAACTGTGAACCCTGATTCATAAAGACATTTCACTAGCGGCGTCGAAACCACCACATCACCGATCGTCCCTTCATTGCGCAGGAGCAATATGGTTTTGACAGATTTGACATCAAACACACTTTTTCTACGTTTATCCCAGATAAGCTTTGCAATATAGATTTTAATGCTCAGCCTTACTCTTTTGAGGTAATAATTGCGCCGCCTGTTCCATTCTCTTATTTTCCTAAACCGCCCTGTTGATATGGAAACGTCCAAATCCTTATGCATAACACACTCCATTAATTTTAATAAAAAAAAGCCAACGCCGAGAAAAAACCGTATGGCATTTACGTAGTAATTAATCCTTTTCGGTTGCCGCGACAAGAAAATTTAGATGCAGAATCATTACCCACCACTTATCTGTCCACTGCGGGAAATAATAATTCACCCATAAAATAATCACTCCAAAACACATTCACCATCTTTATCGCATCCAAGCGAGAATAATATCAATCACCTTGCCGACGATTTAACCGTGACATGTTATCGCTTGGGTGAGTTACTTTACCATCAACATCGATGACTGCCTAGACAGGTATTTCAGAGAAAGGATGTTTGATCTTAATCACAATTACGTTTATTTCCATACGTTCATCCAAGATATAACCCAGGTAGAAATAGACCTGAGTTTTCCGGCCCGGCAAGTGATTCGTAAATTCACAGGATCGCAGTAAAACAGGAATACCTGTGATGTTCCGCATGGGTAACCGGTCGGAATTTATTTCACTGACTCTGACGAGGAGCCGAAATGCACGCAGGGAGATGCTGACGCCCACCGTATGAGTGGCACCCTGCGCCGCACCATCGTCGCCTGGTTGCCAGCCGGCGGCGGCGTTTCCGCCCCCACCAACTCGCTCAGCACACTCAGGTTTACACTAGGCCCTTATTGCAACTGACGCTTCAGCATCAGACATTCTGGATCACTGTCGTCACTGACGACGCCACCAGGGAAACACTGCGCTAAGCTAGCCAAGACCGACCGGGATTTAGGGGGCCGATTAGGTACGGGGTGCAGCACGTCCGCTTCGCGGAACGGTATAAGGGAGGCGGCGGGCATGCGAAGAATGGCGAAACGGCGGGAGGATGACGCCATGATGCGCCATCCTTTAAAATTAATTGTGGATCGGGAGGAGAATCAGTAAACGAGACGGACAGCTATCAGCCCAGCAAATTGCTGCCGAACGCCCCCTGCCAATCCTGTTCGAATTTCTCGACCGCGGCCTGCACCGCCGGCGCGCTCAGGAACTGCTCCGCCACATCCACCGGCAGCGTGATCGCCTGGCAACCCGCCAACAAGCATTCCAGCGCCTGGCGCGGCGTCTTGAAGCTGGCGGCCAGCACCTGCGCCGACGGCGCGTGCAGGCTCAGCAGCTGCTGCAGCTCGTGCACCATTTCGATGCCGTCGCCGCCCTGCGCGTCCACCCGATTGACGTAAGGCGCCACGTATTCCGCCCCGGCCAAGGCCGCCAGCAGCCCCTGCCCGGCGCCGTATACCGCCGTGCCCAGCGTCGGGATGGACATCGTTTTAAGCTTCTTGATCGCCGCCAGCCCCTCGGCGGTTGCGGGGATCTTGACCACCAGCCCCGGTACGCGCTGGCTGAGCAGCGCGGCCTCCGCCACCATGCGCTCCGCATCGGCCGCCATCACCTGCGCGAACAGCTTGCCGGTGCCGCCGAGGGCGTCGCGCAGCGCGGGCAGCACTTCCCAGATCGGCTTGCCTTCCTTCGCCACGATGCTTGGGTTGGTGGTGACGCCGTGCAGCGGCAGAATGCGCGCCAGGCGTTTTACCGCCGTCACATCGGCGGTATCGAGATAAAGCTCCATCACGGACTCCTGTGTCATGTTCTGTGGGCGGATTCAAACTCTGATCATCATAGGGCAAAAACCCCGCCAACCTTTGACCAAAATCAATCCAACTTTCATTCGAAACATTTTTAATGGCGAAAGATTCAGCAACGCCAAACGGGTGACTCATGTTCTTCAATCTGCAGCGCTACTCGACCCATGACGGCCCCGGTATCCGCAGCGTGGTCTTTTTAAAAGGGTGCCCGCTGAGCTGCCGCTGGTGCCAGAACCCCGAAAGCCGCTCGCGCCACGCGGATCTGCTGTTTGACGAACGCCTGTGCCTGAGCGGCTGTACGCTGTGCGCCGAGCGCTGCCCGCAAGGCCTGCAGCGTGACGAGGGCGCGCTGACGCTGCGGCGCGAAGCCATCAGCGCAGACGACTATGCGGCGCTGGCCGCCGCCTGCCCGACCGGCGCGCTCAGCCTGTGCGGCAGCGCGGTCAACCCCGACGATATCATGGCCGAGGTGATGCGGGATAAGCCTTTCTACCTGCGCAGCGGCGGTGGTGTAACGCTGTCCGGCGGCGAACCCTTTATGCAGCCGGAGGTCGCGGCGGAGCTGCTGCGGCGCGGCCGCGAAGCCGGCATCCACACCGCCGTCGAATCCTGTCTGCACGTTCCGTGGCGTTACATCGCCCCTTCGTTGCCCTGGCTGGATCTGCTGTTGGCCGATCTCAAACACACCGATGAAGCGCGTTTCAACACCTGGACCGGCGGCTCCGCCCGTCGGGTGATGAACAATTTCCGCCGGCTGGCGGCGCACGGCGTGCCAATGACCGTGCGCGTGCCGCTGATCCCCGATTTCAACGCCGATCGCCATTCTGTCCGCGCGATTGTCGACTTCGCCGCCGACGAGATCGGCGTGTCGGAAATCCATTTTTTGCCGTACCACACGCTGGGCATCAACAAGTATCACCTGCTCGGCGAACCTTACCGCGCCGCCCGCACGCCGCTGGACGCGCCCGATCTGCTGGCCTTCGCCGAAGCGTACGCCGGCGCCAAAGGCCTGAGCGCCATTTTGCGAGGATAACGCCATGACTACGTTGGATTTGACCACCCTCAGCGCCCGCATCCAGGCGCATAAGAACGCGCTGATTCACATCGTCAAACCGCCGGTGTGCACCGAACGCGCTCAGCACTATACCGAGGCCTATCAACACCATCAGGATCGGCCGCTGCCGGTGCGCCGCGCGCTGGCGCTGGCCAACCACCTGGCGAAGCGCAGCATCTGGATCGCCAACGACGAGCTGATCGTCGGCAACCAGGCCAGCGAGCTGCGCGCCGCGCCGATCTTCCCCGAATACACCGTCGGCTGGATAGAAAACGAGATCGACCAGTTGGCCGACCGGCCGGGCGCCGGCTTCTCGGTCAGCGAAGAGAACAAGGCGATTTTGCACCGTCTTTGCCCCTGGTGGCGCGGCCAAACGGTGCAGGATCGCTGCTATGGCATGTTTACCGACGAACAGAAGGCGCTGCTCGCCACCGGCATCATCAAAGCCGAGGGCAACATGACCTCCGGCGACGCCCACCTGGCGGTCAACTTCCCGCTGCTGCTGGAACTAGGCCTCGACGGCCTGCGTGAAAAGGTGAACGCGCGCCGCAGCCGCCTGCGCCTGACCGAGTGGGAAGATCTGCATAAAGCGCAGTTTCTCAACGCCATCGACATCGTGCTGGCGGCGCTGAGCGAACACATCCTGCGTTTCGCTCACCTGGCGCGCGATATGGCGCAGCGCGAAACCCGCGACTGGCGGCGCACCGAGCTGCTGGCCATCGCAGACAACTGCGATCTGATCGCCCATCGCCCACCGCACACCTTCTGGCAGGCGCTGCAGCTGTGCTATTTCATCCAGCTGACGTTGCAGATCGAATCCAACGGCCATTCGGTTTCCTTCGGCCGCCTCGACCAATATCTCTATCCCTGGTATCGGCGCGACGTCGAGCTGGAGCAGAACCTGGCGCGGGAAGACGCCATCGAGCTGCTGCACAGCTGCTGGCTTAAGCTGCTGGAGGTCAACAAGATCCGCTCCGGCTCGCACTCCAAGGCCTCCGCCGGCAGCCCGCTGTACCAGAACGTCACCATCGGCGGCCAAAAACTGCTCGACGGCCGGCCGTGCGACGCGGTCAACCCGCTGTCCTACGCCATTCTCGAATCTTGCGGCCGCCTGCGCTCCACCCAACCCAACCTCAGCGTGCGTTACCACGCAGGAATGAGCGCCGATTTCCTCGACGCCTGCGTACAGGTGATCCGCTGCGGCTTCGGCATGCCGGCGTTCAACAACGACGAAATCGTCATTCCCGAGTTCATCAAGCTGGGGGTTGAACCGCAGGACGCCTACGACTATGCCGCCATCGGCTGCATCGAGACCGCCGTCGGCGGCAAATGGGGCTATCGCTGCACCGGCATGAGCTTCATCAACTTTGCCCGCGTGCTGCTGGCGGCGCTGGAACAGGGCCGCGACGCCACCTCCGGGCAGATTTTCCTGCCGCAGGAACAGGCGTTGTCCAAAGGAAACTTCGCCGATTTCGAGCAGGTGATGGCCGCCTGGGACCGACAAATCCGCTACTACACGCGCAAGTCAATTGAGATCGAATGCGTGGTGGACAGCGTGCTGGAGGAGAACGCCCACGATATTCTCTGTTCCGCGCTGGTAGATGACTGCATCGAACGCGGCAAAAGCATCAAGCAGGGCGGCGCCAAGTACGACTGGGTTTCCGGCCTGCAGGTCGGCATCGCCAACCTCGGCAACAGCCTGGCGGCGGTGCGCAAACTGGTGTTTGACCAGGGGGCGATCGGCCAGCAGCGGCTGGCGGCGGCGCTGGCCGACGACTTCGCCGGGCTGGATGGCGAACAGCTGCGCCAGCGGCTGCTCAACGCCGCACCCAAATACGGCAACGACGTGGACGAGGTCGATCGGCTGCTGGTGCGCGCCTACCAAACCTACATCGACGAACTGAAGCAGTATCGCAACACCCGCTTCGGCCGCGGGCCGATAGGCGGCGGCTACTACGCCGGCACCTCGTCTATCTCGGCCAACGTGCCCTTCGGCGCCGCCACCCTCGCCACCCCGGATGGACGCAAGGCGCACCAGCCGCTGGCGGAAGGCGCCAGCCCGGCGTCTGGCACCGACCACCTGGGGCCGACCGCGGTGTTCAATTCGCTCGCCAAGTTGCCTACCGAGGCAATTCTCGGCGGCGTGCTGCTCAACCAAAAGCTGAACCCGGCGACGCTGGACAACCCGCGCGATCGGGAAAAGCTGATGCTGATGTTGCGCACCTTCTTCGAGAGCTATCGCGGCTGGCATGTGCAGTACAACATCGTGTCGCGCGAAACGCTGCTGGCGGCGAAGCAACACCCTGACCAATATCGTGATTTAGTGGTTCGCGTAGCTGGCTATTCCGCCTTCTTTACCGCATTATCCCCTGAGGCGCAGGATGATATTATTGCGCGCACAGAACATACTCTTTAAACCTTTGACTCTTAGCGGCCGCACCTTGGCGGCCGCATCATCAGGCCGATATGAATTTACGACAACAGACCATATTGCAGTTGGTTAACGATCGCCGGCGGATCAGCGTCAATGAGCTGGCGCGCGCCTCGGGCGTCTCGGAAGTCACCATCCGGCAGGATCTCAACCTGCTGGAAAAGCGCAGTTATCTGAAGCGGGTACACGGTTCCGCCGTGGCGCTGGAGAGCGACGACGTCGACGCCCGCATGATGTCCAATTTCACCCTCAAACAACGGTTGGCGCAATATGCCGCCGCGCAGGTCAACGACGGCGAGACGATCTTCATCGAGAGCGGCAGCGCCAATGCCCTGCTGGCGCGCTACATCGCCGAGCGCAAGCGCATTACGCTGATCACCGTCAGCCACTACATCGCCAACCTGCTGAAAGAAACCGACTGCGACGTGATTGTGCTGGGCGGCATGTACCAGAAGAAAAGCGAGACCGTGGTCGGCCCGCTTACGCGGCTGTGCATTCAGCAGGTGCATTTCAACAAGGCGTTTATCGGCATTGACGGCTTTCAGGCCGAAACCGGCTTTACCGGCCGCGACATGATGCGCGCCGACGTGGTCAGCGCGGTGCTGGCCAAGGGCGTGGAGAATATCGTGCTGACGGACTCGAGCAAGTTCGGCCAGATCCAGCCCAACCCGCTGGCGCAGACCGGCCAGATCAGCCGGGTGATCACCGATTCGCGCTTGGCGCTGGAGTATCAGCATCAGCTGAAACGCCAGGGCGTACAGGTGGAGCTGGTCAACGAATAACGCAGGTCACTGCCGCACCGCGCGGGCTACACCGCGCGCCTTCCCCTTGCGCAGCAGGATTTTAAGACTATTTACCTGTTTATCCTTCCCGAGAAACCTATACTCAGTTTCGGCGCCTTTTGGGCCGTAACTTGCTAATTATTCGGCCGTTAACAAAAAATGCCATTTTTTTATATCGATACTGTACGGGAATCAACGGCAGGCCTGATTTATGGTTAACGCCTATACTTATAGGGCACTTCCATATAGCCAATGCTAAGGAGAAGTCATTATGATGATTATCAATAAACGTTTCGCCACCGCCGCGCTGGCACTGACTCTGGCGTTTTCACTCAGCGCCTGTTCCAACATGTCCAAACGCGATCGCAACACCGCTATCGGCGCCGGCGCCGGTGCAGTCGGCGGCGCAGTGCTGACAGACGGCAGCGCGCTGGGCACGCTGGGTGGGGCTGCGGTAGGGGGCATCATCGGTCACCAGGTTGGCAAATAACCTGACCGAGAGACCTCGGCCGACAGGCTGGCAAAAGCGCCTCGGCGCTTTGACGTATTAACCAGAATAACGATGATTTCAGGTCTGTTTTACTTTAAGTCTATGGTTCTTTTGCCGTTAACGGGCTAACCCCCGGCAGCAACAACCTCAAGCCATGCCGCAGTATTGCACCGCGGCATGGCGATTCACCTCAACCGCCCGCCAGTTTGACCTTCATGCCTTTGGCTTCCAGCAGCTGTTTGAGCAGATCGCGTTTATCGCCCTGGATCTCGATAATCCCGTCTTTCACCGAACCGCCGCAACCGCATTTCTTTTTCAGCTCGGCCGCCAGTTTGTCGAGCGCGGCATCATCCAGATCGACGCCGGCGATCAGGCATACCCCCTTCCCCTTGCGGCCGCTGGTCTGACGCTGGATGCGCACGATGCCGTCGCCCTTGGCGCGTTGCGGCTTAACGTCTTCCTGCTTGATGCGGCCGGTGTCCGTGGAATACACCAGGCGGCTGTTATCGTCATTCATCATTGCCTCCTCAGGCCAAAGAGGCGCGGATCGCGCGCAGCGTCGCGGCCGGATCCGCAGATTGGGTGATCGGACGCCCAATCACCATGTAGTCCACGCCGGCGGTCTGGGCCTGCACCGGGGTCATGATACGGCGCTGATCGCCCGCCGCGCTGCCTTCAGGGCGGATCCCCGGCGTAACCAGCTGGAAAGCCTGCCCGCAGGCGGCCTTCAGGCGCTGCGCTTCGTGTGCCGAACAGACCACGCCGTCCAGCCCGCAGTCGCGGGCCAGGCGCGCCAGGCGCTCGGCGTGTTCCGCCGGGCTGGCCTCGATGCCAATGCCGCGCAGGTCTTCCGCTTCCATGCTGGTGAGCACCGTCACGGCGATCAGCAGCGGCGCATCCGCTCCGTAAGGCAGCAGCGCTTCTTTAGCGGCGGTCATCATGCGCGCGCCGCCGCTGGCATGGACGTTGACCATCCAAACGCCCAGCTCGGCCGCCGCCGCAACCGCATGCGCGGTGGTATTGGGAATATCGTGGAATTTCAGGTCGAGAAACACGTCGAAACCGCGCCCGTGCAGATCGCGCACCAGCTGCGGCCCAAACAGCGTGAACATTTCTTTGCCCACTTTCAGCCGGCAGTCTTGCGGATCGATACGGTCGGCGAACGCCAGCGCAGCGTTCTTATCGGCGTAATCTAACGCCACAACGATTGGAGATGATTTTAAGTCATTGTTATTAGTGTTATTTTCAGACTTCATTTCTTCTACCTTCTGTAAAATGGACATAATCAGGTACTCACCCGCGAAACTGACCGCCGCATTCTACATGCCGAGGGCCAGAAATCCCAGCCGCAGCGCGTACCGCCGCTCTGTCATGTTACCTCTCACCTTTGTCATGGCGCGTCAACGAAAGCGCGTCAGCGATAAACCACGCAGCGTAAAACGTCGTAAAGATGCGTAAATTATCAATCAAACATTTTGAACAACTTGCTCAGCATTATCAGATTTTCAAACGGCGCAGATGCTTTATTATTCACCACATCGGAAGCGAATGGCTTCCTTCCTAAATAAACAGACTGGAGTCACCTATGAAAACCATCAAATATTTTGCAGCCGCTACCGCTATCGCACTGACCTCTTTCGCTACCTTCGCCGCTGAGCCGGTCAACAGCCAACAGGCTGACAGCCTGACCGCCAGCGGCATCGTTTCCGCGGGCCATGCGACCACCCTCAGCAGCCTGGAGAAAAAACTGGCCGCTAAAGCCGATGCCCAAGGCGCCGGCAGCTACCGCATCATCTCCGCCGGCGGTAACAACATGCTGAGCGGCACCGCGATCATCTATAAATAATGTTTCCGGTACAGGGCCCGCACGCTCGGGCCCTGCCTCTGTTTCTCGCCTAAAAAACCCGCGTTTGCCTCACCCTTCTTTGTTACAGAAATATTAAATTTTTATTACACACTAGACACCCGATCGCCAGTGGCTTAGCTTGAAGGCATCTTCCTGCAGAAAGGCTTTCAAAATGAGCGAGATATCGACACTTACCATCAAAATTCCTCTGGAACTGAAGGAAAAAATCCGCGCCGCCGCCGCTGAAAACGAATTTTCGTTGAGCGTGGAAGTATGCCAGCGCCTGGAAAACAGCTTCAACGCGCCCGCCGCCAAGGCAGAAAAGCCGGCCAAAAAGGCGGATGAGCTGCACCACGGCGAGATCGACAATCAAAGCACCGAAGAAGAGGTTGAACAGCCGCTGAGCCAGAAAGAACTGAAGAAACTGCGCCAGCTGTTGAAAACCGGCGCCAAAGGCGGCAAGAAAAAGTAAGCGGCAAACGAAAAAACGGGGCGATAATCGCCCCGTTTTGTTTTGCCCCGCCGCCGCGTTATTGCCCGTCCAGACCGCGGATCGGTTTGACCGATGACCAGGCTCGGCACGACGGGCAATGCCAATAGAGCGAGTGCGCGGTGAAGCCACATTTGTGGCAGCGGTAACGCGGCTTGGTACGAATTTGCTCGCCGACCATATCGCGCAACAGCAGCAGGCTCTCTTTCGCCCGGCCGTCTTCGGCGTCCGCCAGGTGATAATCCATCAACCGGTAAAACACGCGCATGGTCGGATGGCGCTGCAGCTGGCGGTTGATATAGACCTGCACCACGTCGCGCCCTTCGTGCTGTTCGATGATCTCGGCCAGCATCAGATCGGCGGTGGCGCCGGTGTTCTCTTCCACGCAGCGTTTCAGGAATTCAACCCAGCTGTGCTGTTGTTCCGGCAGATGCGTGTAGCATTCCTGCAGCATCGGCAGCGTTTCGCTGACCAACTCTTTATCCTGGCTCAGCACGCGTTGCAGCGACTCTGCCGCTTTGGCGTAGTCGTTTTGCGCCATATAGATGCGCCCGAACATGATGGATACGCGCGCACACTGTTTATCGGCTGCGTCCGCACGTTTGAGCAGGCTCATCGCCCGATCGAGATCGTCGCTGCCCATCGCCTGCAGCGCCAGTTCGCAATAGAAGTGCGCGATCTCGACGCGCTGTTTCTCTTTACCCAGCTTGACCAGCTTTTCCGCCACGTCGATCGCTTTTTGCCAATCGCTGGTGGCCTGATGGATCACCAGCAGTTGCTGCAGCGCCGATACGCGAAAATCCGCTTCGTCAGTCAACTGGCTGAACATGTCTTCCGCGCGATCGTACAGCCCGGCCGCCATATAGTCGCGGCCCAGCTGCTGTACCGCCAGCAGGCGCTGTTCAAAGGTCAAGGAGGCGCTTTCCATCAAGGCCTGGTGGATACGGATGGCGCGGTCGACTTCGCCGCGCGAACGGAACAGGTTACCCAGCGTCAGGTGGGCTTCAACGGTGTTGCTGTCCTCTTTCAACATGTCGAGGAACAGATCGACCGCCTTGTCCTGCTGGTTGGAAAGCAGAAAGTTCACCCCTGCCACGTATTCACGCGACAGGCGGTTGGCTTCTTGCTGTTTATCCTGCTGAGCGCTTCTGCGCCCCATGTACCAACCGTACGCGGCAGCCACGGGCAGCAACAGAAACAGCAGTTCTAACATAGAGGATTATTCCTTGCTGACAACGGGCTGAGCCGCCGGTTCAGCGGGCTGCTCAAGCTGCAGCTCCAGCCTTTTGATCTTGCGCTCGGCGCGGCTCAACGCAATGCGCGTGCGCAGGTAAAACAGGCCGCAAATGATCCAGCCGAGAACAAAACCGGCGCCAAACAGCGTGGCCAACAGGGTCGATACGCGATAGTCACCCTGCGCAACCAGATAGTTGAAATTGACCACCTGATCGTTATGCGCACCCAAGGTGACGGAAATCACGAAGATCACCAGAACCAACAAAAAAATCAGCAAATATTTCACATTCTTTCCCGCGATGCCGAGTGAATCGGATGAACGATGCCAAAACGTGGCGTCCCTAACCCTTAAGTTAGCATTTCCCACTGCGGCAGGGAAACCCTGCGGCACGATAAAACCACATATCTGCTGGCATATTCGGCAGTAAACGGCCTTAGCGAACAAATTGATGAGAAAGCTTCTCAAAACGTCGAATTTATAAGGATATGGGGGCGACGGCGCGGATTGCAATGGCGGGAAAATGTAAGCGGTTAATGCGGCGCCGTTCCGACGCCGCGTTTTTGTGACACAGTCACGTCATGACATGATTAACCCGCCGTCCACATTGATGGTTTGGCCGGTGATGTAGTCGGCATCGTCCGAGGCAAGAAAGGCCACGAGACCCGCCACGTCCTCGGGCTGACCGGCGCGCTTGAGCGGAATACCCGCCACCCACTCGGCCATCAACTCCCCTTTGCCGTAGGTTTTTTCCGGCCCGCTGAGAATTTCGCCCCAAACGCGGTCGTTATATTCCCACATCTCGCTTTCAATGATGCCGGGGCAGAATGCATTGACGGTAATGCCATACGGTGCCAGCTCGAGCGCTAAACTTTGCGTAATGCCGATCACGCCCATTTTGCTGGCGGCGTAATGCGGTGTGTAAATGAATCCGTTACGCCCCTGACCGGAAGAGGTGTTGATCAGCCGCCCCTTGCGCTGGCCGACCATATATTTAGCCGCTTCCCGGCAGCAGAGCCACACCGCAGTGGTATTTACCGCCAACACTTTCTCAAAATCGCTTTTGGGCATCTGGTCAAAACGATCGATAGTGATCACCCCAGCGTTTTGAATGGAAACGTCGATCGCGCCGAATTGCTCCCAAGCCTGACGATAAAAATCAACCACCTGCGCCTCATCGGTGACGTCGAGGATCACCGGCAGAATCTCCACACCATAACGCTGGCGCAGCGTTTCCGCCGTGGTCAGAATGCGTTCCGCATTCGATGCAATCACCAGATTGGCACCCAAACGGGCGAAGCGCTCGGCGATGCCGGCCCCAATGCCGCGGCATGCGCCGGTAATCACCACGGTTTTCCCCGTGAAATCACGATTCATGGTTGTTCTCCTGTCATCGATGAGCTCGCCTGCGGCCGCCACAGGGTGCGTTGCACCGCCTGCCGCCAGGCGCTGTAGTTTTCCTGCAGCTGCCGGTGGCGCTGCATATCGGGTTTAAATTCATCATGTTGGGGCAACAATGCCGCCAGTTGCCGATCGGTAGTCCCCCACAGGCTGCGCATCGCCATCAGCGCCGCCCCCAGCGCCGAGAGTTCCGCCGTGTTGCTGCGCCACACCGGGCAACCCAGCAGATCGGCCTGAAACTGCATCAGCCAGTCATTGCGGCTGGGGCCGCCATCGGCCATTAACCCCTGCAATGCAAAACCCGGCTGTTGCCGCAATACGCCGATCACATCGGCGATTTGATAAGCCACCGACTCAAATGCGGCCCGCACCAAATGTTCCCGCCGCGTGCCGCGGCTGAGGCCGCAGATCACGCCGCGCGCCTGCTCATCCCACCAGGGTGCGCCGACCCCGGTCAGTGCCGGCACAAAATAGACGCCACCGCTGTCGGCCACGCAAACAGGCAGTTCACTTAACGGCGTCTCGCCCCCCGCCGGCATGGCGGTGATATCCAGCATCCAGGCAATGGCGTCGCCGGTGTGGGGAATATTGCCCTCCAGCGCATACTGCATACGCTCGCCATCGTGCCAGGCGACGGTCGTTGCCAGAGCGCTCGTGTCGCATTGCGCTTCGGCGATCGGCGCCATCACCGATGAACCGGTGCCATAGGTGGCCTTAACCTGCCCCGCCTGGCCGAGCGCATGGCCGTACAGCGCCGCATGCGAATCACCGACCATCGCGCCAATCGGAATGCCGTCGGCAATGCCTTCCAATCCCAACGTCACGCCGAACACATGGCTGGAGGGGGAGATCGTCGGCAGCGCCTGGCGGGGAATGTTGAACAGCGCCAGCATCCGCTCGTCCCAATCGCCGGAGGCAAGGTTCAACAGCTGGGTGCGAGCGGCATTGGAGGTATCGCAGCCGAATGCCTGTCCTCCGCTCAACTGCCACAGCAGCCAGGCATCGATGGTGCCAAGGCAGATTTCCCCGTTCTCCGCCATCCGTTGCCCCCCTTCGCAGCGATCGAGCAACCAGCGCATTTTCGCCGCCGAGAATAGCGGTGAAAGCGGCAGGCCGGTGGCGCGACGCACCACTTCGGCCTGCCGATCGTGCCGCAGCCGTTCACAGAAATCGGCGGCGCGCGCGCATTGCCAGGTTAGGGCCGGCCCGATCGGCTGGCCGTTGGAACGCCGCCAGCCGATGGCGGTTTCACGCTGGTTGCTGATGGCGATACCGGCAATACGGGATGCGCCGGCCAACGCAATCGCTTCCCGCAGCACCGCCACAGAGGCTGCCAGCAAGGTCTCGCCCCGCTGTTCCACCCAACCGGGCTGCGGCGTCTGCAGCGTCAACGGCCTGCTGGCTCTGGCGACGATCGCCCCCTGCGCATCCACCACCACGGCCTTGGCGTTGCTGGTGCCTTCGTCCAACGCGACAATGCAATCCGCTTTAGCCATGGCTCACCTCAGCCAGCGGTTGCACCGCTTTTTTATCCTGCCGCTGCATCAAAATGACCTTGCTCTGCAAACGCTGCTGGAACTGGTCAATCACCACGGCGGTAACGATCACCAGCCCTTTAATCACCATTTGCCAGAACTCGCTGACGCCCATCATCACCAGACCGTCCGCCAAAAAAACGATCACAAAGGCGCCGATGATCGAACCAAATACCCTGCCGCGGCCACCGCTGAGCGCCGTACCGCCCAGCACCGTCGCGCCGATGGCGTCCATCTCGAACATATTGCCGGTCATCGGGTGCGCGGTTTGCAACTGAGAAGCGATGACCAGCCCCACCAGCGCCGCACACAGCCCGGAGAAGGCATAGACGAACATTTTCACTTTGACGATCGGCACTCCCGACAGCCGCGCCGCCGGCTCATTGCCGCCAATCGCATAGATATAACGGCCCAGCGGCGTTTTCTTGGTGAGATAGATCCCCAACAACACGATGGCCAACATCAGCCAAATCGGGTTGTAAATCCCGAGAAAGGTGCCGGATCCCAGGGCCGCGAAACCGGTGTTGCCCAGCGCTTCCATGCCCACCAGATTGGGATAGGTTTTGCCGTCCGCCGTCAACAACGCCGCTCCGCGCGCCACGTACATTGCGCCCAGGGTGCAGATGAACGGCGCAACGCCGAGCCGCGTGATCAACGTGCCGTTGATCAAACCCAACAACACGCCCAACAGCGCCACCGCGCCGATCACTTCAAAGACGTTGAGAAACAGCCGGTTGCCATCCCACAGCGGGATGCCGACGGTCAACAGCGCACCGGCGATCATCCCGCACAGGCCCGCCACCGCGCCGACCGACAAGTCGATGCCGCCGGTGAGAATCACCAGCGTCATGCCAACCGCCAGCAACCCGGTAATCGCCACGTGTTGCGTCATGATCAACAGATTGGAGACGGTCAGAAAATTCGGCACCATGCCGCTGAAGAACAGCACCACCAGCAACAGGGCGATGAAGGTGCGCGCCTGCAGCAAATACATATACAACCGATACTTGGTTTGCATTGCCTTATCCTTATGCGTGTGGGGTTGAGGCGCGGATCAGCGTTTCGCGATCGGCCCGTTCGCGCGGCAGATCAGCCGTCAGTTTCCCGTCCGCCATCACCATCACCCGGTCGGCCAGTGAGACCACCTCATCCAGCTCCGACGAAGAGAACATCACCGCCAGCCCCTGGCGTGCCATCGCGCCAATCAGGTGATAAACGTCCGTTTTGGCGCCGACGTCGATTCCGCGTGTCGGCTCATCGAGAAACACTACCTGCGGCCCGGTCAGCAGCGCCTTGCCCAACACCACTTTCTGCTGATTGCCGCCGCTCAGGCTGGTGATTGGCAGCTCCCGGTCACTCACCTTGATCGCCAGTTTTTCGATCATGCCGTCGACCAACGCACACTCCCCGGCCGACGCCAACGGCCGCAGCGCGTTGCGCCCCAGGCTGGCCAGGGTCATGTTGGCCTTGATCGACATCATCTGCACCAAGCCCTCCGCCTGCCTGTCTTCCGGCACCAGCGCCATGCCCAACGCCATGCGCTGACGAAACCCCAACCGCTCCACGCTTTTGCCGTTGAGCAGAATGCGGCCTGCCGTCTGGCGCATCACGCCGTTGATCACCTTGAACAGTTCGGTGCGGCCGGCGCCCAACAGGCCATAAATGCCGATCACTTCCCCTTTGCGCAGTGAAAAACTGACGTCGTTAAGGCAATAGCCGCCGTTTTCACGCGGCAGCGTCAACTGCTCAACCTTCAGCACTTCATCCCCTTGCTCTGCCGCGCAATAATCAAAGTGCTTGCTCTTTTCCCCGACCATCTTTTCGATGATCCACGGGATGCTGACGTTGCAGACCGGCTCGGCGGCAACAAAACGCCCATCGCGAAACACCGTGATGCGATCGCCAATCTCCATCAGCTCTTCCAGACGGTGAGAAATGTAGATGATGGTGACGCCGCGTTTTTTCAGATCGGCGATCACCCGAAACAGCGTGCGCACTTCAGCCTGGCTCAGCGCCGACGTCGGCTCATCCATGATCAGCACCCGGGTGTCCTTCGCCAAGGCGCGAGCAATTTCCACCAGCTGCTGATGTCCGATGCCGAGACTGCCCAACGGCGTATGCGGATCGATGTCCAACTCCAGCCGCTGCAGCAAGGATTTGGCCAGCTGATATTGATAGTCCACATTGATGCGGCCACGCTGGAAGAACTCGTTGGCCATAAAAATGTTGTCCATCACCGACAGGTTGGGGAACAGGTTCAGCTCCTGGAAAATAATGCTGATCCCGAGCCGCTCCGCCTGCTGCGTGGAAGTTAGCGTCACCGCTTTACCCTCCAGCTCGATGGTACCGGAGGACGGGGTATCCACCCCCGCCAGCAGCTTCATCATGGTCGACTTGCCGGCGCCGTTTTCGCCGATCAGCACGTTGACCTGATTGCGAAACACTTGATAACTCACGCTATCCAATGCCGTGACGCCAGGATAGAGACGCGAAACGTTGCGCGTTTGAATAATGACCGGATCGCTCATCACGCCCCCTTAAGGTTGAATGCGTACCGGCGTGATCAACAGCGGCTCGGCAGGCGCCTGCCAGCTGCTGAATACGCCATACACGGTAATGTGGTCACCCACCTTGGGCTGGGATCCGGCCAGTTCGTCGATCGAAGCCTGATTAATCGCCCTGGCAAAATCGCCGAACAACGCTTGGTCATTGAAATCGCTGTAGCTCAGGCCGCGATAGCTGTCGCGCAACGCCGTACCGCGATAAACCGGCCCGATCTGCACCTCCACGCTGCTGAGCGGCGCATCGGTCACTTTGAGCGTTAATTTTCCGCTGCGCGATCGGGTGTTGACCGCCGCGACTTCACCACTGACCTTAACGTTGAAATAACAAGGAAACTCCGGTTGAGCGCGGTACCCCAGCAGACCGCAGGCGCTGTCAAAATCCTTGGCCTGGGCGATCCGGGCGATCAGCTCGCCCAGCGGCTGCGCCGTTTTGACCGCCTGCGGAGCGATTTGGCCGCGGTAAATTTCCGCCGCCTGCGCCACATGCGGATTCACCGGGGAGCGAAGCTCCGCCAGCTTTTTCTCCGAAACGATACGGCAACCGCTCAACGCCAGGACGACGGTGACGGCCAGCGCAATGCGCATCGACATAACAACACCTCCGATCGCACCCCGCCGCCGGGACGGGGTGATGAAAGACGCCGCTCAACGCGGATTACGGTTTGAAGTTGAAGTCACTGACCCGTTGCGCATTGTCTTTGCCGATCAGGATGCCGCGGAACATCACGCGCTCCTTGCCGGTATAGCTGCCGGACTGGAAATAGCCGTCGAGGATTTCAATGCCCTGCGCGGCGATCGCCTGCGCCTGCAACATCACGCTGGCGTAGAGGCTGCCGTTGAGAATGGCGTCGCGTTCATCGTTGCTGCCGTCGATACCCACCACGGTGACATCCTGCCGGCCGGCGGCCTTCAGCGCCGCCACTGCGCCCAGCGCCACCGGGCCGTTGCCGCAGATCACGCCTTTGATGTCCGGATGCGCCTGCAGAATGCTGTCCATGATGCGTTTCCCTTCCAGCAGATTGCCCTTGGCATCCTGACGCGCCACGCTGACCATCTCAGGGTATTGGTCGATCACGTTGTGGAACGACTGCGAGCGCGTGACGCAGTTATTGTCCGCCAGGTTGCAGGTCAACTCGGCGTATTTGCCGGTTTCCCCCATTTTTTCGACAAACTGGTTGGCGACGTCCGAGCCGGCCTGGAAGTTGTTATGGGTGATCTGCGCCAACGCCACGCCATCGACCGGGATCTCGCGGTTGATCAGCACCACCGGAATACCGGCGTTTTTCGCCTGCTGCACAGCGGCGACGCTGGCCTGAGAATCGGCGTTATCCAAAATGATGCCCTGAACCTTGCGGCCGATAACCAGGCTGATCAGCTCCCCCTGGCGCTTAACGTCTTCGCCGTGCGACAGCACCAGCGTCTGATAGCCGAGCGACTTGGCCTTGCTCTCGGCCCCCTTGGCTTCCGCCGCGTAATAAGGGTTATCCAGCGAATTGACGAGAATGGCGATCGTGCCCTTTTCCGCCGCCATGGCAGAGGTGCAGGCAAAACCGGTGAGCAGGGTAAGGTAAGTGGCTATTTTTCTCATGATGGTGTTCTCTTATCGTTGTGTTGAACATCGTCTGGTGTTGGCGATCGCTGCGGTTGCCGCTTACCAAATGGTAAAACCGCCGTCGATCATCAGGTCCGCGCCGGTGATCATGTCGCTGCCGTTGCTGGCAAAAAACAGGATCGCCGCCGCAATTTCGTCGGTATAAGCAAAACGCCCCAGCGGGATCAGCTTTTTCATCGCCTCGCCCTTCTCGCCGCGCCAGGCTTTTTCTCCCATAGGCGTCAGCACCACGGTGGGCGATAACGTGTTGACGGTGATGCCGTGCGGCGCCCACTCTTTGGCCATCACCTTGGTCATGCCCAGCAGCCCTGCCTTGGCGGCGGTGTAAGCGCAGTGATCGTCAATGGCGATGGAGGCCGCCTGCGACGCGATGTTGATGATTTTCCCGCCGTGGCCGGCGGCTATCGCACGGCGCGCCAGTTCCTGCGAACACAAGAAGGGCCCGGTGAGGTTGACCGCCAAGTGGCGCTGCCACTCCTCGAGCGTCACTTCCGTCGCCGGTTGCAGATTGACGTAGCCGGCGCAGTTGACCAGGATATCGAGCCGGCCAAAGCGCCGCTGAGCCGCGTTGAAGGCGGCAGCCACCGAGCCGGGTTCGGTCACGTCGCACACCTGGCAGAACACCTGTTCTTCACCCAACTCCCGCAGCGCCGCCGCGGCCTTGTCCTGTTCAAAGGCCGGATACATCAATACCAGGCGCGCGCCCTTCTCCAGCAGCAGGCGATTGGCGGCCATCGCGATGCCGCCCAGACCGCCGGTGATCACTGCTACCTTCCCTGCCAGCGACATCCGGCTATCGACACCGTAGCGTAAATTAACGTCGTATTCGTTCTGCTCCATCGCATTCCCCCTATGGCGTTAACTGAGCATGCAACCCTGCGGCGTCGATGGCGTATTGCCGCCGCAGCGCCGCCCGGCTGCTGCTGTGGGTGAATTCATAAGCCGGCACGCCCAGCGCGGTAAACGGCCGCGGCAGCTGATGCCGCAGCAACAGCTCACCGATGATGGTGCCCAAGCCACCGCTGAGGGCGTGCTCCTCCATGGTCAGCACCCGGCGGTGCGAACGTATCAACGCCACTACCGCCGCCTCATTGAGTGGCCAGAGCGAAGGCAGCGAGACGATGGTCGGGTTATCGCCCAATTCCAGCACCTTCATCGCCTCGTGCGCCACCGTCCCCAGGCAAAACACCAGGCTGTCAGATCCTTGATGCAGCACCTCCGGCTCTCCGGGGCGGAAGTGATAGCTCGCGTTCAGCACCGGCAGCTTGTCGCTGTCCATACGGATATAGGCCGGGCCGGGTTGCGCGATGACATAACGGACAATCTCTGCCGCTTGTCGCGCATCCGCCGGCGCATAGACGCTGAGATTGCCCAGCGTGCGGGCGATGGCGATATCGTTCATGCAATGGTGCGTCGCCCCCAGCGGCCCATAGCCGAATCCGGCATTCAGGCCGAGCATTTTCACGTTGGTTTCCGTGTAGCAAACATCGTTTTTCATCTGCTCGTTAGAACGGGCGAACAGGAAAGGCGCGGCGTTAGCGGTAAAGACCGTGCGGCCGCTGAGCGCCATGCCGGCGGCCATGCCCACCATATTTTGTTCGGCGATGCCGACGTTCACCACACGCTCCGGATAAGCCTGCTCAAAGGGCGCGATTTTCGACGTGGACGTGGAGTCCGCCACCATCACGCTCAGATCTGCCCCCGCCAGCTGCTCTTCGATCAACGCCGTCACCACGGCATCGCGTAAGTCCTGCATGTTCACCCCTCCAGTTCCGCCAGCGCCTGCGCCAGCTGTTGTTCGTCCGGTACCGCGTGATGCCAGGCGGCAACGTTAGCCATAAACGACACGCCGTGCCCCTTTTCGGTATTGGCCAAAATCACCCGCGGCTTGTCCTGGCTCGGGCGTTGGATCGCCGCCACCAGCGCCGCCGGATCGTGCCCGTCGCATTCCAGGGTTTCGAAACCGAAAGCGCGCCATTTTTCCGCCAGCGGCTCCAGCGGCATGATGGCCTCTGTCTTGCCCGCCAGCTGCAGCCGGTTGCGATCGACGATGGCAATCAGGTTATCCAGCTTGAATTTGCTGGCCGCCATCGCCGCCTCCCAGTTGGATCCCTCCGCCAGCTCGCCGTCGCCCAGCAGCACGAAAGCGCGGCGATGTGCGCGCCCGGCCAGTTTGTTGCCCAGCGCCAGCCCCACGGCGATCGGCAGGCCATGCCCCAAACCGCCGGAGTTGATCTCCACCAGCTCCGGCAGCTTCTGCCGCACCGGATGCCCGGCCAGTAAGGTGTCGTCGCCCATGAACTGATCGAGCACCGCCGGATCGAGCAGGCCCATCGCCGCGCAGCTGCAGTAAAAACCGCCGGCGCCGTGCCCTTTAGACAAAATGAACCGATCCTGATCGGGCCGGGCATTGCCGCGATCCATCACCGCCATATACAAGGTGCAGATGATGTCGATTTCCGACAGATCGGCGCCGGTATGGCCCTTGCCTGCCTTATGGTTCATGGTCACCACATATCGGCGCGCCTGGCGCGCCGTGTTTTTAATCGCCTGGAAGTCCATCGTCACCTCTGCTTGAGCACATTGATTATCGTTATCGCCTCTAAAACGATCCGCTAACCCGCCATTGATTTTCGAATGGAAATCATATGCAGCAAAAACGATAATTAATGTGGGCAAGATCAAATTTCAAGCAAAAGCACGCAACAGGCGGAATCACAATTCACAAAAAGCAATTAATAACAATGAAATGCAAGCATTCAAATAACTTAAAATTCGTTTTACCCGGTGACTTTCGCTGACACCATAGGCTTTCGAATAAAAATCAATAGGGATTGACCGGGTTTATCCATAGCTTTATCAATAATCGCGAGCTAAAATTCAGCGCATCAATAAGGAGTTGCCGTGGCAAACCGCCCGGCGGGAACTGACAGGTGTAGGAGTCTTTCGATTGAAAAGCAAAAGCGAACAGCTGGCGGAAATGCAGCAACGGCGCGAAAAGATCCTCGACATGATCCGCGAAGACGGCTCGGCGACGGTCAAAATGCTGACCGATACCTTCAAGCTGACCGAAGCGACCATTCGCACCGACCTGCGGGTCCTGCAGCAACAAGGTTATGTGCAGCGTTTCCACGGCGGCGCAACCCTGGTCGATGGCAAGCAAAACACCCATGCCATGCTGTTGGAACGCCAGGTCAACCTGACCGCCAAGGATCGCATCGGCAAGCTCGCCGCCGGTTTTATCGAACCGGGCGACACCATCATTCTTGATTCGGGCACCACCACCACGGCTATCGCCAATCACCTGAGCCACATCAAGAAACTGTCCGTTATCACCACCGGCGTCAATATCGCGCTGCAGCTGGGCGGCGAACCGGGCGTGAACATTTTGCTGACCGGCGGCTCGTTCAAATTTCCGACGCTTTCCACTTCCGGCGACAAAGCCGCCGGCTTCTTCGAGAACGTTCTGGCCCAGAAACTGTTCCTCGCAACGGCCTGCATCTCACCCCGCCACGGCCTCAGTTTCCCAAGCGAGACCGACATCAAACTGAAAACGGCGATGATCAACGCAGCCAACACGGTGTATGTGGTTGCCGACTCCAGCAAAATCGATAAGGTGTCGATGTTCGCATTGCCCTGTGACTGGCAGCATATCGACTATTTGATCACCGACGACGGTATCAGCAATACCGCCATACAGGCCTTTGAGAAGGTGGGAGTAAAGGTGTTGGTGGCAGGCGCCTGACGGGCGCCTGCGAGAAGAATGCTTATTCCGGCTTGCGCGCCGCGATTTCCTGCTGCTCTTGCGGCGGCGGCGTCAGCGGGCCAAACCAGCGCTGCGCCAGCCAGCAGGTGACCACCACCAACAGCCAACTGATCAGCGTGGCCATCGCCAGATCGCGTGGCCAGTGCATGCCCAGCAGCAAACGGCTGCCCATCACCCCCGTTGCCCACACCATCAGCAGCGCGACTGTTTTATAATGGCGGCGCGGCCACAGCAGCCCTACGCCCAACAGCGCCCAGGTGGCGGCGAACATCGTATGCCCCGACGGGAAAGCGAAGCCGGTTTCAAACTGCCAGTGCTTGCGCAGCCAGTTCGGCACCAGGGTCTGATCCTGCAATTGCTCGCGCACCAGCGCGCTGCGCTCTTTGCGATGCAGCGAATAGAAGTATTTGCCGTCCACGCCGTGGTTTTGCTCCAGCCATACCACAAACGGCCGCGGTTCTTGCACCCGATCCTTGATCAGCGACTTGATCCCCTGCCCAATCACCAACGCGGCGGAAAGCAGGATCGCCAGACCGATGGCCGCCTTGAGCCGAAAGCGCAGACACCACAAAAACCAACCGCAAAGGATAGCGCTGGTCAAAATGCCCCACGGCGAGGTCACGGTTTCGGTCACCCAGTACAGCGCTTTCAGCACCCGATCATTGCCGCCGGGCTGCCAGTGCCAGCCGGATACCCAGACCGCCAGCGGCATCAACAGCAGCAGCAGCGCGCCGCCCGCCGTGCGTTTTGCTATCTCATACATTCCCGTTTTCCTCTGCGTGAATCAGACTGCAGTGTAACAAGAGTGTAATCTTGATAACACGCGAAAAATTAAACAGATAGGCAACCTATCGCAATAATAGGTAGCCGGAAAACGCCATCTGCTGGTTTGCTGAGCACCGCCTGGCAAGAAGTTGTGGCAAAATAGCCGATAATTAACGAAATAGAGATCGGCGCAGCACGTTTTAGTCTTGGTCAATTTACCGAACCGGACTTAGGATGCGCGACAATGATTGAATCGTAGGTTTTTGTGGAGAGTGACATGCAGCTTAAACGGGTGGCAGAGGCTAAACTGCCGACACCTTGGGGCGATTTCCTGATGGTAGGATTCGAAGAACTGGCGACCGGGCATGACCATCTGGCGCTGGTATTCGGTGATATTTCCGGCGAAGCGCCGGTGCTCGCGCGCGTGCATTCCGAATGTCTTACCGGCGATGCCCTGTTCAGCCTGCGCTGCGACTGCGGTTTTCAGCTGGAAGCCGCGCTGGAGCAAATCGCCGAAGAAGGCCGCGGCATTCTGCTTTATCATCGCCAGGAGGGCCGCAATATCGGCCTGTTGAACAAGATCCGCGCCTATGCCCTGCAGGATAAGGGCGCAGACACCGTGGAAGCCAACCACCAGCTCGGCTTCGCCGCCGACGAGCGCGACTTTACCCTGTGCGCCGACATGTTCAAACTGCTGGGCGTCGACGCGGTGCGTTTGCTGACCAACAACCCGAAAAAGGTCGAGATCCTGACCGAAGCCGGCATCAACATCAGCGAGCGCGTGCCGCTGATCGTCGGCCGTAACCCGAAGAACGAACACTATCTGGCGACCAAGGCCGCCAAAATGGGCCATTTGCTCGACCAGAAGTGATCGCCGCCGCGGCGGAAACAATCAGGGCGCCTTGCGGCGCCCTTTTTATTGCTTAATTACAGCATTTTCCTGATCACATAATGCAGGATGCCGTCGTTTTCGTAGTAGGTCAGCTCATTGCCGGTATCGATGCGGCAACGGGTGTCGATCACTTCCTTGCGCCCGTCGGCATAGGTGATGTGCACCGGCACCGTCTGGCCCGGCTGCAGCTGCTGCAGGCCGCCGACGCTGATCTGCTCATCCCCGGTCAACCCCAGGGTTTTGCGCGTCACCCCTTGCGGGAACTCCAGCGGCAAAATCCCCATGCCGATCAGGTTGGAGCGGTGAATGCGCTCGAAGGATTCAGCGATCACCACCCGCACGCCCAGCAGGCGCGGCCCCTTCGCCGCCCAGTCGCGGCTGGATCCGGAACCGTATTCTTTACCGGCGATCACCGCCAGCGGCACCTTTTCCTGCTGATACTGCATGGCGGCGTCGTAGATAGACAGCTGCTTCTGCGACGGGATATGGCGGGTATAACCCCCTTCCACGCCCGGCACCATTTCGTTGCGAATGCGGATATTGGCGAAGGTGCCGCGCATCATCACTTCGTGGTTGCCGCGGCGCGAGCCGTAAGAGTTGAAATCCTGCGGCGCCACGCCGTGCTCGCTCAGGTAACGCCCCGCCGGGCTGTCGCGCTTGATGTTACCCGCCGGCGAGATGTGGTCGGTGGTCACCGAGTCGGCCAGAATCGCCAGAATGCGCGCGTCTTTGATGTCCTGCACCGGATCCGGCGTCACCTTCATGGTGCTGAAGAACGGCGGATGGCGGATATAAGTAGAATCCTCCTGCCACTGATAGGTCGCCGAGCCGGTCACCTGGATCGCCTGCCAGTTAGCGTCGCCGTCGAACACTTCGCCATATTCCTTGTGGAACATCTCGGTGCGCACTTCTTCCACCGCCTGAGCGATGTCCTGGCTGCTCGGCCAGATGTCCTTCAAATAGACCGGTTGACCGTCGTTGCCCTCGCCCAGCGGCTCTTTGGTCAGGTCAATCTTCATGCTGCCCGCCAGCGCATAAGCCACCACCAGCGGCGGCGAGGCCAGCCAGTTGGTTTTCACCAGCGGGTGGATGCGCCCTTCGAAGTTGCGGTTGCCCGACAGCACCGCGCCCACGGTCAGATCGCCCTCTTTTATCGCCTGCTCGATCGGATCCGGCAGCGGGCCGGAGTTACCGATGCAGGTGGTACAGCCATAGCCCACCAGATTGAACCCCAGCTCTTCCAGATAGGCGGTAAGTTTGGCGCTATCGAAGTAGTCGGTCACCACTTTGGAACCCGGCGCCAGCGAGGTTTTTACCCAGGGCTTGCTGCGCAGCCCTTTCTTGACGGCATTTTTCGCCAGCAGGCCGGCCGCCATCATCACGCTCGGGTTGGAGGTGTTGGTGCAGGAGGTGATCGCCGCGATCACCACCGCGCCGTCGCGCAGTTCGTGCTGCTGCCCGTCCAGCGTAAAGGTTTTGCTGTCGGCTTTGGCCTTTTGACCGCCGATATCCAGCTCGGTGGCGGCCTTGAACGCCTGCGGCACATTTGGCAGCGCAACGCGATCCTGCGGGCGTTTCGGCCCGGCGAGGCTGGCTTCCACCGTCGACATGTCCAGCGCCAGCGAGCTGGTGAAGACCGGTTCATCACCGGGGTTGCGCCACATGCCCTGCGCCTTGGCGTAAGCTTCCACCAGCGCGATTTGTTCTGCGCTGCGGCCGCTGAGCTTCATGTAGCCGAGCGTAACGTCATCCACCGGGAAGAAGCCACAGGTGGCGCCAAATTCCGGCGACATGTTGGCGATGGTTGCCCGGTCCGCCAGCGGCAGATCGGCCAGGCCATCGCCGTAAAACTCGACGAACTTGCCGACAACGCCGTGCTTGCGCAGCATTTGGGTGACGGTCAGCACCAGGTCAGTGGCGGTAATGCCCTCGCGGAGCTTGCCGGTCAGCTTGAAGCCGACCACGTCGGGGATCAGCATCGACACCGGCTGGCCCAGCATCGCCGCTTCCGCTTCGATGCCGCCGACGCCCCAGCCGAGGATGCCGAGGCCGTTGATCATGGTGGTGTGGGAGTCGGTGCCCACCAGCGTATCGGGATAAGCCACGCGGCGGCCGCTTTCGTCGCTGTGCCAGACCGTTTGGCCAAGGTATTCAAGGTTGACCTGGTGACAGATGCCGGTGCCCGGCGGCACCACGCGGAAGCGGTTGAAGGCTTTCTGCCCCCAGCGCAGGAAGGTGTAGCGCTCGTGGTTGCGCTGCATTTCGATACGCACGTTGTCTTCAAAGGCGTTGTCATCGCCAAATTCATCGACGGTGACCGAGTGGTCAATCACCAGATCCACCGGCGACAGCGGGTTCACCTGATCGACGTTGCCCCCCAACCGCCGCACCGCTTCGCGCATCGCGGCCAGATCCACCACCGCCGGAACGCCGGTAAAATCCTGCATCAGCACGCGCGCCGGGCGGTAGGCTATCTCACGGTCGGCATGGCCGGTTTGCAGCCAGGCGACGATGGCCTTGAGGTCGTCAACCTGCACGGTATCGCCATCCACATGGCGCAGCAGGTTCTCCAACAGCACTTTCATTGATTTCGGCAACCGGTCGATATCACCCAGCTGCTTCGCCGCCAGCGGCAGACTGTAATAGTAATATTCGCTATTCAGCGCAACCAGCTTATCCATACTTGTTTCACGAAGATCGGACGACATAGCTCCTCCATTTCTTATTGTGATAAAACAGGGTAATCACTGAGGTCTTGTTTAAAGATACCACAAAGATAAGTTAACGTTTTGATAACAACACGATTTGATCACAACGATAGGCGGGAACAATCAGCGCAAAGGAAGTCCGAACGCCGCCAAGGGGTTAGGCGGTGCGCCAACGAAAACGCTGCAACGAGGCGGCGCTTTGGCGAGGAAGACCTCGCGGTTTTAGCGGGGGTTAGCTACGCCTTAGCAGCGCATCCCGAAGGATATGAAAGTCAGATACCTGATAGAGAGTGTTCCTGGAGGACGGCGACTTTTCAGGATGATCAACAAGCAAGGTGCGGATTTCCGGGCTAAAAAAACCCGGTTTGGCAGGCGCCTCTCCGGGTTTGATTTGATATCGTCAACGATTACTTAATCGGCAGCTTGATGTCCTTGAACATCGCCTCGATCTCTTCGTTGGAACGCAGCGCCACCGCGCTGTCGACCACGTCACGCGTCAGGTGCGGCGCGAAGCGCTGAATGAAGTCGTACATGTAGCTGCGCAGGAAGGTGCTGCGGCGGAAGCCGATTTTAGTGGTGCTGTAGGTGAAGATATCGCTTGCATCCACCGTCACCAGATCCGGATCCTGCACCGGATCCACCGCCATGCTGGCGATCACCCCCACCCCCAATCCCAGACGCACATAGGTTTTGATCACGTCGGCGTCGGTGGCGGTAAAGACGATGCGCGGCGTCAGGCCGGCGCGGTTGAAAGCGGTATCCAGCTCCGAGCGGCCGGTAAAGCCGAAGGTGTAAGTGACGATCGGGTAAGCCGCCAGCTCTTCAATGCTGATGCTGCTTTTGCCCGCCAAAGGATGATCGGGCTTCACCACCACCGCGCGGTTCCAGTGGTAGCACGGCAGCATGATGAGATCGTCGTACAGGTGCAGCGCTTCGGTGGCGATGGCGAAATCGGCGGTGCCTTTGGAGACCGCTTCGGCGATCTGCGTCGGCGAGCCCTGGTGCATGTGCAGCGAGACGCGCGGGTAACGCTCGATAAAGCCCTTGATGACGTTGGGCAAGGCGTAGCGAGCCTGGGTATGCGTGGTGGCGACGTACAGCGAGCCTTTGTCCGGGTAAGTATGTTCACCGGCAACGGCTTTGATGGCATCCACCTTGGACAGCACTTCACGCGCGATGCGAATGATTTCCTGGCCGGCCGGGGTGACCTGGGTCAGGTGTTTGCCGCTGCGGGCGAAGATCTGGATGCCCAGCTCATCTTCGAGCATGCGCACCTGCTTACTGATGCCGGGTTGCGAGGTATAGAGCCCTTCTGCCGTCGAGGAGACATTCAGGTTGTGGTTAACCACTTCCACAATGTAACGAAGCTGCTGCAATTTCATATCTTATACCATCCTAGGTTAAACACTGCGGCTTACCCGCAGCCAGGTATATCGGTGTCGCCCCGGTATGCTGAAACTCACAAGCCATAAACACCGTGTTTTACCCTGATGGTGAAGAAAACGCCGTTGTTAATAAGCTTTAATAATAAAAAAACTTTTTATATAACCACTATACCACGTTGCAGCTTCAAGTATAGATCCGCGTCACACTATGATAACGATTATTTTGCATTGGTATCAACGTGAAACGGCGGTGACGGAGGGGTAAAAACAGCAAAGGATAGATCCGTTTCCCCCTTTTCACCAATAAAAAACCAGCCGCCAGGGCTGGTTTTTCATCTTGCGGGCGGGACATTGGCCTTACTTCTTGCCTTCGACCCACTTGCCGTCCACGTAGAACGCGGACCAACCGGTCGCCTTGCCGTCTTTTTCAGAAGAGACGTACTGCTGTTTGGTTTTGCGGCTGAAACGCACCAGCGTTTTATTGCCTTCGGCGTCCGCCACCGGCGCATCGGCCAGATAGCGCAGCTTCTCCGGCAGGCGATCCTTGAAGCGAGCCAGCTCTTCCACCAGCGGCGCGCGGGTCTCGCGCGATTTAGGGAAGGTGTTGGCCGCCAGGAACACGCCGGCAGCGCCGTCACGCAGCACGAAATAGGCGTCCGACTTCTCGCACGGCAGCTCCGGCAACGGCACCGGATCTTCCTTCGGCGGCGCGACGTCGCCGTTACGCAGGATCTTGCGGGTGTTTTTGCAGTTCTCGTTGGTGCAGCCCATGTACTTGCCGAAACGCCCCATTTTCAGGTGCATTTCCGAGCCGCACTTGTCGCACTCCACCACCGGGCCGTCGTAGCCTTTCAGACGGAACTCGCCCTCTTCGATCTCGTAACCGTCGCACGCCGGGTTGTTACCGCAGACGTGCAGCTTGCGCTGGTTGTCGATCAGATAGCTGTCCATCGCCGTACCGCATTTCTTGCAGCGGCGGCGGGCGCGCAGCGCGTTGGTTTCCGCCTCGTCGCCTTCGAGGATGTTGAGCACTTCCGCTTCCGGCACCAGGTTGATGGTGGTTTTGCAGCGCTCCTTCGGCGGCAGCGCGTAGCCGGAACAGCCGAGGAACACGCCGGTGCTGGCAGTACGGATGCCCATCTTGCGGCCGCAGGTCGGGCAGTCGATGCTGGTCATCACCATCTGGTTAGGCCGCATGCCGCCTTCTTCCGGATCCTTCTCCGCCGTTTCCAGCTGTTCGCTGAAGTCGACGAAGAACTCGTCCAGCACCGCTTTCCACTCGGCCTGGTTGTTGGCGACCTCATCGAGACCATCTTCCATGCGCGCGGTGAAGTCATAGTTCATCAGCTCGCGGAAGTTTTCTTCCAGGCGATCGGTGACGATCTCGCCCATTTTCTCGGCATAGAAGCGGCGGCTTTCCACCCGCACATAACCGCGATCCTGAATGGTCGAGATGATGGAGGCGTAGGTGGACGGGCGGCCGATGCCGCGTTTTTCCAGCTCTTTCACCAGCGAGGCTTCGCTGTAGCGCGCCGGCGGCTTGGTGAAGTGCTGGCTTGGGATCAGTTTCTGCAGATCCAGTTCGCTGCCGATTTCGACGTATGGCAGGGTGCGATCTTCATCGCCCTTGCGCAGCGCCGGCATGACCTTGGTCCAGCCATCAAAGCGCAGCGTACGGCCCTTGGCGCGCAGCTGATAATCGCCGGCTTTCACCGTCAGCGTGGTGGAATCGTATTGCGCCGGCGTCATCTGGCAGGCAACGAACTGGCGCCAGATCAGCTGATACAGCTTCTGCGCGTCCGCTTCCATGTCTTTCAACTGTTCGGCGAGCACGTTCACGTCCGAAGGACGGATCGCTTCGTGCGCTTCCTGCGAATTCTCTTTGCTGCTGTACTGATTCGGCGCCTTCGGCAGGTATTTGTCGCCGAAGTTATCGCCGATGTAGCCACGCACCATGTTGAGCGCATCCTGGCTCAGGTTGGTGGAATCGGTACGCATATAGGTGATGTGGCCGGCTTCATACAGCCGTTGCGCCATCATCATGGTTTTTTTCACGCCGAAGCTCAGGCGGGTACTGGCGGCCTGCTGCAGCGTGGAGGTAATGAAAGGCGCGCCCGGTTTGCTGCTGGTCGGTTTGTCTTCGCGATCGAGCACCGTGTAGCGTGCTTTTTCCAACAGCTTGACCGCGGCGTGAGTCTGCTCGCGGTTGACCGGTTTGAACGGCTTGTCGTGCGCGTGGGTCACTTCCATCTGCAGCGCGGTTTCACCCTTCGCCAGCAGATCGGCATGCAGCTCCCAGTACTCTTCCGGCACGAAGGCCTTGATGTCGCGCTCGCGCTCAACCACCAGGCGCACCGCCACCGACTGCACGCGGCCGGCGGACAGGCCGCGGGCGATTTTCTTCCACAGCAGCGGCGAGACCATATAGCCCACCACGCGGTCCATGAACCGGCGCGCCTGCTGCGCGTTGACGCGGTCAATGTTCAGCTCGCCCGGCTGTTTGAACGCCTGCTGGATCGCGTTTTTGGTGATTTCGTTAAACACCACGCGGCTAAAGCGTTTGTCATCCCCACCGATCACTTCCCGCAGGTGCCAGGCGATGGCTTCCCCTTCGCGGTCAAGGTCGGTTGCGAGATAAATGTGGTCGGCGTTTTCCGCCAGCGATTTTAACTCGGCGACCACTTTTTCTTTACCCGGCAGGATTTCATAATGCGCTTTCCAGCCGTGATAAGGGTCGACGCCCATGCGATTTACCAGCGCCGCCTTCTCATCTTTTTTAACTTTTTTCTTGGCTTTGTCTTCGGTTGAGTCAGCGCTCTTTTTGCTGGCTGAGCCACTGGTCGGCAAATCACGGATATGACCGACGCTGGACTTCACCACGTAGTCACTTCCTAAATATTTATTAATAGTTTTGGCTTTTGCCGGGGACTCAACTATTACGAGAGCTTTACCCATATTTACCTTTACCTAATTTATTTCTTCTAAAAAGAAGTCTTTTATCTCGCCGTGCCGCGGCAATTCGTGTCTCTTTTTTTATATTGCGGCAGTCTGGCAAGAGATCAACAGATTTTTTCCTTTTGGTTGCCCAACCGCTCAACCTGAACGCAAGTTGTTGATCCTGCCTGCTATTCACCCATGCCCCAGAAGTATGGCTGTGTGAGTTTTATTCATGGCGTAAACAAAACCTTCCACCCGACGCCGCAAAATCCCACACTGTACCTGATAAAAAGCGTCACGCAACCTAATTAGCACGGAAAGACCGATTTCGCCAACCGGCGGCCGCGCATGGCCATCCAGACGGCAAATAAACCTTAGTCGGTTTGCGGATAAAAGCGAACCGGCGTTAGAATATGCGCAGAGTTTTTAGTTTGGAGTCTAATAAATGCGCACAAATACTGCCCCTATCGGCCGCGAGGCCCTGCTGGCGGAAGCAAATAACATCATCCGCCAACACGAAGATTATCTGCACGGCATGATCGCCACCGACGTTGAACAAAAAAACGGCGTTTTAGTTTTCCGCGGCGAATACTTTTTGGATGCCGACGGATTGCCCACCGCCAAAACCACCGCGGTATTTAATATGTTTAAACATTTGGCCCATCTGCTTTCGGAAAAATACCACCTGGTCGATTGAGAAAAGAAAACGGGGGCGCCCGGCCCCCGCTGATTCACGCTCTCGCCGCCGTTACAGCAGCGGCTTTTCCCCACGCTGCCACCAGCGCAACAGCAAGCGATCGACGCTTTCCGCCGCGCTGCCGGTAAAGCGATCCATCAGGCGTTTGCGGCGCGAATAGCGCACGGCGATCACTTCGTGGTTATCCAGCTCGGCGATCAGCAAGTCATCGCTGGTGCCGATAGCGTCAATCAGGCCCTTCTCTTTCGCCTGTGAACCGAACCAGTGCTCACCGGTGGCGACGCTGTCGATGTCGAGCGACGGGCGCTGCTCATGCACGAAGCGTTTGAACAGCTCGTGGGTTTCGTTCAGATCTTCGCGGAACTTCTCGCGCCCCTGTTCGGTGTTTTCACCGAACAGCGTCAGCGTGCGCTTGAACTGCCCGGCGGTGTGCAACTCCACGTCGATGTCGTTCTTCTTCAGCAGGCGGTGGAAGTTCGGGATCTGCGCCACCACGCCGATCGAGCCGATGATGGCGAACGGCGCCGCCACGATGCGATCCGCGACGCAGGCCATCATGTAGCCGCCGCTGGCCGCCACTTTATCCACCGCCACCGTCAGGCGAATGCCGCCTTTACGCAGGCGCTCCAGCTGCGAGGCCGCCAAGCCGTAGCCGTGCACCACTCCGCCAGGGCTTTCCAGCCGCAGCAGGACTTCATCCTGCGCCGACGCCACCGCCAACACCGCCGAGATCTCTTCGCGCAGCGAGGTCACCTCGTGCGCGTCCATGCTGCCCTTGAAATCCAGCACATACAGGCACGGCTTGGCCACCTCGACCGCGCCGGACTTGGCGCGCTGCTTTTTCAGCTTATCGTCGGCCTTAGTCTGTTTCTTGAACTGTTTCAGCCAAACCTTTTGCTCGGCGGCATCCATGCGCGCCAGGCGCATGTCACGCTGCATCTCGCGATACTGTTCACCGAGATCGGTCAGCTGCAGCTCCCCTTTCTGGCGGCTCTTGCGTTGCCCCAAACTGACAGCCAGGATGGCCAACGCGGCGATGGCGAGCACCACCGTGGCAACCTTGGCCAGAAACAGGCCATAAACAGATATAAATTCCACAGATTCCGCCTTTATTTACAGGTTGTTAGTATGATTCTTCCCATTTTAGCCAACCGCAGCGGCTGCTGTCGCGGCTAAATGAAAATTCATTGCGCACGGAGCATCACTATGGGGACGATTTGCGGCCGAACCAAGCCGTCGCCGCCGCGCTTTTGTTACAAAAGAATGCCATTTCAGCCTGCTACGCATTGAAAATGCCGGCGGATTAAGGCATATAACACCCATTATTCATCAATATGATGAGACGCATTCGCTGCGCGGCCCGCAGACGGTCGAGCCTTCGCTCCCGCCCCGGCCGCGCGTTTCACTCTTGCTCCCCGATATCTGCGGGAGAACGGCCACCCAGGCGAGGATTTATCGTGCATTACCAACCCAAACAAGATCTGCTCGAACAACGTATCATTCTGGTCACCGGCGCCGGCGACGGCATCGGCCGCGAAGCGGCGCTGACCTACGCGCGCTTCGGTGCCCGGCTGGTGCTGCTGGGGCGTACCGAAAGCAAGCTGCTGGCGGTGCAACAAGAGATCGCGGCCCAGGGCAGCGCCCCGGCGTTGGTGGTGACGCTGGACTTGCTGCACGCCACGCCGAAGCAATGCCGGCAGATAGCCGACGATCTGGCGCGCCAGATCCCCCGCCTTGACGGCGTGCTGCACAACGCCGGCCTGCTCGGCGACATCGCGCCGATGGCCGACCTGTCGATGACCATGTGGCAAGAGGTGATGCAGGTTAACGTCAACGCCACCTTTATGCTGACTCAGGCGCTGCTGCCGCTGCTGCTGAAATCCCACGCGGGTTCGCTGGTGTTCACCAGTTCCAGCGTCGGGCGCACCGGCCGCGCAGACTGGGGCGCCTATGCGGTGTCGAAGTTCGCCACCGAGGGCATGATGCAGGTGTTGGCCGACGAGTATAAAAACCGCAATCTGCGGGTGAACTGCATCAATCCGGGCGGCACCCGCACCAAAATGCGCGCATCTGCCTTCCCACACGAAGACAAGAACAAGCTGAAAACCCCGGCCGATATCATGCCGCTGTATCTGTATCTGATGGGCGAAGACAGCCGCCGCAAAACCGGCATGAGCTTCGACGCCCAGCCGAACCGTAAACCCGGCGCGGCCGAATAAGGAGCGTTTTCATGGCGGAAGATCGTCATCAGCAGCGCCAGCAGCGCCTGAAAGAACAGGTCGATGCGCGCATCGCCGCGGCGCAGGACACGCGTGGCCTGCTGCTGGTGTTTACCGGCAACGGCAAGGGTAAGACCACCGCCGCCTTCGGCACCGTCACCCGGGCGGTCGGCCACGGCATGCGCGCCGGGGTGATCCAGTTCATCAAGGGCGAATGGCCCAATGGCGAAAAGAATCTGCTGCAGCAACACGGCGTTGAATTTCAGGTGATGGCCACCGGCTTCACCTGGGAGACGCAGAACAAAGCCGGCGATACCGCCGCCTGCCAGGCGGTGTGGCAACACGGCAAACGCATGCTGACCGACAGCAGCCTGGATCTGGTGCTGCTGGACGAAGTGACCTACATGCTGACCTACGGCTATCTGGAACTGGAAGAGCTGAAGGCCGCGTTACTGGAGCGCCCTGCGCACCAAACGGTGATCCTGACCGGGCGCGGTTGCCATCGCGATCTGCTGGAACTGGCGGATACGGTCACGGAGATGCGGCCGGTGAAGCACGCGTTTGATGCGGGCGTGAAGGCGCAACAGGGGATCGATTGGTAACAAAAGTTCTGGCCCCGAACGGGGCCAGAATGAGAGATTAGCCGCGTTTGCTCGGCTTGCCCGGTTTACCCGGCTTGCTGCCTGGCGCACTGCGGCGGCCGCTGCCGGCCACCTGCGAATGGCGCTTGACCGCGCGGCGGATCTGGTTGGCCTTCACGCGGCGGCGCTCACGCTCCACCGGCATCTTGCTGACCGTTTCCGGCTTCAATTCCACCAGCTCGCGCAGGTAGTTGATCGCCGGCAGATCCAGCTCTGCCCAGCCGCCGCGCGGCAGGCCTTTCGGCAGATCGATGTCGCCATAGCGCACGCGGATCAGGCGGCTCACCTGCACGCCCACCGCTTCCCACAGGCGACGCACTTCACGGTTGCGGCCTTCGGTCAGGGTCACGTTGTACCACTGGTTGAGGCCTTCACCGCCCTGGAAGCTGATGGTGCGGAAGGCGGCCGGGCCGTCCTCCAGCTGCACGCCCTTGCTCAGCTGCTTCACTTTCGCATCGTCGACCTGGCCGAACACGCGTACCGCGTACTCGCGCTCCACTTCACGGCTCGGGTGCATCAGACGGTTGGCCAGCTCGCCATCGGTGGTGAACAGCAGCAGACCGGAGGTGTTGACGTCCAGGCGCCCTACCGCCACCCAGCGCGAACCGCGCAGCTTAGGCAAACGATCGAACACCGTCGGGCGGCCTTCAGGATCGCTGCGGGTACACAGCTCGCCTTCCGGTTTGTAGTAGGCCAGCACTCGGCAGACCACGTCTTCAGACTCTTTGATCGACAGGACATGACCGTCCAGGCGAATTTTCATCGCCGGCGTCACTTCAACGCGATCGCCCAGCTTGGCGACCTTGCCGTCGACGCTGACGCGCCCGGCTTCAATCATGGTTTCGATTTCACGACGCGAGCCATGCCCGGCGCGCGCTAAAACTTTCTGTAACTTTTCGCTCATTGAGCAACCTCTAATGTCGCCTTCACAGGCGTCGGGGGGATAACCGCCGCGGCCAACCGCCACAACGGTAACAATACATTTATCAGGATCGAACCGCGTATTATACAGGCTTTCTAAGGTGTTGAAACCCACTTTATCGGCGGCGACCTCCCTCGGGCGGCGTTTACGGTGCCAAAAAATCCTCCACCGCCCACAGCACCGCGTCGGGCCGTTCCAGAATGCCGAGGTGAGTGCGAGCCTCCCCCAAACGCACCACGGAGAAAAACGGCTGTTCGGCGGCAAATGCCTGCTGGCGCCGCAGATAGTCGTCGCGGCGATCCAGCGAGTAGATGTGGCGGCACGGCGGCGGCGCGCTCATTCCCGCCAGACGTTGCAGCGGCGAGCCGAATTGCCGGTAGGCCTGTTCGATGGCCACGCCGGCGGCACGCCAGAGCCGGTAATCTTCTTGTGCCATCTCGACCTCCAGATGGCGTTTGACCCGTTCGTGGCGGATGCCGCCCTGCCAGAAGGCGAACAAGGCGTCGCGCGCCGCCAGCCACTGCTGCGGCTGCTGCATACGGCTCACCGCCGTAAAGAACGCCGGTTCCGGCTGCGTCATGATCCAATCGAGAAACACCATGCCCCGCACCCGCTGCGGCAACGCTTCGGCCAACGCCACCGCCAGCCAGCTGGCGTGCGCCACCGACAGAGTCACCACGTTGTCCAAACGCAGCGCCGTCAGTAGCTGACGCACATCTTCCAGCAAATCGTCCGCCGCGAGCGACATCTCCGCCGTTTTTGACGACAGGCCGTGGCCGCGCCAGTCGATGCTGATCACCCGATAACGTTCTGCCGCCAGGGCGATGAAGGGATCGAACACGGTTTTCGGCTCGCACCAGCCGGGCAGCAGCACCAGCGTGAGCGGCCCTGAGCCGATATCCTGATAATCGAGAGCGATGTTGGCGCTGTGAAATGTGGTCATATAACCTCCTGCGCGTCTCTCCCCGACCCGTTCGGGGGATGCCGACGATGCTAAGGTGACAGCGCCGCGGAGATTGATCTATTGAAGTTCGTGCGGAAAGTATGAGAGCGCACCTTATGAAAAAATGCGCACTAAATGGAATGCAAATTTAATGGCGCACGCAGGGATAGGCGGCGCTTAACGCCAGCATGATCACCGAAGGCGCAGAGTAATGCAACTGCTCGGGATGCTCGTTCAAATAGCGCATCACCGCATCGGCGGCCGTGCCGATACTCATCCCGGCTTCCGGGCAAATATTGCGGTTGCCCTGCATCGAATAAGTATCGAATACGCCGGCGACGTATCCCATAAACATGCCGCCGTTAAGCGCTTCGGCAACGGTGGCCTCACCGTTTTTATTTTTTACGTAACCGCCGGATTCCGCCAGCAAGGAACTGCCCGAATAAAAACCCGCATTTGCCATCGAGGAAAATAATAAGGCCGCTAAAAAAGAAACCCGTTTAATCATTGGTGCGCATCCTGCCCATTATCAATTCTGAAGTAGTCAAGAATAGCTGCTTTCACCCGAAATAGCGTCGCTTCAGCCGATTTTCAGACAATGGGCAAGTCGGCGACGGTTTACATCAGCGGAAAGGCGCCGCGTCGCCCGCCCCTTCACGCACCACTTCCGGCGAGGATTCGGTCAGATCGATAACCGTAGTCGGCTGTTGACCGAGGAAACCGCCGTGGATCACCAGATCGACCACCTTGCCCAAGTGATCGCTGATCTCTTCCGGATCCGATTCGGCAAAATCATTGCCCGGCAGCATCAGGGTGGTGGACATCATCGGTTCGTTCAGCGCCTCCAGCAGCGCCAGCGCGATCGGGTTCGACGGCACGCGCAGGCCGATGGTTTTACGCTTTTCATTCATCAGGCGGCGCGGCACTTCCTTGGTCGCTTTCAGAATGAAGGTGTAGTTACCCGGCGTATTGTTTTTGATCAGGCGAAACGCCGTATTATCGACGTGCGCATAGGTCGACAACTCGGACAAATCGCGGCACATCAGGGTAAAGTTGTGGTTGCCGTCCAACTGACGGATGCGGCAAATGCGCTCCATCGCCGCCTTCTCTTCCAGCATGCAACCCAGCGCATAGCCGGAATCGGTGGGATAAACGATCACCCCGCCCTTGCGCAACACCTCGACCGCCTGGTTAATCAAACGCGGCTGCGGGTTGTCCGGGTGAATATAAAAAAGCTGACTCATGACTTGCTCCTAAAATGATGCCCGCGCGCGTTGCCACGCGCGTAAAATCAGACCGCCTCGCCAGGCTGCGGCCAATCGCGCCACACCGGCTCGACGCCGCCCGGTAGCCACAGTTTGCGGCCCAGTTCGATCCACGAACAAGGCTGATGAAAATCAGAGCCTTGCGAGGCCAACAGGCGGTAGTCCTGGGCGTATTTCGCCAATTGCGAGCGCTCATGCGGCGCCTGCTGACACTGCGCCACTTCCATGGCGTCGCCGCCGTGTTCGGCGAAATGCGCCAGCAAACGTTTCAACCACTTCGCGGTCAGATCGTAACGGCCGGGATGCGCCATCACCGCCTGGCCGCCCGATTGATGAATCGCATCAATGGCTTGTTCTATTGTACACCACTGCGGCGGCACGTAGCCGGTTTTGCCCTTGGCCAGGTATTTCTTGAACACCTGCGCCATGTTGTCCGCCACGCCAATCTCCACCAGATAACGGGCGAAATGGCCGCGGGTCACCGCGCCGGCACCCGCCAGCCGCTGGGCGCCGGTATAGGCGTCGGGAATGCGCGCCTTACCCAGACGCACGCCGATCTCCTGCGCACGCCGATTGCGCCGTTCGGTTTGTTCCGCCAACAGCGCCACCAGCGCAGGGTGCGCGACGTCCATGCCCAATCCAACGATATGGATCTCATGATTTTCCCACAGCGTCGAGATTTCCACCCCGTTGACCAGCCGCAGCGGCAACGCCTGCTCCGCAATGGCGGCGGCGGCCTCGGCCAGGCCTGCGGTGGTGTCGTGATCGGTGATCGCCAGCACGCCCACGCGCATCTCGACCGCCCGCTGCACCAGCTGCGTCGGCGTCAGGTAGCCATCGGAGGCGGTTGTGTGGCTGTGGAGGTCGTACAGAGTAAAGGCGGTGGATGGGGGGTTACTGTCTGTCAAAACGGCTATCCGGCAATGGCTTGGTTTTCTATCATACCCGCGATCGGCGGCCGGACGGAAATCTATTCTGCCCCGGCCGCGGACGCCAAGCGGAATGATGAATATAATTCACGCTGACCGCTAAAACATTGTGCAAAAAGAGGGTTGACTTTGCCCTCCCGAACCAGTTAACTAGTACACAAGTTCACGGCAACGGCCGTGTCGGATGAGCGTTAACAGAGAGAGTCAGCAAATGAACAACTACATTTCTCTTCACGGTTGGTGGCGTACTTCCCTCTTGCGGGCGGTGTAATCGCGCATAGCTGTCATCTGACAATGCAGATTTCCTGAGCCCGCACCTGATGCGGGCTTTTTTATGGACAGAATTCACTGGAACCACCGATGATGAACATCAAACCACAACTGACATTGCTGAAGGCGCAAGCCAGCTACCGGGGCGACCCCACCACCATTTTCCACCAGCTGTGCGGCGCCCGTCCGGCCACCCTGCTGCTGGAATCGGCGGAAATCAACAGCAAACAGAATCTGCAGAGCCTGCTGGTGATCGACAGCGCGCTGCGTATTACCGCACTGGGCCACACCGTCAGCGTGCAGGCGCTGACCGCCAACGGCGCGGCGCTGCTGCCGTTACTGGACGAAGCGCTGCCGCCCGAGGTGCGCAATCAGGCGCGCCCCAACGGCCGCGAGCTGAGCTTCCCGGCGATCGACGCGGTGCAGGACGAAGACGCCCGCCTGCGTTCACTGTCGGTGTTCGACGCGCTGCGCACGCTGCTGACCCTGGTGGACTCCCCGGCGGACGAACGCGAAGCCGTGATGCTGGGCGGCCTGTTCGCCTACGATTTGGTCGCCGGTTTCGAAGACCTGCCGGCGCTGCGCCAGGATCAGCGCTGCCCGGACTTCTGCTTCTATCTGGCGGAAACCCTGCTGGTGCTGGATCACCAACGCGGTACGGCCCGTCTGCAGGCCAGCGTCTTCAGTGAGCAGGCGAGTGAAGCGCAGCGTTTGCAGCAACGCCTGGAACAGCTGCAGGCCGAATTGCAACAAACCCCGCAGCCGATCCCGCACCAAACGCTGGAAAACATGCAGCTGAGCTGCAACCAGAGCGACGAAGAGTACGGCGCGGTGGTCAGCGGGCTGCAGGAAGCGATCCGCCAGGGCGAGATTTTCCAGGTGGTGCCGTCGCGCCGCTTCTCCCTGCCGTGCCCGGCGCCGCTGGCGGCCTACCAGACCTTGAAAGACAACAACCCCAGCCCGTACATGTTCTTCATGCAGGATGATGACTTCACCCTGTTCGGCGCTTCGCCGGAGAGCGCGCTGAAATACGACGCGAGCAATCGGCAAATCGAAATCTACCCGATCGCCGGCACCCGCCCGCGCGGCCGGAGTAAGGACGGTTCGCTGGATCTGGATCTCGACAGCCGCATCGAGCTGGAAATGCGCACCGACCACAAAGAGCTGGCCGAGCACCTGATGCTGGTCGATCTGGCGCGCAACGATCTGGCGCGCATCTGCCAGGCCGGCAGCCGCTACGTCGCCGATCTGACCAAGGTGGACCGCTATTCGTTCGTCATGCACCTGGTTTCCCGGGTGGTGGGCACCCTGCGCGCCGATCTCGACGTGCTGCACGCCTACCAGGCTTGCATGAACATGGGCACCCTGAGCGGCGCGCCGAAGGTGCGGGCGATGCAGTTGATCGCCGCCTCCGAAGGCACACGCCGCGGCAGCTACGGCGGCGCGGTAGGCTACTTCACCGCCACCGGCGATCTGGATACCTGCATCGTCATTCGTTCCGCCTACGTTGAAGACGGCATCGCCACCGTGCAGGCCGGCGCCGGCGTGGTGCTGGATTCCGTCCCGCAGGCGGAAGCCGACGAGACCCGCAACAAAGCCCGTGCCGTGCTGCGTGCCATCGCCACTGCGCACCATGCCAAGGAGGTGTTCTGATGGCCGATATTCTGCTGCTCGACAACGTCGATTCCTTTACCTACAACCTGGTCGATCAGCTGCGCGCCAGCGGCCACCAGGTGGTGATTTACCGTAACCAGATCGCCGCCGAGGTGATCATCGAACGCCTGGAGCACATGACCCAGCCGGTGCTGATGCTGTCGCCCGGCCCCGGCACCCCGTCCGAAGCGGGCTGCATGCCGGAACTGCTGCAGCGCCTGCGCGGCCGGCTGCCGATCATCGGCATCTGCCTCGGCCACCAGGCGATCGTCGAAGCCTACGGCGGCCAGGTCGGCCAGGCGGGCGAGATCCTGCACGGCAAGGCCTCGGCGATCGTTCACGATGGCGAAGGTATGTTCGCCGGCATGGCCAACCCGCTGCCGGTAGCGCGCTACCACTCGCTGGTCGGCAGCAATATCCCGGCCGATCTCACCGTCAACGCCCGGTTCGGCGAGATGGTGATGGCGGTGCGCGACGATCATCGCCGCGTGTGCGGCTTCCAGTTCCACCCGGAATCGATTCTGACCACCCACGGCGCGCGTCTGCTTGAGCAGACCCTAGCCTGGGCGCTGGCGAAGTAATATAAGGAACACGACGATGCAACCTATTCTTGAGAAACTGTACCGCGCCGAGTCGATGAGCCAGCAGGAAAGCCAACAGCTGTTCAGCGCCATCGTGCGCGGCGAATTGGAGCCGAGCCAACTGGCGGCGGCGTTGATCAGCATGAAAGTCCGCGGCGAGCGCCCGGAAGAGATCGCCGGCGCCGCCAAAGCGCTGCTGGACGACGCTCAGCCGTTCCCGCGCCCTGACTACCCGTTCGCCGATATCGTCGGCACCGGCGGCGACGGCACCAACAGCATCAATATTTCCACCGCCAGCGCCTTCGTGGCGGCGGCGTGCGGCGCGAAGATCGCCAAACACGGCAACCGCAGCGTCTCCAGCCGCTCCGGCTCTTCGGATCTGCTGGCGGCGTTCGGCATCCGCCTGGATCTGCCGGCGGAAGAAGCGCGCAAGGCGCTGGACGATCTCGGCGTGTGTTTCCTGTTCGCGCCGCAGTATCACACCGGTTTTCGTCACGCCATGCCGGTACGCCAGCAGCTGAAAACCCGCACGCTGTTCAACGTGCTGGGCCCGCTGATCAACCCGGCGCGTCCGCCGCTGGCGCTGATCGGCGTTTACAGCCCGGAACTGGTACTGCCGATCGCCGAAACCCTGCGCGTGCTAGGTTATCAGCGTGCGGCGGTGGTTCACGGCGGCGGCATGGACGAGGTGGCGATCCACGCCCCGACGCACGTGGCGGAATTGAACAACGGCGAAATCAGCAGCTACCAGCTCACGCCGCAGTCCTTCGGATTGGAAACCTATCCGCTGGAAGCCTTGCTGGGCGGCACGCCGGAAGAAAACCGTGACATTTTGGCGCGGCTGTTACAAGGTAAAGGCGAGCCGGCGCACGCCGCGGCGGTCGCAGCCAACGTCGCGTTGCTTCTGAAGTTATTCGGACATGAAGACCTGCGCCAAAATGCGCGGCAGGCACTGGATATGATCAACAGCGGGCAGGCCTATGAGCGTGTCATCGCACTGGCGGCAAGAGGATAAATGATGCAGGAAACCGTGCTACACAAGATTGTCCGCGACAAAGCGCAATGGATCGCGGCGCGACAACAGCAACAGCCCCTGGCCGGCTTTCAGAACGACATCGTACCGAGCGAACGCAGCTTCTATCACGCGCTGCAGGGCACCCGGACGGCTTTCATTCTCGAATGCAAGAAGGCCTCGCCTTCCAAGGGGCTGATTCGCGAGAACTTTGATCCGGTGGAGATCGCCACGGTGTATAAAGATTTCGCTTCGGCGATCTCGGTGCTGACCGACGAGAAATACTTTCAGGGCAGCTTCGATTTCCTGCCGCTAGTCAGTAAAACCGTCAGCCAACCGGTGTTGTGCAAAGACTTTATCATCGATCCGTATCAGATTTACCTGGCGCGCTACTATCAGGCCGACGCCATCCTGCTGATGCTGTCGGTGTTGACCGACGAGCAGTACCGCCAGCTGGCGGCGGTGGCCCACAGCCTGAATATGGGCGTGCTGACCGAAGTGATCAGCGAAGAAGAGCTGCAGCGCGCGATCGCGCTGGAAGCGCGCGTGGTCGGCATCAACAACCGCGATCTGCGCGATCTGAGCATCGATCTGAACCGCACCCGTCAGCTGGCGCCGCGCGTGCCGCACGGCGTGACGGTGATCAGCGAATCGGGCATCAACAACTACGGGCAGATCCGCGAGCTGAGCCATTACGCCAACGGTTTCCTGATCGGCAGCGCGCTGATGTCGGAACCCGATCTGCGCGCCGCCGTGCGCCGCGTGATCCTGGGCGACAACAAAGTGTGCGGCCTGACCCGTCCGCAGGACGCCGCCGCCGCCTATCAGGCCGGCGCCATCTACGGCGGGCTGATTTTCGTCGGCCGCTCGCCGCGCTATGTGGACATCACCCGCGCTCGCGAAGTGATCTCCGGCGCGCCGCTGAAGTACGTCGGCGTGTTCTGCGACGCCCTGGTCGATACCGTGGCGTTGACCGTTGAGCGCCTCGGTCTGCACGCGGTGCAATTGCACGGCGCAGAAGACCAGGCCTATATCAACGCCCTGCGCGCCCGCTTGCCGGCCGATTGCCGCATCTGGAAAGCGCTGAGCGTGAAAGATCGGGTGCCGGCGCGCGATCTGCAGCATGTGGATCGCTATCTGCTCGACAACGGCGCCGGCGGCACCGGCCAACGCTTCGACTGGTCGGTGTTGCAAGGCGAAGATCTGACTGACGTGATGCTGGCGGGCGGCCTGCGCGCCGACAACTGCGTCGAGGCGGCCAAGCTCGGCTGCGCCGGGCTGGACTTCAACTCCGGCGTGGAAAGCGAACCGGGCATCAAAGATCCCGCGCGCCTGGCCTCGGTCTTCCAGACCCTGCGCGCCTACTGAATACGGCTCAACATTAATAACGGATAATAACGGGAACTCTCATGACGCTGCTTAACCCCTACTTCGGCGAATTTGGTGGCCAATACGTGCCGCAAATTCTGATGCCGGCCCTGAAACAACTGGAAGAAGCCTTTGTCAGCGCCCAGCGCGATCCTGCATTCCAGGCGGAATTTATCGATCTGCTGAAGAACTACGCGGGCCGCCCGACGGCGCTGACGCTGTGTAAAAACCTCACCGCCGGCAGCAACACCAAGCTGTACCTGAAGCGTGAAGACCTGCTGCACGGCGGCGCGCACAAGACCAACCAGGTGCTGGGCCAGGCCTTGCTGGCCAAGCGCATGGGCAAAACCGAGATCATCGCGGAAACCGGCGCCGGCCAACACGGCGTCGCTTCGGCGCTGGCCTGCGCGCTGCTCGGCCTGAAATGCCGCATCTATATGGGCGCCAAAGACGTCGAGCGCCAGTCGCCTAACGTGTTCCGCATGCGGCTGATGGGCGCGGAAGTGATCCCGGTGCACAGCGGCTCCGCCACCCTGAAAGACGCCTGCAACGAAGCGCTGCGCGACTGGTCCGGCAGCTATGAAACCGCGCACTATATGCTCGGCACCGCCGCCGGCCCGCATCCGTACCCTACCATCGTGCGTGAATTCCAGCGCATGATCGGCGAAGAAACCAAAGCGCAGGTGCTGGAGCGCGAAGGCCGCCTGCCGGATGCAGTCATCGCCTGCGTCGGCGGCGGCTCCAACGCCATCGGCATGTTCGCCGATTTTATCGATGACGCCGACGTTGGGCTGATCGGCGTGGAACCTGCCGGCCTGGGCATCGAAACCGGCCAGCACGGCGCGCCGCTCAAGCACGGCCACGTCGGCATCTACTTCGGCATGAAAGCGCCGATGATGCAGACCGCCGAAGGCCAGATTGAAGAGTCCTATTCGATTTCCGCCGGGCTGGACTTCCCGTCCGTCGGGCCGCAGCACGCCTACCTGAACAGCACCGGCCGCGCCGAATACGTGTCGATCACCGACGACGAAGCGCTGGAAGCGTTCAAGGCGCTGTCGCGCCATGAAGGCATCATCCCGGCGCTGGAATCCTCGCACGCCCTGGCTCACGCGCTGAAAATGATCCGTGAAACGCCGCAGAAAGAGCAGATCCTGGTGGTCAACCTGTCCGGCCGCGGCGACAAAGACATATTTACCGTTCACGACATTTTGAAAGCACGGGGAGAAATCTGATGGAACGTTATCAGCAACTGTTCACGCGTCTGGAAAGCAGCAAGGAAGGCGCCTTCGTCCCGTTCGTGACGCTGGGCGATCCTAATCCGGCGCTGTCGCTGCAGATTATCGACACCCTAATCGAAGCCGGCGCGGACGCGCTGGAGCTGGGCATCCCCTTCTCCGATCCGCTGGCGGATGGCCCCACCATCCAGAGCGCGACGCTGCGCGCCTTCGCCGCCGGCGTCACGCCGACCCAGTGCTTCGAGATGCTGGCGGCCATCCGCCAGAAGCACCCGACCATTCCCATCGGCCTGCTGATGTACGCCAACCTGGTGTTCCATAAAGGCATCGATGCGTTTTATCAACGCTGCGCCGAAGTGGGCGTGGACTCGGTACTGGTCGCCGACGTGCCGTTTGAAGAGTCTGCGCCGTTCCGCGCCGCCGCCGCGCGCCACGGCATCGCGCCGATCTTCATCTGCCCGCCGAACGCCGATGACGATCTGCTGCGGGAAATCGCGTCGCACGGCCGCGGCTACACCTATCTGCTGTCGCGTGCCGGCGTCACCGGCACCGAAAGCCGGGCGCAGCTGCCGTTGCATCACCTGGTGAACAAGCTGCGCGAGTACCACGCCGCGCCGCCGCTGCAGGGATTCGGCATCTCCGAACCCGAGCAGGTGAAGGCCGCGCTGCAGGCCGGGGCCGCCGGCGCGATCTCCGGCTCGGCAATCGTCAAAATCATCGAACAGCACCATGCCAACCCGGCGGAGATGCTGACCAAGCTGGCGGCCTTCGTCAGCAATATGAAGCGCGCCACCCGGGCGTGATCCTCTTCAGCGAGCGCCCTGCCGGCGCTCGCTTTAACAGCTTGTTTCCCCTCAAAGTTTGTTCCATTTATTTACAGCAAAAATTTGAACAAACCCAGGTCTTGTCTCACAATGAACGTTGTTCGCTATGCATTTCTTCGTTTGATTTGGGGAATGCGCTCGCTGCGGCGAAAAACCGTAGCGAATTTCAACCATAACATTGCATGGAGAGTAATTTATGAAGCTGTTTAAAACCCTTTCGGCCTTGTGCATGGCAGCCGTTGTGGCGGTCGCGGTGAGCGCTTGCGCGCCGACGGCAAAATCTGAGGGAACGGGCGGTTATATCGATGACACGGTGGTCACCACCAAAGTGAAATCGGCACTGCTGGCGGATAAAAACATCAAGTCACGCGAAATCAGCGTGGAAACCTTTAAAGGGCGCGTACAGCTGAGCGGCTTCGTGACGTCCAGCGATGACGCCAACCGTGCGGTGCAGGTCACACGCGGCGTGGCCGGCGTGAAATCGGTTGAAAACGTAATGCAGATTAAATAATACCGACACAGGGAGGCGCAACGCCTCCCTGCTTGGAGCCTTCATCAGAAGCGGTACCCCGCCCCGAACATGAACACCCACGGATCCAAACGCGTATCGAAGCTGTGGTGCCCACCATTCGCATCGTTGAAGCGAGTTTTGGTTTCGATATTCATCCACCACACCGACATGTTCAGCATCCAGTGCTCATCCAGGTTGTAATCGAGGCCGGCCTGCGCCGCCACACCCCAGGAATCTTTTAGATCGAGATTGCTCAACCCGGCGCTTTTGCCGTAGTCGTTGAACTTCTCATCGAAGAAAGTGGTGTAGTTAACGCCGACGCCCAGGTAAGGACGCAGTTTGTCCTGCTTATCGCCGAAGTAGTATTGCGCCATCAGCGTAGGCGGCAACTGGTGAACGGTCGCCAGATCGGTGCCGCCCAGCGTCACCTTGTGGCGGAATGGCGTTGCGGCCAACAACTCAACGCCGATGTTGTCCGTCACCATATAACCGAAGGTCAGACCGAGCTGGGTGTTGTTTTTCGCATCCAGCGAACCCAACCCCAGCACGTTGTCCGAACCCGCATTTGGACGCACCGTCGCGGTGCCCGCGCGGAACAGGAAATCACCGGCCTGATGCGCACTTGCCAACATAGGCGCCATCATCGTCGCCAATACCATCAGAGTTGTCTTTTTCATTATCCATTCCATTTGTGTGGTTAATCGCTCGAGGGGGAATATACCTACTTTCGGGTATTTGTGATCCCATCGAGATCACATCTTATGTGTAAAAATTTAAAATCCTACTAAAAACAAGGTTACCTAACCGCCTAATAAATCAAGGATTGATCTGCATCAAAAAATCGATTTTGTTGCAAATTATCTACATGTTCAAATTTCGGTTGCGGAGAAAATTGCGGCTGAGGTAATTTCATTTTCCGTGTTGGTTTTGGTTGGTGCCGTGAGGAGTCGGCGGGCAATCAAGATGAGCGAAATCCTTAATCCCTGTGTCAGCTGCGGCGCATGCTGCGGTTATTTTCGAGTGTCATTCTATTGGGCCGAAGCCGAAGACGGCGGCGGCACCGTCCCTCTTTCCCTGACGGAGCCTTTAACCCCGTTCCTGCGCTGCATGCAGGGGACCAACAGCAAGTCCCCCCGCTGCAACGCGCTGGACGGCGAGATCGGCAAAGCCGTGTCCTGCTCGATCTACCTCAATCGGCCCAGCCCGTGCAGAGAGTTCGATCAGTCCGGTGAAAACGGCCTGCGCAACGAAGCCTGCGATCGCGCCCGGGAACGCTACGGCCTGCCGCCCTTGCCGGTGCCCCTGCCGCTGTCGTTGCCTGAGACGACGATCGTTGAAGAAATAGGCGTAGTGCAATTCGCGGGGTGCCACAGCGGCGTGGAACAGGGTACAATCACCCACTGATTTATCTCTGTTTTCCCGACGCCAAGGAGTCTGCATGTCTATCACGGCCAACGCTTTGTACCGTGACAGTTTTAACTTTTTACGCAACCAACTGGCCAGCATCCTGATGCTGGCGTTGTTGACGGCGTTTATCTCCGTGCTGCTGAATCAGGCCTTCAGCCCCGATGCCGAACAGTTGGCGACGCTCGCTGCCACCACCAGCGATTTCGCTTCGTCTACCGGTATGGGCATTCAGGAAGTGATCCAGCAGATGACGCCGGAACAGCAGATGGTGTTGCTGAAAGTGTCGGCGGCCGCCACCTTCTCCGCGCTGGTCGGCAACGTGCTGCTGGTCGGCGGGATGTTGACGCTGATTCGTCTGGTGTCGCAAGGGCAACGCACCAGCGCCCTGCGCGCGCTCGGCGCCTCGGCGCCCGACTTGCCGCGCCTGCTGCTGCTGCTGTTTATCTGCACCCTGCTGATCCAGCTTGGCCTGACGCTGTTTGTGGTGCCGGGCGTGCTGATGGCGATCGCCTTCGCGCTGGCGCCGGTGATCGCCTCGGTCGACAAGAAAGGCGTGTTCGCTTCGCTCAAGCTGAGCAGCAAACTGGCCTTCGCCAATGCGCGCGTGATCGTGCCGGCGATGATGCTGTGGCTGGCGGCCAAACTGCTGGTGCTGTTTTTGGTGAGCCATCTGTCGGTGCTGACGCCGAACGTCGCCAGTGTGGTGTTGACCGCGTTGAGCAACCTGGTGTCTGCCCTGCTGCTGATCTACCTGTTCCGCCTGTATATGCTGCTGCGCGGCTAACGCCGGCGTCAGCGAAAATCAAGGGGCACGCTTCGGCGCGCCCCTTTTTTGTTTACCCCATCACGGCGGCTTCCGCCTGCTCCTTACTCTGAATCAGCTTCAGCGCCAGATACAGATCCGGCACCAAAATCAGCTCTTTGTCGCGCCCTAAGCGGTTGATGCGGAACCAACGCGTCAGTTCGGTGCGACGCCCCGCCAGCACCAGCCTAACGTTACGCTGTAACAGATCGCGTTTCAGTTCGTCGATGGCCGCCAGCACGCTGATATCGGCATGGGTAAAACTGGCCACCGCGTCCACCACCACCCAGCGCGGCTGGAACGGCGTGCCGTCGACCAAATTGAGAATGCGGCGTTTGAAGTACGCCACGTTGAAATAGGTCAGGGGCGAATTGAAACGATACATCATGACGCCGGGCACCGCCTTCACCCCATTGTTGTTGCCCATGGAATGGATCATGCCTTCGTCGTTGACGCCCAGCAGCTGTTCCGTCGGCCGGAAGACGGTGCGCAGAAACTGCATCAATCCCAGTAACACCGCCAGCCCGATGCCGCTGATCACCCCCACCAGCAGCACGCTGAGGAAGGTAAACAGCGCCAGGCGGAACGCCTGCGCGTTGCGACGGCGCAAGATCCAGATGCCGCGGATGTCCAGCAGTGACCAGGCCGCATACATCAGCACCACCCCCAATCCCGCCACCGGAATAAACTGCAGCGGCGACATCAGGAACAGCAAGACGAAGGCGATTACCGCGGCGGCGATGATCGACACCAGCTGGCTCTTGCCGCCGTTGGCGTCATTCACCGCGGTGCGCGAGTCTGCGCCGCTGATGGCGAAACCTTGCGACAGCGCAGAGACGATATTCACCAGCCCCAGCGCGCGAAACTCGGCGTCGGCGTTCACCTCATAACCGTTTTTGGCGGCAAAGCTGCGGGCGGTGAGCATCATGCTGACAAAGCTCACCACCGCCAGGTTGAGCGCCGGGATCACCATGTCGCGCAGTAAACCGGGCTGGAAATCCGGCCACTGGACGATCGGCAACACGCCGCTGAAACCGCCCACCGTCACCACGCCATGCTGTTGCAGGCCGCCCGCCCAGGTCACGAACGCCGCCAGCACGATGGCGAACAGTGGTGCCGGCCAGTTAGGCCGCCATTTTTTAAATCCGAGCAGCGTCACCAGCGTCAATAACGACACCGCCATCGTCAGCCAGTCGCTGTGCAGCAGGTTGCCGGGCAGCGCGTAGATGCGCTCGATCAGCTGCGCCGGGCGCACCGTGAACCCCAACACCTTGCCGATCTGATCGACCATAATGGTGATCGCCACCCCGTTCAGCAACCCGCTGAGGATCGGCCGCGACAGCAGATCCGCCAGCGCCCCCAGCTTGAACCGGCTGGCCAGCAGGCACCAGCCGCCCATCATGGCGGTCATCATGATGGTCAGTTGCCAATGGCGCTCCATATTGCCCGCCGCCAGCGGCGTCACCACCGCGGCGATCACCGCACAGGTGGCGGCGTCGGGCCCGACGATCAGCTGGCGTGACGATCCGAACAGCGCATAGGCCACCATCGGCAAAATACAGGAATAGAGCCCCACCACCGGGCTGACCCCGGCCAGCTCGGCATAGGCGATGGCCACCGGCAAGGCGACGGCGGCGACGGAAAGGCCGGCGCGAATATCCGGCTTGAGCCAACTGCGTTGATAGCCCAATAAATGCGTCAAACCCGGCGTCAGGGCCTGGAGAGATTTCCACTGCATGCTGTTTTCCGCGGTAAATTATCTGGTTATTATGCTACTTACTATGCGGCCTGCGGCACGCGCTGGCAATGCGCCCGCGCTTTCTCGCGTAAGTTTATGCAAATTCCTGCTTTCGCGGCAGAAATCCGCCGGCCAAACACCGATAATCAGCAGCGCCCGGCGGTACACAGAGCTCGCCGAATCCGGTATAGTCGGCCGATGAACAGATGATGGATTGATTTATGAAGCAGTTTCTTGATTTCCTCCCGTTAATTGTCTTTTTCGCTTTTTACAAGCTGTACGATATTTACGTCGCTTCCGGCGCGTTGATCGTCGCTACCGCACTGGCGCTGGTGTTCACCTGGGTTAAATACCGCAAGGTCGAGAAGATGACGTTGATCACCTTCCTGATGGTGCTGGTGTTCGGCACCCTGACGCTGGTGTTCCACAACGATTTGTTCATCAAATGGAAGGTCACGGTGATTTACGCGCTGTTCGCGCTGGCGCTGCTGATCAGCCAATGGGTGCTCAAAAAACCGCTGGTTCAGCGCATGCTGGGCAAAGAGCTGACGCTGCCGGACAAAGTGTGGAGCAACCTCAACCTGGCCTGGGCGGTCTTTTTCCTGGCCTGCGGCCTGGCGAACATCTATGTCGCCTTCTGGCTGCCGCAAAACGTCTGGGTCAATTTCAAAGTCTTTGGCCTGACGGTGCTGACGCTGGTCTTCACCCTCCTCAGCGGTATCTATATTTACCGGCACATGCCGGAAGAACAGAAAAAATAGTTACAAAATTGTTAATGCCTGCGGCGCTTGTCGCGGGCAGTATGATGTTATTCCCTCCTTTTAAAAGCAGACTGCTATGACACAACAACGACCTTTACCCAGCGGCGAGCTGGTGCTGCGCACGCTGGCGATGCCGGCCGATACCAATGCCAACGGCGATATCTTCGGCGGCTGGCTGATGTCGCAAATGGATATCGGCGGCGCCATCCAGGCAAAAGAGATCGCCGAAGGGCGCGTGGTGACCGTGCGCGTGGACGGCATGACCTTCCTGAAACCGGTGGCGGTAGGTGATGTGGTTTGCTGCTATGCGCACTGCATCCGTACCGGGCGCAGCTCGATCACCATCAATATCGAAGTGTGGGTCAAGAAAGTCTCCTCCGCCCCGATCGGCCAGCGCTACCGGGCGACCGAAGCGGTGTTCACCTATGTGGCTGTCGATGCGGAAGGCAACTCGCGCGCGCTGCCTGAGGGCAAAATGAATTTCCGCGTCGGCTTCGAAGAATAAACTGACGCTACGCCGCAAATGCAAAAAGGGTCGCCGAGGCGACCCTTTCTTTTTGTGTTGACCGAACTCAGTTCAATTCAGTCGTGCCGTTCAGCTTGAAGCGGATAGTGACGGTGCGATCTTTCGCTTCTTTGGCTTCATAGCGCCACTTGCGCATCGCCTGCTTCACTTCACGCTCAAACATGTTGCGCGGCTCGGCCGACAAGATGCGCACGTTGCTCACGCGCCCGTCGCTGTCGATATCGAACTGTACCCGCACGTTGCCTTCGATCTGCAAAGCCTGGGCCCGCGGCGGATAGAGCGGATTGGCGCGGCTGATCGGCCTTGGCCCGACCTCGCGCGAGTTGCCCTGCACCGGCGCAGCAGGCGCCTGTTTCACCGGCGCTTTATCGATCGGCTTGGCCGGCGAATCGTTGTTGAACGGCGACGGCTCGCGCGGCTCGACCTTCTTCGGCTCCGGTTTGACCTGTTTTTCGACCTTCGGCTTCGGCTTAGGCTTCGGTTTCGGCTTGACCGGCTCCGGCTTCACGATCGCCTTCGGCGGCGGCTCCACGATAGGCTCCGGTTCTGGCTCCGGCTCAGGTTCGACCTGCGGCGGTTCCGGCTCGGCCGGCGCCGGCGGTGGCGGTTCAGCCATCGCGGCGGTGTTGACCATCATGACGCTGATCGGCGCGTCCTCTGGCTTCGGCAGCTCCACCACTTCTTTTACCGAAGCGTAAAGCAATCCCGCCACCAGGGCGCTGTGCAGGCCTACAGACAAGACGAAAGGCACGGATATACGGCGATTAAGGAACATCTTTTTTAGCGGCATAATGATTCTGTTTCCTCTGGTTCGCCAAGTTTAAATGCAAATAGCAATCATATTCAATAACGAAAAGCAAACTATCGCTTTAATCGTCAGTATGCGCGGCTAAAACCAGCAAACTCATAAGGATATTAACCTGGCCGTTGCTTTTTTATCGCCGGAACACCACGCTTCATTAACGTTTCGCCTGGCGTCAAAAAGTAAAAAACCCGCCGTAGCGGGTTGATTGCGGTGATTAAGCGTTATTCTTCATCGCCATAGTAAAGCACGCCCAGCTTGATCAGCGGCCGCCCTTGCGCCTTGCGGTGCAGGTTGGTGTCGCGCAGCGAATAGACGCAGCCGCAGTATTCCTGCTGATAGAAGCGTTCGCGCTTGCTGATCTCTATCATGCGCGACGAACCGCCCTTCTTGCGCCAGTTGTAATCCCAGTACACCAGGTCAGGATACTTTTCCGCCGCGCGAATGCCGCAGTCGGTGATCTGCTGCATGTTCTTCCAGCGCGAAATGCCGAGCGAGCTGGAGATGGTGTCGTAACCGTGCTCATGCGCATACAGCGCCGTGCGCTCGAAACGCATGTCGAAACACATGGTGCAGCGGATACCGCGCTCCGGCTCATTCTCCATCCCTTTGGCGCGGGCGAACCAGTTGTCGGTATCGTAATCGGCATCGATGATCGGCACCCCGTGCTGCTCGGCGAAGCGGATGTTCTCTTCCTTGCGCAGCAAATACTCTTTTTGCGGATGAATATTGGGGTTATAGAAGAAAATGGCGTACTCGATCCCGGAGGCCTGGATCGCTTCCATTACCTCGCCGGAACAGGGCGCGCAGCACGAATGCAGCAGCAGTTTGCTTTTGCCCGCCGGCAAATCGAGTTTTTCCCTTACCAGTTCCGTCATGTCCTCACCTCAATGGCATATCAGTTTAAGCGCGCCGCACTATACGAATAAAAAGTAGCGGCTTCAAGGCATAAGCGCCAATCCGCCGGGAAATTCGCCCTACGCCGTTCCCCTGTCGCGCCTTTTGCGCTACCTTGGTAGCACCGTTTTATAGCCATGATTTTAAAGGTGAAACATGCTTTATCTGATCTACGCGCAAGACGTCCCCAACTCGCTGGAAAATCGTCTGGCGGTGCGTCCGGCACACCTGGCGCGCCTGCAGGCGCTGCGCGACGCCGGTCGCCTGGTGGTCGCCGGCCCTAACCCGGCCATCGACAGCAACGATCCCGGCGCCGCCGGCTTTACCGGTTCGACGGTGATCGCCGAATTCGAGTCGCTGGCGCAAGCCCAGGCCTGGGCGCAACAGGATCCCTATATCGCCGCCGGTGTCTATGCCGACGTGACGGTGAAACCGTTCAAACAGGTGTTCTGATCTCCAGCCCCCCAATACCGGGAACGCCCGTTCGCGCGCCGTTCCCGGATCAATGCGTGCTCTCACCCTAACCCGTCGGTAGAAAAAATGCTCTCCCTTCAGGAGGCGTCGCGTCGCCCGCCTATACTCTCCTGAACCCGCGGCATCGCCGCGAAGCCGGGAGATAGACCGATGCGACTCGACGTACACGCTCACCTGTGGAGCACAGAGTATCTGGATCTTTTGCAAGCGCATGGCGTGCACGACGTCGCCGCCTATCGGCAACTGGGCGCCGGCCGCACCGAGCGCGAACTCGACGCGCGCTTCGCCCTGCTGGACAGCGCTGGCATCGACATGCAAATCCTGTCGGCGACGCCGCTGTCGCCGCATCTGGAAGACGAACAGGCGGCCGTTGATGCCGCGCGCCGGATCAATGATGAATATGCGGAACTGGTAGCGCGTTATCCCACCCGCTTTCGGGCTATCGCTTCTTTGCCGCTGCCGCATATCGACGCGGCGTTGCTCGAGCTTGAAAGGGCCTTTACCCAGCTCAATATGCTGGGCGCCTGCATCACCACCTCGGTGCTCGGGCTGTCTATTGCCAACCCGCTGTTCGAGCCGCTCTATCAGGAACTCAATCGCCGCCACAGCGTGCTGGCCATTCATCCCGCCGGCCGCGGCGCACACTCGCCGCTGATCGCCGATTACGCTTTGACCTGGTCGATTGGCGCGCCGATTGAAGATACGGTCGCCGCCATGCACTTTATTCTCCACGGCATCCCCCAACGCTTTCCGGATATGAAAATCATTGTGCCGCACCTGGGCGGCCTGCTGCCGATGACGCTGGAGCGTCTCGACCAAACCGTCGCATGGGAAGCGCCGCATACGCCGGAACCGCCGAGCCGCGCCGCTCTGCGCATGTGGTACGACACGGTAGGCCACGATCAGGTGCCCGCGTTGCAAGCGGCGGCGGCGACCTTCGGCGCAGAGCGGCTGCTGTTCGGCACCGATTTCCCGTTCCAGCCGGGCGACCTGTTTCAAACCACGGTGGACTACATCCGCCGTGCGGGTTTGTCAAAGGCAGACGTGAACGCCATTTTGGATCGCAATGCGGCGGCGGTGTTTGGGCTATAGGATGTGAGGCGGCCCTCCCAGGTTTGGCCGCGCTTACTGCGCGATGCGTTCACCGGCCTGAAAATACTCGCCGATGACTTTCTCCAGCATCGTCGTCGCAGGCTCGCCGTCGGCGGCAAAAGAGCGCAGCAGCTGCACCTCATACGGCGCGACCGGTGGCAACTCTTCGAGTATCCGCATCGCGCCAGAGAGCCGCGCCCGATCGAGCAACGTGACGGCTAACCCCGCCTCTACGCAAGAGGCCACCACGCTGGCCGAGGGACTGCTTAAAATGACCCGCCATGGCCGCCCCGCGGCCGTCAACGTCTCGAGCATCGCTTCGCGATAAGGGCAATCGGCGGCATGCAACGCCAGCGGCAACGGCCGGTTAGCCTGCAGCGCCAGCGCACGGCCTCCGGCCCACACCGGCGCAGTCACCGCAAGCGGTGTCTGGCACTGTCTCCCCGAGGGTTGAACCACCAGCGCAAGATGCAGCCGATTACGGCCAATTTGTTCCGCCAGCGCCTGGCTGGCGGCGGTAGAGACCTCCAGCTCCACTGCGGGAAAACTGTCGGCAAACCGCGGCAAAATATGGCGTATCACATGAGAAGCGTACTCATCGGGCAATCCCAATTTGATATGGCCGCTCAGCGGCGCGCCCTGCAGCTCCCGCAAAATATCGTCATGGGCGTTCAGCAGCCCGAGCGTCGAGGCCAGCAGCCTGTTTCCCAGCGGCGTCAGCGCCACGGACTGATTGTCACGCTCCAGCAGGCGCCCGCCCGCCAGCTGTTCCAGGCGCTGGATATGCACGCTCACGGCGGCGGGGCTGCGATTGACAAATGCCGCCGCCGCGCGAAATTGCCCCAAACGCGCAATGGCATGAAAAGTGCGTAAGAGATCGATATCCAATGTCGGCCGCATGATTTAACTCCGTTAAACAACTAAACAAAAATTATTCGATTTATTAAATTATAGCCACTCACTACCATCAGGCGGAAAAGGAGGTGACCACCATGTCCCTGCCACAATTCCGCCCCTCTTCCCACTGCGGCAAAGCCGCCCTCTGGCTGGCTGCGGCCGAGGTTCTGCTGATCGTGGCCTGGAGCTCCGGTTTCGTCGGCATCCGCTTCGCCGCCGATTACGCGCCGGTGTTGCTGGTGGCGTTCTGGCGCGGCGTAGTGGTCGCGTTCGCGCTGCTGCCGTTTAGCCTGAGCGCCATAAGGCGCGCATCTCCGCTGACGGTAGCTGTTCACGCCGGGATCGGGTTGCTCGCCATGACCGGTTACCTGACCGGCGTCAGCAAAGGCATTGAATATGGCGTGCCGGCCGGGCTGGCCGCGCTCATCGCCGATTTGCTCCCTCTCGGCACGGCGCTGCTGAGCATGCTGTTGCAACGTCGCCTGCCCGATGGCCGCGTCTGGTTCGGGTTAACATTGGGGGTTAGCGGGGTAACACTGGCGACCGGCAGCGCCATCTCATGGGGAAACGCCCCAATGTGGAGCTACTTGTTGCCGCTGGCGGGGATGCTGTCGCTGGCGCTGGCGACGCTGTGGCAGCAAAGGCTGCCGCAGACGCAGGCAATGAGTTTGCCGGCCGCGCTGGGGATACAAAGCGCGGTTTCAGCACTGGCTTTCGCCGCGATGGCCGCCGCTGAAGGCCCGTTGCTGCCAACCATGACGACGGGTTTTGTGATCGGCGTGCTTTGGACCGCGCTGCTGGCGACGCTGGGCGGCTACGGGCTGTACTGGTTTTGTCTAAGGCTCACCTCTGCGCTGCGCGTGACGAGCCTGCTGTTTCTCAGTCCCTTCGTCACTTTCTGCTGGGCATGGTTAATGTTCGATGAGCCCCTTTCCTGGCCGATGCTGCTGGGCGCGGCGGCCGCAGGAAGCGGTTTGTGGTTGCTAATCCGTCCCGCCGGGGGGATGAGCCGTAAACGGCGCAACGCGCTGAAAAATGACGGGTAAAGCGAACGGCGCCGCCGCTACGCGATGAGTTTTCCCCGCACCACCACCTTGCCCGGCTTGATATCGGGGTCGGCAATGCGACGGATCGCCAGATTCAACGCTTGCCAGGCGATCTCTTGCAAATCGTGCGACACGCAAGGGAAATGAAAACCGTAGATCTCGGCATGCGATACCTCATCGATGCTGAACAGCGACACGTCCTGCATCAACGGCAGCCGGTGTTCAATGCAGGCCTTGATAATGCCCAGGGAGATCTGGTTATTGCAGCCGACGAAAAAGTCCGGTGCGCGGTTATTGGCCAGCCAACGGCTCGTTTCTTGCCAGGCGACATCCATAAAGAAATCGGCATACAGCACTTCAAGCGACGCCACCTTGCCTTGTAATGCCGCTTGTAAGCCAGTGACCCTGTCACGCGCCACGTTGGAGTTTTCCGGCCCGGAGACCACCACCACCCGCTGCGCCTTCTGTTCCAGCAGCCAGCGCCCCGCCTGGAGGCCGCAGTCCAGGTTATCGATATACACCCCGCTGCAGTGGCGATTGTCCAGCTCCCGGTCGATCAGCACCACCGGAATATTCAAGGTTTCCAACCGTTTTAGATAGGAGGGCTGGTACAGATGATCGTTGGAAATGACCGAGAGAATGATCGCATCGACGTTGTAGCCAATCAGCTTGTCGATGATTCTGTCTTCGCTTTCCTGAGACTCATAGGAGTCGAACACCAGGGTGTCATACCCCATTTTTTGCGCTTCAAGCGTCATCAGCCGCGTCAGGCCGCCAAAGAACGGGTTGGCCATATCAGGGTTGACGATGCCGATGGTTCTGCTGCTTTTTGCCCGCAGGTTACGCGCCGCGGCATTGACCACATAGCCGAGCTCGGCAGCGGTCTCCCGAATGCGGCGCAGCGTTTCCGGATGAACCTTGTCCGGCTGTGAAAATGCCCGCGACGCGGTGATTTTACTGACGTTTGCCTGTGCGGCCACGCTAGCCAGCGTCGCTTTCCGTCCTCGACCCACTGCCAAATGCAGCTCCTTAGCTTTGAGTATCATTTTGTACCATTAACAACATCATGACAGAACTTTCATCGTGGCGCTAATGGTTTACGCCCGCCAGGCGGTTAATCCGGGGATCGGTAAAGATATCCAGCTCGTCACGGCTCTCGGAAGAGAACTCGGACACCACCGCCCCCCGCTTTCCAGCCTGAAACCAGTGCCGGGTATTGGGCGCGATGGTGTATTGCTCGCCCGGCCGCAAGAGGATATAGCGATTGCAGGTATACCAAGGCTCCGCGCCCTCTGGCACCCGGCATACCGGTTCACCGCCGGCGTCATTAAGCGTCAGGTTTTCATCATCGACAAACAGAAACACCTCGCCCCAACGGCAGCGAAACGTCTCTTGCTTGCCCGGCGTGCCGGCGAAAGGAGGATGCAAATGTTCCGGGCAAGTCTGCTCTGGAAACAGCACCAACTCTTTCGCACAATAGCGAGGCGAGTTGACATAGGTCAGCAGTTGCAGCCCTGAGGCGGGATAGTCGGCCAGGCCAAACGTCGCAATTTCAATACGTTGCTGTTCTTCTTCAGTCAGAATAATGTCCGCCTTGCGCAAATATTCCAGCGTAGCGGCTATGGCGGTTTGTCGTTTGTTCATCATTTCCCCTGCAAAGTAACGGTATCGATATCAGCACGCTGATATTAAAACCGTCATTGCATCGCCGATTTTGTGATCGCTATCCCCATATTGAATAACAACCCACCAGCAAAATTAACTCTCGTCGAGTAATTCCAACATCGATCACAGTTTACCCCCTCGCTTTGGCCCAATATCGCCGCATTGAAATGATACCGTTACCATAAAAATGATTCACCAGGAGGCAATATGAAAGCATTAGTGTTGGCCAAAGCGGGGGAAATCGCTATCGAGGACGTCCAGCTTGCCGAAACGCTGGGCCCCGATGATGTGCAGATAAAAATTCATTCCGTGGGCATCTGCGGCAGTGATGTGCACTATTACCAACATGGCCGCATTGGCCCGTTCGTGGTTAACGCCCCGATGGTGCTCGGCCATGAAGCCTCCGGCGTGGTGCTCGCGACAGGTAAAAACGTCACTCACCTCAGCATCGGCGATCGCGTTTGCATGGAGCCCGGCATTCCCGATCTCAACTCGGCGCAGACGCGCGCCGGTATTTACAACCTTGACCCGGCCGTTCGCTTCTGGGCGACGCCGCCGGTACACGGTTGCCTGCGCGAAACCGTCATCCACCCTGCCGCCTTCACGTTCAAATTGCCGGACAACGTCAGTTTCGCTGAAGGCGCCATGGTGGAACCCTTAGCCATCGGCATGCAAGCGGCCACCAAAGCCGGGATCAAACCCGGCGATATCGCGCTGGTGATCGGCGCCGGGCCGATCGGCGTGGTCACCGCCCTCGCGGCGCTGGCGGGCGGCTGCTCGGACGTCATTATTTGCGATCTGTTCGACGAAAAACTCGCCGTGGCGGCCAGTTACGAGGGGCTGCACGCCGTCAATATCAAAACCGGCGACCTGGCGGGGAAAGTGGCCGCCCTCACCAGCGGCAATGGCGCCGATGTCGTGTTTGAATGCAGCGGCGCGAAACCGGCTATCGCTACGCTGGCCGAACATGCGGCGCCCGGGGCGACCGCCGTGCTGGTCGGCATGCCGATCGATGCCGCGCCGCTGGATATCGTCGCCGCGCAGGCCAAGGAAATTACCTTCAAGACCATTTTCCGCTACGCCAACATGTACCCGCGCACGCTGCGGCTGTTGAGCAGCGGCAAGCTGCGCGTCCAGCCGTTGATAAGCCAAACCTACAAGTTCTCCGACAGCGTGGCGGCCTTCGAGCGCGCGGCGGCGGGACATGCCTCAGACATCAAAATCATGCTGGAGATGGAGTGATCCTATGGCGCTCTATGCTGGCATAGACTGCGGTACGCAAGGCACGAAAGTCGTGATTGTCGACAGCACACAGGGCGTGATCCTCGGTGAGGGTAACGCCCCTCACCGTCTCATCAGCCAAGCCAATGGCCGGCGCGAACAGGAGGCCGACTGGTGGATTGAGGCGCTAGTCATCGCTTTTCGCCAAGCCGTGACTCACGCCGGCGTTGATGCACGGGAGATTCACGCTCTGGGGGTCTCGGGCCAACAACATGGGTTTGTGCCGCTGGACGCAGACGGCAACGTGCTGCACAGCGTCAAGCTGTGGTGCGATACCGAAACCGCAGAAGAAAACGAACGGCTCCTGCAACAGCTCGGCGGAGCCAACGGCTCGCTGGAAACGCTTGGCCTGCGGATCGCCACCGGTTATACCGCGTCAAAAATCCTTTGGTTCAAGACGCACCATCCGGCGCTGTGGGCACAACTGCATACCGTGTTGTTGCCCCATGACTACTTGAACTTCTGGCTGACCGGGGAGCGCGTAGCGGAATATGGCGACGCTTCCGGCACCGGGTTGTTCGATGTGCGCACCCGTCGCTGGAGCAAAACCGCCGTCGATCTCATCGACGACAGCGGCCGCCTGTGGCAAGCCCTGCCGCCGCTCAAAAGCGCGGAGTGCTGCATCGGCACGGTGCGCCCCGCCGCGGCGGAAAAACTCGGCCTCGGCCCGGCAGTGCGGGTCTCGACCGGCGGCGGCGACAACATGATGGCGGCCATCGGTTCCGGCAACATCGAGGCCGGCACCCTCACCCTGAGCCTGGGCACCTCCGGCACGCTGTTCGCCTGGTCCGCCGCCCCCGTCACGGCGGAATCGGACATGATTGCCGGCTTCTGCTCCAGCACCAACGGGTGGCTGCCATTGATTTGCACCATGAATGTCACCTCGGCCACCACCGCGGTACAAACGCTGCTGGACCAAGATCTTGCCGGCTTTAACGCTTTGCTGGCGCAGGCTTCGCCCGGCGCAGGCGGTGTCGAGATGCTGCCGTTCTTCAATGGCGAACGCGTTCCGCCATTGCCCCACGCGCGCGCCAGCCTGCATAACCTCGATAGCGACAACTTTACCCGCGCCAATCTCTGCCTGGCGGTGGTCGAAAGCGCCACGTATGGGTTGCGCTATGGCATCGAGCTGTTTCGCCGTCAGGGCATCGAAGCGCGCGAAATCCGCCTCACCGGCGGCGGCGCCCGCAGCGCCGCCTGGCGACAAATCGTCGCGGACGTAATGGGATGCCCGGTGGTCTGTCTGAAAGCCAAAGAGACCGCGGCGCTGGGCGGCGCCATTCAGGCGATGTGGGCGACGATGTTGGCCGACGATCCGCGCCGGAACGCCGTCGCATTGCTGGCCGAACTGTGCCAACGCTTCGTTGCGCTGGATGAGGCCACGCGCACGCCGCCAAACGCCGGCAGGCAGGCGCAATACGAGACGCTTTATCAACGCTACCTGCAACGCTTGCAGCAGACCTATCCGGAGGTGCAACTGTGACGCGAGATCCCCATACGCCAGCGCCCGCCTACCTGCTGGAGGTCAGCGGCGTCAGGAAAGCCTTCGGCCCGGTCGTGGCGCTCAAGAATGCGGAGTTTTGCCTGCGGCGCGGATCCATCCATGCCCTGTGCGGCGGCAACGGCGCGGGTAAATCCACCTTTCTCAGCATTCTGATGGGCTTTATTCAACCCGACGGCGGCGACATTTTTATCAATGGCCAACGCTGCGAATTTCATCATCCGCGGGAAGCCCTCAATGCCGGCATCGCCATCGTGCAGCAGGAGCTGAGCGCGATCCCGGATCTGACGGTGGCCGAAAACATTTGGCTGGGCCGCGAGCCGAGACGCCTGGGGTTCGTCGATTTCGCAACGCTCAACCAGCGCACGACCAGCCTGCTCAAAGAACTCGATTTCAAGATCGACGCCCGAGAAAAAATGCGCAACCTGAGCGTCGCCGAACAGCAGCTGGTCGAGATCGCCAAGGCGCTGTCGCATGCCAATGCCGACATCATCATCATGGATGAACCCACTTCGGCGATTGGCGAAGAGGATGCGCAGAAAATCTTTCAGACGCTTCAGCAACTGGCGGCAAAAGGTAAAGGCATTATTTACGTCTCTCACCGTTTGTCAGAGATATTCCAAATCGCGGACAGCTACACCATTTTCCGCGACGGCGCCTATATCCATGAAGGCTATATCGCCGACATTACCCGTGAACAGCTGATCGAACACATTATTGGCGGCGAGTACGACAGCGAGTTCGCCAAATTCAATCAGCCCGGCGAACAGGTCTTGCTGGCGGTCAATAACCTGTGTTGGCGCAGCAAGATAAAAGATATCAGCCTGCAGCTGAAGCACGGTGAGATCCTGGGCATCTATGGGCTGGTGGGATCGGGCCGCAGTGAATTTCTCGATCTTATCTTCGGCATTCAGCATGCCGACAGCGGCACGATTCGCCTGGGCGACAAGACGCTGAACCGCCACTCTCCGCGCGAGGCCATCGACAGCGGTATTGCCTACGTGACGGAAGATCGCAAGGAAACCGGCCTGGTGCTGTGCCGTTCCGTCAGTGAAAACATCAATATCGCCTCTTTTGCCGCCATCAGCCGGATGGGGTTTGTCAGCGAGAAACGGGAGCAGGCGCGAACCCGCGACATGATCCAGCGCTTCAACGTTAAAACCCACGACGGCGAACAGCCGGTGGGCAACCTGAGCGGCGGCAACCAGCAAAAAGTCGTGCTGGGCCGTTGGGCGCTGCTGGATCCGGAAGTTTTGCTGCTCGACGAGCCGACGCGCGGTATCGACGTCGGGGCCAAGAAAGAGATCTATCGATTTATGTCGGAGTTCGCCTTGCAAAACAAAGGGATCATTATGGTTTCCTCCGAGCTTTCGGAAATTATCGGCATGAGCGATCGCATATTGGTGTTTCGTGACGGGCAGTTGGCCGGCGAGCTTTCGGCAGCCGATGCGACCCAGGCAGCACTGATGAAACTTGCGGTTTAACAGAGAGAGAAAAAAAATGAGCAGCGCCCACTCCTTATCACCAGGAATTTCATTTTTCACCCGCAATAAGCGCCGTATGCACAAATACGGCATTATCATCGCCTTTTTCGCCCTGTGCCTGATCGTGGCGCTGATTGGCGAATATCAGGTCGCTCAGGGGGCCTGGAGCAGCAACTATTTTCTCAGCAATGAAAACACCCTGATCGTCCTGCGCCAGGTCTCGATCAACGGCATTCTGGCGATCGGCATGACCTTCGTCATTATCACGGCAGGCGTCGATCTCTCCGTGGGCTCGGTGCTGGCGTTAAGCGGGATCGTCGCCGCCCGCTTTGCCACCAACAACAGCGGATTGGCTATCGGCGACACCGCGACCGCCGTCATGGCGCCGCTGATTGTGGCGCTGGGCATCGGCATCGTCTGCGGCCTGATGAACGGCACCGTGTTAGCCCGTTATCGGCTGCAGCCGTTTATCGTCACCATGGGCATGCTCTCCGCGGCGCGCGGTTTAACCATGCTGACCACCAACGGCAATCCGGTATCGCAATTGAACAGCGATTTCCGCTGGTTAGGCAATGGCTATGTCGGCGGCGTTCCGGTGCCCGTCATCATCTTCATCGTGCTGTTCGCCCTCGCCTGGCTCGTGCTGAATAAAACCCTCTTCGGGCGCTACATCTACGCCGTCGGCGGCAACCCGAAGAGCGCGCGCACCTCGGGGATCAACGTGACCCGCATCAAAATACTGGTGTATACGCTGTGCGGCGCGCTGGCCGGCATCGCCGGCCTGATCCTCACGGCGCGCACCGGTTCGGCGCAGACCAATGCCGGCGCAGGGTATGAGCTGGACGCCATCGCGGCGGTGGTGATCGGCGGCACCAGCATGGCCGGCGGCGTCGGTACGCTGGTCGGCACCTTCTTCGGCGTGCTGATTATCGGGGTGATGAATAACGGCCTCGATCTGCTCGGCGTGCAGTCGTATTACCAACAAATTATCAAAGGCGCATTGATCGTCCTTGCCGTATTGCTCGACCCCTCGCGTAAGCAACAGCGCGATTAATAACATCAGACCCAACTCTACCAGGAGAAAACCATGAATAAGACCAAGATAGCGTTGTTTGCCTCTGCCCTGATGCTGGGCAGCCTGTCGGCAGCCCAGGCCGCCCCGGTTAAAATCGCGGTATTGATGTACGGCAACAAAGCCGAGTTCGTGCAATTGATGGAAAGGTTCGGGAAGGAACACCCGGCGGTGAAAAGCGGCGAAGCCGTGCTGACCTTCTACGATGGGCGTTATGATGCATCGGTGCAAAACGATCAGGCCGCCACCGCTATCCAGACGCGCGCCGATGCCATTATCGTCAACCCTATGGATTTTGAGGCCAATATCGATATCGTCACCAATGCCAACGAGGCCAAAATCCCGGTGGTGGTCACCAATGCGCGCCTGAACACGGACGCGATGACGTCTGAAGTGGTGTCTAATGACGAGTTGGGGGGATATCTGGAAGCCAAAGCCGTACTGGACAAACTCGACTGCAAGAACCATAAGGTGAACGTGGTGATTATCGAAGGCCCGAAAGGCGGCAGCGGCGAGATCCAGCGCGGCAAGGGCAATGATAAAGCGATAGCCGAGTGCGGCGCCGGCCAGGTCACCGTACTTGAACGCAAAACGGCCAACTGGTCACGCGCGGAAGCGCAGCCGCTGATGGAAAACTGGCTGCAGAAACATCGGGGCAAAATCAACGGCGTGATTGGCCAAAACGACGAGATGGCGCTGGGCGCTATCGAGGCGATTAAAGGCGCCGGCCTGAATGTGAAGGACTTCGCGATTGCCGGCGTTGACGGCGTTTCCGACGCGATTCATGCGGTGCAGGCCGGTGAAATGGTCTCTATCCTGCAAGATGCCAAAGGCCAGATGCAGGGGTCCATCGACGTCGCGCTGCGCGCCGTGAAAGGTGAAAGCTATCAGCCGCAGTCGGATATCTGGAAACAGTACGCCAAGGATCTGAAATGGGAAGGCGGCACGCAGAAGCATTATTACATTCCGTGGACCGTCGTCACCGCAGAGAACGCCCAATCGCTGTTGGACGCCCGTAAATAATCCCCCCGCCCCCTGCCTCCAGGGGGGCACCGCTTGGGCGCTTGCCTGCAAACAAAAAAAAGCCAGCACGGAGTGGCTGGCTTAAAAGTTCTTCGAGGGAATATCTTGTTCGATAACCATACGCCCTTCACTGCGGGCTTTACTAGCTATCAGTGCGATAGGCATCCTCAGTTAAAATCAACGCCTGCATATCGGCGAACATCGTTTCCCATTCCGCCTGGTCGATATCCATCAAACCAAAGTAACGCAGCATAAAGGCGCCTTCGGTGGCGAGAAACGCCAGGCGCGCGCGCTTGCCCTCTTCGGTGGCCAAATCGAGTCCGGCGATGCGGCTGCGATACCATTCGCGCGTGCTCGCCAGATGCTCCGGCGTTTGAATCAGCGTCGCCATCAGCCCGGCGGCCTTGGCGCTGGCGGTCTGATCCGAACTGTGGGTGGCCAGCATATGCGCCCGCACAGCGGTCTGCGGTGAAGGATCGTCGCCGGCGATAGCCGTGAACAGCGTTTCATAGGCACTGCCCCAGCGATCGAACATGGCATCAATCAGGGCGTCTTTGCTGCCAAAGCAATACTGCACCCCGCCCTTGGAGATCCCCATCGCTTTGGCGACGGCGTCGATGGTCAAGCCGGCGGCGCCCTGGGTGGCGACGATTTCTTCTGCGATGTCCAAAACCTTGTCGCGATCGATGCTGCGTTGACGTCCCATTAAGAAACCCTTCTTTTCAATACGAACGTATGGATATATATTATCACCAGTATACCACCCGGCATCGCCGGTGGGTTACCCGAATGGCGGCGCCTCCGCGCGGCCCACTTTAACTGGATTATGACTTATGTACGCCAAGAACCGCTGGTTGATCCTGACGATGGTCGCCAGCGCCCTGTTCCTGATCGTCATCGATATGACGGTGTTATATACCGCCCTGCCGCGCTTAACCCAGGCGCTGGACGCCAGCGCTTCGCAAAAACTCTGGATCGTCAACGCCTACCCGCTGGTGGTGGCCGGCCTGTTGCCCGGCGCCGGCATGCTGAGCGATCGCATCGGCCATAAACGGCTGTTTCTCGCCGGACTGCCGGTGTTTGCCGTCGCGTCGCTGTGCGCCGCGTTCTCGCCCACCGCCGAGTGGCTGATCGCCGCCCGGGTGTTCCTCGCCGTTGGCGCGGCGATGATGATGCCCGCCACGCTGTCCATCGTGCGCCACGTCTTTACCGACGAACGCGAACGCGCGCTGGCGATCGGCATCTGGGCCTCGGTGGCCTCCGGCGGCGCGGCCATCGGCCCGGTGGTCGGCGGCCTGCTGCTGGAGTATTTCTGGTGGGGTTCGGTGTTCCTGATCAATGTGCCGGTCGTGCTGCTGGTCTGGCCGCTGGCGTGGAAACTGATCCCGCGCTGCGGTGGCGATAACCCGCGCCCTTCGGACATCGTCGGCTCGGTGCAGATCATGATTGGCCTGGTCGGCGCTATCTATGCGCTGAAGGAGCTGAGCAAGCCGACGCCTGATGTGAGTGCCTTGCTTGTGGCAGCCCTGATCGGCGTGTTGTTCCTGGCCCTGTTCGTGCGACGCCAGCAGCGCAGCGCCCACCCGATGATCGATTTCTCTCTGTTCCGCAACCGGCTGTTCGCCGGCGGCATCGGCGTGGCGCTGTTGTCGATGGTGGCGCTGATCGGCATCGAACTGGTGCTCAGCCAACGCCTACAGCTGGTGCTCGGCCTCAGCCCGCTGCAGGCGGCGCTGTTTATTTTGCCGATCCCGCTGGCCTCGGCGCTGGCGGGGCCCGTAGCCGGCCTGCTGTTGCCGCGCTACGGCGAACGCAGCATCATCCTCGGCGGTTTTGTCCTGACCACTCTCGGCATCGCCGGTCTTGCCGCGTTATACCAGAGCGGCATGGCATTGCAATTGGTCAGCCTGGCGCTGGTGGGCTTTGGCCTCGGCGGCGTGATCACCGCCGCTTCCACCGCCATCATGCTGAACGCGCCGGAGGAAAAATCCGGCATGGCGGCGTCGATCGAGGACGTCTCCTACGAGCTGGGCGGCGTGCTGGGCGTGACGCTGCTCGGCGGGTTGATGACGGCGGTTTACAGCCATAGCCTGGCGCTGCCGGCGGAGCTGCCGGTCAACCCGCTGGCATACGACAGCATCGACGAAGCCCTGCGCCTGGCGGCCGGGATGGCGGCCGATCGCGCGCAGCAGCTGACGCAGCTGGCGCGTCTGGCCTTTGATCGCGCGTTTATTACGGTACTGATCGCCGCCGCGCTGTTAATGGCGCTGGGCGCCGGGGCGGTAAAACTGGCGCTGCGCAAGTAACCGATAAAAGCGGCTTTTTTCGCCGGCGGAACCTGCGTAAACTGATTCGGCAATTTGCTCGACGGATTTGTCGTCATCGGTTTGAACGATGGCAATAATGCCTGTTATCGTGTTTAACCCTGCGATAAATCCGGTTACTGTATCCCCTATGGAAATTGATTCTGTCTACTATCGGAACAGATAATCAGGAGAAGATTATTATGGCAACGGCAAAGAAAGCAGCGAAAACCCATATCGGCCTCGACAGTAAACAATCGGCAAAACTCGCCGAAGCGCTGAACGCGCTGTTGGCGAACTATCAGGTGCTGTATATGAACGTGCGCGGCTATCATTGGAACATTACCGGCCCGCAGTTCTTTGAACTGCACGCGAAGTTCGAAGAGACATATAACGATCTGCTGACCAAGGTGGACGAGCTGGCGGAACGTATTCTGACGCTGGGCTCGCAGCCGCGTCACGCTTTCAGCGACTATCTGAAAACCGCCGACATCAAGGAACACACCAACGTGACCGATGATAAGGGCACGCTGCGCGGCCTGTTGGAAGGGTATTCAATCTTGCTGCAACAGCAGCGTGAACTGCTGACGGTGGCGGCGGACGCCGGCGACGAAGGCACCGCGTCGCTGATGAGCGATTACATCAAAGAGCAGGAAAAACAGGTCTGGATGCTCAACGCCTATCTGGGCAAATAACCCTGGCGCCATAACAAAACAGTCCCTTACGGGACTGTTTTCGTTTTACCACTCGCAGGATACCGCAAACAGCAGCGCGCGCCGATGCTGATCGTCCAGGCGGCGCCGCACCCGGATGATATGGCGATTGCTGCACGACTGGCGCTCCAGCCAACGATGCCGGCGGCGTTGGCTCTGCCGCAACATGCGCCAGCGGCCCACTTCATTTCTACTGCGTCTCATAATTCCGTCACTCGTTCGTCTAATGCCAACCGCGGGCATTATAGCCCTTTCCGCCCGTGATCCAAGCCGCCGTTATCGGCGGCACAGCGGACGCCGCGCGGGCAAAAGCCGCCCTTTCATTTTCAGCAAGTGCCTTAACTTCATCATATTTATGTAACATAAGCGCCGATAAAAGGTTTCGCCTTGCCCGATCTGTGCGTACACTCATCATTGGTGGTTTGCGAACGGGATTTTTCGCCTTTATGACAACATTTTATACCGTAATCAGTTGGCTCATGGTGTTCGGCTACTGGCTGCTGATCGCAGGCGTGACGATGCGCATTTTAATGAAACGCCGTGCGGTTCCCTCTGCCATGGCCTGGCTGCTGGTTATCTATATTCTGCCGCTGTTCGGCATCGTGGCCTATTTATCGTTCGGCGAGCTGCATCTGGGCAAGCGCCGGGCCGAGCGCGCCAAGGCCATGTGGCCGTCGACCGCGCGCTGGCTGAAGGAGCTGAAAGAGAGCCGCCGCATCTTCGCCACCGAATACAGCGAAGTCGCCGAACCGCTGTTCCAACTGTGCAACCGCCGCCAGGGCATTGACGGCGTCAAGGGCAACCAGCTGCAGCTGCTCACCACCACCGACGACACGCTGAAAGCGCTGATCCGCGACATCGAGCTGGCGCGCCACAACATCGAAATGGTGTTCTATATCTGGCAGCCCGGCGGCCTGGTCGATCAGGTGGCCGAATCGTTGATGGCCGCCGCGCGGCGCGGCGTACACTGCCGCCTGATGCTCGACTCCGCCGGCAGCCTGCAATTTTTCCGCAGCCCCTACCCGGCGATGATGCGCAATGCCGGCATCGAAGTGGTGGAAGCGCTGAAGGTCAACCTGCTGCGCGTGTTCCTGCGCCGCATGGATCTGCGTCAGCACCGCAAAGTGGTGCTGATCGACAACTACATCGCCTATACCGGCAGCATGAACATGGTCGACCCGCGCTACTTCAAGCAGGATGCGGGCGTCGGCCAGTGGATCGACCTGATGGCGCGCATGGAAGGCCCGGTGGCCACCACCATGGGCATCGTCTATGCCTGTGACTGGGAGATTGAAACCGGCAAGCGCATTCTGCCGCCGCCGCCGGACGTCAACATCATGCCGTTCGAACAGGAGAGCGGCCACACCATTCAGGTGATCGCCTCCGGCCCCGGCTTCCCCGAGGAGATGATCCACCAGGCGCTGCTGACCGCGGTCTATTCCGCGCGCGAGCAGCTGATCATGACCACGCCGTACTTCGTGCCGAGCGACGATCTGCTGCACGCCATCTGCACCGCCGCCCTGCGCGGCGTCGAGGTCAGCATCATCGTGCCGCGCGACAACGATTCGATGATGGTGCGCTGGGCCAGCCGCGCGTTCTTCTCCGAGCTGCTGGAGGCCGGCGTCAGGATCTATCAGTTCGAAGGCGGCCTGCTGCATACCAAGAGCGTGCTGGTGGACGGGCAACTCAGCCTGGTCGGCACCGTCAATCTGGATATGCGCAGCCTGTGGCTGAATTTCGAGATCACACTGGTGATCGATGATGACGGCTTCGGCAGCGATTTGGCCTGCGTGCAGGAAGATTACATCGCCCGTTCCAAACTGCTGAACGCCAAAGAGTGGCTGAAGCGGCCGTTCTGGCATCGCCTGGTCGAGCGCCTGTTCTACTTTTTCAGCCCGCTGCTGTAAAAGCCACGACGAGCGTGCTTTAATAGCGCCAAATCATTTGTTATCAGGATTTTTTTATGGATTTGAATAACCGCCTTACCGAAGACGAAACGCTGGAACAGGCCTACGACATCTTCCTCGAATTGGCCGGCGACAATCTGGATCCGGCGGATATTCTGCTGTTCAACCTGCAGTTTGAAGAGCGCGGCGGCGCCGAACTGTACGACCCCTCCGAAGACTGGAGCGAGCACGTGGATTACGATCTGAACCCGGACTTCTTCGCCGAGGTAGTGATCGGTCTCGCGGACAGCGACGGCGAGCCGATCAACGACGTGTTCGCCCGCGTGCTGATCTGCCGCGAGAAAGACCACAAGCTGTGCCACATTCTGTGGAAAGAGTGATTCGCCGATAGCATATCGGATAAAAAAAGCCCCGCTCATTCAGCGGGGCTTTTTGTTGCCGGCTAGCGGCGCATTACAGCGGATCGACCTTCAGGCACGAAACCGCATGGCGGAAACTGCCCTCCAGCAGCGGACGCGTCTTGGCGCACTCCGGCCCAGCGATCGGGCAGCGGGTGCGGAACACACAGCCGGTCGGCGGGTTGATCGGCGAAGGCAGCTCCCCTTCCAGCAACTGGATCTGCTTTTCCTTCTCCTTGTCCGGATCCGGGATCGGCACCGCCGACATCAGCGCTTTGGTGTAAGGGTGCTGCGGATTGTGGTACACCTCGTCATAGGTGCCCAGCTCCACCGCATGGCCCAGATACATCACCAGCACGCGATCCGAAATGTGCTTCACCACCGCCAAGTCGTGGGCGATAAAGATCAGTGACAGCCCCATCTCGCGCTGCAGCTGCTGCAGCAGGTTCACCACCTGCGCCTGAATCGACACGTCCAGCGCGGAGACCGGTTCGTCGCAGATCACCAGCTTCGGCTCGAGGATCAGCGCGCGCGCGATGCCGATACGCTGGCACTGGCCGCCGGAAAACTCGTGCGGGTAGCGGTTGATCAGGTTAGGCAGCAGGCCGACCTTCAGCATCATCGCCTTGACCTTGTCCTTCACTTCCTGACGCGGCATTTTCGGGTAGTAGGTGCGCAGCGGCTCGGCGATGATCTCGCCGATGGTCATGCGCGGGTTGAGCGAAGCCAGCGGATCCTGGAAAATCATCTGGATATCGCTGCGGGTTTTGCGCCAGTCGGCGTCGCTCATGCCCAGCAGATCTTTGCCCAGCCAGGCGACGCGCCCGCTGGTGGCCTTCACCAGGCCGATGATGGCGCGCGCGAAGGTGGATTTGCCGCAGCCGGACTCGCCGACCACGCCCAGGGTTTCCCCCTCGAACAGCCGCAGCGTGACGCCATCGACCGCTTTCAGGGTTTTCGGCGGCTGCCAGAACCACTGTTTGTCGTCATGAATGTCGAAGTGCACTTTCAAATCGGCCACTTCGAGCAGCACTTTCTTGTCGGTTACCGCTGTCATACCAACGCCTCCACCGGTTTAAAGCAGGCGCGCAGGCGCCCTTCCCCAAATTGCTCCAACGGCGGAGCGCTCGCACACTGCTCCATGGCGTACGGGCAGCGCGGTTGGAACGGGCAGCCTTTCGGCAACCGCAGCAGGTTCGGCGGGTTGCCGGGAATGGTCAGCAACGCTTCGCCTTCGGCGTCGAGGCGCGGCACCGCGTTCAACAGGCCGATGGAGTACGGATGGCTCGGCTGGTAGAACACCTCGCGCGCGCTGCCGTATTCCATGGTGCGGCCGGCGTACATCACCAGCACCTTGTTGCAGATGCCGGCCACCACGCCCAGGTCGTGGGTGATCATGATGATGGCGGTGTTGAATTCGCGCTTCAGTTCGTTGAGCAGCGTCATGATCTGCGCCTGGACGGTCACGTCCAGCGCGGTGGTCGGTTCGTCGGCGATCAGCAGCTTCGGCCGGCACAGCAGCGCCATGGCGATCATCACGCGCTGGCGCATGCCGCCGGAAAACTCGTGCGGATACATGCGCATGCGCTTGCGCGCTTCCGGCATTTTCACCGCGTCGAGCATGCGTACCGACTCTTCGAAGGCTTCGCTTTTGCTCATTTTCTTATGCAGCATCAGCACTTCCATCAGCTGTTCGCCAACGCGCATATAAGGGTTGAGCGAGGTCATCGGGTCCTGGAAGATCATCGAGATCTCTTCGGCCCGCAGCTTGTTGAGCTGATTTTCCGGCAGGTTGAGAATTTCACGGCCGTTGAATTTGGCCGAACCGCCGATGCGGCCATTGCTGGCCAGCAACCCCATCAGGGCGAACGCGGTCTGCGATTTGCCGGAACCGGATTCACCGACGATGCCCAGCGTTTCGCCGGCGCGCAGGTCGAAGTTCAGATCGTTCACCGCCGTCACGTCGCCGTCCGGGGTGGAGAACGTGACGCGCAGGTCTTTCACGTCCAGCAGCGGCGACGTTTTGACGCCGGCGCCGGTTTGCAGTTGAGGATGTTCAATGGTGCTCATGATTGCACTCCTTAACGATCTTTCGGGTCGAGGGCGTCACGCAGGCCATCGCCGATAAAGTTGAAACAGAACAGAGTGACAACCAGGAAACCCGCCGGGAACAGCAGCAACCACGGTGAAACTTCCATTGAGTTGGCGCCGTCGCTAAGCAATGCGCCCCAGCTGCTGAGCGGCTCCTGCGTGCCCAGCCCCAGGAAGCTGAGGAAGGATTCGAACAGGATCATGCTCGGCACCAGCAGCGAGGCATACACCACCACCACGCCGAGCACGTTCGGCACGATATGCCGCAGCACGATATTGCGCGTGGAGACGCCGCACACCAGCGCCGCTTCGATGAACTCCTTGCGCTTCAGGCCGAGGGTTTGGCCGCGCACGATACGCGCCATATCCAGCCACGACACCATGCCGATCGCCACGAAGATAAGCAGGATGTTCTGGCCGAAAAAGGTCACCAGCAGGATCACGAAGAACATGAACGGGAAGGAGTTAAGGATCTCCAGCAGGCGCATCATCACCGAGTCGACCTTGCCGCCCAGATAGCCGGACATCGCGCCGTACAGGGTGCCGACGATCACCGCCACCAGCGCCGCCGCCACGCCGACCATCAGCGAGATGCGCCCGCCGATCGCCACGCGCACCAGCAGATCGCGCCCGGAGGAGTCGGTGCCGAAATAGTGCCCCGATTCCACGCTTGGCGCGGCGGACATCATCGCCCAATCGGTATCGTCGTAGGCAAATTGCGACAGCATCGGCGCCAGCACCACAAACAGCGTGATCAACACCAGAATGAACAGGCTGCTGACCGCCGCGCGGTTGTGCATAAAGCGCCGGCGCGCGTCTTGCCACAGGCTGCGTCCTTCCACTTCCAGCTTCTCGCTGAAGTGTTCCAGAGCTTCGCTGTTCTTTTTAGTCAACATCATTCGCGTGCTCCAGATTAATAACGGATTTTCGGATCGATGACCGCATACAGCACATCGACGATCGCGTTGAACAGAATGGTCAGTGCGCCCACCAGAATGGTCAGGCTCAATACCAGGGAGTAGTCGCGGTTCAGCGCGCCGTTAACGAACAGCTGGCCGATCCCCGGCAGACCGTAGATGGTTTCGATCACCATCGAACCGGTGATGATGCCGACGAACGCCGGCCCCATGTAGGACAGCACCGGCAGCAGCGCCGGCTTCAGCGCGTGGCGGAAAATGATGCGACGCATCGGCAAGCCTTTGGCGCGCGCGGTGCGGATGAAGTTGGAGTGCAGCACTTCAATCATCGAGCCGCGCGTGATACGGGCGATGCTGGCGATATAGGCCAGCGACAGCGCCACCATCGGCAGGATGATGAATTTAGGCGCGCCGCCGTTCCAGCCACCGCCCGGCAGCCATTTCAGCGTGATGGCGAAGATCAGCACCAACAGCGGCGCCACCACGAAACTGGGTATCACCACCCCGGTCATGGCGAACCCCATCACCGTGTAGTCCCATTTGGTGTTCTGATTCAGCGCGGCAATCACGCCTGCGCTCACCCCCAGCACCACCGCCAGCAGAAACGCGGCCAGGCCGAGTTTGGCGGACACCGGGAAAGAGCCGGCGACCAGATCGTTGACCGAATAGTCCTTGTATTTAAAGGACGGGCCGAAGTCTCCCTGCGCAAGCTGCGCCAGATAATGACCGTACTGTTTCCAGATCGGGTCGTTCAAATGATATTTGGCTTCGATGTTCGCCATAACTTCCGGCGGCAATGCGCGTTCCCCGGTAAATGGACTGCCGGGCGCCAGGCGCATCATGAAGAATGAGATGGTGATAAGGATAAATAGTGTCGGGATCGCTTCCAGCAAGCGACGAAGTATAAATTTAAGCATTGCCCTAACCCTGTGCGACAGCCTGATGACGGCTTATTATTCTCAACATGGGCCGGCGGCCTGCGCCGCCGGCTCTTACCGTATCAATGCTTGATGATGTACAGGTTTTTGTCGTACACGTTATCAAGCGGGTCTTTGCCGGTGTAGCCACCGACGTAAGGTTTCACCAAACGGGCGTTCACGTAGTAATACAGCGGAACGATGGCGGAATCCTTATCCAGCTGAACTTCCGCTTTCTGATACAGATCGGCGCGCTCGTCTTTGGTCTTCGCGGTCAGCACGTTGGCCATCAGCTTGTCGAACTCGGCGCTCTTGTAGTGCGGGGTGTTACTGCTGCTGTCGGACAACATCATGTTCAGGAACGAACTCGGTTCGTTGTAGTCGGCGCACCAGCCGGCGCGCGCCACGTCATAGGTGCCCTGATGGCGGGTATCCAGGAAGGTTTTCCACTCCTGGTTCACCAGCTTCACGTCCACGCCCAGGTTTTTCTTCCAGATGGAGGCGGCGGCGATCGCCAGCTTCTTGTGCAGGTCTGAAGTGTTGTACAGCAGGGAGAAGGTCAGCGGTTTGCCCGGGCCGTAGCCGGCTTCCGCCAGCAGTTTCTTCGCCGCTTCGTTGCGTTTTTCCTGCGTCCAGCCGAACCACTCCGGCGGGGTCAGCTTGGCGCCGTCGGTGTATGGCGGCGTAAAGCTGTAGGCCGGCAGATCGCCCTGGTTTTTCACCTTGTTGACGATGATGTCGCGATCCATGCCCAGCTTCAGCGCTTCACGCACGCGCGCATCGGTGAACGGCGCCTTCTGGTTGTTGATTTCGTAGTAATAGGTGCACAGGTAAGGATCGACATGCACCTCTTTCGGGATCTCTTTTTTCAGCTTCTGGAACAGTTCGATCGGCATGTTGTTGTAGGTCATGTCGATTTCGCCGGTGCGGTAGCGGTTAACGTCGGTCACTTCCGACGAAATAGGCAGGAACGTCACTTTATTGATGATGGTTTTGGCGTTATCCCAATATTCCGGGTTGCGTTCCAGTACGATGCGTTCGTTGACAATCCAGTCTTTCAGTTTGTAGGCGCCGTTGCTGACGTAGTTGGCCGGCAGCGTCCACTTCTCGCCAAACTTCTCCACCGCGTCTTTGTAAACCGGCTTCATGGCGTAGTGCGGGGTCATTTCAACCAGATAAGGCACCGACTCGCTCAGGGTCACCTGGAAGGTGTGGTCGTCGATGGCCTTCACGCCCAGCGTCGACTTGTCTTTTTTACCGGCGATGATGTCATCGACGTTTTCCACATGGGCGTACTGCAGGTAGCTGGCGTAAGGCGACGCGGTTTTCGGATCCACCACGCGCTGCCAGCTGTAGACGAAATCTTGCGCCGTTACCGGCTTGCCGTTGGACCATTTGGCGTCTTTACGCAGGTGGAAGGTCCAGACTTTGAAATCCTTGTTATCCCAGCTTTCCGCGACGCCCGGCACGATGGAACCGTCCGGGCTGTTGTTCGCCAGGCCTTCCATCAGATCGCGGGTGACGTTGTTTTCCGGCACGCCCTCGATTTTGTGCGGATCCAGCGACTGCACTTCGGAACCGTTGTTTTTGACGATTTCTTGCTTGTCGGCCAGCTGCACGCCTGCAGGAACGTCGGCGGCAAAGGCGGAGGTGGTTGCTGTGATGCCCAGCGCGGCGATGACGCCGGCGGCAATGAGCGTTTTCTTCGTGATGTTGGTCATACTTATCGACTCCAGTTTTTTATTATCACAGGCTCTTCGTGGAACCTGCGTTGCCCGTAAGCGGACTCTGTTTTCCCGCCGCCGCGGAACGAATGCGACGGCCGGCCTTCCCTATATTCCTCCGCGAACTAGCGCCAGGAATACCCCTTTTACTGCTTGATAATGTACAGATTTTTAACGTCGGTATAGTCCAGCGGATCTTTGCCGGTGAACCCGCCCACCGTCGGCTTGATCAACCGCGCGCTGACGCGGTAATAAACCGGGACCAACGCGGAGTCTTTGTCCAGCTGCGCTTCCGCCTGCTGATAGAGCGCGGCGCGCGCGGCCTCATCCGGCGCCTTCAGCGTGGCGGCCATGATGGCGTCGAACGCCGGGCTCTTATAGAACACGGTATTGATGCTGCTGTTGGACAGCACCAGGTTCAGGAACGCGCTGGGCTCGTTGTAATCCCCGCACCAGGTGGCGCGCGCCACGTCGTATTGCCCCTGATGGCGGCTCTCCAGCGACGTTTTCCATTCCTGGTTGCGCAGCGTGACCTCGGCGCCCAGGTTCTTCTTCCACATCGACGCAGCGGCGATCGCCTGCTGTTTGTTTTGATCGGAGGTGTTGTACAGCAGCGAGAATTTCAGCGGCTTGGCGTCGCTGTAGCCCGCTTCCGCCAGCAGTTTCCTGGCTTCAGCGTTGCGCTGTTCCTGGCTCCAGCCGGCCCACGCGGGCGGCGTGAAGTTAGCGCCTTCCGTGAAGGTCGGCGTGAAGCTGTAGGCCGGGATCTGCCCCTGGCCCATGATCTTGTTGGCGATGATGTCGCGATCCAGCGTCATCTTCACCGCCGTACGCACGCGCGCATCGGTGAACGGCGCCTGCTTGTTATTGAGCTCGTAATAGAAGGTGCACAGATAAGGGTTAACGTGCAGCTGTTCAGGCATTTCGCGCTTCATCTTGACGTACAGGTATGGCGGAATGGCGCTGTTGGTGATATCGATCTCGCCGCTGCGGAAGCGGTTAACGTCGCTGACTTCCGAGGTAATCGGCAGGAAGGTCGCCTGATTGATCACCGTCTGCTTGTTGTTCCAGTAGCTCGGGCTGCGCTCCAGCACGATGCGCTCGTTCACCACCCACTCTTTCAGGCGGTAAGCGCCGTTACCGACGTAGTTGGCGGGCAGCGTCCATTTATCGCCGAATTTTTCCACCACCGCCCGCTTGACCGGTTTGAGCGACGTGTGGCTCAGCATGCTGATGAAATACGGCACCGGCTCGCTCAGCGTCACCTGCAGCGTTTGATCGTCCAGCGCCTTGACGCCGAGGGTCTGCGGGCTCTTCTTACCGGTCAGGATGTCGTCAATATTCTCGACTTTGGTGTATTGCAGGTAGCTGGCATAGGGCGAGGCGATTTTCGGATCGGCCAGACGCTGCCAGCTGTAGACGAAATCTTGCGCGGTCACCGGGCTGCCGTCGCTCCACACCGCGCCGGGACGCAGGTGGAAAGTCCACTGCTGATAATTCTGGTTTTCCCAGCTCGCCGCCGCCGCCGGCACCACATGCCCGTTGGCGTCGGTGCTCACCAGCCCTTCCAGCAGATTAAGAATGATATTGCTTTCCGGTACGCCCTCGACCTTATGCGGATCCAATGAAGCCACTTCGCTACCGTTGTTGATCACAATATTCTGCTGCTGCGCCAACTGAACGCCGGCCGGCACCTGCGCCGCCCAACCGCTATTTACGGCGCCGACGCTCAGCGCGCCGCTAATCAACAAGGTCAAAGAAGTACGCTTCAGGGTTTGCTGCATAATCGAGGCTCCTTTTCACCGACAAGCATCGCTTATCGAAGTTTGTGAAGTGTTTATAAGAATTCTAAATAAACGGATACCAGCAAAAATCATTCCCGTTTTTATGGCGCATTTCAGTTAATTGACCACGGGAAAGTTGCTCGGAAATTAGCAGAAGCCAAATTCCATAGCCAATAAATTTTACGAAAATGTTAAGCAATTCTCTTTTATCGCACGAAGACCGATCCGTCCCCTGCGTTCGAGGCCAAGAAAAACCAATGTCATTGATATGATTTTAAAGGCAAAAAAACCGAATTCATTTCAATTGAAACCGTCAGCACGATCTCACCGCCGTGAAAAGAAACATTCAGTTAACAATCCAATCATTCAAAGAACAAACACCTGTCTACGGGCGGTTAATCACTAATAACACCTGGATGAAAGTGAGACAAGCCCCACAGAATGATGTGACTAATTTAACAACAGCTTTACCGTTGAACGGGGGCAAAATGCGCGAAAAGGGGGGAGGAAAAGTGTTTGAAATAACGCTCAGCGTTTTTTTTGAGCAGTAACATGAGATTTATGCAACATAAGAGTGCAACGGCATAATTTTTATTCACTCTGTGCACTATAATAATGCGAACCAATAAATAATTTAAACTTTAAAATTAATTTTAGCCGCGCCGACGCGAAAGGTACGCGGCTAAACAAAGGGTATTACAACAGGCCGGGGAATATCGCCTTAATGCCGGTAACGATAAACTCGATGCCGAGCGCCATCAGCAGCAGACCCATGATACGGGTGATCACGTTGATGCCGGTCTGCCCCAGCAAACGCACCAACAGCGGCGCGGCGCGGAACAACAGCCAGCAACAAAAGGCGAACAAGGCGATCGCCACCGTAAAGCCGAGCAGGCTTTGCCAGTTGTGATAACGGGAACTCCACACGATGGTGGAACTGATCGCCCCCGGCCCCGCCATCAGCGGCAGCGCTAGCGGCACCACGCCGATGCTTTCGCGGATCGCGCTCTCCGATTTCTCCTGTTTGTTTTGCTTGTCTTCCCCCAGCTTGCCGCTGATCATCGACATGGCGATGGTCACCACCAGAATACCGCCGGCGATGCGGAACGAATCGATAGAGATGCCGAACATCCGCAGGATCCCTTCGCCCAGGAACAGCGACGTCCACAAAATGATGGCGACCGACAGGTTGGCGGTCAGGTTGGTTTTATTGCGCCCCGCTTCCGCCTGGTAGCTGGTCATGCTGATAAACACCGGCAAAATGCCCACCGGGTTGACCAGCGCAAACAGACCGACAAAGAACTTGATAAAGCCGGAAAGATCCAACAGAGATTGGCCCACAGATGCTCCGCATTAATCGCTATAAAAAAGGTGTGCTGCCTATGCGCGCTAATGTAATGGAATTGGCGCGGGTAATCCATCCGGCCCAAGCAGCATTTTTGACTGTCAGCAAGTTATGCAACGAAACAAATGCCCTTTGTTAAAGTGATGTATGGCCTTTTGATTTTTTATGTTGAAAAAAGAGTCATCGCTCACAGTTATCAAGAATGATTCCCAACACCGGCAAGCTGAAAGGTGTCAGCTTGCACTTTTCATGATTTAGATCACAAATCGACTACCCAACAGTAGGTAAGCTCTTAGTCGTAGTCAGGGAGTAGAACAAAGTCGGCGGCAACCCAGCCGGTTCCCTTCTCCTCACTGCCTGCCCCTCCGGTTGGCGTAGGGTGAAGCTCTTTAAGCAAATCAGCAGCATGCGAAGAAATAACGCGGGAAAGCCCCGGTATTCAAATCACCGTTTATTCCCGTTATGACTATACTAGTGGCTCGCACGGCTTATTTACTGAAAGAGTTTAACATTATCAGGAGAGCATTATGGCTGTAACGAATGTCGCTGAACTGAACGAGCTTGTCGCACGTGTCAAAAAAGCCCAGCGCGAATATGCCAACTTCACTCAAGAGCAAGTGGATAAAATTTTCCGCGCTGCCGCCCTCGCCGCTGCTGATGCCCGTATCCCGTTGGCCAAAATGGCCGTGGAAGAATCCGGAATGGGTATCGTCGAAGACAAAGTGATCAAAAACCACTTCGCTTCCGAGTACATCTACAACGCCTATAAAGATGAAAAAACCTGTGGCATCCTGTCTGAAGATGACACCTTCGGTACCATCACCATCGCCGAGCCTATCGGCCTGATTTGCGGTATCGTCCCTACCACCAACCCAACTTCTACCGCGATCTTCAAAGCGCTGATCAGCCTGAAAACCCGTAACGGCATCATCTTCTCGCCGCACCCGCGTGCGAAAAATGCCACCAACAAAGCCGCCGATATCGTGCTGCAAGCCGCTATCGCCGCCGGCGCGCCGAAAGACATCATCGGTTGGATCGACCAACCGACCGTCGAACTGTCCAACCAGCTGATGCACCACCCGGACATCAACCTGATCCTGGCCACCGGTGGCCCGGGCATGGTGAAAGCCGCCTACAGCTCCGGCAAACCGGCCATCGGCGTCGGCGCCGGTAATACGCCGGTGGTGGTAGACGAAACCGCAGACATCAAGCGCGTGGTCGCGTCTATCCTGATGTCCAAAACCTTCGACAGCGGCGTTATCTGCGCTTCCGAACAGTCGGTCATCGTCGTCGACTCTATTTATGATGCGGTACGCGAACGCTTCGCTTCCCACGGCGGCTATCTGCTGCAGGGTAAAGAACTGAAAGCGGTGCAGGACATCATCCTGAAAAACGGCGGTCTGAACGCGGCCATCGTCGGGCAATCCGCACCGAAAATCGCCGAGATGGCAGGCATCAAAGTGCCGGCCAACACCAAAGTGCTGATCGGCGAAGTGAAGCTGGTCGACGAGTCCGAACCTTTCGCCCATGAAAAACTGTCGCCGACGCTGGCGATGTACCGGGCCAAAGACTTCGAAGACGCCGTCGCCAAAGCCGAAAAACTGGTCGCCATGGGCGGTATCGGCCACACTTCCTGCCTGTACACCGACCAGGATAACCAAACGGCTCGCATCGCCTACTTCGGCGATAAAATGAAAACGGCTCGCATCCTGATCAACACCCCGGCTTCTCAGGGCGGTATCGGCGACCTGTATAACTTCAAACTCGCGCCTTCGCTGACGCTGGGTTGCGGCTCCTGGGGTGGTAACTCCATCTCTGAAAACGTCGGACCTAAACACCTGATCAACAAGAAAACTGTAGCGAAGCGAGCAGAAAACATGTTGTGGCATAAACTTCCGAAATCGATCTACTTCCGCCGTGGCTCGCTGCCTATCGCGCTGGAAGAAGTGGCGACCGACGGGGCAAAACGCGCCTTCATCGTGACCGACCGTTTCCTGTTCAACAACGGCTATGCCGACCAGATCACCAAGGTTCTGAAGTCTCACGGCATCGAAACCGAAGTGTTCTTCGAAGTGGAAGCCGACCCGACGCTGAGCATCGTGCGTAAAGGCGCCGAGCAGATGAACTCCTTCAAACCGGACGTCATCATCGCGCTGGGCGGCGGTTCGCCGATGGACGCTGCGAAAATCATGTGGGTGCTGTACGAACATCCTGAAACCCACTTCGAGGATCTGGCGCTGCGCTTCATGGACATCCGCAAGCGTATCTACAAGTTCCCGAAAATGGGCGTGAAAGCGAAGATGATCGCTATCACCACCACCTCAGGCACCGGTTCGGAAGTCACACCATTCGCCGTCGTGACCGACGACACCACCGGGCAGAAATACCCGCTGGCCGACTATGCGCTGACCCCGGACATGGCGATTGTCGACGCCAACCTGGTGATGAACATGCCGAAATCCCTGTGTGCCTTCGGCGGTCTGGATGCGGTCACCCACGCGCTGGAAGCCTACGTCTCGGTGCTGGCGAACGAATACTCCGACGGCCAGGCGCTGCAGGCGCTGAAACTGTTGAAAGAGTATCTGCCGGCCAGCTATAAAGAAGGCGCGAAAAACCCGGTTGCTCGTGAACGCGTGCACAACGCCGCCACCATCGCCGGTATCGCTTTCGCCAACGCCTTCCTTGGGGTTTGTCACTCCATGGCGCACAAGCTGGGTTCGGAGTTCCACATTCCGCACGGCCTGGCCAACGCGATGCTGATTTCCAACGTTATTCGCTACAATGCGAACGACAACCCGACCAAGCAGACGGCCTTCAGCCAGTACGACCGCCCTCAGGCGCGCCGCCGCTACGCTGAAATCGCCGACCACCTCGGCCTGAGCGCTCCGGGCGACCGCACCGCGCAGAAGATTGAGAAACTGCTGGCCTGGCTGGACGAGCTGAAAACCGAGTTGGGCATCCCAACCTCCATCCGCGAAGCGGGTGTGCAGGAGGCGGACTTCCTGGCGAAAGTCGACAAGCTGTCGGAAGACGCGTTCGACGACCAATGCACCGGCGCCAACCCGCGCTATCCGCTGATTGCCGAACTGAAGCAAATCATGCTGGATACCTTCTACGGCCGCGAATTCAGCGAAGCGGTAGAAGAGGAAGCTGCCGCTCCTGCTGCCGCCAAAACCGCGGTAAAGAAGCCCAAGAAATAACGGTTCCGTGAACCGATAAAAAAACCCGCCACACGGCGGGTTTTTTATTGCGCCCGAGGCGCTGCATTTCGACTTAGGTCACCAAAACGCTTCAGCGGGCTTTGGCGGCGTTTTCTCCCCTACTCCAGGGAGTGAATCGCCTCTTTATAATGCTTGCGGCAGACGGAGACATAGCTCTCGTTACCGCCAATCACCACCTGCTCACCGGCGTGCATCGCCTGGCCGTTTTCATCCAACCGCAACACCATATTGGCTTTGCGCCCGCAGTGGCAGATGGTTTTCAATTCCACCAGCTTATCAGCCCAGGCCAGCAAATATTGGCTGCCGATAAACAGCTCACCGAGAAAATCGGTACGCAGGCCGTAGCACAATACGGGAATGTCCAGTTGGTCCACCACATCGCACAATTGCTCAACCTGGGCCTTGGTCAGGAACTGGCTTTCATCCAGCAGCACGCAATGCACCGGCTGCTGCTGATGCTCCTGCTGAATCATGGCGTACAGCATCGAGTCGTTGTTATAGAGCTGGGCCTGCGAGGATAAACCGATGCGCGAGCTGACTTTGCCTACCCCAAAGCGGTGATCGATCTCCGCGGTGAACACCAGCGTGCGCATACCACGTTCTTGATAGTTATATGAAGACTGTAGCAGCGCGGTGGACTTGCCGGCATTCATCGCAGAGTAATAAAAATAAAGTTGAGCCATGGCCCCGCAACTCCGATGGTATAAGAAATATTCAAATGTTGATTAGGATGGTGAGTGTACCATAACCCGCCCCCCGGCTCAGCCCAAAGCGAGCGAATATTGCGTTCGCCGTAATAATGCGCTTTCAAGCGAAACATATCCTTCTGTCGGCCCGTTCTTTTTACCGCTATTTACAGGATAATGTATGCCTGTCATCACTATTAATTCTTGCTAATGGTTAAGCCGGTCATTTGCCGATTAATGCATAATCCCCCCTTTCACCTCGGCAGGCGCCGCAACCGCGGCGGAGTGCTTGCCTATTATACGTGAGGCCAATACAGGGCATTTAATCACCTTCGTTCTCCCCCGACGTTTCCTGACGCAATCTTTACCCAGATACCCCTATTGTTTACAATGTCTGCCTCGTCATGACGTGATTAAGCCCACAGAACCCATTGTAATATTGATATAAATTACAGCGATAACTTATCGATGAAAGCCTTGTGCCACGCGCATTTTAAAGCATGCCTGCTGAATTTTTGACTTAAGTGCGGTGAGGGTAATAGTTAACAGCCCTTCCTATATTAGTCGGACAGATCCGATTAACGGTTTTTTAAAAGGTAAATTTGAGTATTCAAGTCAATTTGGCTATTGCAGAAAGGAAAATAGCACTCTATTATTATCGAGACGCCCCCCACCAATATAATTTGAGACTAGGACAATGAGCGAAGCATTAAAGATTTTGAACAACATCCGCACTCTGCGCGCCCAGGCAAGAGAATGCACACTGGAAACGCTGGAAGAAATGCTCGAGAAACTGGAAGTTGTTGTGAACGAACGTCGCGAAGAAGACAGCCAGGCTCAAGCAGAAATCGAAGAACGCACCCGTAAACTGCAGCAATACCGCGAAATGCTGATTGCTGACGGTATCGATCCGAATGAACTGCTGCAAACCATGGCTGCCAACAAGGCTGCCGGCAAAGCAAAACGTGCAGCACGTCCTGCTAAATACCAATATAAAGACGAAAACGGCGAACTGAAAACCTGGACCGGCCAAGGCCGTACCCCTGCGGTGATTAAGAAAGCTATCGAAGAGCAAGGTAAATCTCTGGATGATTTCCTGCTGTAATAGCGATTCAGTCCGTATCTGAAAGGCTCCCTGCGGGGGGCCTTTTCATTTTAAAGCTTATAGCCGTGATCCCGCCTCATCCCTTTTCTTTTAGTAAATATCCTAATTCGCATTTTCCTCCTTGCACGAAATCCCAGTGAAAAAAAAGGGCCCTAAGGCCCCTTTATCGCATTTACCCTCGTTCAATTATTGAACCTGGTAGAATGCCTTATACCAATCAACAAAGCGCTTCACACCCTCTTCAACGCTGGTTTCCGGCTTAAAACCAATGTCACGATAAAGCTCTGCGGTATCCGCGCTGGTATCCATCACGTCGCCAGGTTGCATCGGCAGCATATTCTTGCGGGCCGTTACCCCCAAAGCCTGCTCCAATGCCGTGATATATTCCATCAGTTTAACGGGGGAGTTATTGCCGATATTATAAACATGATACGGCGCGGAACTGGTCGCCGGCGATCCCTGTTCAACGGTCCATGACGGATCTGCCTGCGGAATAACCGCCTGCAGCCGCACAATCGCCTCGGTGATATCATCAATGTAAGTAAAGTCACGGTGCATTTCACCGTGGTTATATACATCGATGCTCTCCCCCGCCAATATGGCCTTGGTAAACTTGAACAGCGCCATATCCGGACGCCCCCAGGGACCATATACGGTAAAGAAGCGCAGCCCCGTCGTCGGAAGACCGTATAAATGAGAGTAGCTGTGTGACATCAGCTCATTGGCTTTTTTGGTTGCCGCATACAGTGACACAGGGTGGTCGACAGAATCTTCGGTAGCAAACGGCAGCTTGCGATTGAGGCCATAAACAGAGCTGGAGGACGCGTAAAGTAAATGCTCGACCTTATTATGCCGGCAGCCTTCCAGCACGTTCAAATGGCCGATCAGGTTGGCGTCCGCATAAGCCAACGGGTTGACCAGCGAATAACGCACGCCGGCTTGCGCGCCCAAATGAATGACGCGCTGAAACTGATGCTCGGCGAACAATGCCGCCATGCCTTCGCGATCGGCCAAATCCAGCTTGATAAAACGGAATCCCGGCTTATCCGCCAGTCTGTCCAGACGGGCCGTTTTCAGGCCCACGTCATAATAGTCATTCAGGTTATCGATGCCGACAACCTGATGCCCGGCGGTCAACAAACGCTCTGCAACGTGATAACCAATAAACCCTGCGGCGCCTGTAACCAGGAATTTCATGGTCACTCCTTAAATAACCGGTTTAATCGATGCGCCGCGGCCAATTGCATAGTAGGTAAAGCCACGATTCGCCAAACGCTCCGGATCGTACAGGTTACGTCCATCGAAGATCACCGGCTGTTTCAACGCACCCTTGATCACGTCGAAGTCCGGCGCGCGGAAATTCTGCCATTCGGTGCAAATCACCAGCGCATCGGCGCCGTGCAACGCAGCCTCTTTGGTGCCCATCAGTTTCAGATCGTCACGCTGGCCATAGATGCGCTGAACTTCGTTCATCGCTTCCGGATCGTAGGCTTGAACGGTGGCGCCGGCAGCCCACAGTTGCTCCATCAGCACGCGGCTGGAGGCTTCACGCATGTCATCGGTATTCGGCTTGAACGCCAGGCCCCACAGTGCGAAGGTTTTGCCCTTCAAATCGCTGCCGAAATAGTCTTTGATAAAGCTGCTCAGCTTGTCTTTCTGTTGGTAGTTGACCTGCTCTACCGCCTGCAACAGCTTCGGTTGGTAACCGATCTGCTCCGCCGTGCGGATCAAGGCCTGCACATCTTTCGGGAAGCAAGAGCCACCGTAGCCACAGCCAGGGTAGATGAAGTGATAGCCGATGCGTGAATCGGAACCGATGCCCTGACGCACTTTCTCGATGTCCGCGCCCAGCATTTCCGCCAGGTTGGACATTTCGTTCATAAAGCTGATTTTGGTCGCCAACATGCAGTTGGCGGCGTATTTGGTCAGTTCCGCGCTGCGGATATCCATCATGATCATACGATCGTGATTGCGGTTAAACGGCTCGTACAGCTCGCGAATAGGTTCGATCACCTCTTTATTATCGGTACCGATCACGATGCGCTCAGGGCGCATGCAGTCAGCCACCGCGGCGCCTTCCTTCAGGAATTCAGGGTTGGACACCACGTCGAACGGCACGTTGCTGCCGCGCTTAACCAGCGTTTCCGCCATCACCTGGCGCACCTTGTCCGCCGTGCCGACCGGCACGGTGGATTTGTCGATCACCACTTTGCGATCGGTCATGTGCTCGGCGATGGTGCGCGCCACCGCGGTGACATATTTCAGATCGGCGGAGCCATCCTCATCCGGCGGCGTGCCGACGGCGATAAACTGGATATTCCCGTGCGCCACGCCCGCTTTGGCATCGGTGGTGAAATGCAGGCGCCCGGCCTCATAGTTTTGCTGCACCAGCGGCGCCAGGCCCGGCTCAAAAATCGGGATATTCCCTTTTTTCAGGTTTTCGACTTTTCGCTCATCAACATCGATGCACATAACGTCATGGCCAACTTCAGCCAGCACCGCGGCCTGTACCAGCCCCACATAACCAATACCAAAAACTGTTACTTTCATGTGAAAATCCTAGTTTTTCAAATTAAGACGAAAGATCAAATTACTTCTTGTCAGCGGCAACAACCTGTTGCAGCCACTGAGAAAATTCTTTGCCCAGGCTGGCATGACGCATGCCGTACTCTACAAAAGCCTGCATGTAACCCAGTTTGTTACCGCAGTCATGGCTCACGCCTTTCAGGTGATACGCTTCCACCGTTTCCTGCTGCATCAGCATTTCGATGCTGTCAGTCAGCTGAATTTCATCGCCGGCGCCTGGAGGCGTTTTCGCCAACAGCGGCCAAATATCGGCGGACAACACGTAACGCCCGACAATCGCCAGGTTGGAAGGCGCTTTATCCGGCGACGGCTTCTCGACCACGCTGACCATCGGCGCGCTTTCGCCCGGTTGCAGATCGACGCCCTTGCAGTCGGCTACGCCGTAGTTTCCGACATCCTTATGCGGCACGGGTTCAACCATGATTTGGCTGACGCCGGTGGTTTCGAAGCGCTGCAGCATTTCGTGCAGGTTGTCTTTTTTCGGATCGGCGCTGTATTCATCGAGGATCACGTCAGGAAGCACCACCGCGACCGGCTCATCGCCCACCATCGGGTAGGCACACATAATTGCGTGCCCCAGGCCTTTGGCATTGCCCTGACGAACCTGCATCACGGTAACGCCTTTCGGGCAGATCGACTGCACTTCATCCAGCAATTGGCGCTTGACGCGTTTTTCCAGCATCGCTTCGAGTTCGAAACTGGTATCAAAATGGTTTTCGATCGAGTTCTTGGAGGAGTGGGTGACCAGCACAATCTCGTTAATCCCCGCCGCAATGCACTCATTGACGACGTATTGGATCAGCGGTTTATCAACCAGCGGCAGCATTTCTTTCGGAATGGCTTTGGTGGCCGGCAACATCCGCGTACCCAAGCCTGCAACCGGGATCACGGCTTTTCTGACTTTGCGATTTACAGCAGGCATTATTTCCTCTCTTAAAGCTAAAGCGCTCATTTTATGAGCTTGGGCTCGATATAAAAAAACCTTCGGAGTATACCAGCTTATACGCGCCGAGCATTAGCCGGAACACAAATAGAAAACATTTAGGACTATTACCCGTTCGGATAATCGGGAGAATAAATAAACGGTTTAATTACCGATAAGTGAATAGCTTAAGATCTCGCCGATCGCTGCCTGTTATTCAGCGCTGAGCATCAGCCGCAATCGGCCACCGCTGCCCCATACCTGACACTGCCAGGCGGCACAGCGCTGACTGATCTGATTCATGTAGGTAGCTCCCAGCGTCCCCAGCGGCACGCCGTTGTTCAGCTGGATTTGATTGTCACCGGTATTGACGTTGGCATGCAGCCCGGCGGAAACCAGGATCAGGTTTTTATTTTCGGCGTGATAATATCCCAACAACAGAGGGAATTGACCGTCTAATTTCCCCTGCCGCAATAATTGATTAACCTGCTTTAACAATGCCGACATTTGCGGCAGACGATGCTGTTGATTAGCCAGATGATCTTGCAGCAGCCCATTAAATAACGCGCGCAACAGCAAAGCCGCCAATACGCCATTATCGCCGGCGCGCGTGACGTCCAGGCAATAGAATGCCAGATCCTTTTCTGACAAGGCGGCGATATCCAGCACCAGGCCGGGATTTTCGCCGGTGGTTAACTGCCGATAGTTGATCCGGCAATGCGCAATGGTCTGCTGTACCGGCGGCTGCAATTGTTTAAGCAGTTTGACGGCTTCGGAAGGATTTTTGCTCAGCGCGTCCCAATCCTGAAACAGTTCAACCTCTTCAATCGCCTGGGAGGTGAACATATTGGGGTATAAGCACGCCAGCACCGCTTCACGCAGGCGGTTGAGATCGGTCAGCGGCTTGAGCAGCACATCCTGCACGCCCAACCGCAGCACCTTGGCGATGTCAGCCATCTTGTCGGTGGCCGAGATCACCAGCACCGGGATCTGTACCCCCTGCAAACGCAGGTGTTCAACGAATTCGATACCGCCCATTTCCGGCATCGCGAGATCGCACAGAATCAGATCCGGCTTGAAGTCATCGACGGCACTCAACGCCTGTAAACCGTTGGTCGCCTCGCCGGTTTCAGCACCCAGCGAGGCCAAATAACCGACCAGCACCGAACGAAAAACCTGTTCGTCCTCAACGATCAAGATGCGCTTGTGAGTAAGTGGTAATGCCATCAGCCGAGCCTCGTCCCTTTCCATAGTGTAATAGTGGCTCAAAAAGGTCACTTATGCTCGTCTGAAACAGACTGACCGCGCAATGCCAACCGAGAACCGAGAATTATCTATTTTTTATCAACGGCAACAACCGATCCAGTTGTTTTTCCACCGCCAGCAATCCCGCTTCGATCGCTTCATTGGCGCGGTGGAAATCCAGCGTCGAGATTTGCGGGCAAAAAGGTTGAATCAGCACATCCGGCGGATCGCTCGCCATCCGGTTGCGCTTCAGGCGATTTTCCAGCATTTGAATCGAGGTGCCCATGACCTCCATCGCCGTGGGCGCCGCCGCCGGTTTGCGCTGCCGCATTCTGCCGATGCGCTCCCGCAGACGCCCGCGCCAGGTGGCCGCAGGCGCATCGTCCGGGCTTTCTTCCTCGATACGTATCGAGAACAGATCCTGCTGCATCAGGTGCGCGTCATGCTGCAGATCGACCGCGATGACGATATCGGCGCCCATGGCGCGGCAAAGCGACACCGGCACCGGATTGACCACCGCGCCATCCACCAGCCAATAGCCGTCGGCCCACACCGGTGCCAACAGGCCAGGCATGCTGCAGGAGGCGCGTATCGCCTGATGAATATCGCCTTCAGTCAGCCACAGCTCACGCCCGGTGCTGAGATTGGTCGTCACGGCGCCGAACTTCAGCGCACATTCGGCGATATCATTGATCTTCAACAACTGTCCGACGGCGTTAAACACCCGCTCGCCGCGCAACAGGCCGCCACGGTGCCAGGAAAAATCCATCAGGCGAATCACGTCCCAATAGCTGAACGATCGCACCCACTGCTCCATCGCCGGCAGACGATGGCTGGCGAACGCCGCCCCCACCAACGCGCCGACGGAGCAACCGGCCACGATATCAACCTCAATCCCCAGTTTCTTTATCGCATTAATAACGCCGATGTGCGCCCAGCCTTTGGCCGAGCCCGCCCCCAGCGCCAGTCCGATCTTGATTTGCCGCATAGCGCCATCCTCGCGGTGAAAGGTGTTCTCTGCTTTCAGGGTAGATTGTCACTGACGAATATTGTTAGGTAACATATGCGCTAAATTCATTTTCTGCCTCGTGTTCTCAGGAGTTATTTTGCCCGAATCATGCCCATGCGGCAGCGGACAGGCGTATAATGCGTGCTGCGCCCCTTTTATCAGCGGCAATCAGCCGGCGCCCACGCCCGGTCAGCTGATGCGTTCACGCTTCACCGCCTACGTGAGTCATAACGTCGACTATCTGATCGCCACCTGGCACCCCGACTGCGGCGCCGAAGCGTGGCGCAATGCAATCGTCGACAGCTTTAAAAATACCGAATGGTTAGGCCTGACGATCGTGGAAGAGAAAGCCGGTCATGAGCCGGAAGAAGGCTTCGTCGAATTCATCGCCCGCTTTATCGATGGCGAAAGCGGCGAACCACAGGCGATGCATGAGCGCTCGCGCTTCCTTCGTCGCGATCAACGTTGGTATTATATCGACGGCACCAAACCCCAGCCCGGCAGAAATGCGATGTGTCCCTGTGGCTCAGGGAAAAAATACAAGAAGTGCTGCGGGCGCTAGCCGGCCGGCGCTTCACGTTTACGCCTGCGCAGACAGGCCGTTCAGTATCAGACAGGATCCTCAAACCCATGCCACACCAAAATGTACAACGGAAAGTGTTACGCACCATCTGCCCGGACGCCAAAGGGCTGATCGCCAAGATCACCAACATCTGTTACAAGCACGAACTCAATATCGTGCAGAATAATGAGTTCGTCGATCACCGCACCGGGCGTTTCTTCATGCGCACCGAGCTGGAAGGCATTTTCAACGACAACACGCTGCTGGCCGATCTGGACAGCGCCCTGCCGGAAGGTTCGCTGCGTGAGCTGCACAGCACCGGGCGCCGGCGCATCGTGGTGCTGGTCACCAAAGAGGCCCACTGCCTGGGCGATCTGTTGATGAAAAGCGCCTATGGCGGCCTCGACGTTGAAATCGCCGCCGTGATCGGCAACCACGACACGCTGCAATCGCTGGTGGAGCGTTTCGATATTCCTTTCCATCTGGTGAGCCACGAAGGCCTGACGCGTGAACAGCATGACCGCGAAATGACGGCCAAGATCGATCAATATCAGCCGGATTACGTGGTGCTGGCCAAATATATGCGCGTGCTGACCCCGGCCTTCGTGCAACATTACCCGAATCAGGTGATCAACATTCACCATTCGTTCCTGCCGGCGTTTATCGGCGCGCGCCCTTATCACCAGGCCTATGAGCGCGGGGTAAAAATCATCGGCGCCACCGCCCACTACGTTAACGACAATCTCGACGAAGGCCCGATCATCATGCAGGACGTGATCCACGTCGATCACACCTATTCCGCCGAGGATATGATGCGCGCCGGCCGCGACGTGGAGAAAAACGTGCTTAGCCGCGCGCTGTATCAGGTGCTGGCGCAGCGCGTCTTCGTCTACGGCAACCGCACCGTTATTCTCTAATCGCTCAATAAATCGGTGCATTTCGTTCAGGGATGCACCGCCAAGAATAAAAAAACGGCAAACGATTCATTTTCTGCATTTCAATGCTTTACACATCCGCTTCATTTGATATGATGCGCCCCGCTTACCGAGACAGCGCTCTCGCAAGCAAGGCCAGTTAAATAGCCATGTATATGGTGGGGTTCCCGAGCGGCCAAAGGGAGCAGACTGTAAATCTGCCGTCACTGACTTCGAAGGTTCGAATCCTTCCCCCACCACCATCTTCTCTCCGCCAGGAGCGAGGACGCAGTAAAGAAACCGGCCAGGTTTCTTCCGGATAAAACTGGAACGACAATTTGTAAATCCATGAATACCATGGTGGGGTTCCCGAGCGGCCAAAGGGAGCAGACTGTAAATCTGCCGTCACAGACTTCGAAGGTTCGAATCCTTCCCCCACCACCATCTCTTTATAGAAAATCCCAAATAAACTTAAAGCACATCGCACCCATAATGCTCCGCACTGGGGAAGGATGAGAAGCTTCGACAAGGTTCGAGTCTCACGCAGTGAGACAACGCGCTTCAGCGCGGCCAGCAGGGTGAGTCGCGCAGCGACGAATCATCCTTCCCCCACCACCATCTCTTTATAGAAAACCCCAAATAAACTTAAAGCACATCGCACCCATAATGCTCCGCACTGGGGAAGGATGAGAAGCTTCGACAAGGTTCGAGTCTCACGCAGTGAGACAACGCGCTTCAGCGCGGCCCGCAGGGTGAGTCGCGCAGCGACGAATCATCCTTCCCCCACCACCATCTTTTATAAAATCCCCCAAACCTCATCAAAGCACATCGCATCTATCACTCCGCTTCGGGAAAACTCACACCGTCGAACGGCGCTCTCATCCGGCGTTTTATTTCCGCCTCCCAGCCGTAACTTGAACTCCGGCCGACAATTCGCTATACCACTGGCTTCTTTAGTGCAGTAAGGAACAGGTGGATGCGAAACAATATTTGCGTTTTTTGTGGCGCCAGCGAAGGCGTCAATCCCGCTTATGCCGAGCAGGCTCGTCAACTGGGGCAGCTGCTGGCCGCACAGGGGCGCCGTTTAATCTACGGCGGCGGCAAAAAAGGATTGATGGGGATCGTGGCGGACGCGGTGTTGGCGGCGGGCGGTGAAGCTGTCGGCATTATCCCCGAGCGCCTGGTTGAAGCGGAAACCGCGCATCGCGGCCTGACTGAATTGGAAGTGGTGCCGGATATGCACACGCGCAAAGCCCGTATGGCGGCGCTGGCGGACAGTTTTATCGCCCTGCCCGGCGGCATCGGCACGCTGGAAGAGCTGTTTGAAATCTGGACCTGGGGGCAAATCGGCTATCACAACAAACCGGTCGGCCTGCTCAACGTCAACGGGTTCTACCGCCCGCTGAGCCAGTTCCTCGAGCACGTCGCCGATCAGGGCTTTATGCGCCACGACTACCTCGGCACCCTGCACATCAGTGAATCGGCGCAAACGCTGCTGCAACAGTTTGACGACTATCAACCCAAAAATTATGACCGCTGGGCGAAATAAAGCCGCTGCGCAGCCAGCGGTCCCGCCGCTGTCTGCGTTACATTTCCCGCCAAACTCTGCTACTATCACAGCACATTTTTATCGTGAAAACGGCACCGCTCATGAAGTTTGTCTCTTTTAATATCAATGGACTGCGCGCGCGTCCGCATCAGCTGGCGGCAATTATCGAACAGCACCAGCCCGACGTGATCGGCCTGCAAGAAACGAAAGTTCACGACGACATGTTCCCGCTGGAAGAAGTCAGCCAGCACGGCTATCACGTGTTCTATCACGGGCAAAAAGGCCATTACGGCGTAGCGCTGCTGACCAAAGCGGAGCCTCTGGCCGTGCGCCGCGGTTTCCCGACCGATGAAGAAGATGCGCAGCGTCGCATCATCATGGCCGATCTGGCTACGCCGCAGGGCACGCTGACGGTGATCAACGGCTACTTCCCGCAAGGTGAAAGCCGCGACCACCCGATCAAATTCCCGGCTAAAACACGCTTTTATCAGGATCTGCAAAACTACCTGGAGCAGCAGCTGTCGGCGGAATCCCCAGTGTTGATTATGGGTGACATGAACATCAGCCCAAGCGATTATGACATTGGCATCGGCGAAGACAGCCGCAAACGCTGGCTGCGCACCGGCAAGTGTTCCTTCCTGCCGGAAGAGCGCGAATGGATGGAACGCCTGCTGAACTGGGGGCTGGTGGACACCTACCGCCACGCCAACCCGGGGCGCAGCGACGAATTCTCGTGGTTCGACTACCGCTCCAAAGGGTTCGACGACAACCGCGGCCTGCGTATCGATCTGCTGCTGGCCAGCACCCCGCTGGCTTCGCGCTGCATCGCCACCGGCATCGATTACCAAACCCGTGGGATGGAGAAACCTTCCGACCATGCGCCGGTGTGGGCGGAATTTACGCTATAAACCCATCACCCCGGCGCTCGCCGGGGTTTTACTCTGTGAAGCCAATGAAAATTATCGACGTGGTAGCCGCCATTCTGGAACAGAACGGCCGCATTTTGCTGGCCCAGCGCGGCGCAGGCAGCGATCAGGCCGGTCTGTGGGAGTTTCCCGGCGGCAAGGTTGAAGCCGGCGAAAGCCAGCCAGAGGCGCTGGCGCGCGAGCTGGATGAAGAGTTGGGTATTTGCGCCCGTATCGGCGACCATGTGGGCAGCAATCAGTGGCAGCAAGGCGAACGCCTCATCCGGCTGCATGCCTGGCGAGTCGCGGCGTTCTCCGGTGAATTGCAGCTGCATTGCCACTCGGCGCTGGTCTGGGTCACGCCGCAACAGGCGCAGGAATACGCCCTGGCGCCCGCCGACATTCCACTGCTGGCGGACTATATCGCCGCGCAAGGCGATGCGCGCCGAGCGCGGCGATAAGTTACATCGTCACTTCTTCAATCGCACCCAAATCAAGGGGTTGGTGCCGATGGTGTTAGGCTCACGCACGCACTGCAGCACTTCCCCTTCGACTTTGAGCACCGCCCCTTCGGAATAGTTTTGATTCTGGTAGACGCAACAGCGATTGCAGGGCTGCGCCGGCGGCGGGTTGACGCCGCTTTTGGCCGTGCCCCAAATATCCGGCGAAACCGGCAACACCACGTCCACATCGCCGCGATTGGCGGCGGCCAGGCCGGAAAACGCCAAGACAGCGGCGGCTAAAACCCCACTGAGTCCATGCTTCATTCACTCTTCTCCTGCGCCTTGCCGGCGCTTTTCCTGCGTTTTTTGCCCCCGCTGGAAGGCGGCGGCGGCAACCCACGAAACGCCATGCTCGCCCGGCTCTGCTTGGCCTGATAAATCAGCTCTTGTAGCGTGCCGACCAACGGCTGCATAAAGTCCTGATAGCGGCAGGATTTCTCGCTGATTTGCGTCAGCGTGGCTTCCCAGTTGGCCGTCATATCAGGACGCGCAGCAAGATCCGGCAGCGAGTGAATCAACGCGCGCCCGGTTTCGCTGGAGTGAATATAGCGCCCCTTCTTGTACAGAAACGCCCGTTTGAACAGCAATTCGATGATCCCCGCTCGCGTCGCTTCCGTACCTAAACCATCGGTCGCCCGCAGGATTTTCTTTAACGCTTTATCTTGTACGAACCGCGCGATGCCGGTCATGGCCGACAACAGGCTGGCGTCGGTAAACGGCCGCGGCGGCTGCGTCTGGCGTTCCACCACTTCACCGCGCTCGCACAGCAGCTCATCGTCCTTGGCCACCACCGGCAGCGGCGCGCCTTCGTTTTCCTCGTCGCGCTCCTTGCTGCCCAGCAGCGTACGCCAACCGGCCTCCGCCAGGAAACGCGCCTTGGCGATGAATTTGCCGCCGGCGATATCCAGCTCGATCACGCATTTGCGGAACACCGCATCCGGACAGAATTGCATCAAGTACTGGCGCGCCACCAGCCCATACACATTCCGTTCATCCTGCGTCAGATTCACCTTGCCGGCGCGGGCGGTGGGAATAATGGCGTGGTGCGCATCGACCTTTTTATCGTCCCAGCAGCGGTTGCGGCGATCGCTGTCGATCACCGGCTGCGGATACAGCTCAGGCTGGTGCACGCTGATGGCGTTCAGCACCGCGTGGCGGCCGGCGAAATGTTCTTCCGGCAGATAGCGGCAGTCGGAACGCGGATAGGTGATCAATTTGTGGGTTTCGTACAGCCGCTGGCAAACGTCCAGCACCTGTTGCGCGCTGAGGTTATAGCGCCGGGCCGCCTCGATTTGCAGCGTAGAGAGCGAGAACGGCAGCGGCGCGGTATCTGATTCCCGTTTATCATTATAGGACGTGACCAGGGCAGGCTGCCCCTCGATGCGCTTGACCACGTGCTCCGCCAACGGCCGGTGCAGCAAACGCCCCTCTTCATCCTGATAAGGTTCGCAGGACTCGCTGGGTTGCCACAGCGCCACGAAGCGCTCTTCTTTCGGCGTGACGATGTGCGCCTTGACCTCAAAGAAGTCTTTTGGCACGAAGTTTTCGATCTCTTCATCGCGGCGCACCACCAATCCGAGCACCGGGGTCTGCACCCTGCCCACCGACAGCACGCCGTCGTAACCGGCGTTGCGGCCCAGCAGCGTGTAGGCGCGGGTCATATTGATGCCGTACAGCCAGTCGGCGCGCGAACGCGCCAGCGCAGACACGCACAACGGAATGAAATCACGGTTGTCGCGCAGACGCTCGACAGCACGCTCCACCGCCTGCGGATTGAGATCGTTGATCAGACAGCGGCGCACGTTCTGGCGCTTCTCCGCCGTCAAATCCAGGTAGTCCAGCACCTCATCCACCAGCAGTTGCCCCTCGCGATCCGGGTCACCGGCGTGAACCACTTCATCGGCTTCGTGCAGCAGCTTTTTAATGGCGTTGAGCTGTTTGCTGACCGAAGGGCGTGGCTGCAAGCGCCATTTTTCGGGGATGATTGGCAGATCCGCCAACGACCAGCGCGCATAGCGGCTGTCATAGGCGTCAGGCTGGGCCTGCTCCAACAGATGGCCGACGCACCAGGTCACCACGTCGTTGTTGCCACAGGCGATATAGCCGTCGCCACGGCGATGCGGCTTGGGCAAGACGTCGGCAATGGCGCGCGCCAAACTCGGTTTCTCGGCTATGAACAGTCGCATTAATCACCGTTTTTCTGGCTGAACGTCATCAAGAATTCTCTTACTTCTGCATAGTTCCCGCGGAAGACGATCCGCTGGGCTTTCTTTTCCAACTGATAGCAATACATCGGATCGTAGTACTGCTGCAACAGAGGCGCCAACCACTCGCGGTGCGCGTCGCCCTCACCGCTGAGGCGCTGCGCCCGCAGCGCCGCCTCCAGCCGCTGCGTCAACTGCTGGAAGCGCTCCAGGCCCAAACGGCGGCGAATGGCGAACAGGCCATGATGCAAATAGTCGTCGTACTGCCGCCAGCCCTCTTCCATGCCATAGGCCTGTTCGAACTGTTCGCGCATACCGTCGATATATTCGGCCTGCAAGCGCGCCAGACGAATATCGAACGGATCGTCGATCACCGCCACCGGCGCCTGCTGCATGCCGTTGAACAACGGCAACGGCAGATTGTTGCTGCCGATGATCCGCCCTTCGTCTTCCAGCACCCAACGGCGGCTGCCACCATGCTGTTTTTTCAGCAATAACACAGCCAGACGATTCTCAAAATCTATCTGCGAGCTCTGCCCCGCCAGCGTTCGGCCAAAAGATGAACCGCGATGGCGCGCCGCGCCTTCCAGATCGACGCCGTCGGCCAGTTCGTTGACCAGCAGCGTCTTGCCGCTGCCGGTATTGCCGCCCACCAGGGCCATCGGCAATTGCGCGCTTTGCGTCAGTACACCGAGCAGATAATTGCGCAGCGCCTTATAACCGCCAGTGATACGCGGATAATCCACGCCGGCCTCGTGCAGCCATTGCTGCACCAGCTGCGAGCGCAGCCCGCCGCGGAAGCAGTAAATATAGCCTTCGGGCCGCGCTGCGCAGGCCGCCAGCCAGGCGGCGGTGCGCTGTTCGCGCAGTTTGCCGTTCACCAGGCTGTGGCCGAGCGCGATCGCCGCCTGCTGCCCATGCTGCTTATAGCAGGTGCCGACCGCCTGGCGTTCGCTGTCGATCATCAGCGGTAAATTCACCGCCTGTGCGAAGGCGCCCTGCTGAAATTCGATCGGTGCGCGCACGTCAATCAGCGGCACGTCCTGCAGGAAAATGCGTGGGTAATCGTCGCTGTCCGGCCTTCCTTGCATGTCGGACACTACACGACCTCGATCAGCGGCTTACCGGCCGATGCCACATGCAGCTCACCGATGGCGTTGAGGGTGATACCGTGCTGCCCGGCAATCGCCAGCACCTGCGCTTCCGCCTCTGGCAATACCGCCAACAGCAAGCCGCCGGAGGTTTGTGGATCGCACAGCAGCTGGCGCTGCAAATCGCTCATCTCGCCCACCAGATGGCCATAGCTGTCGAAGTTGCGCCCGGTGCCGCCCGGCACGCACCCTTCGGCGATATACGCTTCGACGTCTGGCAGCTTCGGCACCCGATCGAACCAGACCGTCGCCTGCAGACCGGAGCCCTGGCACACCTCGCTCAGGTGGCCCAGCAGGCCAAAACCGGTGATATCGGTCATCGCCGTGACGCCCGCCACCTCGGCAAAGTCGGCCCCCGGCTTGTTCAGGCGGCACATCACTTCGGTCGCCAGGCCCTGATGCTCAGAGCGCAGTTTGCTTTGTTTCTCGGCGGTCGTGAGCACGCCGATGCCCAGCGGCTTGGTCAGATAGAGTTTCGCCCCGGCCTGTGCCGCGCTGTTTTTCTTCACCCGCTCGGTATTGACCACGCCGGTGACCGCCAGGCCGAAAATAGGTTCCGGCGCATCGATGGAATGGCCGCCGGCCAGCGCGATCCCCGCCTGCTGGCAGGCGAAACGGCCGCCGTCGATCACCTGCTGCGCCACCTCCGGCGGCAGTTTGGCGATCGGCCAGCCGAGAATGGCGATCGCCATGATCGGTTTGCCGCCCATCGCATACACGTCGCTGATGGCGTTGGCGGCCGCAATGCGGCCGAAATCGAACGGATCGTCGACGATCGGCATGAAAAAGTCAGTGGTGCTGATGATGCCGACGCCGTTGCCGATGTCGTACACCGCCGCGTCGTCGCGGGTTTCATTGCCGACCAACAGGCGCGGATCGACAAACTTTTCTCGCTCGCTGTGCAAGATGGTTTCGAGAACTTTCGGTGAGATTTTGCAGCCGCAGCCAGCGCCATGGCTGTACTGGGTTAAACGGATCGCTGGCGATGTCATAGTCCACTCCCTTCGGTAACGGCACTCAAGATAACATAGGGTAGCGCTTGCCGAAGGGATTGATAAGAGCAGGTCGCCGATAAGCGAACGGCCTGCTCAGAAACCATGCGATTTTGCGGGGTTTGGCGCATTTTCGCCGCGCCCCGCGGGAGAAAACTCAGAAATAGCTGACGAAAGGCGTGCTGTCCGGCGGCGTCACCTTGGTGGCGGCCTTCAGCTGCGGCGTGCCCAGATAGAGGAAACCGACGATCTCGTCCTGCTCGCGGCAGCCGAAGGCTTCGCGCACCAGCGCATGCTCGGTCCAGGCGCCGGTGCGCCAGATGCCGTTAAAGCCCTGCGCCAACGCCGCCATCTGCATCGCCTGCACCGCGCAACCGGCGGAAACCACCTGCTCCCAGCGCGGCACCTTGGTCTCTTCAGTGCAGTGCGCAATGACGGTGATGATCAGCGGCGCGCGGAACGGCGCCTTGGTGGCCTTTTCGATCGCCGCTTCGTCCAGCTGATCCTGTTTCGCCGCCGCCTGCAGCAGCTGGCTGAAGCGCTCCAGACCCTGATTTTCGATCATCACGAAACGCCACGGCTGCAGCGCGCCGTGATCGGGCGCACGCAGGCCCGCGTTGATGATATTTTGGCGCACTTCCCCCGCCGGCGCCGGTTCCGCCAGGCGCGAAGCCGAGCGGCGATTCAATAAAAGATCCAGAGCATCCATCGTAAACTCCTGATAACAATTTTCATTCCGGCCACGTTAACATAGCTAAACGACGAGTTACAGCCTCGGCGATAGCGTCTGTGTGCCACGATTTAAAGCTGACATTTCCCCGGCCGCTCATTAGGATAGCGGAACATTCTCGACTCTTGTTGGAGAGCACATGCGCACATTGTGGCAAATTATTGCCGGCATTTTCCGGTGGACATGGCGTCTGCTGAATTTTATCAGGGAACTGATCCTTAACCTGTTCCTGGTCTTGCTGATCCTGGTTGGGGTTGGCATCTATCTGTCCTTCCAAAGTTCCTCCACCACGACGGCTCCGGCGCGCGGCGCGCTGCTGGTCGATTTAAGCGGCGTGGTGGTCGATCAGCCCTCGGTAAACAACCGGGTGCGGCAATGGGGCCGCGAGCTGTTGGGCGCCTCCAGCAGCCGTCTGCAGGAAAACTCGCTGTTCGACGTGGTCGATAGCATCCGCAAGGCCAAAGACGATAAAAACATTACCGGCATGGTGTTGCAGCTGAATGACTTCGTCGGCGCCGATCAGCCGTCGCTGCGCTATATCGGCAAGGCGCTGCGCGAGTTCCGCGACAGCGGCAAGCCGATCTTCGCCATCGGCGACAGCTACAACCAGACGCAATACTTCCTGGCCAGCTACGCCAACAAGGTCTATCTGTCGCCGCAGGGCGCGGTCGATCTGCACGGTTTCGCCACCAACAACCTGTATTACAAGTCGTTGCTGGACATGCTCAAGGTCACCACCAATATCTTCCGCGTCGGCACCTATAAATCGGCGGTCGAACCGCTGATCCGCGACGATATGTCTCCGGCGGCGCGCGAAGCGGACAGCCGCTGGATTGGCGGCCTGTGGCAGAACTATCTGGAAACCGTCGCGGCCAACCGCCAGCTGACGCCACAGCAGCTGTTCCCGGGTGCCGCCGGCGTGCTGAGCGGCCTGCAGGCGGCCGGTGGCGACACCGCTCGCTATGCGCTGGACAATAAGCTGGTGGACGAGCTGGCCTCGCGCACCGCGATCGAAAATCAGCTGGTCAAGACCTTCGGCTGGGATAAACAGGCGAACGATTTCAACGCCATCAGCATCTACGACTACCAGCCGAAGCCGGACGCCAACCAGGGCGGCAAGATCGCCGTGGTCTTCGCCAACGGCGCCATCATGGACGGCCCGCAGACGCCGGGTAACGTCGGGGGTGATACCACCGCCGCCGAACTGCGTCAGGCCCGTCTGGATCCGGCCATCAAGGCCGTGGTGTTCCGCGTCAACAGCCCGGGCGGCAGCGTCAGCGCATCCGAAGTGATCCGTTCCGAACTGGCCGCCGTGCGCGCCGCCGGCAAACCGGTGGTGGTTTCGATGGGCGGCATGGCCGCATCGGGCGGCTACTGGGTTTCGACGCCGGCCGACTACATCATCGCCAGCCCGAGCACCCTGACCGGTTCGATCGGCATTTTCGGCATCATCAACACCTACGAGAAAACCCTGGATACGCTGGGCGTGCACACCGACGGCGTGGCGACCTCGCCGCTGGCCGACATTGCGGTCACCAAGGCGTTGCCGCAGGAGTTCTCGCAGATGATGCAGCTGAATATCGAAAACGGGTATAAGAACTTCCTCGATCTGGTTGCCAAATCGCGCAAGATGACCCCGCAGCAGGTTGACCAAATCGCCCAAGGCCACGTCTGGCTCGGCAGCGACGCCAAGGCCAACGGCCTGGTCGATCAGTTGGGCGATTTCGACGACGCGGTGAAGAAAGCCGCCGAGCTGGCGAAGCTGCAGCAGTGGCAGCTCAACTGGTTCGTCGATACCCCAAGCCTGAGCGATATGGTGCTCAGCCAGTTCGGCGTTTCCGTTCACGCCATGCTGCCGGCGGCGATTCAAGCCATGCTGCCCGCTCCGCTGGCCTCGGTCGCCAACGCGGTGAAAGAACAGCCGGGCTTGTTCAATAACCTGAACGATCCGCAAAACCGTTATGCGATCTGTCTCACCTGCGGAGAAGTCCGCTAACAAATAATTCTGCAGCCCGGCTATCGCCGGGCTTTTTTTCTGCCGCCATGCCCCTATAATTCAGCCCATCTTATCTTTGTTAAAATCATGACCATGCAAAAGAAATCCATTTACGTCGCCTACACCGGCGGCACCATCGGCATGCAGCGTTCCGATCACGGCTATATCCCGGTTTCCGGCCACCTGCAGCGCCAGCTGGCGCTTATGCCCGAATTCCATCGCCCGGAAATGCCGGATTTCACCATTCATGAATATGCGCCATTGATTGACTCTTCGGATATGACGCCGGAAGACTGGCAGCACATCGCCGATGACATCAAGCAGAACTACGATCGCTACGACGGCTTCGTGATCCTGCACGGCACCGACACCATGGCGTTCACCGCGTCGGCACTCTCCTTCATGCTGGAAAACCTGGCTAAACCGGTGATCGTCACCGGCTCGCAGATTCCGCTGGCGGAGCTGCGTTCCGATGGCCAGACCAACCTGCTCAACGCGCTGTATCTGGCGGCCAACCATCCGGTGAATGAAGTCAGCCTGTTCTTCAACAACAAGCTGTTCCGCGGCAACCGCACCACCAAAGCGCACGCCGACGGCTTCGACGCCTTCGCCTCCCCGAATCTGCCGCCGCTGCTGGAAGCCGGTATTCACATTCGCCGCCAGCAAGGCATCGACAGCCCGCCATGCAACGGCGCGCTGCGGGTGCACGACATTACGCCGCAGCCGATCGGCGTGGTCACTATCTATCCGGGCATTTCCGGCGCGGTGGTGCGCAACTTCCTGCTGCAGCCGGTCAAAGCGCTGATCCTGCGTTCCTACGGCGTCGGCAACGCGCCGCAGAAGGCAGAGCTGATCGACGAGTTGCGCGCGGCTTCAGAACGCGGCATCGTGGTGGTGAACCTGACGCAGTGCATCTCCGGGCGCGTCAATATGGAAGGCTACGCCACCGGCAACGCGCTGGCGCACGCCGGGGTGATCAGCGGTTTCGACATGACGGTGGAAGCCGCCCTGACCAAGCTGCACTACCTACTGAGCCAGCCGCTGACGCCGGAACAAATCCGCGCCCTGATGCAGCAAGACCTACGCGGCGAGCTGAGCATCAACGGTTAACCTACTGAACTCTGGAGCGGCGATGAAAACGGCCCTGTTGTTGATCGATCTGCAAAACGATTTCTGCCCCGGCGGCGCGCTGGCGGTCACGGCGGGCGACGCCGTCATCCCGGTGGCCAATCAGGCGATCGCCGCCTGTCTCGCGCGTGGCGAGCCGGTGGTGGCCAGCCAGGACTGGCATCCCGCCAATCACCGCAGTTTTGCGGTGAACTCCCATGCGCAGGTCGGCACCCTCGGCGAGCTGGAAGGCCTGCCGCAGGTGTGGTGGCCGGTGCACTGCGTGCAAGGGAGCCACGGCGCCGATTTTCACCCCCAGTTACAGCGGCAACATATCAATGCCGTTTTTCGCAAAGGGCAGGATACGGATATCGACAGCTACAGCGCGTTCTTCGATAACGGCCACCGAGCGCAGACCGAACTGCACGGCTGGCTGCAATCGCAGGGCGTCCGGCGGCTGGCAATCATGGGCCTGGCGACCGACTACTGCGTGAAGTTCAGCGTGCTGGATGCGCTGGCTGCCGGCTATCCAACGCAGGTGATCGTCGACGGCTGCCGCGGCGTGAATCTGCAGCCGGACGACAGCGAGCGGGCGCTGCAGGACATGGCGTGCGCCGGTGCGCAACTGGTTACCCTGTCACAATTCCTCGCCAACTAAATCCTCCAGGGCGCCATCAGCGCCCTCTCTGCGCGGTGGCGAAAATTTCGACGCCGCTCACAATATCGCCCTTCTTCTTCCCCAACGGCTTGTGACCGGCAGGCGCTTTTGCTGTTATGGCTGCGACGCTTTTGGCGTCAATCGGTTATACGCATCCGGGGCCAACTGAGCCCGGCTTTATTGTGACCGCCTCAGGCGGTACGGTCGGCCTTGCCGACCCAAGGAGAAAGACATGAAAATAACCCGAAAACTGCTGCCTTTACTGGCGGCGGTGCAGTTGGCTATGGCCGGCGCAGGCACGGCCCAAGCGGCTTATCTCTCCGTTGGCTACTTCAACGGCGGCGGCGACGTCACCGCCGGCCCCGGTGGCGACATCGACAAGCTGGACGTCACGCAAATCACCCACCTCAACTATTCGTTTGGCCTGATCTACAACGGTGAGAAAGACGAAGCCAATGCAGCGCTGAAAGACCCCGCTCGCCGCCACCAGATCTACCTGTCGCCGAAGGTCACGGCCGATCTGCAACGGCTGCCGATACTGCGTAAACAGAACCCCGAGCTGAAAGTGCTGCTGTCGGTCGGCGGCTGGGGCGCACGGGGTTTCTCCGGTGCCGCGGCAACTGCGGAAAACCGGGCGATATTCATCCGCTCCGCGCTGCAGGTGATCGCCCAGTATCAGCTGGATGGCATCGATCTGGACTGGGAATATCCGGTGAACGGCGCCTGGGGGCTGGTGGAAAGCCAACCGGCGGATCGCGACAACTTCACCCTGCTGTTGAAAGAGCTTCATCAGGCGCTGGGTAAAGGCAAGCTGTTAACCATCGCCGTCGGGGCCAACGTCAAAAGCCCACAGGAATGGGTTGATGTGAAAAGCATTGCCCCTTACCTCGACTACATCAATCTGATGACCTACGACATGGCTTACGGCACGCAGTACTTCAATGCCAACCTGTACGATTCAAAGCGTTGGCCAACCGTGGCGGCCGCCGATCGCTATAGCGCCGATTTCGTGGTCAAGAATTATCTGGCTGCCGGCCTGAAACCGGCGCAGATGAACCTGGGTATCGGTTTCTACGGCCGGGTTCCGAAACGGGCGACCGAGGCGGGTATCGACTGGGACAAGCCGGACGCCGCCAAACATCCGGTGACGCAACCTTACTTCAGCGCGCGAGAAACCGCCCTGTTCAGCGCGCTGGGGCTGGATCTCAGCAAAGACACTTACTTTAAATACCACGATATCGTCAGTAAATTGCTCAACGATCCGCAGCATCGTTTTCGCGAGCACTGGGATGACGACGCCAAAGTGCCTTACCTGACGCTGCAATCCGCCGAAGGCAAGCCGCTGTTCGCAATCTCCTACGAGAATCCGCGTTCGGTGGCCATCAAGGCCGAATACATCAAAAGTCAGGGATTGGGAGGGGCGATGTTCTGGGAGTACGGCGCGGACGATAACAACCAGCTGGCGCAGCAGCTGGCGGAATCGCTGGGGATTAAGGGCGAAAAACGGTGAATCGACGGGGCGATGGCGACATCGCCCCGCTTTCATTAGGGAAGCCTTACTGCGGTTTGAGTTTGGCCAACGGCTCGGCAACGAACTGCTGTTTCAGCTCTTGCTTGCTCTTCATCACGATCTGCCCGTCGGTGCCGATGCTCATGTGCTGCGGATCGACGTTGTTCATCGACTGCCACAGCATCACCGCCTGCAGGCTGTTTTCTTTTTGCTCCGGCGTCAGCGCCACGCCGTCCGGCCATTTGCCCAGCTCAACCGCCTGTACCAGGCGCTGGTATATCTCGGGCGTCATCGCCGCAATCAGATCTTTCACGTCCATCAGAGCCCTTCTCGCTTACGGATGAATAATTAGCTGAATCGATTTTGTTGGTTAAATTACCACTTAACCAGCCGTTTGGTCGCCATTTTCGCCATCGGTAAAGCTCAGTGAAGCGGAATTGACGCAGTAGCGATCGCCGGTCGGCTGCGGGCCATCGGGGAAAACGTGCCCCAGGTGCGCGTCGCAATGGCCGCAGCGGATTTCAACACGATGCATATTATGTGAATTATCATCAAGATAACGGATAGCATCGGCGGAAACCGGCTCATAAAAGCTCGGCCAGCCGCAGCCGGAATCGTATTTGGTCTCGGAATAGAACAGCGGCTGGTTACAGCACAGGCAATGGTACACGCCCTCGCGCTTGTTGTGCAGCAATTTGCCGCTGAACGGCGCTTCGGTGCCGCGCTGTTGCGTCACATAACGTTGGATTTCATTCAGTTCCGTGACCGGATGACCGGGGGTTGTCTCTTTAGCCATTTGTGCTTATCTCTGAATGTGGATAATGTCAACGAAAACAATGATTAATAATAACAAAAAATTAACACCGCTGCAGGGGTTTTTGGCCTAAACTGTAGCCCATAAAGGCCACGTCACGATGATATGTGATAGCGATCACACATCTTGCGTATGCTGACTTTATACTTGGCGGCTTGTCCCCATATAACGGATGAGGCCGAGCGCAAATGGACTGTGCAATAAGCGTGCAAAACCACCCTTCCGGTTTGACTTGCCGCAAGAATTGACACGATTCCGCTTGACGCTGGGTAAGGTTTTTGTAATTTTACAACCAACCTTTTATTCACTAACAAATAGCTGGTGGAATATATGACTATCAAAGTAGGTATCAACGGTTTTGGCCGTATCGGTCGCATTGTTTTCCGTGCTGCTCAAGAGCGTTCTGACATCGAGATCGTTGCAATCAACGACCTGTTGGACGCAGAGTACATGGCTTACATGCTGAAGTATGACTCTACTCACGGCCGTTTCAACGGTACGGTAGAAGTTAAAGACGGCCACCTGGTTGTTAACGGCAAAACCATCCGTGTTACCGCAGAGAAAGACCCGGCTAACCTGAAGTGGAACGAAGTGGGTGTTGACGTGGTTGCTGAAGCGACCGGTATCTTCCTGACCGACGAAACCGCACGTAAGCACATCACCGCCGGCGCCAAAAAAGTGGTTCTGACTGGCCCATCCAAAGATGCGACCCCGATGTTCGTGCGCGGCGCCAACTTTGATAAATATGCCGGCCAGGACATCGTGTCCAACGCCTCTTGCACCACCAACTGCCTGGCGCCACTGGCTAAAGTCATCAACGACAACTTCGGTATCGTTGAAGGCCTGATGACCACCGTTCACGCGACCACCGCAACTCAGAAAACCGTTGATGGCCCGTCCCACAAAGACTGGCGCGGCGGCCGCGGCGCATCCCAGAACATCATCCCTTCTTCTACCGGCGCAGCGAAAGCGGTTGGCGTTGTTCTGCCAGAGCTGAAAGGCAAACTGACCGGTATGGCGTTCCGCGTACCGACGCCAAACGTATCCGTTGTTGACCTGACCGTGCGTCTGGAAAAAGCGGCTACCTACGAAGAAATCAAGAAAGCCATCAAAGACGCCGCTGAAGGTTCTATGAAAGGCGTTCTGGGCTATGTTGAAGACGACGTGGTTTCCACCGATTTCAACGGCGAAGTGCTGACTTCCGTGTTCGATGCCAAAGCCGGTATCGCACTGAACGACAACTTCGTGAAACTGGTTTCCTGGTACGACAACGAAACCGGTTATTCCAACAAGGTTCTGGATCTGATCGCTCACATCTCCAAGTAATGGCATGATGTTAAGCTGATAATGAGGGCGACATTTTTGTCGCCCTTTTTTATTTGTCTCTCCGGCAAACAATAGGTCATGAAATGAACGAGAAAATTTTCACCCTGCCCGTTTCCGAACAGATTTCGCCATACATCAGCCAGCGGCAACTCGATGAGCTGGGCGTGGTTGTGGTGTCGCATCCGAAAGTGCGCGCGGCCGTCGCGCTGCAGGGCGCCCATTTGCTGGCCTGGCAGCCCAGCGGTGAGCAGCCGGTGATTTGGCTCAGCAACAATACCCCCTTCGCCAAAGGCAAGGCCATCCGCGGCGGCGTGCCGATCTGCTGGCCGTGGTTCGGCCCGGTGGCGCAACCCTCCCACGGTTTTGCCCGCAACCAGCCCTGGAGCCTGACGGCGCACGATGAAGATGACAACGGCGTCATCCTGACCTTTACGCTGAAAGACAATGAGCAGACCCGCAAACTGTGGCCGCACGCTTTCACGCTGATTGCCCGCTTCAAGCTGGGTGCGGAGTGCGAAATCGAACTGGAATCGCACGGCGATTATCAGGCCACGGCGGCGCTGCACAGTTACTTCCAGGTCGGCGACATCGATCGGGTCAGCGTGGCGGGCCTGGGCGAGCCTTATATCGACAAGGTGGCGGGCGGCGCAGAGGCGCTTCAGGAAGGCGAAGTGACCTTCGTCGGCCAAACCGACCGCGTCTATACCCGCCCGGAGGCCTTCAGCCAGATCCGCGATCCGGCGCTCGCGCGCACCATAGAGGTTCACCACCATCATATGAGCGACGTCATCGCCTGGAACCCCGGCGTGGAGCTCTCCTGCAGCATGGGGGATATGCCGAACGACGGTTACAAGACCATGGTCTGCATCGAGACCGGGCGCGTCAGCAAACCGCTGGTCGCCGCCGGCGAGCAGCCCGCCCGTTTGGGCGTGACCTTCCGCAGCCGTAAGAAGGCCTGAGGCGCCGCGCGCGACAGCGCACTGCAGATGTGCAAAAGGGGCGCCAGCGCCCCTTTTTGATGCACGCCATGCACGATAATCGTGCAATGCGTGATTAGAAGGTGTAGCTCACACCCGTCATCAACAAACCGGTGTAGGATTTATCCACCATCGGGCTGTCTTTCACTTCATCCGACAACTTCACATAGCGGCCGAGGAAGAAGGCGTTCCAGCTTTTATTGATCTGGTAATTGGCGCTCAGCTCAAGGTACGGCGCCCAGCTATCGCCTGGGGTGTAGCTGTCCAGGCCGCTGCGGCGCGATTCATTGGCGCTGACGCCGTAGTAATATTTGTTCTGGTTTTTGCTGTTCCACATCACGCCTACGCCCGGAACCAGCGTCAGCGCGTCCAGATCAAACTTGTACAGATAAGCCACATCGCCCACCAGCCCGTTGCTGTAGTTCAACGTGTCGCCGGTGAAGGTGGTGCGGAGGGTGCCCCACTCCGCGTGGTGCGAATAAGCCAGGCCGGCCATCAGCGTGCCGCGGCGTTTGTCGAGACGCTTCATGCGATCGTCATCGCTGTCGCCAGGGCGGTAGCCCCATGGCGTGTAGTAACCCATGATGCTCAGCTGGTTTTCTTGATCTTTCCACAGGTAGTAACCGGCGGTCAGAGTACGGAAGTAGAAGTCGTCACCTTCATAGTCGATGACGGGCACCGGATATACGCGATCCTGATAACCGCGATACGCGTCCGGGCTAACCAGCGCGCCGGCGCCGAGTGACCAGGTTCCCGCCTGAGCACTTTGCGCACAAACCATTGCGGAAGCGATAATTGCTAGCGTTTTGAGTTTTGAAATCTTCACTGGTTCTTTTTCCATAAATTACAGGGTTAATAGCCGCAATAGTTTATGTGAAAATTTAGTTGCGCGCCTAATCTTTACAATAGAAAACGACCAAGATCGAATAACTTATAGCGGAATTATGAATTAATCATGGCGGAACGATGACGTTTCATCCTGCAGGCCGCGCCAGACAAGGCATTTGGCTTCCACTGTAATAACTGAGTCATTGATATGACTTAAAAAAAGCTTTTTCTGCGGCAGGAAATTTTCCGGCAAGCAAACTAAGCTTAAATCAGAAGGTGAATTTATCCTGAGCCCAGTGGCAAACAGCGCAACTCGCGATAATAAGCGCACCAAGTTGGCATACGGGTTGCTGTACTCAGGCGTATTCTCATCTTCCGGGGGCCAGAACACTATCACACGCTCTCTTTAACCTGTGCTAATAACGAAAGGACGGGCATCATGAACATATTTGACCACTATCGCCAGCGCTACGAAGCTGCCAAGGACGAAGAGTTCACACTGCAGGAATTTCTTACCATTTGCCGGCAAGATCGCAGTGCCTATGCCAACGCGGCCGAACGTCTGCTGATGGCTATCGGTGAACCTGTGATGGTCGACACTGCGCTAGAATCACGCCTGTCGCGCCTGTTCTCCAACCGCGTGATCGCACGCTATCCGGCCTTTGAAGAATTCTACGGCATGGAAGAGGCCATCGAACAGATCGTCTCTTACCTGAAACACGCCGCGCAGGGCCTGGAAGAGAAGAAACAGATCCTTTACCTGCTGGGCCCGGTGGGCGGCGGTAAATCCTCGCTGGCGGAGCGTCTTAAGGCGTTGATGCAGCGCGTACCCATCTACACCCTCAGCGCCAACGGCGAACGCAGCCCGGTCAACGATCATCCGCTGTGCCTGTTCAACCCGCAGGAAGATGCCTCGATCCTGGAGAAAGAGTTCAACATCCCGAGTCGCTATCTCGGCACCATCATGTCGCCGTGGGCGGCGAAGCGCCTGCATGAGTTCGGCGGCGACATCACCAAGTTTAAAGTCGTCAAAGTGCGCCCATCCATCCTGGAGCAGATCGCCATCGCCAAAACCGAACCGGGCGATGAGAACAACCAGGACATCTCGGCGCTGGTCGGTAAAGTGGACATCCGTAAGCTGGAGAATCATGCGCAGAACGATCCGGACGCCTACGGCTACTCCGGCGCCCTGTGCCGCGCCAACCAGGGGATAATGGAATTCGTCGAGATGTTCAAAGCGCCGATCAAGGTGCTGCACCCGCTGCTGACGGCGACCCAGGAAGGCAACTACAACGGCACCGAGGGCATCTCCGCCCTGCCGTTCAACGGCATCATTCTGGCGCACTCCAACGAATCCGAGTGGGTGACCTTCCGTAACAACAAGAACAACGAAGCGTTCCTCGACCGCGTGTACATCGTCAAGGTGCCTTACTGCCTGCGCGTGTCGGAAGAGATCAAGATTTACGACAAGCTGCTGGATCACAGCGAGCTGACCCACGCGCCCTGCGCGCCGGGCACCCTCGAAACGCTGGCGCGCTTTAGCGTGCTGTCGCGGCTGAAAGAGCCGGAAAACTCGAGCATTTACTCGAAAATGCGCGTGTATGACGGTGAAAGCCTCAAGGATACCGATCCGAAAGCCAAGTCCTATCAGGAGTACCGCGACTACGCCGGGGTTGACGAAGGCATGAACGGCCTCTCCACCCGTTTCGCCTTTAAAATCCTCTCGCGGGTATTCAACTTCGATCACGCCGAGGTGGCGGCCAACCCGGTACACCTGTTCTATGTACTGGAACAGCAGATCGAACGCGAACAGTTCCCGCAGGATTTGGCCGAGAAATACCTGGAGCACCTGAAAGGCTATCTGATCCCGAAATACGCCGAATTTATCGGCAAAGAGATCCAGACCGCCTATCTGGAATCCTACTCGGAATACGGGCAGAACATTTTTGACCGTTACGTGACCTACGCGGACTTCTGGATCCAGGATCAGGAGTATCGCGATCCCGACACCGGTCAGCTGTTCGACCGCGAGTCGTTGAACGCCGAACTGGAGAAAATCGAGAAACCGGCCGGCATCAGCAACCCGAAAGATTTCCGTAACGAAATCGTGAACTTCGTGCTGCGCGCCCGCGCCAACAACAACGGCCGTAATCCGAACTGGACCAGCTACGAGAAGCTGCGCACCGTGATCGAGAAGAAAATGTTCTCCAATACCGAAGAGCTGTTGCCGGTCATTTCGTTTAACGCCAAAACATCGACGGACGAGCAGAAGAAACACGACGACTTCGTCGACCGCATGATGGAGAAAGGCTATACCCGCAAGCAGGTGCGCCTGCTGTGTGAATGGTATCTGCGGGTCAGAAAATCCTCATAACGCCTCAGGTAAGCGGCATTATCAGGGCCATGTCCACAGTCATGGACGTTGCAGCGCAGCCCAGGGAGGGGCTGGCATATTGCGCTGTCGCGGCCGGGACATGAAGAGTTGGCAACGTCGTTTGGGGGAAGTATGGCCTATTTCATTGACCGGCGGCTGAACGGCAAAAACAAGAGCATGGTGAACCGCCAGCGCTTCTTGCGCCGTTACAAGTCGCAAATCAAACAGTCGATTGCCGAAGCCATCAACAAGCGTTCGGTCACCGACGTAGACAGCGGGGAGTCGGTCTCCATCCCCACTGACGATATCAACGAACCGATGTTTCATCAGGGGCGCGGCGGCACTCGCCATCGCGTTCACCCGGGCAATGACCACTTCGTGCAGAACGATCGCGTTGAGCGGCCTCAGGGCGGCGCAGGCGGTGGCGGCGGCCAGGGCAACGCCAGCCAGGACGGTGAAGGCCAGGATGAATTCGTCTTCCAGATCTCCAAAGACGAGTACCTCGATCTGCTGTTCGAGGATCTCGCCCTGCCCAACCTGAAAAAGAATCAGTACAAGCAGCTGACCGAGTTCAAAACCCATCGCGCCGGCTATACCGCCAACGGCGTGCCGGCCAACATCAGCGTCGTGCGTTCGCTGCAGAACTCGTTGGCGCGACGTACCGCCATGACCGCCGGTAAAAGACGCGCGTTGCACGAGCTGGAAGACGCGCTGACCCAGTTGGAAAACACCGAACCGGTGCAATTGCTGGAAGAGGAGCGGCTGCGCAAGGAAATTGCCGAACTGCGCAAGAAAATCGAAAGCGTACCGTTTATCGATACCTTCGACCTGCGCTACAAAAACTATGAGCGCCGGCCGGAGCCTTCCAGCCAGGCGGTGATGTTCTGCCTGATGGACGTGTCCGGTTCGATGGATCAGGCGACCAAAGACATGGCCAAGCGCTTTTACATTCTGCTTTATCTGTTCCTGAGCCGAACCTACAAGAACGTCGAGGTGGTCTATATTCGCCATCACACCCAGGCGAAAGAGGTGGACGAACAGGAGTTCTTCTATTCGCAGGAAACCGGCGGCACCATCGTCTCCAGCGCGCTGAAGTTGATGAACGACGTGGTCGAAGAGCGTTATGACCCGGCGCAATGGAATATCTACGCCGCGCAAGCGTCGGACGGCGACAACTGGGCCGACGATTCACCGCTGTGCCATGAGCTGTTGGCGAAGAAGATCCTGCCGATGGTGCGTTATTACAGCTACATAGAAATCACTCGCCGCGCTCACCAAACGCTGTGGCGCGAATATGAGGATCTGCAGGCGAGATTCGATAACTTCGCCATGCAGCATATCCGCGAACCGGACGATATCTATCCGGTATTCCGCGAACTGTTTCGCAAACAGACCGTGTGAATAACGTCGCGTGAATGTCACCACAGCCGGAAAACGCCGTTTTCCGGCTGTTTCTTTTTCGCATTATATATTTACATCACCTATGTTTGATTTTTAGGCAATGGCAATATCAATAATAAGTCAGATTCCCCAGAACGGTCGTCTCTATTATTTGTTCTTCTGAGGTTATTCCTAAACATTCGCCTCTGTGCCCACACGGCTTGATAGGAATATTCCCATTCAGTTATCGTTACCCCGTCGCTTAAGTCTCTTCCTAAGCGAAATTTGCCTCATTTTATTTTTCTATGGCTTCTCAGCCCGCTGCGGCGGGCATTTACCTGTCAGCAGGTTAGACATCATGATCGATTACACCCTCTATGGCCTCAACAAGCACGATGTTGATGAATACCATAAGCAAATATGCTGCCTGCTTGGCAAAAACGTGCTGCTGGTGCTGACCGCCAACAAGCCGATAACCAAACAGAACCTGCTCGCCAGCCTTATCCAGGAGATAGAAAAACAGCCCGATGATTATTTTCAGCGGTTGCATCGTGCAGCCATAGAAATGATCGGCGTTAACGGACGCTAAGGCGATATACGTAAGGCAGGCATCTACGCCATTATTGCCGCCGCCGCGTGTCGATGATGCTGTTGATTATTAATATCGATAGCGATATCAGCGAAGGGATAGCCTGCCGCAGAATGTCATCTTTTAGTCCGAAAACCCTTTCTGCCCTTGCTGTATTTCGCGCCGGCCGCCTCATCAATCAAACCCGCCACCTCATCGGCATGGAAACCAGCGAGGTCAACGCATTTCCACCGTATGAATCGCCGAATATCCCCTGCGCGACGCCGCCCCAGAATCAGCGTACCAGCACGATAATGGGTTGCGTGCTCATTGCCGACTCCTTCATCTCATAGACTGCGCCGTAGACAGATGAATGGCTCCCCTTAAGGGAGGCGCGTGGCTGCCTTTGGCGCCACGCAGTCCCCATTTTCTATAGTCAGCCTCAGGCGTTCAGCAATGGCAACGACGAGTTAGCGTTCCCGGTTTTCCGGCGTCGCCACGGCCTTATCGAAGCGGCTTACGCCGCAAGGGTGGAGAAAAAAACGATTAAAACTAGGATTTTTACCCATGTCGATCTAAAATTTCGCGCAAAAACAAAGAGAAGTAAATTTAGCCCAACGGGAAAAGGAATGAAGTTGTGAAGGAAATGATCTCCATCGTTTTTATGGCATGCCTGCTGGCGCTGCTGTTTTCGTGGCTGTTCGTCTACGGTCTTAACATTCATTAAACCCGCAACGTCCACAATCCCCCTCCCTGGCCGGCTGGCGGCGCATCGTGACAGATGCGCTAAAACCGGCACTTGAAGGGTTCACGTACCGCCAAACCCGACGCCACCTCACCTTAGCCGTCCGTCCGCCAATACATCATTAATTTTTATGAGTCATAACCCCCATCGCGTTCCCCCCTTCACCGGCTCTTTTACTGCTTAGGGGAGTCACCTCCAGAAAGAGGGTTTGCCAGACGCGGAATGTTACCGGTAACTATGCTGTTGATTTCTTTTGGTAATAAACGTAAGACCGTTAATAACCCTACGTTCTTTATAGAAATAAATTATGCATTCTTATGGATAAAGGTTTGAATAAACGGCCTTTGGTCATTGATTATCACCCGCCAAGCTCCTAGAATTCGCGCGTAAAAATACAACTGGGATCGGGTTTCATGTCGTCGCTGTGGGTTGCAACGCAATACTGTTATTTTATCGGCCTGTTAGTTTCTATGATTTTCACCTACCTGGTTAGCCGGGACACCGTCAAAATTCGCTGTATCAGCGCGCTGACCATCGGGTTAACCTGGCCGTTAAGCCTGCCGGTGGTGTTGCTGTTTTCGCTGTTCTGACGCCCCCAATACCTCGCGTGGGTTTTTAAACAGGCATGCTAATGAAAAGAGGCCGACCACCGGCGCAGTGGATTTTTGGCGCGGGATAAAAAAACGCCAGCACAAGGCTGGCATGAAAATTGGAAGCAATGTGAGCAATGTCGTGCCGGATCGGGGGGCACAGAAGGAGACAACCCTTTTCCCCTCACCGGCGATTCAAATGATAATACGTCTCATTATTGAATGTAAAGTCATTTCCCTGCGTAACTCTTCCCCCTGGAAAAATATCAGCCTCGCGGCGCACGCCAGCGTTGATACAGCCGCCCTGCGCCCCACACCAGCAGCCAGAGAAAAATATTCAACCCCAACCATAACATCAGCAAGTAGAAGAACGTCTGATAACCGGGTATGCCCCGATCGGCTGAAAACGGGTTAAAGTGGAAAAATTTGACGATCGCAAACGGGTTAAGATTGAAACGGTCGAACACGGCCGCCGTCAACAACGGCGGCAACAACGTATAAAACGCCAGGCTGAACAGCAGCAGGATTTTTGTGCCCGAAGTGTTTTTATAATCTTTCATATCAATGCATTACGTCTTCCATTGTGGTGCGAACACCGCCAGGCGTTCACACGCCAATCGACCCCGCAAGCGCAAAAGAGTTCCAGGCAAACGCGGAAATAAAGCCGATCCGGCGTTTAATTGTCATTTAGCGCTCGGGTGATATATACCCTGTGGATTTTAAATTACGATGTCGCCGCGCCGTCTTCAACCGCAGCGTTCGCATGGCATCATCAGGAGGCATTAATGAAACCGGACGCACTCTCTCTGCCGCCGAACCCGAAAAAGCTCAAGGTCATCTACGGCTGGTATATTTACGTGATCTATAGCCTGCTGGTTTTCAACATTTACATGGCGGTCTACAACGTCTGCGTTCGGCATCCGATCGAGGCCCCGCTGCTGTCGCTGTTTCACAGCCTGTTCCTCGCGCTGATGCTGCAGCAGGTGCTCAAGAAGAACGTCGTTTTCGCCTGGGTCTTGCTCAGCTATTTTATTCTGATGCGCCTGTATTACGCCAATGTACTGCATGTAGAGTTCACGCTGGTAAGCCGTGGCCTGGTGCTGCTGATTCTGACGCTGCTGCTTACCGGCGCCGTGGCCGTCGGGCAACTGGCCACGCCGCCGCAGCGGCATGACTGGCTGGCGCGGCTGGGCTGGCGGCAATGGGGAGCGCTCACGGCGCTGGCGGCCATCCTGACGCCGCTGATTACCACCGACTATCTGGGATAAACAGGGGGCTATTAGGGGATGTGCGGTTCGGAAATGTCTACGATACGGCAGATTTTAGTGTAGTTACCCGCCTTCTCACAGATCTTGTCCGTGACGAACATGCCAAGGTAGCCCAGCAGCAGCAAGTAGCCGACCATGCACAGAATAAAGATAAGCGTTCTCACCGATAGCGACCAACCTGACAAGAGTATCCCGAATATCATAACCTGAACGCGGCGCTTTAAAAGGATTTCATGCGCACACCGCCCTCATCGGCGCACGTTCTGTAGTAACATTAAGCCACCACGCAACCGCCGGATACGCCGATGCACCATCTGATGTTAGACATTGAAACCCTGGATATAAAACCCAGCGCCGTCATTCTGGTGGTGGCGGCGGTGTTTTTCGATCCCCGAACCGGGGAGCTGGGCGCCGAATTCGAAGCCGCCGTCAGCAGCCAGAAAGACCAGCCGGGCCGAACCATTAGCCTGGATACGGTCGCCTGGTGGGCGAAACAGTCCGATGAGGCCCGCAAACAGGCCTTCAGCGGCACCGAGAGCCTGAAACGCGTGCTGAGCAGCCTCAGCCGCTTTATCCATATGAACAGCACCGACACGGTGAAAGTCTGGGGCAACGGCAAAGAGTTCGACTGCGCGATCCTCGAACACGCCTTCCAGCAATTGGAAATGCCCTGCCCGTGGAAATTCTGGGATACCCAGGACGTGCGCACGGTGATCACGCTGGCGGAACTGCACGGCTTTAACCCGAAAAAAGCCCGCCCGTTCGAAGGTATGCCGCATCGCGCGCTGGATGATGCTCGCCACCAGGCCCGTTATGTGGCCGATACCGTCTCGGCGCTCTATTACCGCCAAGGGGCGCAGCGCTGACCCGCTTTGCCCCTTTTCATTTGCCGCCAGAGTCTCTACTCTAGCCCTCTTTGTCACTTGGACGTGCCTTTCCTGTTATGCAAAAGTTTCTGTTTATGCTTCTCAGCCTGGTGCTGCTCGGCCCATTAGGCATCGATCTTTACCTGCCGACCATTCCCGCCATTGCCGTCGGCCTGGGCAGCAGCGAAGCGCTGATCCAATCCACCATTTCACTGTTTATTCTGGTGCTTGGCCTCGGCCAGGTCATCGCCGGGCCGCTGGTGGATAACTATGGCCGCAAGCCGGTGGCGCTGGCCGGCATTATCCTCTACATGATCGGCGCCGCGATGGCGGCGCTGGCCACCAGCCCGACGATTTTCATCGCTTCGCGTCTGCTGCAAGGGGTGGCGGTTTGCTGCACCGCCGTCGTCGCCTTCAGCGGCGTGCGCGATCGCCTGAATGGCGACGATGCCGCCCGCGCTTTCGGCTTTCTCAACGGCACGCTGAACATCATCCCGGCGCTGGCGCCGCTGCTCGGCGGCCTGCTCGCCGAAGCCTTCGGCTGGCGCGCCCCCTTCTGGTTCCTGGTCGGCTACGCGCTGCTGGTGTTGGTGCTGATCGCGCTGCGCCTGCCGGAAACTCGCCCTGCCGACACCGTGCCGGTCAAAGGGCTGCCGGTGCGCCAATACGCGCGCATCCTCAGCGATCGCCATTTCCTCTCCTTTGCGGTGGTCAACTCCGGGGCAATGGGCATGGCGCTGACCTACGTTTCTCTGGCGCCGAACGTGCTGATGGGCACCGCCGGCCTGACCCCGCTGCAATTCTCGCTGGTGTTCGGCGCCAACGGTTTCTGGATCATGCTGGTCAGCTTCTTCGCCAACCGCATCATCCACAAGGTCGGCCGCCCGGTTTGTCTGGCGACCGGCGGCATGTTGATGGGGCTGGGCTGTCTGGGCCTGCTGCTGGGCGTTATGCTGCTGCCCGCGACGGCGCAAGCGCACTGGCTGGCATATATGTTGCCGGTCGCCAGCGCCTGCGCCGGGTTGGCGTTCGTGATGGGCCCGGCCACCAGCTACGCGCTGGAACCGTATTCCAATGAGGCCGGCGTCGCGTCCGCGCTGGTCGGTTTCGTGCAGATGGCGGGCGGTGCCGCGCTGGGTCTGGTGGCGATGGCGTTGCCGCTGCAACCGAAGCTGTCGCTGGCGCTGGTGATGCTGGCAGGCTGCCTGCTGGCGCTGCACGCGCGGCGGCTCAGCAAGCAGATTAAAGGGCAGATCAGAAAAGTCGCCTGAGCCGCGGCTCAGGCTTCAATGGCGACCGGCACCCGCGCCGCTAACGCCGACAGCAGCTCATAGCCCAACGTTCCTGCCGCCGTGGCCACCTCGTCCACCGGCAGGCGTTTCCCCCACAGCTCCACTTCGGCGCCCAGCTCGACTTGCGGACAGGGCGTCAGATCCACCGCCAGCATATCCATCGATACCGTTCCCAGGGTGCGCGTCAGCACGCCGTCAACCCATACCGGCGTGCCGGTCGGCGCATGACGCGGATAGCCGTCGGCGTAACCGCAGGCCACCACGCCAATACGCTGCGCGCCGGCGGCGCTGTAACGGCCGCCGTAACCCACGCGATCGCCAGACTTCAGCTGCTGAATGCCGATGATCTCGCTGCTCAGCGTCATCGCCGGCTGCAACCCCGTCGCCGCAACGTCATTCCAGCACCCGCTCGGCGAAGCGCCATACAGAATGATCCCAGGGCGTACCCAACTGCCGTGGGTAGAAGAATGCCACAGCGTGGCGGCCGAGTTGGCCAGGCAGCGCGGCAGCGGGATATCGGCAGCGGCCGCCTCGATGGTAGCCATCTGCTGGGTCACGCCTTCCGGGCCGTCGGCGGTGGCGAAATGGCTCATCAGCGTAAGCTCGCCGATGTTGGCAACCACCTGCGCCCTGCGCCACACCTCGTGCAGCCGCTCGGGTGCGAACCCCAGCCGATTCATGCCGCTGTTCACTTTCAGATAGACATTGAGCGGTGCGCTCAGCGTGGCATCGGCGATCGCCGCCAGCTGCCAGTCGCTGTGCACCGCCGTCGTCAGGCGATAACGATCGAGCAACGCCAAATCCTGCGGTTGGAAGAAACCTTCCAGCAGGAGAATCGGCCCTTGCCAACCCGACTCACGCAGCAGCACCGCTTCGGCCAGATCCAGCATGGCGAAGCCGTCGGTTTGCGCCATGCTGCGCCAAACGTGTTTGATGCCGTGGCCATAGGCGTTGGCCTTGACCACCGCCCAGACTTTGGCGCCGAGGGCGAAACGGCGCACCACCTGCAGGTTATTTTCAATTGCGCCAAGATGCATCGTGGCGGTTATCGGACGGGGCATCGCTTCTCCTTGGGGCAGCGTACAGCGGCCACGCGCGCCTGCGCGTGGCCGGGAAAGTCTATGACAGCGTCGACGATTAACGCGCGGGATGCACGTCGTTCAGCGGAACCGCGTGTTGCTGGCGAAACCCGGCGCTGTAACGCGCCACCGCCAGATCATCGGAAGGGATCGCCGGCGTAATGCCGGACATCAGATCGGACAACAACTGCCCGGAACCGCAGGCCATCGTCCAGCCCAACGTGCCATGCCCGGTATTGAGATACAGGTTCTTCAGCGAAGTGCGGCCGACAATGGGCGTACCGTCCGGCGTCATCGGCCGCAGGCCGGTCCAGAACGTCGCGTCTTTCACTCTGCCGCCGTTCGGGTAGAGATCGCGCACCACCATCTCCAGCGTTTCGCGCCGTTTTTGCTCCAACTGCGTATTGAAACCGACGATCTCCGCCATGCCGCCGACGCGGATGCGCTGATCGAAACGGGTGATGGCGATTTTGTACGTCTCGTCCAACACCGTGGAGAACGGCGCCGCCGCTTCATCGGTGATCGGAATGGTCAGCGAATAGCCCTTCAGCGGATAAACCGGGATAGAAACCAGGCCGCGCAGCAGCGCCGTGGAATACGAACCGAATGCCACCACGTAGCTGTCGGCCTTGAACACGTCCTCGCCGCACTGCACGCCGGCGATCTTGTCGCCCTCCACCAGCAGGCGGTCAACGCTGCGGTTGAACAGGAAGGTTACGCCCGCCTGCTGCGCCATTTTCGCCAGCTGCTGCGTAAACAGCTGGCAATCGCCGGTTTCGTCGTTCGGCAGCTGCAGGCCGCCGGTCAGCTTGTGCGCCACCTGCGCCAGCGCCGGCTCGACGCTGCCGAGCTGGCCGGCTTCCAGCAATCTGTAAGGCACACCGGCATCTTCCAATACCGCAATGTCTTTCGCTGCGTTTTCGAACTGTTGTTGGGTGCGGAACAGCTGCAGCGTGCCGCCCTGGCGACCTTCGTACTGGATGCCGGTCTCCTGACGCAGCGCCTTGATACAGTCGCGGCTGTATTCCGCCAGGCGCACCATGCGGCCTTTGTTGGTCATGTAGTGTTCGGTGTTGCAGTTTTTCAACATCTGCCACATCCAGCTCAGCTGGAAGCTGCTGCCGTCGAGGCGGATCGCCAACGGCGCATGGCGCTGGAACATCCACTTGATGGCCTTCAACGGCACGCCCGGTGCCGCCCAGGGCGCGGCATAGCCCGGTGAAATCTGCCCGGCGTTCGCCGCGCTGGTTTCCAGTGCCGGACCTGGCTGACGATCGATCACCGTCACCTCATGCCCTGCCTTCGCCAAATACCAGGCACTGGCTACGCCCACCACTCCACTACCTAAAATTACCACTCGCATCGCTGACTCCAGCCCAAGGCTTCACAAAGCATAATCTTCTGCTCACAGGAAATTAACTCAGTGAAAAAATCCGTCCAACAACTTCGTCATCAAACGTGACAATATTCACAATTAATTTATCGTCGATGAGCCGAGCATTTGCAATAGCCGCTCGTAAATAGCGATAAGATGCGGTTTAGAAGGGATTATAGCGTCAGACCGCCGCTGAATCGATAGCAATGCTATCAATGATAGCAGCCAAAAAAGGCGTAATAAGCAACATTGATTTAACAGAATATAAAAACATCAGCCAACATATAAACAGAATAAAAACCCAATAAAACAAAAAATACCAACATAACAGACAAAATGAATCCCCTCTCCCCGCAGCAGAAAAAACGCGTAAAATTTCGGCAAAAAATTAACCTTGTTTTCACTACTGGATTAAAACAGCCGAGCCCTTAGCCCCGCCCGTTTATGTTGAACGCGGCAGCACGATATGAACGTTGAAGCCAGAAGCAGATCCTAAAGTTCACACTGTTGCTTTTCTGGAGAACCCTTTATGTTCATCGCCATCTACCGGTTCTCAGTCAAAACCGGGCACGAACACGCCTTTCGCCTGGCCTGGCTTGAGTTGACCCAAGGGATCTATCTGCAGCGCGGCAGCCTCGGCTCGCGCCTGCATCGAGATATGAGCGGGAAGTTTATCGGCTATGCGCAATGGCCAAGCCGAGCCGCATGGGAAAACGCCGGGGATATTCAGTTGGATGAACGCTACCGGCAAGCCCGGGAGCGAATGCGGGCGACCCTGTTGGCGGATGAAACGCTGTTTGAAATGGCAGTGACGGACGATTACCTGCAAATCAGACCGTTTGACTGAGCACAAGCCCACATAAGCGGGCTTGTGGTGACGTGAGCGAGTGGCATCAATGATGCAGCATCTCGTCCACGACTTCTTTGGTCTGCAGTTGGAATGGGTAATAAGTCGGCCAGTTGTCCATTTCTTTCAGCAACGCTTCCTGCGACGTGTTGCCCATAAAGATATGGAAATGCGCCGATTTGCGCGGGCCGATAATATGATCGCTGAACTGCACGAATTTCGGCGCCAGGCTGCCGGCATCCTGGCATTCGAACAGATAACGCACGCCCTTCTTACCAGAGACATACGTCAGGATCTTATGCCCGGCGTACTTATACTGACAGGCGCTGGATTGGTCGCCGCGATGAAACTCCATGACGCCGTTTTCAATGCCGATGGTATCCACATCGGTAGCATACCCTTTGCGGTAATACGCTTTTACTTCCTCGAAGGTCTTGCTCTTATCCTTTGCCGCTTTCTTCTTGAACACCGGGTCAAGATCCCCATTGAGCAGATAAGGATACACGGATTGCCAGACGCCCTCCCAATCCGCCAGATTGCGATCTTTGACGTCCTTATCGTCGAACACGCCCGCCTCCGCTTTTTTTTCCACCTCCGTCAGCGGCTTGCCATGTGAATGATGCCCGTGGGCAAACGCCTGCCCGCTGATAAACAGTGCGGCCAGCGCCACCGCCAGTTTGCCAAAATGCCTCGCCAAAATGCGCTCCTTGTCCGTTATTGAGAAAAATTAAAAGTTACAATATAACATAACATTTTTCAATCCCTGTCGCGCAGCAGGCAGTGTGTTGCGCGCCCTTGCCGCAGGGCTATACTCGGAGAGGGAGCCAAGTGCTGAGGCGCTTTCTGCCGGGACGGGCGCCGGATTGACCGCCGCTCGCTCCCTTGCGTACCGGCATTTTTATTTCACTGATTTGCAATGGTTAATTATGACTTGAACTATGCTTGATACAGGGTCTGCCGTTTGAGCAAGACCCGTGAATAATGAGGGTGCGCTGATGACTACTTCAACACATGAAAAGGTCAAGGATGACAAACGTCTGAGCGATGGACCGGACTGGACGTTCGAACTGCTGCAGGTGTATTTGGAGCAGATTGACCGCGTCGCCAAGCATTACCGGCTCGACACCTACCCCCATCAGATCGAGGTGATCACCTCCGAGCAGATGATGGACGCCTATTCGAGCGTCGGCATGCCGATCAACTATACCCATTGGTCCTTCGGCAAGAAATTCATCGAAACCGAACAGCGCTACAAACAGGGCCAGCAAGGGCTGGCGTATGAAATCGTCATCAACTCCAATCCCTGCATCGCCTACCTGATGGAGGAGAACACCATCACCATGCAGGCGCTGGTGATGGCGCACGCCTGCTATGGCCACAACTCGTTCTTCAAGAATAACTATCTGTTCCGCAGTTGGACCGACGCCAGCTCCATCGTCGATTATCTGCTGTTCGCCCGCCACTACATCAGCCAGTGCGAAGAACGCTACGGCGTCGATGAAGTGGAGCGGCTGCTGGACTCCTGCCACGCGCTGATGAACTACGGGGTCGACAGGTACAAACGCCCGCAGAAAATCTCACTGGTGGAAGAGAAAGCGCGCCAGAAAAGCCGCGAAGAGTATCTGCAAAGCCAGGTGAACACGCTGTGGAAGACCCTGCCACGCGTCGAACGTGAAGAGTCGCCGGAGCAGGCGCGCCGCTATCCGAGCGAGCCGCAGGAAAACATCCTCTATTTTATCGAGAAAAATGCGCCGCTGCTGGAACCCTGGCAGCGTGAGGTGCTGCGCATCGTGCGCAAAGTCAGCCAGTATTTTTATCCGCAAAAACAGACTCAGGTGATGAACGAGGGCTGGGCCACTTTCTGGCACTACACCATCCTCAACCATTTGTACGACGAGGGCCGTGTGACCGAGCGGTTTATGCTGGAGTTTTTGCACAGCCACACCAACGTGGTGTATCAGCCGCCGTACAACAGCCCGTACTATAATGGCATCAACCCTTATGCGCTGGGCTTCGCCATGTTCCAGGACATCAAGCGAATCTGCCAGTCGCCAACCGAAGAAGACCGCTACTGGTTCCCGGACATCGCCGGCAAAGACTGGCTGGACACCTTGCACTTCGCCATGCGCGACTTCAAGGACGAGAGCTTTATCAGCCAGTTTCTGTCGCCCAAAGTGATGCGCGATTTCCGGTTGTTCACCGTGCTGGACGACGATCGCAACAACTATCTGGAAATTGCCGCGATCCACAACGAGGCCGGTTACCGGGCGATCCGCCAGGAGCTGTCGGCGCAATACAACCTGAGCAATCACGAGCCGAACATTCAGATCTGGAACGTGGATCTGCGCGGCGACCGCTCGCTGACGCTGCGCTACATCCCACAGGAACGCGCGCCGCTGGATAAGAGCCGCCGCGACGTGTTGAAGCACCTGCATCGCCTGTGGGGCTTCGACGTGATCCTCGAACAGCAAAACGAAGACGGCAGCGTGGAGTTGCTCGATCGCTGCCCGCCGCGGCCGACGCCGCTGTAACCGCCACAACGACAAAGGGCGCCGCATGGCGCCCTTCGTTATTTCATCGACACGCGATTAGCGACGCGCTTCGGTCAGATCGCTCGGCATGGTGCCCTGCATGCTCTGCCAAATCGCCCCGCTGTCTTTACCGTAGTTGCGCACGGTATCCATCACCTGGTCGTATAGCTTCTCATGGCACAGCGTGGACAGCTTGCTGTAGAAGGCCAACGCCAGCTTGCGCGCTTCCGGGTTGGAGAAGTAGTAACGGCCCACGCGGGTATACAGCCCTTTCAGGCCGTTGAAAATCAGGCCGTAGATCGGGTTGCCGGAAGCGAACGCCAAGCCGCGGAAGATCTCGTAATCGAGCAGATTGAAAGCGTCCGCCTGATCTTCCACCTCGGCGGCTTTCGCCAGCACTTCCTGCGCCTGCTCAGGATGATTGCGCACCGCGGCGCGAATAAAGATCGACGCGATATTGGTACGCACGGACAACAGGTTATCGATCAGCTGCGGGACGCTTTTGTGATCGAGACGGGCTACGGTCTCAAGGATATTGAGGCCGGACGTTTCCCAGAAATTGTTCACTTTGGTCGGTTTGCCATGCTGAATGGTCAACCAGCCATCGCGGGCCAGACGTTGCAACACTTCACGTAACGTGGTGCGCGTGACGCCAATCAACTCCGAAAGCTCACGCTCCGCGGGCAAAATAGAGCCAGGGGGGAAGCGATTATTCCAAATACTCTCAATAATGTACTCTTCCGCGAAACCGGCAGGACTCTGCGCCTTTATGACCATGTGTTTGACGTTCCGTTGCGACGATAAAATCAGTAAAAGTAATCAGCTCATCATACCAGATCGCGCTGACATGACATAGCGTGAGCGAAAAACAATAAACGAAAGTGTGCATAACGTGGCAAAAAACGAGCAAAAATACCGGCCGGCAGAAATTTGCCGCCGTAAAACAAGCTCCGGTTGCGCCCGCCCCCGCCGCATTGTTAGGGTACGTGCTACGACTGATTTAAGGATGCATAAAGGACAATGGAAACAACCTTGCGCAGCGCCCTGCTCAAAAATTTTCTGGGGCAATCTCCCGACTGGTACAAACTGACCATTCTCATTTTTCTGGCGATCAACCCCCTGGTGTTCTTTTTCGCCAGCCCGTTTATCGCGGGCTGGCTGCTGGTGGTCGAGTTCATCTTTACCCTGGCGATGGCGCTGAAATGCTATCCGCTGCTGCCGGGCGGCCTGCTGGCGCTGGAGGCGGTGACCATCGGCATGACCAGCCCGGCGCAGGTTTCGCAGGAAATCGAACATAACCTGGAAGTGCTGCTGCTGCTGATCTTTATGGTGGCCGGCATCTACTTTATGAAGCAGCTGCTGCTGTTCGTGTTCACCAAGCTGCTGCTCAACATCCGTTCGAAAACGCTGCTGTCGCTGGCGTTCTGCCTGGCCGCCGCCTTACTTTCCGCCTTCCTCGACGCGCTGACGGTCGTGGCGGTAGTGATCAGCGTGGCCACCGGCTTTTATTCCATCTATCACAACGTGACCTCGAATCGCCCCGATGGCGACATCGGCGATGACAGCGATTTCGCCGGTGAAGAGCGTAAACAGACGCTGGAGCAATTCCGCGCCTTTCTGCGCAGCCTGCTGATGCACGCCGGCGTCGGCACCGCGCTCGGCGGGGTCATGACCATGGTGGGCGAACCGCAGAACCTGATCATCGCCAAAAACGCGGGCTGGGGCTTTATCGATTTCTTCCTGCGTATGGCGCCGGTCACGCTGCCGGTGCTGGTGTGCGGCCTGCTGGTTTGTTGGCTGGTAGAACGTTTTCGCCTGTTTGGCTATGGCGCGCAGTTGCCGGAGGCGGTGCGCGACGTGCTGAAAGAGTATGATCGCAAGGCCACTGCGGGCCGCAGCAAGCAAGAACGGCTCAAACTGGTGATGCAGGCGCTGATCGGCGTTTGGCTGGTGCTGGCGCTGGCCTTCCACCTGGCGGAAGTGGGGCTGATCGGCCTGTCGGTGATCGTGCTCGCCACCTCCCTGTGCGGCGTGAACGATGAGCACGCCATCGGCAAAGCGTTCCAGGAAGCGCTGCCGTTCACCGCTCTGCTGACGGTGTTTTTCACCGTGGTCGCGGTGATCATCGAACAGCACCTGTTCAGCCCGGTGATCCAGTTCGTGCTGCGCGCCGAGCCCGCCTCTCAGCTTTCGCTGTTCTATCTGTTCAACGGCCTGCTGTCGTCGGTTTCCGACAACGTGTTCGTCGGCACGGTTTACATCAACGAGGCGCGCACCGCGCTGGAAACCGGCGCTATCGGGCTGAAGCAGTTCGAGCTGCTGGCGGTCGCCATCAATACCGGCACCAACCTGCCATCGGTTGCCACCCCTAACGGGCAGGCGGCGTTTCTGTTCCTGCTGACGTCGGCATTGGCGCCGCTGGTGCGTCTGTCGTATGGCCGCATGGTGTGGATGGCCCTGCCTTATACGGTGGTGCTGACGGTGGTTGGCTTGCTGTGCGTCCAGTTCACGCTGGAACCGGCGACCGAGCTGTTGACCCAGTGGCATTGGCTGACGCTGCCGCCCATCGACGCCGTCGGCCACTGAAACGGTGCCGGCAGGGTGAACCGACTATTTTTACGCTGAATCCAGCCCAGGTGGCTGGCAGCGAGGAGGAATTGGTTTACACTGCCGGTTCAATTGCTTACTGCATGGAAGAATCTAGATATGTTGCAATTCTTTAACCGCTGTTCACAAGGACGCGGCGCCTGGCTGCTAATGGCCCTGACAGCGTTGGTGTTGGAACTGGTCGCGCTCTATTTTCAGCACGTTATGCTGCTGCAGCCGTGCGTGATGTGCATTTATGAGCGTTGTGCGCTGTTCGGCATCCTCGGCGCCTCGCTGGTGGGCGCCATCGCGCCGAAAACCCCACTGCGCTACGCGGCGATCTTGCTGTGGATCTACAGCGCCTGGGAAGGCGTCCAGCTGGCGTGGAAGCACACCATGATCCAGTTGCACCCTTCGCCGTTCAATACCTGCGACTTCTTCGTGAGCTTCCCTTCGTGGCTGCCGCTGGACAAATGGCTGCCGGCGGTGTTCCACGCTTCCGGCGACTGCTCCGTGCGCCAATGGCAATTCCTGACGCTGGAAATGCCGCAGTGGCTGGTCGGCATCTTCGGCGCCTATCTGCTGGTGGCGCTGATTGTGCTGATCGCACAATTTGTTCGCCCACGTCGCCGCGATCTGTTCGGCCGCTGATCGGCTGACAAACAACAACGGCGCCGAAAGGCGCCGTTTTTTTAGGTATTGCTGTCACATTCCGAGATAAAACCCTCTCAGGTATGTGTAAGGAAGTAAACGAGCACGATCAGCGCTCCAGCCACGGCAAACAGACGGACCATTTTCATTGTTATACTCTCGAACTTGCGGGAGAGCGGCCAAATTACCCAACTTATCGTTTGAAAAGAAGCATCCTGGCGCGGTTAAACGCGTAATTTACATAACATTAAACTTCTGCGACGCCGGCGGGTAAAAACAGGCTGCGCCAGCGCGGCCATCCCTACCTACAGGCATCAATAAATTACCGTTACTTATGAACGACCGCACCTTTGTCACATTCAGAGCACAATATTTTGGTGAAGTTTACCCATAAAATCCTTATAGTATCGGCAAAGTGAGTACTACCGATTTCCCTGGTGTTGTTGTGTGTCTTGCCCCTCATCTTTGCAGGGGCTTTTTTCCCCCTACCTCTTATTACGCAAGCCCCTATCATCCTTGAATCAAATGTTGAAATTTCCCTCTGTCCGGCCTCGAGCGTCAACGCCATTCGCACGCCAATGATTAAATAATGCAAGAGGGCGGCATGTCTGAACACGCCGCCCTCTTACATGAAGCCCCGTCTTGCCCTGCAGGCGCCCGCCTTTATCTGGCCCAGTCCGGCTTGTTGAGGATATGATCCTGCCAGTCCACCACTTCGCTCTCGCGCACCGCGATATGCCGCACCGTGATGCGCTCGCCGTGCATCGCCGCCTTGGAGCCGCTCAGCAGCGGATGCCAGGGGAACAGCGGCTTGCCTTCGCCGATCAGGCGATAGGCGCAGGTCGGCGGCAACCAATCGAAGGTGGTGAGGTTCTCGCGCGTCAGTTTGATGCAGTCTTCTTCCATCTCGAAGCGCCGCTCGTAGTTGCGGCATTGGCAGGATTTGATGTTGAGCTGGTTGCAGGCTACGTTGGTAAAATAAATCTCGTCGGTATCTTCGTCGATCAGCTTATTCAAACAGCATTGCCCGCACCCGTCGCACAGCGATTCCCACTCTTGTTCTGACATTTCCGCCAGCGTTTTCTGTTGCCAAAAAGCGAGTTGTGACATGTTAGCGTCCGGTTTCGGTAAATGGATAAGTCACCTGCGCACAGGTTCGAGGGGGGACTATATAGACATATTAGCCGCAAGATGCAAGCTTTGCCGCCGACGGCGCCGGCGGCGAGAGATCAGATCACGCGGGTACTGAGCATTTTGCCGTTCAGGCTGATTTTCAGCATGTCGCCGGAGGCCATCGGGCCCACGCCCTGCGGCGTGCCGGTCAGGATAATGTCGCCGGCGCGCAGCGTGAAGAAACGGCTCATGTAACTGATAAGCGGCAGGATCGGCGTGATCATGTCACGCGTATTGCCCTGCTGGCGCAGTTGATCGTTGACGGTCAACGACAGCTCGGCGTTTTGCGGATCGCCAAATTCCGCCACCGGGATAAACCCCGACATCGGGCAGGAACCATCGAAAGCCTTGGCCTTTTCCCACGGCTGACCGGCCTTTTTAAAACCCGCCTGCAGATCGCGCAGCGTCAGATCGAGCGCCACGCCGTAGCCGGCGATCGCCCGCGCAACGCGGTCTTCGTTGGCCTGTTTCAACGGCGTGCCGATCAATACCGCCAGCTCCACCTCATGGTGCACCGCACCGAACTCTTTGGGGATAGCCACCGGCTGACGAATATCGCACAGCGCCGTTTCCGGTTTGATGAACACCACCGGCTCGACGGAAACCGCACTGCCCATTTCCTTGATGTGATCGGCGTAGTTGCTGCCGACACAAACCACCTTGTTCACCGGAAAATCGAGCAGCGAACCCTGCCAGTCTCTATGTTGATACATACCGCTTCTCCCAAACTGTGGAGGCTTGGCGCGCCAAGCCGATTATTGGTGTGCCGGATCAATGCCCGATCGCGTCCGCCATCATACCCACGGCGATGGCGAAATAGTAAGAGCGATTCCAGTGCATGAGGGTGCGGAAATTATCATAGACCAGGAACGTCCGCCCCTGCAGATCATCCGGCGCGATGATCCAACCGCGCTGGACGGCATGCGGCAATGCACTGCCATCCGCACGACGCACCCCGCGCTGTTGCCAGGCGTTGACGCTGCGCGCCTGCGCGTCTTTCAACCCCAGCTCGGATCGCTTGAAACCGGCGGGCAGTTTAACCTCGCGCCCCCAGCCGATACCGGGCTGCCAGCCCTCTTTGGACAAATAACTGGCCGTAGACGCAAAGACGTCATCAATGTTATTCCAGATATCGATGCGCCCGTCACCGTCGCCGTCCGCCGCGTAGCGCAAGAAGGAGCTCGGCATAAACTGGCATTGCCCCATCGCGCCGGCCCAGGAGCCTTTCAGCGGCGTATCGCCGACGTGCCCCTGCTCGACTATCCGCAGTGCCGCCATCAGCTCCTGGCTGAAAAAGGCCTCGCGGCGCCCTTCAAACGCCAGCGTCGCCAGCGCGGACACCACGTCTTCCCGCCCCTGAATCTTGCCGTAGGCGCTCTCCATGCCCCACAGCGCAATGATATAGCGCCCCGGCACCCGGTAGCGCTCGCTGGCGCGCGCCCATTGCGCCTGGCGCTGCCGATACAGTTCGCGCCCTTGGCGCACCTTGGCGGGCGACATCACCCGCCGCAGGTAGTCGTCCAGGGTAATTTTCTGCTCCGGCTGATTGCGATCGGCCTTGATCACCCGATCGACGAAATGGATTTGCGCAAAAGCGCGGTCAAGGGTGCCCTGGCTGATGCCCTGCTCCCGCGCCCGGCGCTTGAGCTGCTCGACATACGCCGGGAACTGCGCCGGATCGCGGCCGCTCGCCGCCAGCGTCGTCTCCTGAGCCGCCTGCGGCGCGCCGGGCATCAGCACACCGCTCAGCGCCAGCCAGGCGGCCAATACGGTTCTTCTCGCCGAACGTGTCATCGCGCCTCCCTTGCCCGTGGCGACTGTCTCAGGCCTTGTCGCCCGCCAGATGCTGATTGAGCAGGTTTTCAACCGGCGGCGGGAACTGCAGGTAATAGCCTTCGTCTTTCAACGCCTGCTTCACCTTTTCGATATCCGCCGAGGCCAATTTCTTGCGCTCATCGAGCGAAAGCATCATGGCGAATTGCGGCACGCCGAAACTTTTCATCAGATCCTCTGGCACACGAGAGAAATCGTCTTTTTTTTCGACATAAAGATAAGTTTGATCGCGTTTCGGGCTTCTATAGATCACACAAAGCATTTTTTTAACTCTATTTAATTGAGGGAGCGTCTTGCCTGGATATAACTCTGACTATAACATGCTTATAGTACATCGGAATATCGCACCCCGAGTGGTATTCCGGGGATTTAAAGTTGCTGAGACTGAGTCAGGATAGATGTCACAATCGCCAATTGAGCTAAAAGGCAGCAGTTTTACCCTATCGGTTGTTCATTTGCATAATTCGCAGCCCGAGGTAATACGTCAGGCGTTACAGGAAAAAGTTGAGCAAGCGCCCGCTTTTCTGAAAAACGCCCCTGTTGTTATCAACGTCGCAACGCTGGAAGGCGATGCGAACTGGAAAGAACTTCAACAGGCTGTCGCGGCAGCAGGTCTGCGCGTTGTGGGTATCAGCGGTTGCAGAGATGAGCGTCAAAAGCGCGCGATAGCCCGCGCCGGGCTGCCGCTGCTGAGCGAAGGCAAAGGCCAGAAAATGGCGGCGCCGGAGCCTGCACCTGCGCCCGTGGTGGCGGATAACGCCCCCGCCAAAACGCGCATCATCAGCACGCCTGTCCGTTCCGGCCAACAGATTTACGCCCGCAACTGCGATCTTATCGTGACCAGCAGCGTCAGCGCCGGCGCCGAACTGATTGCCGACGGCAACATTCATGTCTACGGCATGATGCGCGGTCGCGCACTGGCAGGCGCGTCAGGCGACACGCAATGTCAGATTTTTTGCACCCACCTGGCGGCTGAGCTAGTCTCTATCGCAGGGCAGTACTGGTTGAGCGACCAAATCCCGTCCGATTACGTCGGGCAGGCCGTACGACTCAGCCTGTTGGATAACGCTTTAACCATACAACCTTTAAATTAAGCCCTTTTGACAAGGAATCCATTTCATGGCACGCATTATTGTTGTTACATCGGGTAAAGGGGGCGTTGGCAAGACCACTTCGAGCGCGGCCATCGCTACCGGCCTGGCCCAGAAAGGCAAGAAAACCGTCGTGATCGATTTCGATATCGGCCTGCGTAATCTTGACCTGATCATGGGCTGCGAACGTCGGGTAGTGTATGATTTCGTGAACGTGATTCAGGGCGATGCCACGCTGAATCAGGCGTTGATCAAAGACAAACGCACTGAAAACCTCTATATCCTGCCTGCTTCGCAGACGCGCGACAAAGACGCGTTGACCCGCGAAGGCGTTGAAAAAATTCTCAACGATCTCGGCGAGATGGATTTTGACTTCGTGGTGTGCGATTCACCGGCCGGTATCGAAACCGGTGCGCTGATGGCGCTGTATTTCGCCGACGAAGCTATCATCACCACCAACCCGGAAGTGTCTTCGGTACGCGACTCCGACCGTATCCTGGGCATCCTCTCCTCCAAGTCACGCCGCGCCGAGAAAGGCGAGTCGCCCATCAAGGAACACCTGCTGCTGACCCGTTACAACCCGGGTCGCGTCAGCCGTGGCGACATGCTGAGCATGGAAGACGTGCTGGAAATCCTGCGCATTCCACTGGTGGGTGTGATCCCGGAAGACCAGTCCGTGCTGCGCGCTTCCAACCAGGGTGAGCCTGTCATTCTGGATGCCGAGTCAGACGCCGGTAAGGCGTACGACGATACCGTTTGCCGCTTGTTGGGGGAAGAACGCCCATTCCGCTTCATTGAAGAAGAGAAGAAGGGTTTCCTGAAACGCCTTTTTGGGGGATAAACCATGGCCTTATTAGACTTCTTTCTGTCCCGCAAAAAACAGACAGCCAATATAGCCAAGGAACGGCTGCAGATTATCGTCGCAGAGCGTCGTCGCGGGGACAGTGAGCCCCCGTATCTGCCTGATCTGAAACGCGATATTCTGGCGGTTATTTGCAAATACATTCAGATCGATCCTGAAATGCTGCACGTGCAGTTCGAGCAGAAAGGGGACGATATTTCGGTACTTGAACTTAACGTGACATTACCGGAATCGGAAGAAGCAGCTAAATGATTGCGACGCATTAATTACCCCCTGTATATTTTATGCAGGGGGTAACTGTATGTGCATCCAGTTATTAAGCTTTATCGGCAGTAAAAAAGGGATTTTTCCCTTTGGGACTATTCCCAATTAACTTTGCCGCCGCCTCGTTTAAAGTAAATTCTGGCCAGATTTACCTTCAACGCATTATTTCCTGCCTATATTCACCCGAGCAGAGTTTCCCTACCCTGCCCTGGTGATAATCAGCGATTAATAATCTTTCAGGATGTCCTGCAGCGGTGCCATTAATAGATCGCCACGCCAGCCGCTGATTAATTCAGGGCGACTTTCGCCGTCTTTCAGTTGCCAATGCCAGTTCAGCAATTGGTTAATTTGGCGACGGGATGCCAGCAGCTCGCTGCTCAACCCGCTTTGCTCGCTGACAGTAGCGATTGCCGCCTTGATGTCTTTGAACACCTTCTTGTAGCCCGGCTGATCGATCAGGTTTGCCAACGGCGCCGGCAGCTCGGATTCGTCCAGCGCTTCGGCCTCCGCCACCAGCGCCAGCAGCGTTTTACCGTGATAACGGATCTCCGGCCCGCTCAGGCCCAGCGAATCCAGTTCTCCCAGCGAAGACGGCATATAGCGCGCCACCTGCCACAGGTTTTCCTCACGCACCACGAAGTTCACCGCCAGATCGCGCTCGCGCGCCTGGCGCAGCCGCCATTGCGCCAACTTCTGCAAACAACCGAGCTGACGCGGGCGCAGCTGCCAGGCATTGCTGATTTCGCGATAGGCCAATTCCGGCGCCAGCGCCTCGCTGCGGCGCTGGCACAGCAGCAGGCACTCATTGTTGGCCGCCGCGGTCCAACCGGCCTCTTCGGTCTCCTGCACCAGCTGTTTGGCCATCGGCAGCAGATAGAACACGTCGGCGGCTGCGTACACGCACTGCCTTTCGGTCAGCGGACGCGCCAGCCAGTCGGTGCGCGACTCGCTCTTGTCCAGCTCAACTTTCATATACTCCGCCACCAGCGTCGCGAAACCGCAGGAGAGCGGCCGGCCGGTAAACGCCGCCAGGATCTGGGTATCGACCATTGGCGTCGGCAGCGTTTTAAAGGCGTTGAGAAACACTTCAAGATCTTCACTGCCGGCATGCAGGAACTTCACCACGGCGGTATCGGCCAGCAGGTCGACAAACGGCTGCCATTGCTTGATCGGCAGAGGATCGATAAGGGAGAGTTGTTCACCGTCGTAGAGCTGGATCAGGCCCAGCTGCGGATAGTAGGTGCGCGTTCTGACAAACTCGGTGTCCAGCGCAATCTGGGCATGCTTTCTCGCCTGCTCGCAGACCTGCTGCAATCCGGCATCGGTAGTGATCAACTGATAATTCAAAACATCATTCTCTTGTAGGATTCAAACACAACAACGCCGGCATTCACCGGCGTTGTCGATAGTCAGGCGCAAGAGCGAAACCTAGGCGGCATCGGCCGGTTTCGGCGTTTTTAGCTCATCGCGCAGTTCTCGCCGCAAAATCTTGCCGACGTTCGACTTCGGCAATTCATCGCGGAACTCAACAATTTTAGGCACTTTATACCCGGTCAGGTGCCGACGGCAATGGGTCAACAGCTCTTCCTTGGTCAGCGAGGCGTCTTTCTTCACCACGCAGATCTTCACCGTCTCGCCGGAGACCTCGCTGGGTACCCCGATCGCCGCACATTCCAGCACCTTCGGATGCTGGCTGACCACGTCCTCGATCTCGTTCGGGTAAACGTTGAAACCAGAGACCAGGATCATGTCTTTCTTACGGTCGACGATGCGCACAAACCCCTGCTCGTCCACGGTCACCACATCACCGGTCGCCAACCAGCCATCTTTCAGCACTTCGTCGGTAGCTTCCGGGCGTTGCCAATAGCCTAACATAACTTGCGGGCCTTTGACCCACAGTTCGCCCGGTTCTCCCGGCGGCACATCCTGGCCATTGTCGTCCAACAGCCGAATATCCGTCGATGGCACCGGTAAGCCGATGCTGCCGCTGTAGTGTTTCAGATCGTAAGGGTTGCCGGCCACCAGCGGCGCGCACTCCGTCAGGCCATAGCCTTCCAGCAGGTGTTTGCCGGTGGTTTTCTCCCACTTCTCGGCCACCGCTTTTTGCACCGACATGCCGCCGCCGACCGAGAAACGCAGCGTGGAGAAGTCGAGTTTGTGGAACTCTTCGTTGTTCAGCAACGCGTTGAACAAGGTATTCACCCCGCTCATGGCGGTGAACGGGTATTTGCCCAGCTCCTTCACCAGCCCCGGAATATCGCGCGGGTTGGTGATCAGCAAATTGCGCCCGCCCAGATCGATAAACAGCAGGCAGTTCACCGTCAGCGCGAAAATGTGGTACAGCGGCAACGCCGTCACCACCAGTTCCTGCCCTTCACGGAACAGCGGCGAGTAGGCGGCTTTGGCCTGTTCGAGGTTGGCCTGCATGTTGCGGTGCGTCAGCATCGCGCCTTTCGCTACGCCGGTGGTGCCGCCGGTGTATTGCAGGAAGGCCAAATCGGTATTAATGATGTCCGGCTTTACATATTGCAGACGGCGTCCGCGCTGCAGCGCGCTGCGGAATGAAATGGCGTCCGGCAGGTTATATTTGGGCACCAGGCGCTTGATGTACTTGACCACAAAGTTGACCAGCGTGCCTTTGGCGGCCGAAAGCTGATCGCCCATGCGCGTGAGGATCACGTGCTTGACCTGGGTGTTGAACACCACTTTTTCCAACGTATGGGCAAAGTTGGAGACGATGACGATGGCGCTGGCGCCGCTGTCGTTCAACTGGTGTTCCAGCTCGCGCGGGGTATACAGCGGGTTGACGTTAACCACCACCATACCGGCGCGCAGAATGCCGAACAGGGCGATGGGGTATTGCAACAGGTTAGGCATCATCAGCGCGACGCGGTCGCCCTTCTTCAGGCCCAGTTCATTTTGCAGGTAAGCCGCGAAAGCCCGGCTGCGCTCTTCCAGTTTGCGGAAGGTCATCACCTCGCCCATGTTGATAAAGGCGGGCTGATCGGCATAGCGCTGCACGGCATGCTCAAACATTTCGATCAACGACGAATAGCGATCGGCATCAATCTCTGCGGGCACATCTGCCGGATACCGTTTTAACCAGACCTTATCCAAGGTATTACTCCTGAAATCATTACTAATTATCATCGCAGCCTCAAACTCGCAGCCTAACCATAACAATATTTTAACTCAGCAGACCAGTGCAGGTTTTAAACATTATTCAGGTTGCGATGTACGTCACTAATTGTCGGATATTCCTTATCCCAAAAAGCAAAAGGGCGGCCTGAGCCGCCCTGTCAAATGTGTTCACATCAAGCGTATGCTACTCGGTTACGATGGTTTGCACCTGTGCCGGGCCGGGATTGTACCAACCATAGCCTGCGCCCCAACCGGGTCCCCACGGGCCACCGCGCCAGCCCCAGGGGCCCATTGGCGCAGGCGGCATCACCACCTGCTGCACCAGGTGCCAGCGTTTGAAACCGGTCACGTTCATCGTCACGAAGCGATACGGCGTCATGCCGATACGCCCCTCTTTCAGGCCGGTAATGGGGCCGACGACGGTCACCAACTGGCCTTTGAAATCAACCGGTTCGAGGAAACCGTTTACAGTGGCCAGCAAGCGGCCGCGCGACGGTTCGCCCAAAACCGGCCGCGCACCGCTGTCGAGCGGCACCGCCGCGATCTCCAGCACCGTGCGCCCTTGCTCGTTGGCGACGTTTACTACGGTGCCGCCGAAGCGGGCTTCCGCGCCGGTAAACAGATTGGGTGCATTTTGTACCGAGGAAAGCTGAGTCACCGGCGAAGGGGTGGAACCTTTGATCGCATCCGGTACGGTGACGCACCCGGACAGAACCAGCGCGCCGCAGGCGACGGCCAGCAGCGACAGCTTTTTACTTGCAGTGCGGATTAACATGGTCGCAATCTCCTGAAATGGCTGTAACTTTGACCGCGTTTCATCGTTCAAGTTGCAGGCTTTCATCGCCCGGCCTCAACAACAGCACAATAGGCCGCGCTTACTCGCGGCCCGGCAGTTTTTTCCAGGTGACTTCATTGCGCAGATAGGTCGGTTCGGCGTTTTCCACCGCCACCGCCAGCCCCAGTTGCCAGGCGTGCAGCGCCAGCGGCAGCATGTCTTGCGCCTGCGGCAACAGCATCTGCCCGTCACGCACGCTCAGCGTAGACCCCTTGACCAGATCGGGATAGGTTTGCCAGCCGGTGCCGACGTGGGCCCATTCGCCCTGCAGGCGCTGCGCACGCTCCAGCGCCTGCGCCGGCGACAACACCGCCTCGCCTTCGCTTTCCAACCAGCTACCGTCCGCCTGGCGTTCGAACTGCCCCCAGTAGACTTCGCCCATGCGCGCATCTATCGCCGCCAGCACCCGCTCCGCCCCGCAGACGCGCCAGGCGCCCTGCGCCATGGTTTGCAGCGTGGAAATACCGAGCATCGGCAGATCGGCGCCCAGCGCCAGGCCCTGAGCGATGCCAATGCCGATGCGCACCCCGGTAAAGCTGCCGGGGCCGCGGCCAAAGGCCAGCGCATCGAGCTGGTTGAGCGCCAGGCCGGATTCCGCCAGCACCTGCTGCACCATAGGTAAAATACGTTGCGTATGCTCGCGTGGGCACAGCTCAAACAGGGCGTGGATTTCGCCTTGATTCCAGACGGCGACGGAACAGGCTTCCGTCGCGGTATCGATCGCTAAAATTCGCGTGGACATGCCAACCTCTGGCGGGAATAAAACTGGGTTTTTCATACAGGGCGCGCATTGTAGCACAGCCCCGTAAGCCCTTCATCTTTCACGTGGCCGACGTGTCGGCAGCCTGCAGGAAGGCGATCGCCTGCTTCAAATCGCGGGTGCGCGGCGTAGGCGGCAGGCTATTGAGGAACACCTCGCCGTAGGGCCGCATGACCAGACGGTTATCGCAAATCACCAGCACGCCGCGATCGTCGGTGTCGCGGATCAAACGGCCCACCCCCTGTTTCAGGGTGATGACCGCATCCGGCAGTTGCACGTCATTGAACGGATCGCCGCCGCGCAGGCGGCAATCTTCAATGCGCGCCTTCAGCAGCGGATCGTCCGGTGAAGTGAACGGCAGCTTATCGATGATCACGCACGACAGCGCATCGCCGCGCACGTCCACCCCCTCCCAGAAGCTGCTGGTCGCCACCAGCAGCGCGTTACCGGCGGCGACGAACTGCGCCAGCAGCTGCCCTTTGCTGGTTTCCCCTTGCAACAGCACCGGCAACGTCATCGTGGCGCGGAACTCTTCCGCCAGCTCGCGCATCATCTGGTGCGAGGTGCATAAAAAGAAGCAGCGGCCGTTGTTGGCTTCAATTAATGGCCGCAGCATGCGCGCCAGCTGGTGCGCTCCGCCGCGCTGATTCGGCGAAGGCAAAAAGCGCGGCACGCACAGCAGCGCCTGCTTGGCATAGTCGAACGGGCTCGGCAACAGCAGCGTTTTGGCCTTGGTCAGCCCCAGCCGTTCGGTGAAGTGGCCCAACCGCTCGTTGACCGACAGCGTGGCCGAGGTAAAAATCCAACTGCCCGGCTTCTCGTCCAGCATTTCGCGGAACCGATCGGCTACCGTCAGCGGCGTCAGCGCCAGCACGAAATGGCGCGAGTTGCATTCATACCAATAGCTGTAGCCCGGCTCCGTCACCGCCTTCAGCCGCTTGAGGCGCGCGCGGTACAGCGTGGCACGCTCAAAGGCGGCGTCCAGCAGCGCCGAACGCCCCAGCGACAGTTTCATCACGTCATAACACAGCTCCAACGCGTCATCGAGCAGCAACAGAGCGCGCTGCACGTTCGGTTCACCGAGCACGTCACGCAGATTGCCGCGAAAACCCGGCTCGCCCAGATTCAGACGGAAATCTTGCGTGCTCAGGCTGAGACGGTCGGCGCTTTTTTGCAGTTGAGCGGCGTCGCGCACCTCGGTGCGGTAGGCGATGGTGATGTCCTTCGCCAGATCCAACAGTTGGCGGCTGGTGAGCTGTTGGCCGAAATACTGGCTGGCGATGTCGGGGATTTGGTGCGCTTCGTCGAAAATCATCACCTCGGCTTCCGGGATCAGCTCGGCGAAACCGCCCTCTTTCACCACCATATCTGCCAGGAACAGGTGATGGTTCACCACCACCACATCCGCATCCATCGCACGGCGGCGCGCCTTGACTACGAAGCAATCCTGATACAGCGGGCAGTCGCTGCCCAGACAGTTGTCATTGGTGCTGGTCACCAATGGCCAGACGAAGCTGTCCTCCGCCACTTCGCTGCAGGTACTGATGTCGCCCTCTTTGGTCTGCGACGACCACTTGCGCAACTGCACCAGATCGATCAGCGTCTGCCCCGCCAGCTCACCGCCGGCCATCGACTGCTGCTCCAGCCGCTCGAGACACAAATAGTTGGAGCGCCCCTTCAGCAGCGCCAGCTTACCTTTGTACTTCAACGCCTTGGCGACGGTGGGCAGATCGCGCGCATACAGCTGATCCTGCAACGCTTTCGAACCGGTCGAGATGATCACTTTGCGATCGGCGCGCAGCGCCGGCGCCAGATAAGCGAAGGTTTTGCCGGTGCCGGTGCCGGCTTCGACCACCAGCTCCTGCTTGAAATTGATCGCCTCGGTGACGGCTTGCGCCATCTGCCGCTGCGGCTCACGCGGTTTGAATCCCTTGATAGCCTGCGCCAAGGCGCCGTCTGTTGCAAAATCGTCTGTCACGCTGTCTCTCTGCCGGTGTCATTCAGCGGTGATTATGCCAAGCCTGCCGCCCGGCTACCACCCACTTTATCGCCGCGCTTTTTCATCACCGGCTGTGCTACCCTTAGCGGGACTATGATATGGAGATAAGCAAATGAATATCGAAAGAATTGATCCCGATCAGCGCTGGTCCGAAGCCGTGGTGCACAACGAGACTGTTTACTACACCAGCGTGCCGGAGAACCTGGACGACGACGCGACCGCGCAGACCGCCAACGCCCTCGCCGCCATCGACGTGCTGCTGGCGCGCGTAGGTTCGGACAAAAGCCGCATTCTGGACGCCACCATCTTCCTGGCCAACAGCGCCGACTTCGCCGCGATGAACGCCGCCTGGGACGCCTGGGTGGTCGCCGGCAGCGCGCCGGTGCGCTGCACGGTGCAGGCGCAGCTGATGAATCCGAAGTACAAGGTGGAAATCAAAATCATCGCCGCGCTGTAAGCCTGAGCGCAGACGAAAAAAAACCGCAGACGGCAACGCCTGCGGTTTTTTATTGCCCGTTATCAGGACAGTTTAAGGATCACCATCCCCATCAGCAGCAGCGCCAGGCCAATCCAGCCTTTGGCGTTCAACCGCTGGCCGAACATGATCCAGCCTGCGGCGATGGTGGCGGCGATACCGAAACCGCCCCACAGCGCATAAGCGATCGACAGATCGATGCCCTTCACCGCCTGCGCCAGGGCGCTGAACGCGCCGAGCACCGACAGCAGCGACAACAGCCCCAGCCAAATTTTACGGAAGCCGTCCGACATCTTCAGGAAGATGTTGGCGATGATTTCCAGCACGATCGCCAGCCCCAGGAACCCAATATGGTACAACTCAAACTGTTGCATGGTTGTTACCTCGCGGGCTGACCTGTTTTCGCTCTTTGCGGGTACCGGATTTCACCAGCATGATGCCGGCGATCAGCGTAGCCAGGCCCAGCACCTTCAGCGCCGAGATTGGCTCGTCGAACCACAGCACGCTGAACAGGGTAATGAACAGAATACCGATGCCTTCCCACAGCGCATAGGCCACGCCCAGCGCCACGCGTTTTACCGCTACGGACAGCAACACATAAGACGCGGTGATCATCACGTACATCACGATGTGCCCGATCATGCCGCCATTGACGCTGGCGTATTTCATCGACAAGGTGCCGATGATTTCGGTCATGATGGCCAAACCTAAAAAGATCCAATAAATCATAATTTTTCTCCCAAACGGCGAATAACGCGCGCCAAGGCATATTTATCCCGATTTATCTCGTCGAACGGCCGCATTGCGGCGCGCAAGACGCAGAGATCCCTGGGGATAAACTGACCCAAACGCAAAAAGAATGTTTGCCCGGCTGAACGGTAGAGCGAAGGCGAAAGCCCGCTACCGGCACCGGTTAAGGGAGAAAGACGCTATAGCTCGCTGCACCAGTGATGCTCACTGGCAAGGATCGCAGACAGGAAGAGTTGGCACGTAGAGGTTCTGAGGGTAATTCCGTTAATAGTCATCATAATCGTTCTCTATTATCAGCCGCACACCGTGCGATTTGCCCAATATCCTCATGAAAGTAAAATTTTCGACTGAGATATTTTTACCACAGCCAAAATAAGAAAGCAAACTGCCGTTTTCATAAAAATCGAAAAAAAACGGGTTAAAAATAAGAACGTTAATCACGATAAAAATTAAAAAAGGCTCAACGGAGCGTTGAGCCTTGCGATATTCGCGGGCGCGCAAATAAGCGCCAACCCCAGGCGCGGCGCGGGTTACAACGCGGCCCCGCTGACGGCGCTGCGCGCCAGTTCAGTGATGCGCGCGTAGTCGCCGCTTTCGAGCGCGTCCGCCGGCACCAGCCAGGAACCGCCGATGCAAAGTACGCTGTTCAGCGCCAGATAATCGCGGTAGTTGTTCGGCGTAATGCCGCCGGTCGGGCAAAAACGCACCTGCGGGAACGGGCCGCCGATCGCCTGCAGCGCCTTCACGCCGCCGTTGGCTTCCGCCGGGAAGAATTTGAACTCGCGCAGGCCGTGATCCATGCCCTGCATCAGCTCGGAAACGGTGCTGATGCCCGGGATCAGCGGGATTGGCCCCGCCGCCGCCGCCTGCAGCAAGGCTTCGGTCAGCCCCGGGCTGATGGCGAACTGCGCTCCCGCCTCGGTCACCTCCCGCAGCTGCTGCGGATTGATCACCGTACCGGCGCCGATAATGGCCTCCGGCACCTCTTTGGCGATAGCGCGGATCGCCTCCAGCCCGCAGGCGGTGCGCAACGTCACCTCCAATACCCGCACGCCGCCGGCAACCAGCGCTTTCGCCAGCGGCACCGCCTGTTCCAGCTTGTTGATCACGATAACAGGCACCACCGGCCCTGCCGTCAGGATCTGCTCGGCGCTGGTTTTCCAGTTTTTCATCGTTATTTCTCCATTACTCGCGGTTAACAATGGCACGCCCCTGCCACAGGGCTCCGCGCAAATGCGCGGACGTCCGGCCGTACCGTAAGTGATGTGGCCCACGCGCAGATCGCAGGCAAAAAAAAGCCGGCAGACAGGCTGCCGGCATTGCGCATTACTCGAACTCGTTCCAGGAACGGCCGTCGCGGGTGATCATCGCCACCGAGGCCACCGGCCCCCAGGTGCCCGCCTGATAAGGCTTCGGCGCCTCGTTGTCGGCTTTCCATGCGTCCATGATGGAGTCGACCCACTTCCAGGCCTCTTCCACTTCATCGCGGCGCACAAACAGCGCCTGAATACCGCGCATGGTCTCCAGCAGCAGGCGCTCGTAGGCGTCCGCCACGTGCTCCTGGTTGAAGGTTTCCGAGAAGCTCAGATCCAGCTTGGTGGTCTGCAGACGGTGCTTGTGATCCAGCCCCGGCACCTTGTTCAGCACCTGAATTTCGATGCCTTCGTCCGGCTGCAGGCGGATGGTCAGCTTGTTCTGCGGCAGCTGTTGATAAGAGTCGCTGAACAGGTTAAGCGGTGGGTTTTTGAAGTACACCACCACTTCCGAGCATTTGGTCGGCAGACGTTTACCGGTACGCAGGTAGAACGGCACCCCGGCCCACTGCCAGTTGTCGATATCCACGCGGATGGAGACGAAAGTTTCGGTGCTGCTGCTCTTGTTCGCCCCTTCCTCTTCCAGATAACCCGGCACTTTCTTGCCCTGGACGAAACCGGCGGTGTACTGACCGCGCACGGTGGTTTCCCGTACATTGGTCTGATCGATACGGCGCAGCGAACGCAGTACCTTCACCTTCTCGTCGCGGATACGGTCAGTGGTCAGATCCGCCGGCGGCGACATGGCGATCATGGTCAGGATCTGCAGCAGGTGGTTCTGGATCATGTCACGCATCTGGCCGGCCTGGTCGAAGTAACCCCAGCGCCCTTCGATGCCCACCTCTTCCGCCACGGTGATCTGCACCGAATCGATGGTGCGGTTATCCCAGTTGGATGCGAACAGCGAGTTGGCGAAACGCAGCGCCAACAGGTTCAGCACCGTCTCTTTGCCGAGATAGTGGTCGATACGGTAAACCTGGGATTCGTTGAAGTACTCCGCCACCTGGTCGTTGATCACGCGGGAAGACGCCAGATCGGTGCCCAGCGGCTTCTCCATCACCACGCGCGCCGGCTCATGGTTCAGTTTGGCTTCGCCCAACCCTTTGCAGATGGCGCCGAAGGTGCTTGGCGGCATGGCGAAGTAGTTGATGGTGGTGCGGTGTTTCTGATCCAGCATTTTACCCAATTTGGTAAAGTTCTTGCTGTCGTTGACGTCCAGATTGCAGAAGTCCAGGCGTGCGCTCAGCGTGGCCCAGAGTTCGTCATCCAGTTTTTCCTTCATGAAGGTGCCAAGCGCTTCCTTGACCACTTCGGTATAGGCTTTTTTATCCCACTCCGCGCGGCCGACGCCGATGATCCGCGTTTCCGGGTGGATGTGTCCGGCTTTCTCTAACTGGTACAGGGAAGGCAGCAGCTTACGGCGCGCCAAATCACCTTTCGCGCCGAAAATAACCAGGTCACACGCCTGGGCTGTAGAGGTTACCGCCATGTTCATCTCCTCGTTGCAGGATATTTGTAATTTTCTTACATTACTAATGTACTCTGTTTGACTACGGCCAGCAAACCCAGCGCAGAAGCAGAAAAAAGACCTCAATATTCCAGTGGAAAGCGCCAATGTGCGCCAGCGCCCTCGTCCCGGGCAAAACTGTAATTTTTCGTCTTTTTTGACGCTCTGTTACCATTATGAAAGTTAGACACAGGTCATATTCTGGTGAAAAAAGCCTGCATACGCCCTGTCGAGACTGCCAACGGTTACCAGCACGTAGTATATTTTCACTAAACCGGCATTGATTTCTCCTTTGTTTGAAATCGTCATACCCTATCGATTCCAGGTTACAGCCGCTCGTTTGGCGTCTGCTTGCACGGCGAACACGGGCGAGATTCGACGCTGTTGCTTGAAAGCCACAGGGATAAAACCATGAGTGACTCTCGTTATATGAATACGCTGGACAAAATCCAGAGCCATCTGGAACTCCTGAGCAAATCTGAAAGGAAAGTCGCCGAGGTGATCCTGGCCTCCCCGCAGACCGCCATTCACTCCAGCATCGCCACGCTGGCGCGCATGGCCGACGTCAGCGAACCCACCGTCAACCGTTTTTGCCGCCGCCTTGATACCAAAGGCTTTCCCGACTTCAAACTGCATCTCGCCCAAAGCCTGGCTAACGGCACGCCCTACGTAAACCGTAACGTCGAGGAAGATGACAGCGTCGATGCCTATACCAGCAAGATCTTCGAATCGGTCATGGCCAGCCTGGATACAGTAAAGGCAAATTTGGATATTGCCGCAATCAATCGTGCGGTTGACCTGCTCACCCAGGCAAAAAAGATCTCTTTCTTCGGCCTGGGCGCCTCCGCGGCGGTGGCGCACGATGCGATGAACAAATTTTTCCGCTTCAACATTCCGGTGGTCTACTTCGATGACATCGTTATGCAGCGCATGAGCTGCATGAACTCCGGCGAAGGCGACGTGGTGGTGCTGATCTCACACACCGGCCGCACCAAGAATCTGGTGGAGATGGCCCACCTGGCGCGAGAAAACGACGCCACGGTACTGGCTATCACCTCGCGCGACACCCCGCTCGCCCAAGCGGCGACCCTCGCTCTGCTGCTCGACGTGCCCGAAGACACCGACGTTTACATGCCGATGGTGTCGCGGATCGCGCAATTAACGCTCATTGACGTGCTCGCCACCGGATTTACCTTGCGCCGAGGGGCTAAATTCAGAGATAACTTGAAGCGGGTCAAAGAAGCACTCAAAGAATCGCGCTTTGATAAAGGCGTGGTCATTCCCAACAGTTTTGATTCGTGACCCGACGAAGAAAAAATCGCCGTTCAACAGACATTTGAATGACGGCATCAGAGGCGGTACCCTGTTAACATGCTCATGCGGGTAACCCGGGTGAAATATCAGTGTTGTAAAATTACATTTCACGCCTGGTTTCGTTATCCGACGTTATCGCAACACCAATATTTGCTTCACCAGTCAACGGAGTAATACATGTCCAGACGGCTCAGAAGAACCAAAATCGTTACCACCCTGGGTCCGGCTACTGACCGCGACAATAATCTGGAAAAGATCATTGCCGCCGGCGCCAACGTAGTTCGGCTTAACTTCTCCCACGGCAGCCCGGAAGATCACCAGGCTCGCGCTGACAAAGTGCGCGAAATCGCCGCAAAACTGGGACGTCACGTCGCTATACTCGGCGATCTGCAAGGGCCGAAAATCCGCGTCTCCACCTTCAAGGAAGGCAAAATCTTCCTCAACGTGGGCGATAAATTCCTGCTGGACGCCAACCTGTCAAAAGGCGAAGGCGATAAAGAAAAAGTCGGTATCGACTATAAAGGCCTGCCTGCCGACGTGGTGCCGGGCGATGTCCTGCTGCTCGACGACGGCCGCGTTCAGTTGAAAGTGCTCGAAGTTCAGGGCATGAAAGTGTTTACCGAAGTGACGGTCGGCGGCCCGCTGTCCAATAACAAGGGCATCAATAAGCTCGGCGGTGGCCTGTCGGCCGAAGCGCTGACCGAAAAAGACAAGGCGGACATCGTGACCGCCGCCAAGATTGGCGTCGACTATCTGGCGGTTTCCTTCCCGCGCACCGGTGAAGACCTGAACTATGCCCGCCGCCTGGCGCGCGACGCCGGCTGCAACGCCAAGATCGTGTCCAAGGTTGAGCGCGCCGAAGCGGTCTGCAGCGACGAAGCGATGGACGACATTATTCTGGCCTCCGACGTGGTGATGGTTGCCCGTGGCGATCTCGGCGTCGAAATCGGCGATCCGGAACTGGTCGGCATTCAGAAGAAACTGATCCGCCGCGCCCGTACCCTGAACCGCGCGGTGATCACCGCAACCCAGATGATGGAGTCGATGATCACCAACCCGATGCCGACCCGCGCCGAAGTCATGGACGTGGCCAACGCCGTGCTGGACGGCACCGACGCCGTTATGCTGTCGGCGGAAACCGCCGCCGGCCAATACCCGGCGGAAACCGTGGCGGCGATGGCGCGCGTTTGTCTGGGCGCCGAGAAGATCCCGAGCATCAATGTTTCCAAACACCGCCTGGACGTGCAGTTCGACAACATCGAAGAAGCGATTGCCATGTCTTCGATGTATGCCGCCAACCACCTGAAAGGCGTTACCGCGCTGATCGCCATGACCGAGTCCGGCCGCACCGCGCTGATGATGTCGCGCATCAGCTCCGGCCTGCCGATCTTCGCCATGTCGCGTCATGAGCATACGCTGAATCTGACCGCGCTGTATCGCGGCGTGACGCCGGTGTATTTCGACAGCCACAAAGACGGCGTGATCGCCGCCAATGAAGCCGTCAATCGCCTGCGCGACAAGGGCTTCCTGGTCTCCGGCGATCTGGTGATCGTTACCCAGGGCGACGTGATGGAAACCGTCGGCACCACCAATACCAGCCGTATCCTGCGCGTCGAGTAATCCACGCCGCAGACGAAATGCCGGCCGGCTCACGTTGGCCGGCATTTTTTTTGCCCCTGCACCGCCATAAAAGACGGAGAACACCATGCTCCACCAACACAATCCCGCAGCGAGCGGTGATGAGCTCGATCTCGACGGCCACGGCCTGACGCAGCTCGACGAGTCGCCGTTAGCCGGCCACGCGCTGCGCAAGATTAGCCTGTACGATAATCAGCTGACGGCCCTCCCTGTCGCCCTCTTCCGGCACCGAAATCTGCGGGTGCTGAATATCTCCTGCAATCAGCTCGACCGCCTGCCGCCGGAGATTGGCCAGTTGCAACAGCTCGAGATGTTCGACTTTGGCCACAATCGCGCAAACGAACTCCCCGAAGAACTGGGGCAGCTGCATCGGTTGAAATACCTCTATCTGAGCGATAACGGCTTTAGCGATCTGCCGCGCTCGCTGGCGCAGCTGCAGCAGCTGGTTTACCTCAACGCGACCGACAACCATTTAACCGTTTTGCCACAGGCGATACCGAGGCTGGCGGCATTGCAGGAGTTGCGTTTATACAACAACCGCATCGGCAACCTGCCCGCCGAAATCGGGCAACTGCACGCGCTGCGCGAACTGCATATCATGAAAAATGCCCTGACCTCGCTGCCGGCGGAAATGGCTCAGCTCGGTGAGCTGGAGATACTCGACGCGGCTAACAATGCCATCGCCGAGCTGCCGCAGGCCTTCTGTCGGTTGCCGCGGCTGAGCGAGCTGAACCTGCGTTTCAACCAGCTGACGCGCCTGCCGGAAAATATCGGCGAGCTGACGGCGCTGAGAAGTCTGGATCTGCGCGCCAACCGCCTGAGCGACCTGCCGGAAAGCCTTGGCGAACTGAGCCGCCTGCGCAAACTGGACCTGCGCTGGAATGATTTCACCCACACCCCCAACGTCATCGACATCCTGCGTGCTCGCGGCTGTAGGGTGCATATATGAAGAGACGCCGGCCGGATTGCGGCCCGGCCGGCGTTAGCGGCAGAAAGGATTAACGATACAGATCGTCGCGCGAGTAAGGTTCAATCTCCCCTTCCTTGCGCGTCTTCAGCAGTTTGAGGATCCAGGTATACTGCTCCGGATTCGGGCCCACCAGATTTTCCACTTCTTCATTCATGCGGCGGGCAATGCGCGGATCGTCGGCTTCGGCCAGATCGTCCATCGGCTCGCGAATATAAATATCCAGCATGCTGGTTTTGCCGTCGTACACCGGGAACAAAGGCACGATCGCCGCGCGACACACCTTCATCAGCCGCCCCACCGCCGGCAGCGTCGCCTTATAGGTGGCGAAGAAATCGACGAACTCGCTGTGCTCGGCGCCGTGATCCTGATCGGGCAGATAGTAACCCCAATACCCCTGCCGCACCGAACTGATAAACGGTTTGATGCCGTCGTTGCGCGCGTGCATGCGGCCGCCGAATTTACGCCGCACGGCGTTCCACAGGTAGTCGATCAGCTGATTGCGCTGGTTGTGGAACATCGCCGCCATCGGTTGGCCGCGCGCGGCCATCAGCATCGCCGGCACATCCACCGCCCAGCCGTGAGGCACAAGGAAAATCACGTTGCGCCCTTCCGCCCGGATCTTGTCCAGCACCTCTTCACCGTGCCAACGCACGCGCTTGAGCACTTTCTCGGGCTTGGTGCAGGCCAGCTCCGCCATCAGCACCATCGACTGCGGCGCACAGGCGAACATCTGGTCGATAATGTGCTCGCGGTCGCTTTCCGGCAGCCCCGGCAAGCAATACAGCAGGTTGATGCGGGCACGGCGGCGCGCGCCCTTCGCCAGCTTGCCGGCCAGTTTGCCGACCGCACCCAGCACCGGATCGCGCAGGCGCGCGGGCACCAGCGAAATGCCGGCCATCAGGCCGGTTCCCAACCACACGCCCCAGTAGCGCGGATATAAAAAGGCTTTTTGAAACTGCGGGATGAACTCTACGTTCGATTTCTTCTCGTTTTGCATGCACATGCTCTTAGCTTAGCGATTCGGCTAATCATAATTGCCATCACCGATTTTGCAATTAACAACCGCGAACCGCCCAGATAAAACAGCATCGGCCCGCAATCAGGCCGATGAAATTAGCGGCGCCGAAGCGCCGGAAAAAGGGGGACGTTAATCCAACTGCAGTTGAGGAACCACTTCCTTCACCTGTGCCAGATAATCGCTGCGGTCTTTGCCGCCCAGCCCTTCGGAACGCGGCAGCTTGGCCGTCAGCGGGTTCACCGCCTGTTGGCCGGTCCACAGTTCAAAGTGCAGGTGCGGCCCGGTGGAGCGGCCGGTGTTGCCGGAGAGCGCAATGCGATCGCCGCGTTTCACCTTCTGGCCCGGTTTCACCAGCAGCTTTTTCAGGTGCATATAACGCGTGGTGTACTGGCGACCGTGGCGGATCGCCACATAGTTGCCCGCCGCGCCGCTGCGTTTGGCGATCACCACTTCACCGTCGCCGACCGCCAGCACCGGCGTGCCGACCGGCATGGCGAAATCGACGCCTTTGTGCGGCGCCACGCGGCCGGTCACCGGGTTCACGCGGCGCGGGTTGAAGTTGGAGGAGATGCGGAACTGTTTCATGGTCGGGAAACGCATGAAGCCGCGCGCCAGGCCTGAGCCCTGGCGATCGTAGAATTTGCCGTCTTCGGCGCGGATCGCGTAGTAATCCTTGCCGCCGGTGCGCAGACGCACGCCCAACAGCTGGCTTTGCGATTTCTTGCCGTCGAAATGCTCGCGCGACATCAGCACGGAGAACTGGTCGCCTTTGCGCAGCTTGCGAAAATCGAGCTGCCACTGCAGCGCCTTAATCACCGAGTTGATTTCGTTACGGCTCAGCCCGGCGTCGCCAGCGCTGCTGACGAAGCTGCCGTTGACCCGACCGCTGATCACGTTGTTGCGCCATTCGCCCTGCTGCGCCTCTTTCGACTCTTTGAAGCTGTTGCCGACGCGGTCATAGGTGCGGGTTTCGCGGCGGGAAACTTCCCAGGTCAACTGCTGCAGATCGCCCGCATCGTTCACGGTCCACGACAGCTGTTGGCCGATCTTCAGATTACGCAGATCGCGGTTTTGCGAGGCCAGCAGCGTGACATCCGACATATCGATGCCATATTGCGTCAGAATGCTGCCGAGGGTGTCGCCGGTGGAAACCACATATTCATGCACGCCATCGTCGCCGGCGTCTTTCTGATCCAGCTCATCCTGCGGGATTTCGTCATCGGGGGTGGGTTGGTCGGCATCAATCGGCTCACTGGCTTCGGGGAGCAATGACCGCATCTGGCTGGATTCTAACTCGACGCTCTTGGCAATGGGGTTGTGTTCTGGGTGGTAAACAAAAGGCCGCCAAACAGCGACGGCCAATGTGACGACTGTCAGCGACCCCAGCATGACGCGGTGGGGCCGTGGCAGGTTGTTATACGCCAGAGCGATAGTTCGGACTATCTGCTGCACTCGATATTATCCTCATAAGCTTTACTTCAGGCAGCTCACGTACTGGTTTGACAGCTGAGTCAGGAATTTCCCGTAGCTGTCCTTCCCCAGCGCGATGCCGACGCCCAGCGGGTCCAGCGTTCCGGAACGCACTTTGGTACCCTTGGCGACGGCATTGATTACGGCCGGCCTGAATTGTGGCTCAGCAAAAACGCATACCGCTTTCTGCTCAACCAACTGTGTTCGAATTTGGTGTAGGCGCTGTGCTCCAGGCTGAATTTCGGGATTGACGGTGAAATGGCCCAGCGGACTCAAACCGTAGTGTTTCTCAAAGTAGCCGTAAGCATCATGAAAAACAAAATAACCCTTACCTTGCACAGGCGTAAGCATGTTACCAACATTTTTGTCAGTTTGCGTCAGCAGATTCTCGAACTGGCGCAGGTTTGCGTCTAATTTGTCCTTATTTTGCGGCATAAGTTCCAACAATCTGTCGTGAATCGCGATCGCGGTCACTTTTGCTATCTCCGGCGACAGCCAAACGTGCATATTGTACTCGCCGTGATGATGCCCATGATCGTCATCGGCATGGTTATGCGCTTCGCCTGCATGATCATGATCGTCGTCCTCTTCGCCTTTCATCAGCAGCGGCTTCACCGCCGACAGTTCGCTGATGGCCAGCTTTCGGGTCGCCGAGATCGGCACCAGCGCCTTGTTCAGGAACGCCTCCATATCCGGCCCAACCCACAGCACCAGGTCCGCGGAACGCAAGCGCTGGATATCGGAAGGACGCAACGCAAAATCGTGCGGTGAAGCGCCATCCGGCAGCAACACTTCGGTCGGCGTCACGCCGTCGGCGATGGCCGAAGCGATAAAGCCCAACGGACGAATCGAGGTCACCACCGCCGCGGAAGCGCTGCTCAGAGGGCCGGCCATCAACAGTGCGCTGGCCAGCAGCGTGCGCTGCAGCCATTTATTTTTCTTTGCCATCATCAGTAATCCCATCGTTTTCATCAACAAGGCGTGATATTATAACATTCGCTTCGTTCTGCAACCTGTAATCTCGAGATGTCTACACTGATAACGCTAAAAAATATCTCCGTCGCCTTCGGCAGCCGCAAGGTGCTGTCGAACATTTCCCTCAGCCTGCAACCCGGCCGTATTCTCACGCTGCTGGGCCCGAACGGCGCGGGCAAGTCTACGCTGGTGCGCGTAGTGTTGGGATTGGTCAAACCGACCGCCGGCACGCTGGAGCGTGAGCCCGATCTGCGCATCGGCTACGTGCCGCAAAAGCTGCATCTTGACGCCACCCTGCCGCTGACCGTCAGCCGCTTTATGCGCCTCAAGCCCGGCGTCAAGAAAGCCGACATTCTGCCGGCGCTCAAGCGCGTGCACGCCGCCCACCTGCTCGACCAGCCGATGCAAAAGCTCTCCGGCGGTGAAAACCAACGCGTGCTGCTGGCGCGAGCGCTGTTGAACAAACCGCAGCTGCTGGTGCTGGACGAACCCACGCAGGGAGTGGACGTCAACGGTCAGCTGGCGCTCTACGATCTGATCGATCAACTGCGTAAAGAGCTCGGCTGCGCCGTGCTGATGGTGTCGCACGATCTGCATCTGGTGATGGCGAAAACCGACGAGGTCTTGTGCCTCAATCAGCACATCTGCTGCTCAGGGGCGCCGGAAGTGGTGTCGATGCATCCCGAATTCATCGCCATGTTCGGCAATCGCGGCGCAGAGCAACTGGCGGTGTATCGCCACCATCACAATCACCGCCACGACCTGCAGGGAAGAATTGTCTTGAAGAAAACCGGGAGCCGCGAAGCATGATCGAACTGTTACTTCCCGGTTGGCTGGCCGGCGTGTTGTTGGCCGGCGCCGCCGGGCCGCTGGGCTCCTTCGTGGTCTGGCGCCGCATGTCCTACTTTGGCGATACCCTGGCGCATGCCTCGCTGCTCGGCGTCGCCTTTGGTCTGCTGCTCGACATCAATCCTTTCTATGCGGTGATCGCCATTACGCTGCTGCTGGCTCTGGCCCTGGTATGGCTGGAACGCCGCCCGCAGCTTTCGGTGGATACCCTGCTCGGCATTCTGGCCCACAGCGCCCTGTCGCTGGGGCTGGTGGTGGTGGCGCTGATGTCCAACGTGCGGGTCGATCTGATGGCCTACCTGTTCGGCGATCTGCTGTCGGTTACGCTGAGCGATATCCTGATGATCGCCGGCGGCGTCGCCGTGGTGCTGTTGGTGCTGTGGTGGCAGTGGCGCGATCTGCTGTCGATGACCATCAGCCCGGAGCTGGCGCACGTCGACGGCGTCAATCTGGCGCGGGCGCGCACCGTGCTGATGCTGGTGACCGCGTTGACCATCGGCCTGGCGATGAAATTCGTCGGCGCGCTGATCATCACTTCGCTGCTGATCATTCCCGCAGCCACCGCTCGCCGCTTCGCGCGCACGCCGGAACAGATGGCCGGCGTCGCGGTGCTGCTCGGCATGGTGGCCGTCACCGGCGGCCTGACTTTCTCGGCGTGTTACGATACGCCGGCCGGCCCTTCGGTAGTGCTCTGCGCCGCCGTGCTGTTCACGCTGAGCCTGTTCAAAAAACAGCAGGCTTGATTGAAGCCAGAACCAGAATATGACGAGGGCCGCAGATGCGGCCCTTTCTACTGCTGACAGAGGAGGAAAAAACGCGGTTTTTCCTCCTCTGTGGTGAGCAGCCGAAAATCAATGAATTGATTTTCCTTATTTTTTATATGCGCCTTCTATTAATCCGATAACGTCATCAAGTTCAATATTAACGTCAAGGGCCGCAGATGCGGCCCTTTTGTATGGAGGATGGCAAACTTATGCTTCGCGTTCCAGCCCGAAATGCCGGTAAGCATGCTGCGTCGCCAGGCGGCCGCGCGGCGTGCGCTGGATAAAGCCCTGCTGGATCAGGAACGGCTCGATCACGTCCTCGATGGTTTCGCGCTCTTCGCCGATCGCCGCCGCCAGGTTGTCCAGCCCAACCGGGCCGCCGGTAAACTTGTCGATAATCGCCAGCAGCAGCTTGCGATCCATATAGTCGAAGCCTTCGGCATCGACGTTGAGCATATCGAGCGCCTGCGCCGCCACCGAACCGCTGATCACCCCGTTGGCGCGCACCTCGGCGAAGTCGCGCACCCGGCGCAGCAGGCGGTTGGCGATACGCGGCGTACCGCGCGCACGGCGGGCCACTTCATGAGCCCCCTCGTCGGACAGCTCCAACCCCAGGCAGCCGGCGCTGCGCGAGACGATGTGCTGCAGATCCGCCACCTGATAAAACTCCAGCCGCTGGACAATGCCGAAGCGATCGCGCAGCGGCGAGGTCAGCGAGCCGGCGCGGGTGGTGGCGCCCACCAAGGTAAACGGCGGCAGATCGAGCTTAATCGAACGCGCCGCCGGCCCTTCGCCGATCATGATATCCAGCTGATAGTCTTCCATCGCCGGATACAGCACCTCTTCCACCACCGGAGACAAACGGTGGATTTCGTCGATGAACAACACGTCGTGCGGTTCGAGGTTGGTCAGCATCGCCGCCAAATCGCCCGCCTTCTCCAGCACCGGGCCGGAGGTGGTGCGCAGATTCACGCCCATTTCGTTGGCCACGATGTTGGCCAGGGTGGTTTTCCCCAGGCCCGGCGGGCCGAAGATCAGCAGATGGTCGAGCGCGTCGCCACGCTGCTTGGCCGCCTGGATGAAGATCTCCATCTGCTCGCGCACGTGCGGCTGGCCAACGTATTCGCTCAACAGCTTGGGACGAATGGCGCGATCGAGGACTTCTTCCTCGTTGATCGGTTCGGCGGAGATCAGGCGATCGGCTTCAATCATTATCTACCTCTTAGCGGCCTTACAAAGCCGCGCGCAGCGCGTCGCGGATCAGGGTCTCGCAGTCGGCGCCCGGTTTGGCAATTTTGCTGATCATGCGGCTGGCTTCCTGCGGCTTATAGCCCAGTGCCACCAACGCCGAGACAGCTTCGGCTTCTGCGTCCGCTTCCGGCGCGTTGGCGGCGGCGGACGGCAGGCTGATCTCGCTGCTGCTGTTGAACAGATCGCCGTTCAGCCCTTTGAAGCGGTCTTTCATCTCTACCACCAGGCGCTCGGCGGTTTTCTTGCCTACGCCCGGCAACTTGACCAGCGCGGTGATCTCTTCGCGCTCCACCGCGCTGACGAACTGCTGCGCGGACATGCCCGACAGGATCGCCAGCGCCAGCTTCGGCCCGACGCCATTGACCTTGATCAGCTCGCGAAACAGCGCGCGCTCCTGCTTGTCGTTGAAACCGTACAGCAGCTGCGCGTCTTCACGCACCACGAAGTGGGTAAACACGATGGCCTCTTGCCCCAGTTCCGGCAGCTCGTAAAAGCAGGTCATCGGCATGTGTACCTCATAGCCCACGCCGTTCGCCTCCAGTAACACCAGCGGCGGCTGCTTTTCCAGAATATTTCCTCTGAGACGACCTATCATTTACCCTCCTGCAGAATGACCGGGCATGGCGCCCTGCCATGCCGTTGCTGGTAAAGCTTATAACATAAAAAAGGCTGGATGAATATCCAGCCTGAGCAATCATCGCTTTGCGTCAGCGCAAACGCCCGCGCGCCAGGTTCAACCGCCCTTCGCTCATCCGCAGTACGTTCTGGCTGAGGTGGCAGTGGGTAATGGCGATGGCCAGGGCATCGGCGGCGTCCGCCTGCGGGTTGGCCGAGAGTTTGAGCAGCGAGCGCACCATGTGCTGTACCTGCGCCTTTTCGGCCGCGCCGGTGCCGACCACGGTCTGTTTGACCTGCCGCGCCGCATACTCGAACACTTCCAGATTCTGATTCACCGCCGCGACGATCGCGACGCCGCGCGCCTGGCCGAGCTTGAGCGCCGAGTCCGGGTTCTTGGCCATAAACACCTGTTCGACGGCGAAGAAGTCGGGCTGAAACTGGGTGATGATCTCGCTGACGCCGGCGTAAATCAGCTTCAGCCGCGTCGGCATGTCGTCCACCACCGTGCGGATGCAGCCGCTGGCAATATAGCTCAACTGACGCCCCTGCTGGCGGATAAGGCCATAGCCGGTGACGCGTGAGCCGGGATCGATACCGAGTATGATCGCCATATCTACATCCACCTTGCATGCACGGCGCCGCCGAACGGCGGCGCCCGTTTTACCGGATTACAGCGTCGCCGCCACTTCGTCGGAGATTTCACCGTTATGGTAAACTTCCTGCACGTCGTCGCAGTCTTCCAGCATGTCGATCAGGCGCAGCAGCTTAGGCGCGGTTTCCGCGTCCATGTCGGCCTTGGTCGATGGGATCATCGACACTTCCGCCGCTTCGGCTTCGAAGCCCGCCGCGGTCAGCGCGTCTTTCACCGCGCCCAGGCTTTCCCAGGCGGTGAACACGTCGATGGCGCCGTCGTCATAGGTCACGATGTCTTCCGCACCGGCTTCCAGCGCCGCTTCCATCACGCTGTCTTCATCCAGGCCCGGTGCGTAGGTGATCACGCCCTTCTTGGTGAACAGGTAAGCCACGGAACCGTCGGTGCCGAGGTTACCGCCGCATTTGGTGAAGGCGTGGCGCACTTCCGCCACGGTGCGGTTGCGGTTGTCGCTCAGGCATTCGATCATCACGGCGGTGCCGCCAGGGCCGTAACCTTCATAGATGATGGTTTCCATATTGGTATCATCATCGCCGCCCACGCCGCGCGCAATCGCACGGTTCATGGTGTCGCGCGTCATGTTGTTCGACAGCGCCTTGTCCATCGCCGCGCGCAGACGCGGGTTGGAATCCGGATCGCCGCCGCCCAGCTTGGCGGCCGTGACCAGCTCACGAATAATCTTGGTGAAAATTTTACCGCGCTTGGCGTCCTGCGCCGCTTTACGGTGCTTTGTGTTGGCCCACTTACTATGACCTGCCATAAAAAATCTCCGAAAAAAACTACTGGACTGAATTGATCACGAACTCTTCAATCGCCTGCTGATTGCTCCACGACTTGGTCAACTTCACGGCCTCGGCCGCCTCAAGCCATTGGTAAGCGTGATGCTCGGTAATCACCGGATCGCGCTCCTCGGGCAACGCCAGACAGAACCAGTGCTCTTTATTGCGCGTGGTTCCCGGCGCATAGCGATGTCGCAAATGGACAAAGAGTTCAAACTCCACGCAGCGCTGGCAATCGAACAACGGCAGGTGCTCTGCTTCGATATCGATGCCGACTTCTTCCATGACTTCACGCCGCGCGGCATGCGGTGGCGACTCATCCTGTTCCAGGCTGCCGGTGACCGACTGCCAGAACTCGGTATCGTCGCGCCGCTGTAACATCAGCACCCGACCACTGGATTTCGCGTAAATCACTACCAGGATAGATTCAGGGCGCTTGTAACTCATCACTCGCTCTCTTGTTCCGCACCGGCTTTCTTTACCACGCTGATCGCCAGCTCCTGCAGCGCAGCCGGGTTGGCGAAGCTCGGCGCGTCGGTCATCAGACAGGCCGCCGCGGTGGTTTTCGGGAAGGCGATGACGTCGCGGATGTTGTCGGTGCCGGTCAACAGCATCACCAGACGATCCAGGCCGAAGGCCAGGCCGGCGTGCGGCGGCGTACCGTACTTCAGCGCGTCCAGCAGGAAGCCGAACTTCTCGCGCTGTTCGTGTTCGTTAATGCCCAGAATGCTGAACACCGTCTGCTGCATTTCGCTACGGTGGATACGCACCGAACCGCCGCCCACTTCGTAACCGTTGATCACCATGTCATAGGCGTTGGCGATGGCGTTGACCGGCGCTGCCGCCAGCTCTTCCGGGCTCATGTCGCGTGGCGAGGTGAACGGGTGGTGCATGGCCGCCAGGCCGCCCTCTTCGTCTTCTTCGAACATCGGGAAGTCAACCACCCACAGCGGTGCCCAGCTGTCGAGTTGGGTCAGCGCCAGATCGCGCCCCAGCTTCAGGCGCAGCGCGCCCATCGCATCGGTGACAATCTTGACGCTGTCGGCGCCGAAGAACAGGATATCGCCGGTCTGCGCATCGGTGCGCGCCAGGATGCCTTCCAGCACGTCTGCACTGAGGAATTTGGCGATCGGGCTCTGCACGCCTTCCATGCCGGCGGCGCGGTCGTTGACCTTCAGCCACGCCAGGCCTTTGGCGCCGTAGATGTTGACGAAAGCGCCGTACTCGTCGATCTGCTTGCGGGTCAGCTGCGCGCCGCCCGGTACGCGGATCGCCGCCACGCGGCCTTTGGCGTCGTTGGCCGGGCCGGAGAAGACTTTAAACTCGACGTCTTTGACCAGGTCGGCCACGTCCACCAGCTCCAGCGGGTTACGCAGGTCCGGCTTGTCGGAGCCAAAGCGACGCATCGCTTCGGCGAAGGTCATGACCGGGAAATCGCCCAGATCCACGCCCTTCACGTCCAGCCACAGTTCGCGCGCCAACTTCTCCATCACTTCACGCACCTGATCGGCGGTCATGAAGGAGGTTTCGACGTCGATCTGGGTGAATTCAGGCTGACGGTCCGCACGCAGGTCTTCGTCGCGGAAGCATTTGACGATCTGGTAGTAACGATCGAAGCCGGACATCATCAGCAGCTGTTTGAACAGCTGCGGGGACTGCGGCAGCGCGTAGAATTTGCCCTTGTGTACGCGGCTTGGCACCAGGTAATCGCGGGCGCCTTCCGGCGTCGCCTTGGTCAGCATCGGCGTTTCGATATCGAGGAAGCCGTGGCTGTCCATGAAGCGGCGCACGAAGCTGGTGATTTTGGCGCGGGTCTTCAGACGCTCGGCCATTTCCGGGCGGCGCAGATCCAGGTAGCGGTATTTCAGGCGCGCTTCTTCGCTGTTGACCTGATTGGAGTCCAGCGGCAGCGGCTCGGAGCGGTTGATGATCTCCAGCGCGTGGGCGAACACTTCCACTTCGCCGGTGGCCATATCTTTATTGATCTGGCTGTCCGGACGCGCACGCACGGTGCCGACGATCTGGATGCAGAACTCATTGCGCAGGTCGTAGGCCTTGTCGAACGCCACTTTCTGGTCCGGATCGAAGAACACCTGCACGATGCCTTCGCGGTCGCGCATATCAATAAAGATCAGGCCGCCGAGATCGCGACGACGATTGACCCAACCACACAGAGTGACTTCCTGGCCCACGTGGGACAGATTCAACTGCCCGCAATATTCAGTACGCATACGCTATCCTTTTACACAGCCGATGCCGCGCCGGGCTACTGCGCCCCTGTCGCGCGGCTGTTATCTGATAAATTCTACTTGTTACCCGGTTTAAAATCCGTCGCATACCAGCCGGTGCCCTTAAGCTGGAAACCGGAGGATGAAATCAACTTGGTCAACGCGGGCTGCCCACACGCCGGGCAGTCTGCCAGCGGCGCATCGGAAAATTTTTGCAATTTCTCTAACCGATGGTTGCAAGCACCACATGCATATTCATAAATCGGCATAGGTCGTTGGATTAAAGAGTGTTGAAAAAAGGGAGTCATTATAAAGGAAATTCATCCGCCCGATAAGTGCGAACACAGCATTGTTACTGCACTAAATGGCGCGTTTTTGCTCGAATCAACACATCGGTTAACAAATTTCCCATTAACCTGCGACAGTTTTTTCACGTAGCCTGATTCTCCCCCGGTTTTGCGCCGAACGCAGCTCGCCCGGCGCGCCGAACAGTTTTTATCCACTTCGCAACGAGATGAAATCCATGCTGAAACTTGACGCCCAAACCACCGCTCTGGTGCTGATCGATTTGCAAAACGGCATTCTGCCCTACGCCGGCGGCCCGCACAGCGCCGACCAGGTGGTAGCGAACGCCGCCCTGCTGGCCGCCCGTTTTCGTCTGCTGGGCGCGCCGGTGCTGCTGGTGCGCGTCGGCTGGTCAGACTCCTTCGCCGAAGCGCTGAAACAGCCGGTGGACAAGCCGGCTCCCGCGCCCGTCGGCGGCTTGCCGGCCAGTTGGTGGGAGTTCCCCGCGCCGCTGGCGGTCTGCGACAGCGATATTCTGGTCACCAAGCGCCAATGGGGCGCCTTCTACGGCACCGATCTGGATTTGCAGCTGCGCCGCCGCGGCATCAAATCCGTGGTATTGGGCGGCATATCCACCAATATCGGCGTGGAATCCACCGCCCGCGCCGCCTGGGAGCATGGCTATGAGCTGGTGATCGCCGAAGATGTCTGCAGCGCGCAGAACGCGGAAATGCACCGTTTCGCGTTCGAACACATCTTCCCGCGTTTGGCACGGGTGCGCGACACCGGCGAAATTCTTGCCGCGCTCGAGCGGTAACGTTAAGTTGTAGCCTGATAAGCCAAGGACAAGTAAAGGAAGACGACGCCGTGATCTATATCGGACTGCCGCAATGGCAACATGCAGCCTGGAATCGCATCGGGCTGCGTGATTTGGCGGATTACAGCCGCTATTTCAACTGCGTGGAAGGCAATACCACCTTCTACGCGCTGCCGAAGCTGGAAATCGTGCAGCGCTGGCGCGACATGACCGGTGACGATTTTCGCTTCTGCTTCAAATTCCCGTCGGACATCAGCCACAAGGCCGCCCTGCGCAACTGCGCCGCCGAGCTGCAGGCGTTTTACCACTGCCTGAGCCCGGTGCATCAACGCATCGGCCAACTGTGGCTGCAGTTGCCCGCCGCCTTCGGCCCCGATGAGCTGCCGCGCATGTGGCAGTTCTTCGCAAGCCTGCCGAAGGAATTCACCTACGGCGTAGAAGTGCGTCATCCGGCGTTTTTCGCCAAGGGCGAGGAAGAGCGTGCGCTGAATCAGGGATTGCACCAGCGCGGCATCAATCGAGTGATCCTCGACAGCCGCCCGGTGCATCACGCCGCCCCCAACACCGCCGCCGTGCGCGATGCCCAGCAGAAAAAGCCGAAGCTGCCGGTGCACGCTCTGGTCACCGCCGACCAACCGCTGGTGCGCTTTATCGGCGGTGACCAATTGGCCGACAACCTGCGCTGGTTCGAGGCCTGGCAGCAAAAACTGCCGCTGTGGCAGCAACAGCATCAGCCCTATCTGTTTATTCATACGCCGGACAACGGCGATTCGCCCCAGCAGGCGCAAAAAATTTGGCAGCAGCTACGGCTGGCGATCCCCGATTTGCCTGCGCCGCCGGACTGGCCAGAACAAGATGCACTGTTTTGACCTATTAATCTGACCAATAACATCAAATATTTCCCCGCGACAGTGAATACAATGACGGCTATGATGCTGGCTGCCAGTTTTGGTTAGGGAACGGAGTTAAAAATGGTAAGCGCGCTTTATGTGGTGCTCGGCGCATTGTTGTTGATCAAACTCTCTTATGACGTAGTCAGATTAAGGATGCAGTACCGCGTAGCCTATGGCGACGGCGGTTTCTACGAATTGCAGACCGCCATCCGCGTGCATGGCAACGCCGTTGAATACATTCCGATTGCTGCCGTCTTGCTGGTGATTATGGAAATGAACGGCGCGGAAATCTGGATGATTCACCTTTGCGGCCTGATGCTGATGGCCGGGCGACTGGTGCATTACTACGGTTTGCGCAACCGCGAGGTTCGCTGGCGCCGTTCGGGCATGGCCGCGACCTATATCTCTTTGTTGTTGATGGTTCTGGCAAATATCTTCTATCTGCCCTGGGATCTGATTTTCAGCCTGCACTGATCTCGTTTTATCATCAGGCGGCCGCGCCGCCTGCTTCCGCTCCGCTTTTTTGCGCTTTTCTGTTAGACTACGCAGCTTCGAATTCTGAACTGATTTGCCGCTATGCCAAACCGCGATACCCTTTTTTCCGCCCCCATCGCCAAACTGGGCGACTGGACCTTTGACGAACGCGTCGCCGAAGTGTTCCCCGACATGATCCAACGCTCCGTTCCCGGCTATTCCAACATCATCTCGATGATCGGCATGCTGGCCGAGCGCTTTGTGCAACCCGACAGCCGGGTGTATGACCTGGGCTGCTCGCTGGGTGCGGCGACGCTGTCGATGCGGCGGAATATCAAGGTGCCCGGCTGCAATATCGTCGCCGTCGACAATTCGCCGGCGATGGTGGAACGTTGCCGCCGCCATATCGACGCCTTCCGCGCCGACACGCCGGTCGATGTCATCGAAGCCGACATTCGCGACATCGAGATCGAGAACGCCTCGATGGTGGTACTGAACTTTACGCTGCAGTTCCTCGAACCGGCCGATCGCCTGCGTCTGCTGGAGAAAATCTATCGTGGCCTGCGCCCGGGCGGCGCACTGGTGCTGTCGGAGAAGTTCAGCTTTGAGGACGCTGAAGTCGGCGAGCTGCTGTTCAACATGCACCACGATTTCAAACGCGCCAACGGGTACAGCGAGCTGGAGATCAGCCAAAAACGCAGCATGCTGGAAAACGTGATGCTCACCGACTCGGTGGAAGCGCACAAGGCGCGCCTGCAACAGGCCGGGTTCGAGCATGCCGAAGTGTGGTTCCAATGCTTCAACTTCGGTTCGCTGATCGCCCTGAAAGCGGGGGATGCGCAATGATCGAGTTCGGTGATTTCTATCAACGCATCGCCAAAAGCCCCCTCAGCCATTGGCTGGACACGCTGCCTGCGCAGCTGAGCGCCTGGCAACGCGAATCGCTGCACGGCAAATTCAAACAGTGGTTCAACTCGGTCGAGCATTTGCCGACGCTGACCCCGACCCGTCTCGATCTGCTGCACGGCGTGCGCGCCGAGATGGAGCCGGGCCTGTCGCCGGGCCAGCTTGAAGGCATCGAGAAAATGCTGCGCACCCTGATGCCATGGCGTAAAGGGCCGTTCTCGCTGTATGGCATCGATATCGATACCGAATGGCATTCCGACTGGAAGTGGGATCGCGTGCTGCCGCACATTTCTCCGCTGGCCGGCCGCACCATTCTCGACGTCGGCTGCGGCAGCGGTTATCACCTGTGGCGCATGATTGGCGCCGGCGCACACCTCGCCGTCGGCATCGATCCGATGCAGCTGTTCCTGTGTCAGTTCGAAGCGGTGCGCAAGCTATTAGGCGGCGATCAGCGCGCCCACCTGCTGCCGCTCGGCATCGAGCAGTTGCCGGAATTGGCGGCATTCGACACCGTGTTCTCGATGGGGGTGCTGTATCACCGCCGCTCGCCGCTCGATCATCTGTATCAGCTGAAAAACCAGCTGGTGGCTGAAGGTGAACTGGTGCTGGAAACGCTGGTGGTGGAAGGCGATCGCCACCAGGTGCTGGTGCCGGGCGATCGTTATGCGCAGATGCGCAATGTGTATTTCATCCCTTCCGCCGAGGCGCTGAAATGTTGGTTGGAGAAGTGCGGCTTCGTCGACGTGAAGATCGCCGATATGTGCGTCACCAGCCTCGAAGAGCAGCGCCGCACCGGCTGGATGACCAGCGAATCACTGGCCGAATTCCTCGATCCGAGCGATCGCAGCAAAACGATCGAAGGCTATCCGGCGCCCCTGCGCGCCGTGCTGACCGCCAAAAAGCCCTAGCGCTCGCTAATCGGGCCGGCCTGGGCCGGCCCGACGTTACCCGTTGTTGACATCGACAATCCGCAGCTCATACACCATGGTCGCGTTCGGCGGGATCTGCGGCGCATAGCCCGTTTCACCGTACGCCAACGCCGGCGGCACCACCATCGTCAGCGAACCATGATTTTTCAGATGGCCGATCGCCTCGCGGAACAACGGCGGATAGGCAGAGAGCGGCTGTGACATCACCTTCCCACTGCGATCCATATCCTGAATCACGCTGCCGTCGGTTAAACTTTCCTTCACCACGATGTCCACCCGCGCGTTTTCCTTAATGGCTTCATCACCCGCATACTCGATGCGATACCAGAAACCGGAAGGCGACTTCTGCGTGCCCTTTTTCTTTTTAAACTCGGTGACGAACGCCTCGCCCTTGCTGGTTTGCACCTTCGCTGCCTGGTTCCGGGCGTCGTTCACCGCTTTTTCCGACTCCGCCAGCGCGCGGGTCAACTGCGCATCGCTTAACTGGTAATGGCCGTTGAAGGTATCGATCACGCCCGCCAGCAGCACGGTTTTATCGGGATTGATGCCCCAATTTTTACGCTCCGCCAGCATCGTTTGAATATCGCGCCCCAAAGCGACACCGGCAGCATAGCTCTGTTGCGCCGGCTTTTTCTCGAGCGCCTGTGCATCCGGCAGCCATTTGGCGCGAGAGCGCAGCCCATCCAGCTCCTCACGCAATGCCTGCTGCGTTTGGTTGGCGTCCGCTAGCGCCAATGCGTTTTTTTTCGCCTGCCCCGTCGTTTTCGCCAGTTGCAGCGTTGATTTTTCGCTTTCCGCCACCGCCGTTGTCAGCCGCTGCTCCAATGCCTTCGCCTGCTCGGTTTGCGTCTTGTTTTTTTCCTGTAGCTGCGCCAGCTGTTGCTGAAGTTCACCCGTCGCCTTGGCGGCTTCGGCCTTTTGCTGTTCCAGCGCCGTTTTCAGGCTTTTCTCTTGCCGCTCGGCCTGTTGGCGTTGTTCATCCAGCTCTTTCTGCCGCAGTGCCAGCTGCTGCTGAAGTTCTCCCGTCGCCTTGGCGGCTTCGGCCTTTTGCTGTTCCAGCGCCGTTTTCAGGCTTTTCTCTTGCCGCTCGGCCTGTTGGCGTTGTTCATCCAGCTCTTTCTGCCGCAGTGCCAGCTGCTGCTGAAGTTCGCCCGTCGCCTTGGCGGCTTCGGCCTTTTGCTGTTCCAGTGCCGTTTTCAGGCTTTTCTCTTGCTGCCCGTCCTGTTGCCGTTGATTCTCCTGCTCTTTTTGCAGTTGCGCCAGCTGCTGTTGCAATGCGCCAAGTGCCTTGGCGGCTTCCGCCTTCTGTTGCGCCAGCTCAGCGGCGGCCGCTTGTTTGTCCTGCTCATAACGCTGGCGCGCTTTATCGTTGGCGGTCTGCGCCGCCGTCAGTTTCTCCTGCCAGGCGTTATCCGCCTGTTCAGGCAACGCCGCCAGCCGTTGTTCCAGCAAGGCGATACGCCGATCGCGCTCCTCGGTTTGTTGTTTTTCCTGCGCTAACGCTGCCTGCGCCTCGGCGATCTGCGCCTGAGCCTTGCGCTCCTGCGGCGTCAGGTTCAGCGCCCGTCGCACGCCGCTGGCGAAGTCGCTCAACGCGCTCAGATCGGGAGCAGCTGTCGGTTTATCGGCAGCCGTCAGGGACGACGCAACCCGCAACGCGGTCAGCTCCTGCTGCAGTGATTGAATAGCGGTTTGCTGTTGCTCCAATCGAGCCTCTTTCTCGCGCAGCGTCTTTTGCAACTGCGCCAGTTGCTTTCTCTGCGAGCTCGTTTCACGCGGTTGAACCGGCCGGGGCGCCGACTTTTGGGTTTCCCGGGAGGGAGTAACCGCGGCGTCAGCTGCCGGTGCGTCCTGCCGCTGGTAGCGCTCGGCGAACTGCAGTAATGCCGGCACATCGTCATCCGCTGCGGCCATCGCTGGCGCAAACGCCAGCGGTATCATCAGGCTCAGTAATGCCTTTCTCGCTCGAGGGGTCATTGGGCGCGCTCTCCGCGCTCAGCCAGGCCGGTCATCATGGCAGAACTGATGTCTGCGCACAGACGGCTGGTGCGATAACGATACAGGGCGTCGACGGTTTCCTGCGTGCCCGTGTTGACCCGCTGGCGCACCCCGGCATACTGCGCGGCGCCGCCCATCAAGGTATCGAATTCGCGTTTGAATTTTTGGTATTTTTCGTTATCCATGCCGCGCATGGCATCCAACTCGCGCTGGCACTGCTGTATACGCTCGGCTTCACGCTGCCGCTTGTCTTGTTCCGCAATGTCTTCTGCACTGGGCGGCTTACTTAATGTAGAAACAGGCCGCTTGGCGGTCTGGCAGCCGGTCAGGGTCAAGGTCAGCAAAAGCGCAGCGGTCAAACAGTGTGCCGTTCGGGTCATTATCGTTATCTCCTTGTTAAGTCCGCCGCCAACGCGCTCCGCGGCTGCATCGACGGCTCTCCTCATTAATGCTGTGATGTTCCGGCCATAGGCCGGCGATGAACGGGTATGAAAATGCAGACGTGGCGATGAGCGGCAGAGCGCAAATCATTCACCACGAAAATGCATACCAAAAAATCATTTAATATTATGATATTTAAAGGATTTTAACTCACAAACTTATCAGCAGGGCATGATGAGCGCAAGAAGAGATGGGGGGCAGTGCGACAGAGAAACAGCGTGAAACGGGCACCGCGTCTTCGCAAGACATAAAAAAAGCCCCGGCAAAACGCCGGGGCCTGGTACTTGCGTGATCGCCGAGGGCTCAGTGACACGCAAAGGGGTCTTACGGCCCGGAAACCGGTTGTCAAACGCGGTTAGCTGCGTGTTTATGCGCTTTGCGCCAGGGGATCAACCAAGGCCAGCGCGTTTTTCATCGCCTCCACCATTTCGCCATCCACGCAATAATGGCTAAATTCGTCAAACTCGTTATCGGAGCACATGGTGACGCCCGCCTTGCGGTAACGCATGGTCGACGGCACCAGGTGACCGGAAGAGCTGTGCAGTTCATGCAGGCCAATATCGACAAACTTGTGCAGATTGCTGAGGCGCACGCCGGCACCCGCCATGATTACCGGGCCCTGACTGGCCTGGCGCAAATCGCGCAGCAACGGCAGGCCCAGTTCGGCGCTCTGCTGCTGGCCGGAGGTCAAAATGCGCGCCACGCCCAGCTCGCTCAGTTGCTCCAACGCCACCATCGGGTTCTGGCACATGTCGAACGCGCGATGGAACGTCACCGCCATGCCCTCGCACAGCCTCATCACTTCGCGCATGCGCGGCAGATCGATGTGCCCTTCTTCGTCCAGCATGCCAACCACTACGCCGGGGAACCCCATCTCGCGGATCTGGCGGAGATCCTGTTTGATCACCTCGAAATCCACCGCGCCGTAGCAGAAATCGCCACCGCGAGGGCGAACGATCGGATGCACCGGGATCGAAACCCGCTCGCGCGCCAGACGCAGCGTGCCATAGCTCGGCGTCAATCCCCCCTCGCTCTGGCTGGCGCACAACTCAATGCGATCGGCGCCCGCCCGTTCGGCCGTCAGCGCGCAGTCGACGCTAAAGCAACAAACTTCCAGTTTTATCATTGTCACCCCCAGATAACGGCCAACATACGGCGGCAATTGTTCATTTCTTCATTTCTCACGTAGGCTCATGCATAGGCATAAACCGGCTCAGGGTTGTAACTATGGCATTCAATTTTGATCAATGGGTAGACCGCAGTCACAGTGACAGCGTTAAGTGGGATAAATATCGCGACCGCGACATCATCCCGCTTTGGGTCGCCGACAGCGATTTCACCTCACCGCCGGCGGTGATCGAAGCCTTGCAGCGGCGCGTGGCGCACGGCGTATTCGGCTACACTCACCCATCCCCTGATCTTATTGAGGTTTTTACCCGCCGCATGGTAGAGCGCTACGGCTGGCACATCAAGCCTGAATGGATCATTTTCCTGCCTGGGCTGGTGTGCGGCCTGAATTTGTGCGTGCGCGCCTGCACCGAAGGACATCAGAGCACACTGGCCCCCTCTCCCATTTATCCGCCGTTTCGCAAAGCGGCCAAATTCGCCGGGCGCGAGCACCTCGCGGTGCCGCTGCAGGCGACCGGCCAACGCTGGGTGCTGGATTTTTCCTCGCTGCATGATCGGCTGAGTGGCAACGAGAAACTCCTGTTGCTGTGCAACCCGCAGAACCCCGGTGGCACCGTTTATCGCCGGGATGAGCTGTTGCAGCACCATCAGTTCGCTCGCGAACACGATTTAATCGTCTGTTCCGATGAGATCCACTGCGAACTGCTGCTTGAGCCCGGCGTGCGGCATATCCCTTTCGCCACCCTGAATGACGATGCGGCCCAACGCAGCGTGACGCTGATGTCGCCGTCAAAAACGTTTAATCTCGCCGGGCTCGGCGCCTCGATGGCGATCGTTCCCAACGAAGCGCTGCGACAAAAGCTGAAACGCGCGCGCAGCGGTATCGTGCCGGAGGTCAATCTGTTGGCGCTGGTGGCGGCGCAGGCGGCTTATCAATACGGGCAACCCTGGCTGGATGAGCAGTTGATTTATCTGCGCGCCAATCGCGATCGGCTGATAAAGCGTATCAACGCCATGCCGGGTTTGACGTTGCTGCCTGTCGAGGCCACTTACCTGGCCTGGATAGACTGCAGCGCGTTGCCGGTGGATAACCCGCATCAGTTCTTCGAACGTGCGGGCGTTGGGCTAAGCGCCGGTTTGGACTTTGGCGATCGGCACTTTGTGCGGCTTAACTTTGGTTGCCGATGGGCCCTGCTCGATGAAGCGCTCGATCGCATGGCGCGAGCCTGTGCGGCACTGCCTGGCTAACCTTGTTCGCTGGCGACGATGTCTCGAATGGAATAAGGATGAAATTTGATCGTGACCGTTCCGTCGGTGATGGCCAGCGTCGGGTTCGGCAGCCGTTCGCCCTCGCCTTTTGGCGAGCTTTGCTTCAGCTTGATCCCTGGCGCCAGCAACGCTTCATCGGCCAGGTGGCTCAACGCCCGGGCGTACAGCGTCTGCGGATCGCCACTGAGCACTAATTCGACGTGTTCCCAGCCTTCGTGCGGATAGCGTTTCTCCCCCGGATACGGCAGTTCGATGCAGTCTATCCGCCACGGCCCAACGGCCAGTGGCTGAGACAAATCGAACAGACAGATAGGTCGCCCGTTGATCATCGATTCGGACAGCAGTGTCCCGCACTGCATCAGCCCCTGGCGCCAGCGCTCGGCGGTGGCGTTCTGGTGACAGCGCAGAGAGATGTGATCGGCGGTAAACGCGGACAGATCAAGCCGCAATTTGGCGGCAAATTGGTGCAACGCCTGTTCGAAACGCGGCAGGTCGAGCTTCAGATCGTCAAGATCGGCAATGGCCTGCAAGGGAGTGGTCATAGGAACCTCAAAACAACGGGGCGCAAAGTTAAACGCCGTAATTTACACGCTGGCGACAGCGCTCGCCAGCGTTGCGAGGTTTTTCGGCGGCAGTTCAGCATGATTTTTGGTTGCGGGCACGGAGAATAAAAGCCGGATTTTTATTAAGGTGACAGCTTATTAAATCAGCGGAAAAATAAAAAATAAGATTTTTCGCAAGACATTATACCTTTTCTTTATGACGCTATGATTTAAGTTATTTTGCACAAAATCCTCTGCAGGCCATTGGTCAAGCCGATTGAATCGCTGGGTTTAATCAAAACGACTCACTTATCAATGTCGCACAAATCCGCAATCACAACCCATTGTAAAAGAAGAAAATAAAACGCATTAATTGATTAAAAGCTAAGGATTATCTTAATTTAACCCCAGACAATTGATTCACCAAGACAACTCGGCTACTTTGGAGGAAATTTAAATTCGAGATGATCATTATGTTATTGCTGACGATATCCTTGGTGTTGATAATTATCGCCGTATACGCCATCTACCGTCATTTCAAATCACGCAGCGTCAACACGCTGGATGCCGGTCGCCGCAATAAAAAGCGCTAGCTTCGCAACTCTCCCCTCCGTACATTCCGTTCAGCTCATTCCGCTTTTCACCTTCCGGCAATCAACGCGCCGCACCCGACAACTGTTTCATCGCAGCGGCCGCGCCAACTGCTGACGGACTCCGTCAGATCGGTTACAATTGCAGGCTGTTTTGTGGCGGTCGCCCATCGCGCCCGCCACCGTTGAATCCCACAGGGGCTGGCTTCAGCCCCTCGTTCGTCATTAAGGTAACCCGGTGAATATTCAGGTTCTTCTTTCAGATAAAGTCAGCCAGGCGCTGATCGCCGCTGGCGCGCCAGCCGATTGCGAAGCGCAGGTCCGCCCTTCCGCCAAGGCGCAGTTTGGTGATTACCAGGCCAACGGCGTGATGTCCGTCGCCAAAAAGCTGGGCATGCCGCCCCGGCAGCTGGCGGAAAAAGTGGTGCAACTGCTGGATCTCGGCGACGTCGCCGGTAAAGTGGAAATCGCCGGTCCCGGCTTTATCAACATTTTCCTGAACAGCGACTGGGTCGCCCGCCAGGCCGACCAGGTGCTGAAAGCACCGAAACTGGGCATTGCGCCGGTTGAGCCGCAAACCATCGTTATCGACTACTCCGCGCCGAACGTGGCGAAAGAGATGCACGTCGGCCATCTGCGCTCCACCATCATCGGCGACGCCGCGGCGCGTACCCAGGAGTTTCTGGGCCATAAAGTGATCCGCGCCAACCACGTCGGCGACTGGGGCACCCAGTTCGGCATGCTGATTGCCTACCTGGAAAAAATGCAGAACGAAAACGCCAGCGACATGGGCCTGTCCGATTTGGAACAGTTCTATCGCGAAGCCAAGAAGCATTACGACGAAGACGCCGAGTTCGCCGAGCGCGCGCGCGCTTACGTCGTCAAGCTGCAGGGCGGCGATCAGTACTGCCTGAAAATGTGGCGCAAGCTGGTCGACATCACCATGGCGCAAAACCAGCTGACCTATAACCGCCTGAACGTCACGCTGACCGAAGACGACGTGATGGGCGAAAGCCTGTATAACGCGATGCTGCCAGGCATCGTCGCCGATCTGAAAGCCAAAGGGCTGGCGGTGGAAAGCGAAGGTGCCACCGTGGTGTTCCTCGACGAATACCAGAACAAGGACGGCGATCCGATGGGCGTCATCATCCAGAAAAAGGATGGCGGCTATCTCTACACCACCACCGATATCGCCTGCGCCAAGTACCGCTACGAAACCCTGGGCGCCAATCGCGTGCTGTATTACATCGACTCCCGTCAGCATCAGCACCTGATGCAGGCCTGGACCATCGTGCGCAAGGCCGGTTACGTGCCGGACTCCGTCTCGCTGGAACACCACATGTTCGGCATGATGCTGGGCAAAGACGGCAAGCCGTTCAAAACCCGCTCGGGCGGTACGGTGAAGCTCTCCGATCTGCTGGATGAGGCCATCGAACGCGCCGAACAGCTGATCGCCGGCAAAAACCCGGACATGCCGCAAGACGAAATGAAGACCGTGGCCCGCGTGGTCGGCATCGGTGCAGTGAAATACGCCGATCTGTCGAAAAGCCGCACCACCGACTATGTCTTCGACTGGGATAACATGCTGGCCTTCGAAGGCAATACCGCGCCTTATATGCAATACGCCTATACCCGCGTGGCATCGGTATTCAAGCGCGCCGGGATCGACGAAAGCAGCCTGACGCTGCCGCTGACGCTGACCGAAGAGCGTGAAATTGCGCTGGCTACCCGCCTGCTGCAGTTCGAAGAGGTACTCACCACCGTCGCGCGTGAAGGCACGCCTCACGTCATGTGCAGCTACCTGTACGATCTGGCCGGCTTGTTCTCCGGTTTCTACGAGCACTGCCAGATCCTGAACGCCGACAGCGAAGAAGCGCGTCAGAGCCGCCTGAAGCTGGCGCTGCTGACCTCGAAAACGCTGAAAACCGGTCTGGATACGCTGGGCATCGAAACCGTCGAACGCATGTAAACCGCACCGCGCGGAAAGCAAAAAGGTCGCCTGAGCGACCTTTTTTTGTTCTTGCTTTCGGCTCAGGCGGCGCGGCGCGCAAAGTCGCGCGGGCGGAAGCCCAACCCTACCAGCACGCCAAAGTAGGCCACCACACCGGCCACCACCACCGCAGCCAAACGCAGCAAACGTTCCAGCATATTGCCCTGATCCCAGGCCGGCATCAGCCACATCACGCCAATCAGCACCGCCGACATCACCAGCACGGCGATCACCAGCTTGGTAAGGAACAGCGCCCAACCCGGCTGCGGCTGGAAGATCTTCTGCTTGCGCAGCTGCCAATACAGCAGCGAGGCGTTCAGGCAGGCTGCCAAACCGATCGACAGCGCCAGGCCGGCATGCTTCAGCGGGCCAATAAACGCAAGGTTCATCACCTGCGTCATAATCAGCGTGATGATGGCGATCTTGACCGGCGTTTTAATGTCCTGCCGCGAATAGAAGCCCGGCGCCAGCACTTTAACCACGATCAACCCCATCAGCCCAACCGAGTAAGCCACCAGCGCGCGTTGCGTCATCGCCGCGTCAAAGGCGCTGAACTTGCCGTACTGGAACAGCGAAACGGTCAATGGCTTGGCCAAAATGCCGAGCGCGATGGCGCTCGGCAACGCCAGCAAGAAGCACAGACGCAGCCCCCAATCCATCAGGCGCGAGTACTCGTCATGGTTGCCGCTCGAGAAGCTTTTGGCCAGCGACGGCAGCAGGATGGTGCCCAGCGCCACGCCCAGCACGCCGGAAGGAAACTCCATCAGGCGGTCGGCGTAGTACATCCAGGACACCGAGCCGGACACCAGGAACGAAGCGAAAATGGTGTTGATGATCAGCGAGATTTGGCTCACCGACACCCCGAGGATCGCCGGCCCCATCTGGCGCATCACTCGCCAGACCCCGGCATCGCCCAGCTTGAGGCGCGGCAGCACCAGCATGCCTATCTTGCGCAGATGCGGCAGCTGATAACCCAGCTGCAGCACGCCGCCCACCACCACCGCCCAGGCCAGCGCCAGCACCGGCGGGTTGAAATACGGGGCGGCGAACAGCGCGAAACCGATCATGCTGACGTTAAGCAGCGTTGGCGCAAAAGCCGGGATCGAGAAGCGGTTCCAGGTATTGAGGATCGCCCCCACCAGCGACGCCAGTGAGATCAACAAAATATAGGGGAAGGTGATGCGCAGCAGCGCCGACGTCAGGGCAAACTTGTCGGGCGTATCGGTAAAGCCCGGCGCAGTAATGTAAATAACCCAGGGCGCGGCCAGCATCCCCAGCACCGTCACCACCGCCAGCACCAGCGTCAGCAGCCCGGAGACATAGGCAATAAAAGTGCGCGTCGCCTCTTCACCCTGCTGGCTCTTGTATTCGGCCAGGATCGGCACGAAGGCCTGCGAAAACGCCCCTTCGGCAAAGATACGGCGTAACAGATTCGGGAGTTTGAACGCCACGAAAAAGGCGTCCGTTGCCATGCCGGCCCCGAACACGCGCGCGACGATCGCATCGCGGGCAAAGCCCAACACCCGCGAAAACATCGTCATCGAGCTGACAGCAGCCAAGGATTTGAGTAGGTTCATGTGGTTGTCTGATAGGTACCGTAAATATCAACGCCTGCAACAGCAGGCGTCAGTGAAACAATCGGCTCAGTTTACGCATCCGGAAAAGAATAGCTACCGCCATATGTTACATAGAGTTATCCCGCAGCAAACGCTCGACCACCCGCTGGGCGGCCAGCGCCTGTTCGCCGCCGGTTTCCGGCGCGCTCTGATTGGCGACGGCATCAAGGAAATGCCGCACCGCCCCGTCGAAGCCGCGTTGCACCAGCGTGCTTTGCCAGCCCGGCACCGGCTGCTCCAACTCGCCCTGCGCATCTTCACGCAGCCAGTGGCGCATATCGGTCAACTGATACAGCGCGCCGTCGGTCACCGCCTGCACGCTTTCGCGCTGGCTGCCGCCGCGGCGATGCATACTGGTCGTCACATGCGTGTCGCCGCAGGCGAAGTGATGCTCGGCGTACAGCATTTCACCGGCGGCGTTGGCGCGCAGGCTGCCGCTCAGCAGTTGCTCCCGCCCGCCCGCCAGCCACAGCGCAGTGTCCACCACGTGCAGGTAATCATCCAACAGGGTAAAACGCAGATCGTGCGGGCCGACGCTGTCCGCCCGATGTTTATCCATGCGAATGGAGGCCGGCTGATTCATTCGCTGTTTGAGCTGCCGGTAAAGCGGCGCGAAACGGCGGTTGAACCCCACCATCAGCGTTTTGCCTCGCCGCTCGGCCTGCTCAAGCAGCTGCTCGCCCTGCTCCAACGTCTCCGCCAGCGGTTTATCAACGTAAACGTGCACGCCGCGGTTCAGCAGCTCGCCTATCACCGAAAAATGGCTGGCGGTGCTGCTGTGAACAAAGACCGCATCGCACTGTTCGGCCAGGCTGTCCAGACGGGAGAAACAGGCCATACGGTAGCTGTCGCACAGCGGCTGCGCTTTTTGCTGATTGGGCGAAAAACCGCCCACCAGCGTCCAATCCGCCGCCTGGCCGAGGATTGGCAGATACGCCTTCTGCGCGATACTGCCCAACCCCACCACGCCTACACGCAATTTAGTCATTCGCATCCCTCGCCAACAGCTGTTGCAACTGCCGTTTCAGCTCCGCCACTTCGCTTTCCAATGCGCTGACTCTGGCGCTCAGTTCGCCGTCGTCCTCAGCGTCGAACGCCGCCGGCGGCGCTTCATCAATCTGGCCGCTGAACAGATGCATGAACCGGCTTTCGCGCTTGCCCGGCTCACGCGCCAGGCGCACCACGAACGGACCATCTTCGCGCGTGGCCAGTTGCTGCAGCACCTGTTCGACCTCGCTGACATCGCTGAACTCGTGCATCCGATTGGTGCGGGAGCGCAACTCGCCCGGCGTTTGCGCGCCGCGCAGCAATAAGGTGGCGATCACCGCCAGTTCGGCAGGCGAGAGTTTCAGCTGGCCGAACTCGGAGTTGCAAAACCGCTGTTCGTACTTCACCACCCGATTGCCGAACCCGCTGAGGGTGCGCAGGAAATGTTTGCGCAGCAACAGATCGAGCAGTTGCTGCACTTCGCTTTCGCTCAGGTCCATCACCGGTTCGCGGTTGGTTTTTTGGTTGCATGCCAGCGTAATGGCATTCAGCGAAAGCGGGTATTGATCCGGTGTCGTGACCTGTTTTTCCAACAGACAGCCGATAACCCGGGCCTCTCTGGCGTTCAATTCATATTTCATCGTTTGGCCTCAACGTGGGGGTAGCCACTCTTTATTGGTGTATGCCGTCAAAACGTGGTCTTGCCACTGGCCGTCGATCAGCAGGTAATCCTTGGCGTAACCTTCGCGTTCGAATCCCAGACGCGTCAGCAATGCGCCGCTGCGCTGGTTGTGTGGCATATAGTTGGCCATGATGCGGTGCATGCGCTGTTGGCGCAGCATATAGCGGATGGCGGACTGCAAGGCTTCGAACATCAGCCCTTGCCCCTGCCATTTTTCCCCCAGCGAATAGCCGAGGAAACAGGCATGAAACGAACCGCGCAGCACGTTGCTGAAGTTCGCCACGCCGCGCACTTCCTGCTCTTCTGGATCGAGCAGGATAAAATAGTAGGCGCTGCCCTGCTTTTGCATTTCGGTGATCATGCCCAGACGCGCCTGCCAGCCGGAAGGATAACAGTGGCTTTCGTCGCGCACCGGCTCCCAGGGTTTGAGAAAGGCTCGGTTCTCGGCATAATAATCCGCCAGACGGTAGGCATCCCGTTCATTCACTAAACGGACCACCATCCGGTCGGTTGTAAGACGTACTTTTGGCGATGCAGAGCGATAGCCGAACATCATTTCCCCCGCAGTCAAAACGGTTCGATAAGAAGTATTTATTGGGAAGCCGCGTGGATAATTATCCAGCGCCGATCTGATGCCATGACTTTATTTTGCCAATAGCGCCTCAGAACCGCACTTCCCCGCATTCAATATAACCGTAGCCCGCCCCCGAGGTAAAATCCCGGTCGCTCAGTAAATCGTCGAATACGCGTTTTACGGCGTTTTTCCGCCCATTTTGCAGCACAGGTAACACCTTGACGATAAAAAAATATTATCTACACGCCCCCTGTCGCCGTAGGGGAATTGGGTAGAGAATGGAAGCGTTGTTCCCCCCTCTTTCTTTAATTGCTCATGGTGAAGCATGTCTCTGGTGTCGCAAGCACGCAGCTTGGGTAAATATTTTCTGTTGCTCGATAATCTGCTGGTGGTTTTAGGCTTCTTTGTCGTTTTTCCGCTTATTTCGATCCGCTTTGTCGATCAATTAGGATGGGCAGCGCTGATCGTCGGCATCGCGCTGGGTTTGCGGCAGCTGTTGCAACAAGGGCTCGGCATCTTTGGCGGCGCCATCGCCGATCGCTTCGGCGCCAAGCCGATGATCGTCACCGGCATGTTGCTGCGCGCCGCCGGTTTCGCCACCATGGCGATGGCCGATGCCCCCTGGATCCTGTGGTTCTCTTGCGCGCTGTCCGCCCTCGGCGGCACGTTATTCGATCCGCCGCGCACCGCTTTGGTGATCAAGCTGACCCGCCCACACGAACGCGGCCGTTTTTTCTCGCTGCTGATGATGCAGGACAGCGCCGGAGCGGTGGTCGGCGCGCTGATCGGCAGTTGGCTGCTGCAGTACGACTTTCACTTTGTCTGCTGGGTTGGGGCGGCGATCTTCGTGCTGGCCGCCGGCTGGAACGCCTGGCTACTGCCGGCTTATCGCATCTCTACCGTGCGCATACCGATGAAGGAAGGCATGTTGCGGGTCCTGCGCGATCGCCGCTTCCTCACCTATGTCCTGACGCTGACCGGTTACTACATGCTGGCGGTGCAGGTAATGCTGATGATGCCGATCGTGGTCAACGAAATCGCCGGTTCACCGGCGGCGGTGAAATGGATGTATGCGATTGAAGCGGCGCTGTCGCTATCGCTGCTCTATCCGCTGGCGCGTTGGGGAGAAAAACACTTCCGGCTAGAGCAGCGCCTGATGGCGGGCCTGTTGCTGATGACGCTCAGCCTGCTGCCGATCGGTCTCGCCACCAGCTTGCAGGGTGTATTCACGTTGATCTGCTGCTTCTATCTGGGATCGATCATCGCCGAACCGGCGCGCGAAACGCTGAGCGCTTCGCTGGCCGATCCGCGTGCGCGCGGCAGCTATATGGGCTTCAGCCGCCTCGGCCTGGCGCTGGGCGGCGCGTTGGGTTACACCGGCGGCGGCTGGATGTACGATACCGGCCGGACGATGAACATGCCGGAGCTGCCCTGGTTGCTGCTTGGTGCAGTAGGCTTCGCTACGCTGCTGGCGCTGTACTGGCAGTTCAGCCCGCGGCGCAGCGCGTCGATGATGCTGCGCGGCGGTTGACGCCATAGAAATCCGGCCGAATCGGCAACAGCTGCTATCCTGTTAGTAAAAACACCCACAGGAGCCCGTCGGCATGAGTGAAGAAGCAAAATTACCGCAACTACTCGAACATATGATACTGAACTTGCGCATGATTTATGCGCGCGCCACCCTGGTGGAGAAGGCGCTGGCCCATATCCTCGCCAGCGACGCCGGCCTGAAAAACGATATTATCAAACAGCTGCAGGTCGTCACCGCCGCCAACGAACGTGACCGAATCGATCTGGATGAAGCTCGCATTCACCTGATCGATGTGCTCAACTCAGTACCGGCCAAGAAATAACGCCCCCTGGCCCGCGCCGATGCGCGGGCAATTTCGCAATAACGCACCATCCAACACACGCACGTCAAGACAGCCTCGATAAGCTGTGGTAACTATTGCTGTTAAAACCTGACAACCCGGAGCAAGCATGAAACTGTTTATTTACGATCATTGCCCATTCTGCGTGAAAGCCCGCATGATTTTCGGCCTGAAACGTCTGCCGATTCGCCTGGTCACGTTGCTCAACGACGATGAAACGACTCCGTTTAACCTGATCGGCCAAAAAATGGTGCCTATCCTGGTCAAAGACAACGGTGAAGCGATGCCGGAAAGCCTGGATATCGTGCGCTATGTCGATGCTCTGGACGGCAAGCCGGTACTGACCGGCCGCACCAACCCGGCCATCGCCGAGTGGCTGCAGCGGGTGGGCGGTTACAGCGCGAAATTATTGTTGCCGCGAATTGCGCATGCCGATTTCGAAGAGTTTGCCACCGACAGCGCCCGCCGTTACTTTATCGATAAAAAACAGGCGTCAATCGGGGATTTCGCCGAGCATCTCGCCAATAGCGCCGATCTGATCGCCCAGTTGGAAGCCGATCTGCAAGCGCTGTCGCCGCTGATCGTCTCCGCCGACGCGGTGAACGGCGAACTGTCCGAGGACGATATTCACCTGTTCCCGCTGCTGCGCTCATTGTCGATCGTCGCCGGGGTTGCGCTGCCGGATAACGTGGAAGCCTACCGCAACCGCATGGCGCAGCGCAGCGAGGTGCCGTTGCTGCTGGATATGGAACAATAACGTTTGAGCAACCAAAAGGATATGGCGTACTGATGCTGAAAATGGTGCTCGCCACCGCTCGCGATCGGGCGCGGCTGAAGGAAATAACCTCCGTTCTGATCCGTTACGGCCTGCAAGACGTTCTGCGTCTGCTGGGCCTGGGGGCTTTGCTGCACGGCGCCCGCGCTGGAGCCGCCCAACAGGACGCCCAAACCCTGCCTGAGCGGCTGCGCGAAGCGCTCGAGGCGCTGGGGCCTACCTTCGTCAAATTCGGCCAGATCCTGGCCACGCGCTCCGACCTGCTGGATCCGGCCTGGACCGACGAACTGGATCGCCTGCACAGCCGGGCGGCAGTGTTGCCATGGGAAACGCTGGCGCCACAGATCGTTGCCGACCTGGGCGGCGAACCCGAGCGGCTGTTCGCCGAATTCGATCGCACGCCGCTGGCGGCGGCGTCGATGGCGCAAATCTACCGCGCACGCCTGCACAGCGGCGAACAGGTGGTGGTGAAAGTGCTGCGGCCCGGTCTGGCGAAAACCATCCACGCCGATTTGCGGCTGCTGGCCTCGCTGGCGGAAACCGTAGAGCAGCAGAGCCCGGCGCTGGCGCGCTATCGGCCGCGGCAGATGGTCAGAGCGCTGGCGACGGCGCTCAATCATGAACTGGATTTGACCCACGAAGGGCATAACTGCGACCGCGTCGCCGGGATGTTCGCCCATCAACCTGACGTCGTCGTGCCCAAAATCTATTGGCAATGGTCTTCCCCGCGCCTGTTAGTGCAGGAATACCTGCCCGGCACCGCGCCGGAAAACCCTCAGCAGCTGGCGGCGGCGGGCTTTGACGGCCCGCTGCTGGCGCAACGCGGCGCCCGCGCCTTTATGAGCATGGTCCTGGAGCATCGGCTGTATCACGCCGACCCTCACCCCGGCAACGTCATGGCGCTGAGCGGTGACCGCGTCGGCTTTATCGACTTCGGCATGGTGGGCCAGTTGTCCGAGCGGCGGCGCAACCAGTTGCTCCTGCTGCTGCAGGCCATCGCCGATCGTCAGTCCGAAGGCATCGTCAACACGCTGATCGCCTGGTCGGACAGCGAACCGCTGGATTTGATGGATCTGGAGCTGGCGGCGCAAAACTTTCTCGACAAACAGGCCGCCGCCACTCTGACCTTGGGCAAGGCCCTGACCGACCTGCTGGTGATGGCGCGTGAGCACCAACTGGCGCTGCCGCCCGATCTGGTGCTGCTGTTCAAGGCGTTAATCACCGCCGACGGCGTGCTGCACCGATTGGATCCGGCCTTCGACATCGTCGCCACGCTCAAACCGATGCTGCAACAAACGGTGCTGCAACGCTATGCCCCGGACGCCGTGCGCCAGCGGCTGTTGGCTCTGGGCGGGGAAGCGCTCGACGCCGGAGAAGAACTGCCGCAAACCCTGCGGCTGATGGTGCGCCGTCTGAAACGCGGGCAGCTCAATGCCGATATCAACGTCAGGAACCTCGGTCAGTTGAGCAAAGCGCTGGAGCGCGCCGCCGTCACCCTGGCCATCGCTATCGTCACCGCCGCTTTTGCCCTGGGCCTGGCGCCTTATCTGATGCATTCTTCGCTGCGGCTGTGGGGCATTCCGCTGTTCCCGCTGTTGGGGGGCGCGGCCTGCCTGGCCGGCGTGGCGCTCTTGGCGCTGCGATTGCGACGTTGACGCTTTCGGCGTTATCCGATAGGTGTCGCCCACTTTTGCGCGCACTATCCCCTGCACATCGCCGCCTGCCGTTTTCAGGGGCAGGCGGAACGTTTATAATGATTAATCAATTATCTGCAGCACTTTTCGCCAGCAGTCGCAATGAGGCATTAATGAAGAAGATCCTGATGGGCGCAGCCGCCCTGCTGTTCGCCGGCGTATTGGCCGGTTGCAATCAACTGACCCAGTACACCCTGAGCGAGCAGGAAGTGAATGATTACCTGCAGAAACACAACGACTATCAGAAGCAGATCGGCGTGCCCGGCCTGGTGGACGCCAACATCGTACTGACGCAGCTGCAAAGCCAGATTGGCCGCAGCGAGCCGGGCAAGGTCACCCTTTCCGGCGATGCCAAGGTCAATATCACGTCGATTCTCGGCCCGCAGGCGGCGGATCTGAAGCTGACGCTGAAAGCGCAGCCGGTTTACGACCGTGCACAGGGCGCCATTTACCTTAAAGACATGGAACTGACCGATTACAGCGTGCAGCCGGAAAAAATGCAGACGGTGATGAAAGCGCTGACGCCATATCTGAATCAGTCGCTGAAGTCTTACTTCGACCAAAAGCCGGCTTATGTGCTGAATCCTGACAACAGCAAAACCGAAGCGCTGGCGAAAAAACTGGCGAAGGGATTGGAAGTGAAGCCGGGCGAGTTGGTGATCCCGTTTAGCGACTGACCGCCTCTTGATGCATCAAGCCCGCCGCCAGGCGGGCTTTTTATTGCGGAAAACGATTACTGCGGCGCGCTGTAGGCGATCTCGCCGGTGTTGCAGTTGAGCGTCACGTTGTAGGTTTTATCCGCTTTGGTGCCACGCACCGTCAGCGGCACCTGCCACACCTGATCCTTGCCGGTGATGGCATCCGGGCTGATCCAGGCGATCGGGGTAGCGGTGCCCAGCAGTTTTTTGTCCGCCTCCCAGCGCGTGATGCGGTTCTGCAAGAAGTCGCGCTTGACCTGGGCGGCGATATCCGCCGGCTGCAGCCCCGCACACTGCCCCACCTTGGCGCTGCGTTGCTCTTGAACCTGCGCCCACACCGCAGTCGATGCTCCCATCATGGCCAACAAGGCGATAGCCAAAGCCGTTTTTTTCATGTGTCCTCCCGTTGTGATTAGCGCTATCCGGGCGCCCATCCCTGGCTCACAACAGGGTTTCGGCAAAGGGTTACCGTTTGACGAACTCGATGACAAACAGCGCATCCAGGCCCGGATAGATTTCCTTGATCACCTGCTTCAGTTCGCCGAGCGACATGTTCTCCTGCTGTGCATGGCGTTCGGTCAGCGCATCCAGGCGCACCGGCGTTACCGACAGCACTTCGATAAAGCAGAAAAATACGCCGTCTTCATTGCGGCTTACGCGCAATACCTCGCCCGGTTCGAAGTGCGACTCACTGGCATCCCGAATGGTGATGGTTTTGCGCCCCGCCAGAATGTCTTGCTCAAAGCGGCTGAAGAAAGTTATTTCACGGCTCATTTTAGATCCTTTTTCATCACAACACCGCAACATAAGCCATTATGCCGCTTGCTTTTCTGACGCAGATCCCTCTTTTGAGTTAGAGACTGCTTTTTTCGCTTTCGCTTCCGTCGGTTTCTTGCCGGTTTCCGCCGGTGATGCGCCGCGCAGGATCAGCCCCAGCGCATCCTTATTCTCCGCCAGGAAGAAGCTCAGCCCTTCGCGCTGTTCGTCATCCAGCTTCAGCGGCGCCTGTTGCAACCACTCTCCGAGGTTATCCGCCAAATCCAGCATTTTGTCGTAGGCGTCGGCTTCTTTCTTGCTCGCGAAAGTCATTTTTTCCTCACCGTTTCTCACCACCACATATTTAACTTCAACCGCCATGCGTGCGTCCTCAAATACTCAAACAACTGTAAATACATACAGTATAAATGGATGACGGCGGGAAGGCAAACCGCCGCCCGCCTTCGGCTTATTTCAGCAGCCGCACCTTGCAGCTCTTGCCTTTGATTTTGCCCTGTTGCAGCTGTTGCAGCGCCTTGCGTGCGCTGGCTTTACGGATCGCGACGTAGGCATGCACCGGGAACATGTCAATCTTGCCCACTTCCGCCGCCGTCAGCCCGGCATCGCCGGTCAGCGCGCCGAGGATATCGCCGGGGCGGATCTTCGCCTTGCGGCCGCCGTCGATGCACAGCGTCACCATCTCCGCCTCCAGCGAGCCGTTGGCCGCCCCGCTCAGCTCGGACACCGGCGCCCAAGCAATGGTCATCTGCAGGTAGTCTTCAATTGCATGCGCCCGCGCCATTTCCTGCGGCGTGCACAGGCTGATCGCCAGCCCGCTCATGCCGGCACGGCCGGTACGGCCAATACGGTGCACGTGCACTTCGGGATCGAACGCCAGTTCGTAGTTAACCACCAGCTCCAGCTCTTTGATGTCCAGCCCGCGAGCGGCGACGTCGGTCGCCACCAGCACCCGGCAACTGCGGTTGGCGAAGCGCACCAACACCTGGTCGCGATCGCGCTGCTCCAGATCGCCATGCAACGCCAATGCGCTGATGCCGCGGGCCTCCAAAGCCTCAAGCACCGTCTGACAATCGCGTTTGGTATTGCAGAACACCACGCAGGACGCGGGTTGATGATAACGAATGGCCGACACCAGCAGCGCCGGGCGCTGATCGCGCGTGGTCTCATAGAAGCGTTGTTCGATGGCGGTCTGCGCTTCGTCATCGTCCACTTCGACGCTCAGCGGCTGGCGCTGAACGCGTTCGCTGATGCGTTCGATACCCGCCGGATAGGTGGCGGAAAACAGCAGCGTCTGACGCTGCGGCGGCGTGTAGCTGATCACATCGTCGATATCGTCGGCGAAGCCCATGTCCAGCATGCGGTCGGCCTCATCCAGCACCAGCACCTTCAGTTCGTCCAGCAGCAGCGTTTTCTTGCGCAGATGCTCCTGAATGCGCCCCGGCGTCCCCACCACGATGTGCGGCGCGTGCACCAGCGAATCGAGCTGCGGCCCCATCGGTTGGCCACCGCACAGCGTCAGGATTTTGATGTTTTGCGTGAAACGCGCCAGGCGACGCAACTCTTTGCTCACCTGATCGGCCAATTCGCGGGTGGGACAGAGCACCAGCGCCTGCGTGGCGACCTGAGCGACGACGATATTATTCAGCAGACCAATGCCGAACGCCGCCGTTTTGCCGCTGCCGGTTTTCGCCTTGGCGCGCACGTCCCGCCCTTGCAGAATGGCGGGCAACGCGGCGGCCTGCACCGGCGTCATTTTGGCGTACCCCAGTTCGTTGAGGTTGGCCAACTGTTCGGCTGGCAGCGGCAGGGAAGAAAAAGAAACTGTGCTCACGGCGATAACTCTTATATGACGAATGGAATGGCGGCGCGCCCGCAGGTTGGCGCCGAATCAGCGGCAAATGATAACAGAGATGGGCGGCGTTACGGGCAGCGGGCATAAAAAAACCCGCCGGCGGCGGGTTTCTTGGCGGCTCAGTCGTTAAATGGCGACGACGTTGGCTGCGGCTGGGCCACGTTGGCTGTCCTGGATGGAGAACTCAACCTGCTGGCCTTCAGCCAGAGTCTTGAAACCATCGCTAACGATAGCGGAAAAATGAACGAAAACGTCTTTAGAACCGTCGGCAGGCGTGATGAAGCCGAAACCTTTGCTTTCGTTGAACCATTTAACGTGACCAGTGATCTTGCTCATTTGTGTTTCCTTTACTTGATAAACCTGCCTTGACGGCACGAGACGCGAAAACCATGCGATATGTGGGCCTTCTTTCGTCGTCGGTTATTAACGCATAATCGCCCATGCAGGGCAAATATTTCTGCTTGTTATAAAAACAGTAAGTTAGCAACAAACTTGGCGCAGCGGCTGCGCACGCAATCGTTTTCGTATATACTGCCCGCCGATCATCAATCCGCTTACTTTCACCGATCCAGGTACGAAACTATGTTAACGATTGGAACCGCCCTGCGCCCTTCCGCCACCCGCGTTATGTTGCTCGGCTCCGGGGAGCTGGGCAAAGAAGTCGCCATTGAATGCCAGCGCCTCGGCCTGGAAGTGATCGCCGTCGATCGCTATCCCGACGCCCCCGCCATGCACGTGGCGCACCGCAGCCACGTCATCAATATGCTGGACGGTGACGCGCTGAAAGCCGTTATCGAACAAGAGCGGCCGGACTATATCGTTCCCGAAATCGAAGCGATCGCCACCGCCATGCTGGTCGAGCTTGAACGCCAGGGCCACCGCGTGGTGCCCTGCGCCGAAGCCACGCGCCTGACCATGAACCGTGAAGGCATCCGCCGCCTGGCGGCGGAAGAGCTTGGCCTGCCCACCTCCAGCTACCGCTTTGCCGACAGCGAGGCGACTTTCCGGCAGGCGGTCGAGCACATCGGCTACCCGTGCATCGTCAAACCGGTGATGAGTTCTTCCGGCAAAGGACAAAGCCTGATCCGCACGCCTGAGCAGCTGCAAAGCGCCTGGGACTACGCCCAACAGGGCGGCCGCGCCGGCGGCGGCCGGGTGATCGTCGAAGGGCTGGTAAGATTTGATTTTGAAATTACGTTGTTGACCATCAGCGCCGTGGACGGCGTACATTTCTGCGCGCCGATCGGCCATCGTCAGGAGGATGGGGACTATCGCGAATCCTGGCAGCCGCAGCGCATGTCAGCCGCGGCGTTAAGCCGTGCTCAGGCTATCGCGGAGAAGGTGGTGAAGGCCCTGGGCGGTTTCGGCCTGTTCGGCGTGGAGCTGTTCGTCTGCGGTGACGACGTGATCTTCAGCGAGGTGTCTCCGCGGCCGCACGATACCGGCATGGTCACGTTGATCTCACAGGATCTGTCCGAGTTCGCCCTGCACGTTCGCGCATTTCTCGGGTTGCCGATTGGCGCCATCCGCCAGTTCGGCCCTTCCGCTTCGGCGGTGATCCTGCCGCAGCTGACCAGCAGCGATGTGCGCTTCGGCGGCCTGGAACACGCGCTGCGCGGGCACAGCCAGCTGCGCCTGTTCGGCAAACCGGAGATCGCCGGGCAGCGTCGCCTGGGCGTAGCGCTGGCGACAGCGGAAACGACGGAACAGGCGGTGGAGCAAGCGAAACAAGCCGCCGCCGCCGTGGCGGTCAACGGCTGATACTCACGGGGCCGCTTACGCGGCCCCGATAACGTCAATAGTCTTCGTCTTCTTCAGCATCGTCATTCCGCGACGCCTCCGGGGCGGCCTCATGCTGCTCGTCTTCATCATCGTCATCGAACAGTACCGCAACCTGAGCGCCCTGATGCTTCTCGCGAATTTCCTGCGCAACGCGAGCAATGGCTTCACCGCTGCTCATGCCCTGCTCCATCAGTTGATGGATGCGATCCGCCGCTTCCTGCTGCTCCGCGTGACTCAGTAATGGCATACCTGCATGCATGTGTCGTTTTCTCCGGCAAAAGGGAGAAGGAGTATACGCGCTAACGCGGCGGATCCCAACGTCTTGTGGCTCAGGCCGGTTGCGAGCAGCCGTTATCGCTGCGCCACTGCTTCAGCCGATGCCGCCACAGCATGACATGCCACCCCTGTTTCAGACCGCGCGCATTGGCGAACATCGCTCTGTCGATGCCGCGCTGATAGAACTCTTCGGTGATCTGACTCTGGGCTGCCGGATCCGGTTCACGACGAATGCTGTGGCAAATGCCCAGCGCTTCGCGGGTGATTTGCCAATGGAAAGCCGGACGAATGGCGACAGTGCCGGCATAGCGCCGGTTGAGCCGCTCCAGCATCTCGACGATTTTCATATAGTGGCGTTGATAATCCACGTTCGCCTGACCGGTGCGACGACGGTTGCTGATCGATTTGTCGTGCACCCGTTGACGGTACAGCGGCGTGCTTAAATATTTGACCCGTTTGGCATTAAACATGACTTCCGTTGTCCAGGGAATATCCTGGTGATGCAATCCCGGCTCGAAATAAAGCCGATGCTGGCGAATAAAGTCGAGGCGATATATTGCCAGCCATACAACGTGAATAAACTTTCGCGATTTCAACGCACGTTCAAACCACTGTACGCCGGTGATAACGTCGGTGGTGCGCAAACGCGCCTCGGGAAAAATCGGCTGCAATTCATCCTGGCTGGTGAAATAGCGTTCGCCATTGCATTGCATCACGTCTAATTGGTGTTGTTCCGCCTGTTCCAGCAGCGTGGAATACATGTCCGGCGCCAGCACATCGTCGGCATCGGGAAACGCCACATATTTGCCTCGGGCAACGGCGAGCCCGGCATTGCGCGCGTTAGAAACACCGGCATTGGCTTGATCGATCACACGAATATGCGGATGCGCCGCCGCGTAACGGTGTGCGATCTCCCCCGAACCGTCGGTGGAACCATCGTTGACGATGATCACCTCCAACCGCTGCTCACGCTGGGCCAGCAGCGAGGCCAGGAAAGGCTCCAATAATTCCCCCGCATTGTGCATCGGGACGATCACGCTCAGCATTAACGACATAGGCAGCTCTTTAATGATAATGTAACAAAATAATAATTTTACTTTTCTAAAAGACGCATAGGGTTCAGCGCACGCTGAAATAGCGTGACGCCTGCAAATTCCCGCAGCGGCTAATGGAACCGAACCTGCTTTTCTTTATTCAAACCAGCGCCAGAAAGCGCTGAGTAATTAACCCATTAATTCCAAAGGGCGGCGACGCTGGCTAACATCAGGCAAAACCACGCCGCTCCGCATCTAATAACAAGCAGAAATAATAAATTTATGAAATTAACGAATCTTTTTTTATATTTTTCGGGTCTTGCGCCCGCGGCAAATAGGCTTCCAGTGCATTTGACGTTAAATTTTTAACATATCGAAGTATAATCAATGGCGCAAAAAATGCCTTATTTCAGGTTTATTGAACTGCCGTTTATGTGAACTGTGCTGCATGCTGCGCATGGCAAAACATGCATGACGTGACCGTCTATGGCACACTAGCCGCCAGATATCGCCGCCCTCACAGCCAGGTTTATTGACGTTCATGAGCGTAACCGCCCCAAACATAAAATCGTTGCCCTACAGCCGCAGTGCCCTGATGACGCTTTTCGCCCCGCTTTCAGCACAGCCCTGGGCGATGCTGCTGCATTCTGGCTTCGCCGACCATTCGCATAACCGCTTCGATATCCTGGTCGCACAGCCGCGCGTTACGCTCACCACCCAGGGCGCCGGCACGACAATCGAAAGTGACGGCGTCACCATTGAGTCTCAGGAGGATCCGTTCTCCCTGCTGCACCAGCAGCTGGCGGCGCAAGGCTGGCAGCCGGCGTTTAACCCGGATCTGCCGTTTCAGGGCGGCGCCCTGGGGCTGTTCGGCTACGATCTCGGGCGCCGGGTGGAAACCTTGCCGCAGTTGGCTGAAGCCGACCTCGCTCTGCCGGACATGGCGGTGGGCATTTATGACTGGGCATTGATCGCCGACCACCAATTGCAAACCCTGACGCTGCTCAGCTATGGCGATGTGGAGCAGCGCTGGCGCTGGCTTGCTAGCCAAACCGCGCCGACGGAGCGCCCCTTCACGCTGCTAAGCGGCTGGCGTGCCAATATGAGCCGCCGGCAATATGGCGAGAAGTTCCAACGTATTCAACACTACCTGCGCAGCGGCGACTGTTACCAGATTAATCTGGCGCAGCGGTTCTCCGCCGACTATCAGGGGGATGAATGGCAGGCGTTTTGCCGACTGAGCGCCTGCAACCGCGCGCCGTTCTCCGCTTTCCTGCGGCTGCCGCACAACAGCGTGCTGAGCGTCTCTCCCGAGCGCTTCCTGTGGCTGGCGCAGCAGCGCATCCAAACCCGCCCGATCAAGGGCACGCTGCCGCGGCTGGCGGACGCGGAACAGGACGCCGTACAGGCGCGCCGCTTGGCCGATTCGCCCAAGGATCGCGCTGAAAATCTGATGATCGTCGATCTGCTACGCAACGATATCGGCCGCGTCGCCCAGCCCGGCAGCGTACGGGTGCCGGAACTGTTCGTCGTGGAGCCGTTCCCCGCCGTACACCACCTGGTGAGCACCATTACCGCCACCCTGCCGGAGCAGGCCTCGGCCACCGAGCTGCTGCGCGCCTGCTTCCCCGGCGGTTCGATCACCGGCGCGCCCAAGGTGCGCGCGATGGAAATCATCGAAGAGCTGGAGCCGCAGCGGCGCAACGCCTATTGCGGCAGCATCGGTTACCTGAGCGCCTGCGGCACCATGGATACCAACATCACCATCCGCACGCTCGTCACCGAAAACGGCCGCATCCACTGCTCCGCTGGCGGCGGCATCGTGGCGGACAGCCAGGAGCAGGCGGAATACCAGGAGACCTTCGACAAGGTTGGCCGTATTCTGCCGCAGCTTGGGGAGTATGCCCCGTCGTGATCCCATCGAACTCACCGGCCTCGCTGCACGCCTTTATCAGCCGTTTTCAACTGCAGCTGCCGCAGGCGGCGCAGATCTCGCACAATGTGCGCCCGGCGGCGGTGCTTATCCCGATCGTCTGCCGCGCCGAGCCGACGCTGCTGTTGACCCGCCGCGCCGACTCGCTGCGCAAACATGCCGGCCAGGTGGCCTTCCCCGGCGGCAAGACCGACGCCGAAGACGGATCGGCGATCGTCACGGCGCTGCGGGAAGCTCAGGAAGAAGTGGCGATACCGCCGCACGCGGTGACCGTCCTCGGCCAAATGGCGCCGCTCGACAGCAGCACCGGATTTCAGGTCACGCCTATCGTCGGCCTGATCCCGCCGGACGTGCAGTTTCGCGCCAACGAGGGTGAAGTGGCGGACGTGTTCGAGATGCCCCTGCGGGAAGCGCTGACCCTGTCGCGTTACTACCCGCTGGATATTCATCGCGCCGGCCGCACGCACCGCATTTATCTCTCCTGGTATCACAGCCAGTTTATCTGGGGGCTGACCGCCGCCATCATTCGCCGCCTGGCGCAACAGGTCAGTATTTAGCCCGCATTGCGTGATCTGACTCGCAATCTGGCATGGCCGTCGACGTCCGCTGCAGGTAAAGCGATCGAAATCACTTCATTTGATCGCTTTTTCAACTACCGTTCCGGTTGAATGGTTTTAAAAAAACTGTAAACCCTCTCTTAAACCTTACGAAATACCTGTAAAATACCACCGCCCGAGATAAACCACTGTAGAAACAGGGGTTAAGCCGGCGGCGTTCAGCACGGAAGGCTGGCGCGATTACCGCTAATGGAGCTTGGGCGAAAGCGGATACCCCGCTTAAGGGTTCGCCCCGGGTAATCAGGAAAAAAAGCGACACCACGGATTATTTAATTTCATGCGAAAAAGGCAGCCGAACCCGCACGGCCCTTTTACAATATCGCTGTTCCCTGCGCGGTTTTTAACCGCCGCAGCCATAACAATACGTCTCTTTAAGGAGTTTTAGCGTGATTAGCGTTTTCGACATGTTTAAGATCGGCATCGGCCCGTCCAGCTCTCATACGGTTGGACCGATGAAAGCCGGCAAACAGTTTGTCGACGATCTGGTAAATAAAGGCCTGATGCCTTCTATCACGCGTGTTGCCGTAGACGTTTACGGCTCACTCTCATTGACCGGCAAAGGTCACCATACCGATATCGCCATCATTCTCGGCCTGGCCGGCAACATGCCGGACACCGTCGATATCGATAGCATTCCGGGTTTTATTCGCGATGTAGAACAACGTCAACGCCTGATGCTGGCCAACGGCCTGCATGAAGTCGATTTCCCGCGCGACGGCGGCATGGTCTTCCGCAGCGACAACCTGCCGCTGCATGAAAACGGCATGCAGATCCACGCCTTCGCCGGCGATAAAGAAGTGTACAGCAAGACCTATTACTCTATCGGCGGCGGTTTCATCGTCGACGAGGAGAACTTCGGTAAGGACGCAGAGCAAGAGCTGCAAATGCCCTATCCGTTCAACTCCGCGCGCGAAATGCTCGATCACTGCCGCGAGACCGGGCTGTCGCTGTCCGGCATGGTGATGCAGAACGAACTGGCGCTGCACAGCAAGCAAGAGATCGAGACCTACTTCGGCAACGTCTGGCAAACCATGCGCGCCTGTATCGATCGCGGTCTGAACACCGAAGGCGTGCTGCCGGGGCCGCTGCGCGTGCCGCGCCGTGCCTCCGCGCTGCGCCGCATGCTGGTGGCGTCGGACAAACTGTCCAGCGATCCGATGAACGTGATCGACTGGGTCAACATGTTCGCGCTGGCGGTTAACGAAGAAAACGCCGCCGGCGGCCGCGTGGTTACCGCGCCGACCAACGGCGCCTGCGGCATCGTGCCTGCGGTACTGGCTTACTACGATCACTTCATCGAGTCCGTCAGCCCGGACATCTACATCCGCTACTTTATGGCGGCGGGCGCCATCGGCGCGTTGTACAAGATGAACGCCTCCATTTCCGGCGCCGAAGTCGGCTGCCAGGGTGAAGTCGGCGTAGCCTGCTCCATGGCGGCGGCCGGCCTGGCCGAACTGCTGGGCGGCAGCCCTGAACAGGTGTGCGTGGCGGCGGAGATCGGCATGGAACACAACCTGGGTCTGACCTGTGACCCGGTCGCCGGCCAGGTGCAAGTGCCGTGCATCGAGCGCAACGCCATCGCTTCGGTCAAGGCGATCAACGCCGCCCGCATGGCCCTGCGCCGCACCAGCGAGCCGCGCGTTTCGCTGGATAAGGTGATCGAGACCATGTACGAAACCGGCAAAGACATGAACGCCAAGTACCGCGAAACGTCACGCGGCGGCCTGGCAATCAAGGTGCAATGCGACTGACAGATAACCCCGCCGCCCGGCGGGGTTTTTTATGGGTAATCAATTCATTGAACGTTTTAGTGACAATGTCACCAGAAAAAATCCTGCATTTTTCTCATCGATCCGGCGGTTAGCCTGCAAATTGGCCTTCTGTTTTACCAAACTGAAATAATTTACTGAGTTACCATCAATCTTGTATAACCTCAGGCTAGAATTAGCCGAGCGCAACTTAAGGATCAATGGCCTGACTGTGACTCGGAGCTGGATTACCGAACAAGGATTTACCGGATGTTGATGACCCACCTCGCCGCGTCCCGATATCGTTACTACCGTTGGCTGCTGGCCGGAGCGGTGGGCGCGGCTATTCTGTTGGTATCGCTGTATACCCGTTACTATCAAGAGGTCAAAAGCATCGAGTTGAGCCAACACACGTTGGCCACCCGCACCGTCGGCAAGCTCAACCAGTTGCTGACGCCGGCGCAGCTGCAGGCGGAACGCAGCATGGACATGCTGAACCAGTCCTGCGAGAACGTGTCATCTACCCTGCGCTTTCGCGCCGCGCAAAATCAGGCGCTGCGCGCCATGTTGCTGGTGAAGAACGGCATTATTTATTGCTCCAGCCTGTTTGGCGCCCGTCATTATCAGCTGGCCGCGGTGATGCCCACCTTCGTCAACAGCGAGGCCAGGCTGGCGCTGCGCCCCTCGCTGGCGGTGAGCAAAGGTCTGCCCACGCTGGTGCTGTGGACGCCATCGCCCCGCGATAAAACCAGCGGCGTGCTGCACGTATTCAATATCGAGCTGCTGTCCAACTTTTTACTCGAGCCGCAGGAGCCTTACGTTCAGCGCGTGGTGCTGAACGTGGCCGACAGCAGCCTGGAATACGGCCGCCGCGAAATCCTGAGCCGCGATACCCTGACCAACGATCTGCGCTACACCGCCGGCTCCGCGCTGTATCCGTTCTCGATTTCGCTGTTCGGCCCGCAGATCGGCATGCTGGCGCTTTCCGCCCTGCCGCGCCATATTCCGCTGGCGCTGCTGATCAGCCTGTTGGCCGCCTATGTGGTCTATCTGCTCACCGCCAACCGCATGAGCCTGTCTTATCACATCGGCCATGCCATCACCCATCGCGAGTTCCGCGTCTACTGCCAGCCGATCATCCACAGCGATACCGGGCGCTGCGCCGGCGTTGAGATGCTGCTGCGTTGGAAAAAGAAACGGCAAGGGTGGATCTCGCCCGACGTGTTTATTCCGCTGGCCGAGCAGCATGAGCTGATCATTCCGCTCACCCGCTACCTGATGAGCACCGTAACGGAAAATCTGCAGCTGTTCCCGCCCCGGCCGTCGTTCTACATCAGCATCAACGTCGCCGCCGAGCATTTTAAAACGCTCAATATCATCGACGATATTCGCCAGATTTGGCTTCCGGCGCACCCGATGCCCTCATTGATGCTGGAGCTGACCGAACGCACCGCGCTGTCGGCAATTCAGTATGACCAGATCCGCACGCTGAAAGACATGGGGATCATGCTGGCCATCGACGATTTCGGCACCGGTCACAGCTCGCTGAGCTACCTGAAGAACCTCAGCCCGGACGTCTTGAAGATCGATCGCGGGTTTACCGCCGCCATCGGCACCGACGCGGTCAACGCCACGGTGACCGACACCATCATTACGCTGGCGCAGCGCCTGAAGCTGAAACTGGTGGCAGAGGGGGTGGAAACGGAGGAACAGGCCGACTATCTGCGCTCACGCGAGGTCAATGCCCTGCAGGGATATTATTTCGCCAAGCCGATGCCGATCCACGTTTTCCCGCTGTGGTTGCAGCAGTACGAATCGCGCGTCAGGAAAGCGGAAGAGGATCCGCCGGAGGCCTGAGCCCCCGGCGGAAGGGTTACGCGTGCGCCGTCTCGTCCAGGACGACGCGGGTAACGCGCACCAGTTCGATACGGTATTCGGACACCTCGACGATATCGAACCGCAGGTGGTTCAGCTCAATGCTATCTCCCGCCACCGGCATCTGCCCGTAGTGAGCCAACAGCAGCCCCGCCAGGGTGGCGTAGTCGGCGGTGGGGCTGACCAGGTCATCGCAGGCCAGCGCCTGTTCCAGCGAGTGCAGATCGGTTCCGCCCTTCACCAGCCAGCCGTCACCTTCCGCCACGATGTCCGGCGTTTCGTCCTCGTCCGGGAATTCACCGGCAATCGCTTCCAGCACGTCCAGCGGCGTTACCAGCCCCTGCACCACGCCGAACTCATTGGTGACCACCACCAGACGCCCTTTGGCGCGGCGCAGCACCGCCAGCAGCTTGATGACGTCCATGGTTTCCGGCACCACGATCGGCGGCGTGCGGGCGGCGAACTCGGCGATATCTTCCCCTTGCTCCAGCGCCACCAGCAGATCCTTGGCACGTACCACGCCGACGATTTCATCCACCGAGTCGCGGCACACCGGGAACAGGCTGTGCGGCGTATCCAGCAGCTGTGCGCGCACCTCCTCGCGGGAGCGCTCGCAGTCGACCCAGGAAATGTCGGTGCGCGGCGTCATCACGCTGCGCAATGAACGCGAGGCCAGCGTCAACACGCCGCTGATCATATAGCGCTCTTCCGCCGCAAAGGTTTCATCCCGCGGCAAGGCGACCGCATCGTCCGTCTGCTGCGCACGCTGCTGCCCCATCAGGCGCATGATCGCTTCCGCGGTGCGCTCGCGCATCGGACGACGCGCTTGATGCTTGATAAAGTTGCGACGCGCGATCTGGTTGAACAATTCAATCAGAATCGAGAAGCCGATAGCGGCATACAGGTAGCCTTTAGGAATGTGCAAACCGAAGCCTTCGGCGATCAGGCTCAGGCCGATCATCAACAGGAAGCTCAGGCACAGCACCACGATGGTCGGGTGCGCGTTGACGAAGTTGGTCAACGGCTTCGACGCCAACAGCATCACCGCCATCGCGATCACCACCGCCGCCATCATCACCGGCAGATCGTTCACCATGCCCACGGCGGTAATCACCGCATCAAGCGAAAATACCGCGTCGAGGATCACGATTTGCACCACCACCGCCCAGAACTTGGCGTAACCGCGGTTAGCGCCGTCTTGATGCGTCTGCCCTTCCAGCCGTTCATGCAGCTCCATGGTGGCCTTGAACAGCAGGAATACCCCGCCGAACAGCAGGATCAAATCGCGGCCGGAGAAGCTGAAGTCGCCGACGCTGAACAGCGGCGTGGTCAGGGTTACCATCCAGGAGATCACCGACAGCAGGCCCAAACGCATCAGCAATGCCAGCGACAGGCCGATAATGCGCGCCTTATCGCGCTGCTTCGGCGGCAGCTTGTCGGCCAAAATGGCGATGAACACCAGGTTGTCGATGCCCAGCACGATTTCCAGCACCACCAGCGTCAGCAACCCCGCCCAAATAGAGGGGTCCATTAAAAATTCCATATCAGACTCCAGAGAAAAGTGGGAATGAGCGCACGCCGCTCAGACGTGACGATGCCGCCGCTGCATGGGTGCAGTCGACAATAGCAAGGTGACGGGATGGGATTGCCGGGAGATGGCCGAAGGGCCGAACAGCATATGCAACGCCAGCGGGTGGCGGGTGAAACCTGGAAAAACAGTAACTTCGGTGACAGTCCATAGGGAGGGCTGAGGCCCTTCACTCCTTAGTAATGAAAGAAGGAATTACTGTATCAGGATTTTTCTGGGGGACAAAGCGGCTTTTTCAACGGCGGTTTAGGATGACGCCCCCGTCATGTCATCTGCGACAGCTAAGATTTCTCCGAGCATTCAATAGCGGAGCAGCGTCACAAAAAATATTTTTTCACTCACTAAAATAAATGTCGCGTTCGTGAAGTATTGCGCACAGGCATTTGAAACTGCGTGAGAAATGTTAGGCGTGCGTTTCTTTTTTTCTACCATAATGTATCTGAACCGCGGAAGTGACTGCCAAGATGGCGCGGAGAAACGACACAAACCGCGCCTGGAGTTCAACGAGGAGGTAGCGAGTGGCAATAGCTATTATCATCGGCACACACGGGGCTGCAGCGGAACAACTGCTGAAAACGGCGGAGATGCTATTGGGCGAGCAGGACAACGTCGCCTTTATAGACTTCGTTCCCGGTGAGAATGCCGAGACGTTAATCGTCAAGTACAACGAGAAAATCAGTGGGTTGGATACCAGCGGCGGTGTGCTGTTCCTGGTGGATACCTGGGGCGGCAGCCCGTTCAACGCCGCCAGCCGCATTGCGGTCGACAAGGAAAACTATGAGGTCGTCACCGGGGTCAACATTCCGATGCTGGTGGAAACCTTCATGGCGCGGGACGACAACCCCGCCTTCGATGAACTGGTAGCGCTGGCGTTGGAAACCGGCCGCGAAGGCGTGAAAGCGCTGAAAAAACCGCAGGAAGAACCCGTAAAACCCGCAGCACCCGTCGCCAAAGCAGCTGCCCCTCAGGCGCCGCTGGGGCCGAATGACCACATGAAAATCGGCCTGGCGCGCATCGATGACCGCTTGATTCACGGCCAGGTCGCTACCCGCTGGACCAAAGAGACCAACGTCAGCCGCATTATCGTCGTCAGCGATGAAGTCGCCGCCGACCATGTGCGCAAAACCCTGCTGACCCAGGTCGCCCCGCCGGGCGTCACCGCCCACGTGGTGGACGTGGCGAAGGCCATCCGCGTCTGGAACAACCCGAAATACGCCAACGACCGCGTGATGCTGTTGTTTACCAACCCGACCGACGTCTTGCGTCTGGTGGAGGGCGGCGTGGATATTCAATCCGTCAATATCGGCGGCATGGCGTTCCGTCAGGGGAAAACCCAGGTGAACAACGCCGTTTCCGTCGATGAAAAAGATATCGAAGCGTTTAAGAAACTGAACGATCGCGGTATCGAGCTGGAGGTGCGTAAGGTCTCGTCCGACAGCCGGCTAAAAATGATGGACCTGATTAACAAACTCAATTAGTGGCGCCAGCCGCTGATTATTTTACTCAGAGCTTTTTTGGTCATAGGAGAAGTGCAATGGAGATCACCACTCTTCAGATTGTGCTGATATTTATCGTTGCCTGTATCGCCGGGATGGGTTCCGTCCTCGACGAGTTTCAGTTCCACCGTCCGCTGGTCGCCTGTACCCTGATCGGCTTCATTCTCGGCGATATGAAAACCGGCATCATTATCGGCGGTACGCTGGAAATGATCGCCCTGGGCTGGATGAACATCGGCGCGGCGGTCGCGCCGGATGCCGCCCTGGCGTCCATCATCTCGACCATTCTGGTCATCGCCGGCGGGCAAAGCGTCGGCGCCGGTATCGCCCTGGCCATTCCGCTGGCGGCGGCCGGCCAGGTGTTGACCATCATCGTGCGCACCCTCACCGTGGCCTTCCAGCACGCGGCGGACAGCGCGGCGGAGCGCGGCAGCCTGCGGGCCATCACCTGGATCCACATCGGCGCCCTGCTGCTGCAGGCGATGCGTATCGCCATCCCGGCGGTCATCGTCGCCATCTCGGTCGGCACCGCCGGGGTACACGCCCTGCTCAACTCGATCCCGGAAGTGGTCACCAGCGGCCTGAACATCGCCGGCGGCATGATCGTGGTGGTCGGTTACGCGATGGTGATTAACATGATGCGCGCCGGCTACCTGATGCCGTTCTTCTACCTGGGTTTCGTGACCGCCGCCTTCACCAACTTCAACCTGGTGGCGCTCGGCGTCATCGGCGTGGTGATGGCCGTGCTGTATATCCAGCTCAGCCCGAAATACAACAAGTCTCAGGTTGTCCAGGCTGGCCCGGCTAACGCGAACGATCTCGATAACGAACTCGACTAGGAATAGGTGAGAGAAATGGTTGATACAACTGCTCAAAAGAAACTCACGCCGGCCGATATTCGCGGCGTATTCCTGCGCTCGAACCTGTTCCAGGGTTCGTGGAACTTCGAACGCATGCAGGCGCTGGGTTTTTGCTTCTCGATGGTGCCGGTGATCCGTCGCCTGTATCCGGAAAACAATGACGATCGCAAACAGGCGATCAAGCGCCACCTCGAGTTCTTCAACACCCACCCTTACGTGGCGGCGCCGGTGCTCGGCGTAACCATGGCGATGGAAGAGCAACGCGCGAACGGCGCGCCGATCGACGACGGCGCGATCAACGGCATCAAGGTCGGTCTGATGGGGCCGTTGGCGGGCGTCGGTGACCCGATTTTCTGGGGCACCGTGCGGCCGGTGTTCGCCGCGCTCGGCGCCGGCATCGCCATGAGCGGCAGCCTGCTCGGGCCAATCCTGTTCTTCGTGCTGTTCAACCTGGTGCGCCTGCTGACCCGCTACTACGGCGTGGCCTACGGTTACCGTAAAGGGGTGGATATCGTCAACGACATGGGCGGCGGCTTCCTGCAGAAACTGACGGAAGGGGCGTCCATTCTCGGCCTGTTTGTCATGGGGGCGCTGGTCAACAAGTGGACGCACGTGAATATCCCGCTGGTGGTGTCCAAGATCACCGACCAGACCGGGCATACCAACGTGACCACGGTGCAGACCATCCTCGACCAATTGATGCCGGGCCTGGTGCCGTTGCTGCTGACCTTCGCCTGTATGTGGCTGCTGCGCAAGAAAGTCAACGCGCTGTGGATCATCATCGGCTTCTTCGTCATCGGTATCTTTGGCTATTGGATTGGCCTGCTGGGCCTGTAATCGTTCGAAACGGCCGGGGGGCAACCCCCGGCTTTTTTATGTGTGGAGCAAGAGATGTCACTGACCGACGCCGTACTGATGCTGTTTATCACCCTGCTGTTGCTGTACTCGCTGTATGACGAATTCGGCATGGATCTGCTGAAAGGCAAAACGCGCCTCAAGGTGCTGCTCAAACGCCGCCACCGCCTCGACAGCCTGATTTTCGTCGGCCTGATCGCCATTCTGATTTACCGCAATGTCACCGACAATGGTGCGGTATTAACCACCTACCTGCTTATTTCCTTGGCGCTGCTCGCTATCTATGTTTCTTATATTCGCGCTCCCAAGATGGTGTTTAAAGCGCAGGGTTTTTTCTTCGCCAATGTGTTTGTTGAATATAACCGCATTAAAGCCATGAATTTATCGGAAGACGGTATTCTGGCCATCGACCTGGAACAGCGCCGGCTGTTGGTTCAGGTGACACACCTGGACGACCTGGAGAAGATTTATCAGTTTTTCGTTGATAATCAATAGATAAATAAATAACCGCTTTGTTACCGCTCAAACCTTGCGCGGCCTGTGGGTAATTAATGGGCTGCGTCACTTTCACTCTGACTATTATTTACGCAACATTGTTACCCACGTCTACATTATATTCCCACATGAAATTAGATTAATGAAAACGAGTCTCAATTAAGCGCGAACATCACGCCAGAATAAAGTTGTCGGTGGCGGAAATAATATGGTATGGTTGCGCCGTCATTGGGGAGTAGCCGGTTTCTGGAGAATAAAACGCCAGAAACGCCCGTATCAACATACTCGTTTCGCCGTATGAAACGTGGTGCGGGCAGCCAGGTAAGGTTGGCGAGACCATAGACACGTAACTCCGTCGTTTGGTTGGGGGTGGGTTACGTGTATATGGAGCCACCCGGCCGAGGCTATTTCACATGAACCTTTCAGCAACACTCATTCTCGCTTTCGGCATGTCCATGGATGCTTTCGCCGCTTCGATCGGCAAAGGCGCCAGCCTGCATCAACCCCGTTTCCGCGAAGCGATCCGCACCGGCCTGATCTTCGGCGTGGTCGAAGCGATCACCCCGCTCATCGGTTGGGCCATCGGCCTGTTCGCCAGCCAATACATCATGGAATGGGATCACTGGGTCGCCTTCTCGCTGCTGTTCATTCTCGGCATGCGCATGATTGTCGAAGGGGTGCGCAACAAGCCCGATGAAGAAGAGAAGGTCAAACGCCACGGCTTCTGGATCTTGGTGGCTACCGCTATCGCCACCAGCCTCGACGCCATGGCTATCGGCGTCGGCCTGGCCTTCCTGCAGGTCAATATCGTGCACACCGCCATGGCCATCGGTTGCGCCACCATGATCATGGCGACGCTGGGCATGATGATCGGCCGCTTTATCGGCCCGCTGCTGGGAAAACGCGCCGAGATCCTCGGCGGCGTGGTGCTGATCGGTATCGGCGTCAACATTCTGCTGGAGCATCTCGGCTACCTGGCCTGAGGCGCTCGCGCTACAAAAAAACCTGCCGCGGCAGGTTTTTTTGTTTCTGGGCTCACTGCGCCTGTTAAGCACGGCGCCGGTACAACGCCAGCACGAAATCCGTTTCGCACTCAAACTCGCCGCCGTGCGCCAGCCTCTGCTGCACCTCCGGCGTAGCGCGCCAGGCGAACGGCGTCATCTGCAGCAGGTTGGCGGCCTGTGCGCCCGGCAAGGTCATCGTATAGGCCAATGCCTCTTTACGCTCGCACTCGAATCCGTCGAACTGTTCGTCCTGTTCGGCATGCAGCTGCGCCTGCTGGTACACCTGCTCTTTCAGTTGGTACAGATGACGCGGGCCCGGCGAAACCGTCACCACCACGCCGCCCGGCTTCACCACTCGCGCCAGCTCCGCCGCCTTGCAGGGCGCATAGATGCGCAACACCGCATCCAGCGCCCCGTCGGCGAACGGCAGGCGGTGGCTGGAGGCGACGCAGAACGAGACCGCGGGATAACGCTTGGCAGCGTAGCGGATCGCCACCTTGGCGACGTCCAGCCCATAAACCGCCATATTGCGCTGCTGCGCCAGCCGTGCGGCCACGGCGGCGGTGTAATACCCTTCCCCACAGCCTATATCCAATAACGCGCCTGCATCGGCCGCCAGCGCCAAATCCAGCCACTCTGCCACCTGCTGTTGCAGCGGCTGATAAAAACCGCCGTCGAGAAACGCGCGCCGCGCCTGCATCATTTCCGCGCTGTCTCCCGGCTGCTTCGATCGCTTGTGCTGTACCGGCAGCAGATTGACGTAGCCTTCTTTGGCTTGATCGAACTGATGATTGCCGTCGCAACGCCAGTGTTGCGATGAGAAATGCAGCGGTTGATGACACAGGGGGCATTGATAAGACATGAATGGGCTTCCAGAAAGACAGGGCGCGGCTAGTCTAAAGAAGGCGTCGGCTCGATGCAAGGCGCATCCCCGCTCGCTTTCGCCGCCAACAACGCCTGGTCAAGCGGGGAAAAAGCTGGCTACACTGTGAGTCTGTTTTCTCACGCAGGTGAAAATAACTTATGAGCGATCGTTCCGCGCTGCTCGATGCGGTGCCCCACATTCAGCACGGCTTCGGCAGCAAACTCGCGCTGCTGCCGGGGCATCTGCTGCCCTACAGCGCCACGCTGCCGGAAAAGAAGCAGGTGCACGGCACCCGTATCGTCGAGGTGCTGCAACCGGCGCAGGCGTGCGGTGAAGCCGACGGCTTCTACACCCGCCAGCCCGGCATTCTGCTCGGCGTGCTGACGGCGGACTGTCTGCCGGTGCTGTTCAGCCGCCGCGACGGCGGCGCCATCGCCGCGGTTCATGCCGGCTGGCGCGGGTTGCTGGACGGCATTCTGGAACAGATGGCAGCGCGCATTCGCCAGGACGGCGACACCGCCGACTGGGTGGTCTCTATCGGCCCCGCCGCCGGCGCGTGCTGCTACGAAGTCGACGAAGCGCTGGTGGAGAATTTTAAACAGCGCCTGCCGCTGCCCGCCACGCTGATCAGCCCGCATTATCGGCACCTGGATCTGGCCGCGATTGCCGAACACAAGCTGGTGGCGCTGGGCTTCGCCGCCGTTGACCGCGCCGGCAGTTGCACCATCTGCACGCCGGACGTCGACCCGCAGCGGCCGCAGCGCTTCAAGTACACCAGCTATCGCCGCAACAGCCATCGGCGCGCGCAGGATCCGACGCATCCGGGGATCAAAGGCCGCAACCAGTATGCCGGCATCATCATCGCCGCCGGATGACGGAAACGAAAAAGCCCGCGCGGAGGCGGGCTTTTTGTACAGCTGACGCTGATTAGATAGCAGTAACGTTTACTGCAGATGGGCCTTTCTGGCCATCTTGGATTTCGAACTCAACGTTCTGGCCTTCAGCCAGGGTTTTGAAGCCGTTACCCTGGATTGCAGAGAAGTGTACGAACACGTCTTTGCTGCCGTCAGCCGGGGTGATGAAACCGAAACCTTTAGACTCGTTGAACCACTTAACTTGACCTTTGATCTTTGCCATCTTGAGTATTTCCTTTGGATTGTTTAAACCGCCCGTGGGCGTTACATAGACAAACTAGAGTCGTTACTGCTTGAGGCACTAAGATAAGGATCGGCAGAGAAGCGGTATTCAACGCTAACGTCTTTACTCAGAACTTCTTTACTGAAAATGCCACACATATACAGAACTGTACCTCGTTTTACCCAGATGCGTTATCACATACTCTGTATGCGATGGCAAGCCATTTTTAATCACTGAACGACATGTCGCACATATTTGAAACGGTCGAGCGCCGCATTTGCTTAAATAGCCCAAAAGATGTTGAAGCATCGGCTATTTTCTGCTTGCCAAAATCACTGCGCCAGACCCCGCATTCTGATAGCGTTTTAACAAAACTTTCATCGTTTTGACGCCTCTCCCTCTCGGCACTTTCGCTTTTTTGCCGCTTATAGCGTTAAAAAATTTGAATCTTTATGGAATGTCATATGCAACATTTGAATATCGATGAACGGGGGCCAATTTATTCAATGCTCCTCCGACCCTTTAGCGCCGGAAAGCGCATTCATCGTCGGTCTTCAACCCTGCCGCCACAGGGTGAGAACCCCATCGCGTCGGAAGGCGCAAGTGAAGCGGGTACCGCGGGCAACGGTTGCATAAGCATGCAACCTCCAGACGCCTCTCCCGCTGGCCGGTTGTTTCATCCTAAATAATCCGAAAGCCACGAGTCTGAATAACCGGAATAATCTTATGAATAGCGAAAGTGTGGCATGGAATTAAATCTTGAAGATCGGGTGGTTATTTGAATCACCACCCGTGCTTATCGATTCTGCTAATTACCGCCACGCTTTCAAACCGTTGATCTTATTCTTTCCCCGATACCGCAGGGTGAAGAGAGAACGCTTGCTGCGAGTCCTGCAACGCGATGCGCTCGCCAATCTTCAACGGGTGGAATTGATGCTGATCCAGCCCCGCCTCGCTCAGCGCCAGGTTCAACTGCTGCGGCGGCTCGTCGAGCGATTCGTCCGCCAATTCGAATACCCCCCAATGGATGGGAATGGCGCGCGGCTGATTCAGCTCGCGATACAACGTCACCGACTGCTGCGGATCCATATGCTGCTCCTGCATGAACCAGCGCGGCGCATAGGCGCCAATCGGCAGCGCCGCCACGTCGAACGGCCCCAGCCGTTGACCGATCTCCGCCAGCCGTTCCGAATAGCCGCTGTCGCCGGAAAAATAAAACCGCAGCGCCGGATGGTGGATCACCCAGCCGCACCACAACGAGCGATTGCGATCCCACAGCGTGCGCATGCTCCAATGCCGCGCCGGCGTGGCGTAGACCGTCAGTTCGCCCAGCGACAGGCTCTGCCACCAGTCCAGTTCATGCACCTTCAGCCGATAGCGGCGAAACCAGCGCTTCAATCCGAGCGGCACGATAAACTCGGCCTGTGGAAAGCGCCGCGCCAGCTGCCGCACCGTGCGCCTGTCGAGATGATCATAATGATTATGGGAGATCAGCACCGCATCCACCGCCGGCAGTTGCCCCACCGTCAGCGGCGTCGGCGTTCTGCGCTTCGGGCCGTAGAAGCTCAGCGGCGATGCGCGTTCGGACAACACCGGGTCGATCAGGATATAGCGCCCGCCCAGCCGCAGCAGCATTGACGCATGCCCAAGCCACCAAATGCTGTCATCGCCGCCGCTGAGATCGGCGGGTTGCCACCAACGCTCGGTAAATTGCGCGTAGCCCTGCTGCGGCGGCCTGGGCAGCCCCTGCCGCTTGCGTTCATCCTGCCAACGCTGCAGGTCGCCCTCCTGGCGCTGCGAGGGTTCCGGGTTGCGAAATCCCTCCGGCGTGTGATGCGCCTTGGCCGCGTCGTAATAACGGTTGATTCTCTTCATCCTGCCTTTTCTCCCGACCACTGCGCCCTGCACGGGCATGACTTTCAGTGTAACAAACCCGATGAAGCTCGCACTTTGTCAGCCGTGCGCTGCATCTCGGGACCTTTTGCCGTATGCTGTTGTCTCACTCCGGTGAGACAGCCAGGGCCGCCAAGAGCTCGTTAAGACTCTCTTAAGATCTTTGTGATTGACTTGTAGGGCATACAGAAAAGGAGAAGTTATGAGTCGTTCTACATCCCGCAAATCAGGCATCGGCCTGGGGCGCCGTATTCGCAGCGCGCTGCTGGCGCAGAAGCAATACTGGAAAATGTATTTCGCCATGAAGCTGCGCCGTCTGCGCGTACCTGCCCCGCTGGTGGTGCTGGGCGGTTCGCTGCTCGGATTCTTCATGCTGACCCTGCTGATGCTCAGCGTGGTCGCCATCGACGTGATCAGCACCCTGCTGCTGCTGTGTCGGAAACTGCTGGGGCGGGGGCATAGTGAGGGGCGCGCCTTTATGCCGCGCGGCTAACGAGAAAAGAAGCGGAGGCGCGCAATACGCCTCCGCAGCATACCGATTAACGCTTGGCGCCTTTACGGCGCGTCAGCATAAACCCGCACCACAGCACCGCAATCCACACCGGCATCAGCAACACCGAAATGCGGATCCCTTCGCTGAAATACATAATCACCAGAATCAGGCTGAGGAACGCCAGGCACAGGTAGTTGCCGAACGGGTACCACAGCGCCTTAAAGCTGGGAATGACGCCCTGGCGGTTCTTGGCGGCGCGGAATTTCAGGTGCGCCAGGCAGATCATCACCCAGTTGATCACCAACGTTGAAACCACCAGCGCCATCAGCAGCTCAAACGCCTTGCCGGGCATCAGGTAGTTAATCAGCACGCCGATCGAGGTAATCAACGCCGATAGCGCAATGGACAGCACCGGCACGCCGCGCTTGTTAACCCGCGTCAGCGCCTGCGGCGCATTGCCCTGGCTGGCCAGCCCGAACAACATGCGGCTGTTGGCATAAACGCCGCTGTTGTAGACCGACAGCGCGGCGGTCAGCACCACCACGTTGAGCACGGTCGCCACCAGATTGCTGTTCAGCGCATGGAAAATCAGCACGAACGGGCTGCCCCCCTCCACCACTTGCCCCCACGGATAGAGCGACAGCAGCACGGTCAGCGAGCCGATATAGAAGATCAGAATGCGGTACACCACCTGATTGGTGGCTTTGGGAATGCTGCGGCGCGGATCGGCGGCTTCCGCCGCGGTGATGCCGACCATTTCCAGGCCGCCGAACGAGAACATGATCACCGCCATCGCCATCACCAGCCCGGAGAAGCCGTGCGGCATAAAGCCGCCCTGCTGCCACAGGTTGGTGATGCTGGCCTGCGGCCCGCCGTTGCCGCTGACCAACAGCCAGGCACCGAAGACGATCATGCCGACAATCGCCACCACTTTGATGATGGCGAACCAGAATTCGGTTTCGCCGTACAGGCGCACGTTCACCAGGTTAATCAGGTTGATCAGCACGAAAAACAGCGCGGCGGAGGCCCAGGTGGGGATCTCCGGCCACCAGTACTGAATGTAGATGCCGACGGCGGTCAATTCCGCCATGCCGACCAGAATGAACATCGCCCAATAGTTCCAGCCGGAAAGAAAGCCGGCGAAGTCGCCCCAATATTTATAGGCAAAGTGGCTGAACGATCCGGCGACCGGCTCCTCCACCACCATTTCGCCCAGCTGGCGCATGATTAAAAACGCGATAAAACCGCCGATGGCGTAACCCAACAGCACGGCGGGGCCGGCCATTTTAATGGTTTGCGCAATGCCGAGAAATAAACCGGTACCGATGGCGCCCCCGAGGGCAATAAGCTGTATATGTCTGTTTTTTAAGCCGCGTTTTAGCGGAGTATCCTGATGCTGACCGCCCATCTTATCCTCATATGGCGTACACCCTTGCCGCTGTCGGCCAAGATTTCACCAATCAATAAATGTATCTGCGGGCGGCTTTTTAACACTTAACCCCGTGAGCATCAAGGAGAAGCGCCCCGAGACGGCGTAACGGAGCGCGATTTTTTAACCGTGAGAAAGCATGCAACGGTGGCGTTCAGCCAGGCATACCGCACAGTTTGGTCAGGTTGCGCGCGCCGATCATCAGCGTGGCGACATAGGATTGGCTACGCGTGACCACTTCCACCGCCACGCGATCGTTTTGATATTTTATCAGGTAGGTCGAGGGCCAGCCCTGACGGCGCTGGCCGAAGCTTTCGGCATGACGATCGATCGCCGCATGGGCAATCACCAGATGAGACAAGTTTTTATCACCTTTGATAATGCGCTTCATAAACAGCCTCCGCCAACGACAGCTCTGTTATTAGAAAAAGGAGAAACTCTTACCAATCACCGGTATTTTTGACTCAGTTAGCCTGTCGGCTCATCAGAAAGCAGATCATCGCCGCGCGCAGCGGGCTGGCGCTGTCCGCCTGCCATTCACCGCCCTGGGTGCTCATGCGCGCCTGCCATTGCGGGCTGTCGCTTTGGTTATCGGGGTTCAGACTGATTTTGTTGGCGCAAATGATCGGCCAGGCATCGGAGGGATTCTTGCAGTAATCTTTACCTTTCACACCACCGTAGGGATACCACTTGTCCGGGTTCTCTCCGGTCAGCAGCGCGATGCTGCGGTTCACTTCGGCATCGCTTTCTTCGTACCATTTAATCATCGGCTTCATCCATCTTTCGTAAGGTTCGCGCTACATTACGATGTCTGTACGACAGTTTTATGACAGCGCCGCCGGTTTTCACATTATCTCTACTAATGCTTTGCCCCCTTTATCTTTCCTGAGCGCCTGCGTACACTTTTATCTCTGTTCTGCGCCCAGGAAACGCATGCATGTTGACCGGCCTCAACCATCTGACGCTTGCCGTCAGCGATCTCGATCGCAGCTTCGATTTTTATCGTCATCTGTTGGGTTTTACCCCGCACGCCCGCTGGCAAGACGGCGCCTATCTTTCGTTGGGGCCGTTGTGGCTATGCCTGTCGCTGGATGAAAAGCGCACGCAACAACACGAGCGCGATTACACCCATTACGCCTTCAGCGTAGCGCCGGAACACATTGAACAGGCCAGTCAGCGGTTGCGTCAGGCCGGCGTCGAAGAGTGGAAAAGCAATCGCAGCGAAGGCGAATCGCTCTATTTTCTCGATCCTGACGGGCATCAATTGGAGATCCATGCCGGCGATTTGGCCAGCCGCCTGGCGGCATGCCGGGAAAAACCTTATCAGGGCATGGTGTTTTACTGAGGCGCCCCGGCGGCAGTGCCAGCCGGAGCATCATGCTCAACGTTCGGGGATAAAACCTTTGAAATCCAGCGCGGGGCTGAGATCGTCGTCGTCAGCAGCAGCGCCGTCAGTGCCAGCGCGGTGCGCCATACGCTTCAACAGCGCCGTTTGCTGACGCTGTTGCTCGGCAATCTCTTGCAGCAGGCGAATCTGCTCGTTGGCGCGCACGCTGGCGCGGTTCACCAGGAACCAAACCCACAGCCCGGCCAGCAACGCCACGGCGGCGAGGGCCAGCGACAACAGGCCGTTCTGGCCAAAACCTAAATCGTACATGGAAAACCCTATCTACTGCGACATTCAGGCCGCCATCTTAACACTCGCGGCGGCCGTGCGAACATCCCTGCCGAAAATTGCTTACCAGGGCACGAAGCGGGTCACCGAACAGATGCCCAACGCAAAATTTCCACCATCGTCGCAATAGCTGTCCAGCGCCAGCAGGTAGAAAAACAGGCAGGCAGCGACGGCCGTCATTATCACGAGGATTTTTTTTCGCAACAAATTTAGCAGCCTCATTGTTATCTGGGTAATCTATCGCGCATGTTATCACAGCGAAGTTAAACGAAGTTTAACTTTTCGTTTAGATTTCTGGCTATCGCCCGGTTTTCAGACTGTTACCCTTGCCCTCGCATGCGCGCCGTGGCTAGATGCTCCCTCAGGGACAACGAGGAAATGCGATGAGTAAATTGATTAAGTGGGTACTGGTGTTGGCGGTCATTTACGGCGGCTTTTTGATCTCGGGTTACGGCGTGCTGATCGGCAGCAACAAAAACGTTGGCGGGTTGGGATTGCAGTGCAAATACCTGACGGCGCGTAACGTGGCGATCGCCCAGTACGTGAATGGCGACAACGGTTTCATCGGCGTAGCCGACTGCCCGCTGTTCAAGAAAATCGAAACGGTGGTGGATTAACCGCCACCGCCCGACGCCGCCGCTCTGCGGCGGCCCCGCCTCAGTTGCGGGTAAACTTCATCTCGATCAGCGCAATCGCCTTGTCAATCGCTCGGCGGGTCACCGGATCGGCGCCAGCAGGGTGCGTGGAGAAATCGATGCTTTTGAGCTGACCCGCCATCTTGTCGCGCACTTCGGTCGGCGCAATCACGTCGATAACGTCCAGAATCTGTTTGATGACCAGTTGGCAAGCGACCAGATCGGAAGCCAATTCCTGCTCGTTGCTCAGCATGTCAGACATAATAACTTTCCTTCTTGATTCAAACGCCGCACAGAATAGCATGGCGTCCGCGCCATTGCCCGCTCTCCCCGTCTTTTTCCCCCTTCTGCGCACCGCCGGGCAAAAGCCCGCGGCGGATTAGCCTATACTTGCAGCATGACGGTGGCAAAAACCACCCCCAAGCCACAACCAACAGGAGAAAGTTATGGCGAATCACAATGTGAAATCCTGGGCGACAGTGCGTGAAACTTCGGTGGAGATCGCCGAAGCCATTTTTGAACTGGCAGGGAACGACGAAGTGTTGGCGCAGAAAATCTGGGAAGAAGGCAGCGACGAAGCGCTGGAGAAAGCCTTTGCCAAAACCACCGCCGACCAGCTTTATTGGGGAGAGGAAACCGTCGAGCGGAAAAACGTTTGAGCGCCTGCGCAACAAAAAGCCCGGGTTTCTGACCCAGGCTTTCCCGATTGGCGTTCGCCCCGCTCAGCGGCGTGCAATATCTCTTGCTCTCACGGTTCTTCACCTCCCACACCTTCCGCGTTTTTCATGCTCATCACCGGCATCGCCATAAAAGCGCCGACGCCCACGATTACAACCAGAGTAATAATCACTGTCATTAACATGCGATCACCCCATCAACGTTGAGTTGTTACGGCTGACTCTGTTTTGGCGGTTACTTGCTGCGGCCTTCTTTGCGTCCCCTACCGAGGCGGTGACCGTCTCAGATTAGCCGTTTTTCCTTTCGGCTGACAAGCGGCGGTTACGCGGTTTTTCCGAATAATTGCCGCCCGACACCGGCGGCGTTTTTGTCCACGGCGGCAAGTTGTGTATACTTCACCGCTATGTAGGTCTCACACTGACGCACTGATGATACAAGAACACCACCTCTCATTGGTCTGCGCCCTCAGCAAATGGGTCGAAACTCACCTCGGACGAGTGATCCATCTCGAAGAGCTGGCCGAGTACTCCGGCTACTCGCTGTGGCACATGCAGAAGCTGTTCAAAGAAGCGACGGGAATTTCGCTCGGCAAATACATTCGCGAACGCCGTCTGGCCGGCGCGGTCTACCAACTGCGCAGCAGTGAAGCGTCGATCTTCGATATTGCCCTGGACTTTGGCTTCGGTTCACAGTCTCACTTCACGTACATGTTCAGAAAGCGTTTTAATATCACGCCCTATGATTTCCGCCAGGATTTGAGCGTCGATCTGCATATCGATCCGCCGCTGCACGTCATTCACCAAAAATCCGCCTGAAGCCCGCCGCAAACCGGCGGGTTAACGCGCCGCCCATGCAGCCAGTATCGCGATCGCGGCCGGCAGCGCCTGCACCCACAGAATTTTGCGGCTGGCGGTCAGCCCGCCGAACACGCCGGCCGCCAACACGCACCCGAGAAAGAACAGCTGCAGCGCCATATCCCCACGCCAGTAGCTCCATGCCAACCCCACCGCCAGAAAGCCGTTGTACAACCCCTGATTGGCGGCCAGCACCCGGGTGGCGGCGGCGAACTCCGCCGTCGTGCCGAATGCGCGCCTGCCGAGTGGCGTACGCCACAGGAACATTTCCAGCACCAGGATATAAAGATGGAGCGCTGCGATGAGCAGCAGCAAAATATCGGCAAAGAGCTTCATGAGGATCCCGGTCGTTTATTGAAGATGTCATCAATTATAAACTCCGCCTCTCATCTTCCCATCGGCGGAGATAAAAAAACCCGCCGAGGCGGGTTTATGCAGGAGTCATTTTTTGAGGTTAGTTTAATACGGCGACCAACAATGCCGCGACAGAGGCCCAAAACAGCGCCGTGGCAACCACGACATGGGACAGTCTTGCACGATAGAGTACCTGGCTCATAATGACCTCACTGACATCTGACTAACGGGAGACAACCTTACTTCCTGAGGATTATCCTAAACTTCTTCTCGCTGTCATTATATGCGCCAGATCACTTTTCCGCCGATAAACCTTATATTGTCGTAAAGCTGGAGCCGCGATCACATTAATTGCGCCTTATTAGAGCGAAATAAGCCGAATAATCGCGGCGATTATATCCTAACGCTATCAAACATCGCTCCAGGGCAGGCGTGGCGCGGTCATGCGCTCACCAGAATAACCGCTAACCGCCGGGAAGCGCGGCGCCCCTTGTTCCCAATCATGCTGAGCCCGAGTAATTTCAGCCTTGCTATGGCCAACGAAATTCCACCAGATAAGGATCTCTTCGTTTAATGGCGCCCCACCGATTAATAATCCCCGGCTGCCCTTTTGCGCATTTAACCCAATAGAGTTATTCTTCATGCCCAAATAGGCGAACTCATCAGGTGAAAAAGTTTCACCATTAAGTTCAAATGCACCAATAAGGGGCAAAAAGCCGATTTCATAATCATCGCGCAGCGGCAATTCGATCCTCGCCGCTTCCTGCCATTCCAGATCAATGGCGATTAATGGCGAAAGCGTAAACACCGGTGAACGATAAGCGCCAAATTCCCCCACCAGCAAACGGTGATTCACGCCGTTATTCTGCCATTGCGGCAAGTCAGGATAATGATCGAAGCGTGGCGCCATGTCGGCATGTTCGGCCGGCAGCGCGATCCATAATTGTGCGGCATGCAATCGCCGTTGCTCACCCACCGACTGTTCGGTATGCACAATGCCGCGCCCTGCGGTCATCAGATTAACCTGGCCTGGACGAATCACCTGCTCACTGCCGAGGCTGTCTCGGTGCAGCACCTCCCCCTCTATCATCCAGGTGAACGTTTGCAGCCCGATATGCGGATGCGGCCCCACATCCATGCCGGGCGAGGTGCCGTTGAAGACCGTCGGCCCGGCGTGATCGAGAAAACACCAGGCGCCGACGGTGCGCCGCTCCCGGGTTGGTAACGCACGGTTGATCGGGATGCCCCCCACTTCTGCGTTACGCACGGCAATACGTTGTATCTGGCGCACGCCGTCAACGACAGGGCATTCGCGTGCAGGTGAAGAGAGCGTAGGACGTGACTGACTCATCGCAAAGACCTCCTGAATGGCGCCGATTCGCCAAGGGTAACCGCCCAAGCTTAACACAGGACAGCTTCCCCACAGAGCGGCGACGCTCAGGCGCAGTTGCGCGGTCAGGACGCTTTGATATAGCAGCTCATGATGTCTATATCGTCCTGCGCGTGCCTGAGATCGGAAAAATAGGTCACGCCAAAGAGAATTGATACCACCAGCAGCACGGACACCAACAGGCCGATAATCGCCAGCAGTTTGGTCTCATCATGGAGATTAGGCTCCATTTTATCTCCCCTAGTTAATCGCGTCAGGTCACCCACAGCGTGACCGCCAGCGTAAAGATAATCAGTGAGCAGGACGCCACCGCCAACACGACGATCGCAAATTGCGCATCACCCAAGGTTTCTCGATAGTTTTTATCCGTTGAGGCGTTACGCTGTTGTTTCACTAAATCGGTTTCACTCGTTCAACTGCTGCATTGCTGTTTGACGGGGCAAAACATCCCCTCAGAATAAGGCGCCAACGTTGCCGCCTTGGTCGTTCCGGCTCAACCGGGGGATGACGCTATCAATTTTCCCCATCAGGGTCAACACCGCGCCTGCCGGCAAGCGAGCGGGTACACAGGGGAAATGTAACCGGCATCAAGATCGCAGGGAAATAAGAGACGCCTATTGCAGAGGACAAAAAAAAGCCCGGTACGCAACCGGGCTATGGCAGACCGACGCGTTATTGCGGGATACGCAACACCTGCCCAGGATAAATCTTGTCCGGGCTCGACAGCATCGGCTTGTTGGCTTCGAAAATCTTGTTGTACTGATTGGCGTTGCCGTACATCTCTTTAGAGATGGCGCTCAGCGTATCGCCCTTCTTCACGGTATAGAAGCGGCTCTCGGCGTCGGGTTGCGTCACCGCCACCTTATCCTCCACGCCGCTGATGCCCGCCACGTTGCCGACAGCCACCAGGATCTTCTCTTTTAACTCCTGGCTGACGGCGTCGCCGGTCACTACGGCTTTACCATCGATCACTTGCACATTGACTTTGTCGGTGCCCGGCAAGCCGCTCTTATCGAGATGCTCCTTGAGTTTGGCGCCTTGATCTTCGGCGGAGGCATTGCCGGTGACTGTGTCCCACAGTTTTTCGCCCGCTTCTTTGACGAAGTTAAACAAGCCCATATTCACTCCTTTTGATGGTTTCACTAATGCGTTTAAGTAAGGCTAGTTAAGCTTAGCATCGACAAAAGGATATGCCATCCGCTCACGGCGTCAGAAACGGTTAGAGTATTCCGAAAGTGCAGTCAACGGCGTTTCGATGGCGATTAATCGCGCAATGATGCTGAAAAATCGCGCTTTTTTACCTACACTGTTGCAGACAGAGCAACTCGACGAAGGAGGCGTGCAACGATGTACGCATTGGTGATGTTTGTCTGTTATCTGGATGGTGGCTGCAGTGAAATGGTGGTCGATATATTGCGCGACGAGCCGCAATGCCTGGTCGCGATGAAGGAACAGAACTTGCGACACGCCGGCTGTTATCCCATGGAAGAGTTTATCGACGGCTTCTGGTTGCCAGCCAGCGAATATTCGGATTTTTAACGCCCTCCCCGCGCGACGCTGAGGAATTTCTGATTTCATCGGAAACTGCATCTTCCTCCGAGGCATAAGGCCGCTGTTTTGCTAAATTGCGGCTCCCGAAGAAGAAAGAGACAGAGAAAGGTCATGCCAGCATCGGCTCACTCCAACGAGCAATATGAAACTCTGCTGCACGACGTCAGCCTGGCGTTAGGCGACGCAGTGTTGCAGTTAATCCAAAACCATAAAAAGGTCTCCGGCGGCAATATTCTTTCACAGCTGGTGAACGAAATAGAGCGTGAGCAGGATCAGCAACGTTTCACCGCGCTGCGTTCCGCCATTGAGCTGGTCGGGCTGGCGCCCAAAGGCTGAGATCCCGATAAAACGAAGGCCGGGCTTGCGCCCCGCCTGAGGTGAATGACAAGCCTGATGACATTGCCAGGTTTACCGAAAACAGCATTTAAAATAAGGGAAATCAATTCATTGATTTTCGGTTGCTCACCACAAAGAAGGAGAAACCACGCTTTTTCCGCCTTTGTCAACGAGCTAAGGCGGGGCTTACGCCCCGCCTGATTACCAATCCCGACACAGGATGAAGGTAAGAGAATTGCAGATTAGAAGCGATACGTCAGGCTGACGGCAACAATATCATCGTTGGCCAATTTCAGTTTGTTATCGTCGCTCAGCTGGTTGATTTGGTAATCAACGTAGGTGTACATATTTTTATTGAAGTAGTAAGTCGCCCCCACTTCCACGTATTTCACCAGGTCGGCATCACCGATCCCTTCGATATCCTTGCCTTTGGACTGCACGTAAGCCACGGAAGGACGCAGACCGTTCTCGAATTGATACTGGGCCACAACTTCGAAGTTTTGCGTTTTATTGGCGAAACCGGAAGTGCCGTTGACGCTGATCGGCGTCATGTTGCGGGTTTCGGCATACATCGCAGCCAGGTAAACCTGGTTGGCATCGTATTTCACCGCGGTGGTCCATGCGGTGGCGCTGTCGCCTTTACCGTACTGCAGCGCTTTCTGAGCGCTGGTGCGGTTGGAGTCGGAGAACGCCGCCGCTACGCCGATGCCGGAACCGCCGATGTCCTGATAGTCCAGAGACAGGCCGTAACCGTCGCCGTTTTGCTTGGTCACGCTGCGTCCGTCGCCATCGTTTTTACCCTGGTACTGCACCGCCAGATTCAGGCCGTCCACCAAACCGAAGAAATCACGGTTGCGGTAGGTGGCCAAACCGTTGGAACGGGCGGTCATAAAGTTATCGGTATAGCTGTAGGAGTCGCCGCCGAACTCCGGCAGCATGTCGGTGTAAGCCTCGGCGTCATAGACCACACCATAGTTACGGCCGTAGTCGAAAGAACCGTAGTTGCCGAATTTCAGCCCCGCGAAGCCCAGACGCGTTTTGGTGCCGGTAGTGCCCTGCGCTTCGTCGTGATTGGCCTGGACGTTGTATTCCCACTGGCCGTACCCGGTCAACTGATCATTGATTTGCGTTTCGCCTTTGAAGCCCAGGCGAACATAGGTCATATCACCGTCGTTGGATTTACTGTCGCTGAAATAATGCTTGGCGTTAACACGGCCGTACAGGTCGAGTTTATTGCCATCCTTATTGTAGATTTCAGCCGCGTTGGCGAAGGAGGTGATCGCCCCGAGGGCGACAGCTAAGGCTAATACACTGCGTTTCATCATTTATTTTCCTAGATATTATAATTAGAACCCTGCCCGTCACGCCCATTTATAATTTGGGCTGTGATTTTATCTTTTGGTATTTTATGAGCACCCCTAATACGGGGGTGATGTGACATTAGCATCATGAATCAAAACTTAAAATCAAAAAGTTCATGAAACAACGAGGAGAAAGCATGTTTATTTGTAACTAAACATTACAAAGAAAGCCTCACACAACCCATTGAATATATGAATATTTTGCCACATAAGTTATAACCAAAATGGTGCAACGCACCAATATGGTGCATTTAGGTTTCGTTTTGCGTGCTTTCTGCGCGATTCAAAGGTAACAACAAAATTAGCATGGTTATTAAAAACGTTACTTATTTCACATTTTTGTCTTAACATATTCACCAGGCAATTAAGACTTTCAGCTAATCATCTGACACCGCCTTTTATTCATTCACATAAGGGAATCTCTTCGGAACGAATAAAATTCGCCTTACGGCAATTAAAATAGCGGGAAATAGCAGACTAAAATAATGAAGGGAATAACGGCGGTGCGCTGAGGGCGCCGCCGTGGATAAATCAATACAGCGTAGAACGGGAAACTTCGCTCAACAACATACCGGCACGCAGGCCCAACGCCACACCGGGGTTAGGGAACAGTATCCACGCCCCCTCCTGGCCCACGCGATACTCCTCCTGCGGCTGCTCGCACAGCAACATCCCCGGTTTCAGCTCGGTGAAGTTGGCCGTGTCATCGTCCAGGTGCAGCTTGAAATCTTCGCTGTGCTTGATCAACGAGTGCATCACACGGAAAACCCGAATCTCGGCGCCCGCACGCACCGGCGGCGGCCCTTCGCTGACCGCCGCCCGCAGCGCGCGATCGATGGCGGCGAATTGCTGCAGATCGTTACTGCCGAACGGCCGCGCCTTGCCCAACTCGAGCGTACAGCTCGCCGCATTGAGATGTTCGCTGGAGTAGTGGCTAAAGGTACCGCCCGGCGCGCTGTGCACCACCAGCGCATCCAGATCGGCGGCATCCAGCAGCTGCAACATCGGCTCGCTGTACGGGCGTTTCTGGAAGGGCAGAATGCCGAAGCGCGGCAAACGCGATTCACGGATGGCGGTGTGCAAATCGTAGTGGAAACGCGCCGCCTGCTCGCCATCGAAAAAGGCGGCGAGCGCACGCTCCAACTGCTGCGCGCGCACGGTTTCGCCGCTGGCGGCGAAGTTGCGGTAGCGGCCGCCGAACATGCGGTTCATATCGCTGTGCAGATAACGCTTGCCGGCCCGCATCGCCGCCGGGTTACCCAGCACCACCAACAGCCGCACCTTCAGCGGCAACCGGCCGGCCAGCAGATCGCCGACCAGCTGATTGAGCAGTTCAATCGGCGCGGTTTCGTTGCCGTGCACGCCCGCCGACATCACCATCGCTTGGCGGTAAGGCTGCCGCGGCGTGAGCTCCAGCACCCCTTCCCCCTGCCAGCGCCAGCGCAGCTGTGGTGTTTCACCCTGCCATTCGACGGGTTCGTTCCCTTCCAGCGTCAGGGGCAGTAGATCGATCATGCCGCCTCCCTTAGCGTTGGAATGGATAGATGGAACCGAGGCCGAGGATCGACGTCAGCGAATCCAGCGCCTCGCGCCCTTCGCGCAGCAGCAGCGGATCGGCCAGGTCATCCTGCGTCAGGCGATCGCGGTAATGACGATCCACCCATTCGTTCAGCGTCGCAAACAGCCGCTCGTTCATCATCACGCGCGGATTGACCGCTCTCAACTCTTGTTCGTTGAGCGCCACCCGCAACCGCAGGCAGGCCGGGCCGCCGCCGTTGCGCATGCTTTCGCGCAGGTCGAACACGCGGATTTCATCGATCGGGCCGCCGCTGCCGATCATGTCGTTCAGATAACGCCACACGCCGGCGTGCTGACGCGACTCTTCCGGCACCACGATCATCATCCTGCCGTTCGGTTTGGTAAGAATTTGGCTATTGAACAGGTAGGTCGCCACCGCGTCCGCCACCGAAACGCGCTCGGTCGGCACCTCGATCGCCACCAGCTCGCTGTCCAGCGTCGCCATCTTGCGGCGCACTTCATCCAGCGCCTGCTGCTGGCGGTGAAACGCCTGCTGGTGGTGGAACAGCACGTTCTGGTTGCTGACCGCAATCACGTCGTTATGGAACACGCCCTGATCGATCACCGCCGGGTTTTGCTGCACGAAGACCGTATGCTGCTCGTCCAGCTGGTGCAGGCGAGCGATCGCCTCGCCGGCTTCGCGCGTCTGGCGCGCCGGATAACGCGCCGGCGCCGTGTCGCCGCCGAACTCCTGCCGACCGTAGACGAACACCTGCACGCTGCGCCTGGCGTAGTCGCCGCCCAAACGGTTGTGGTTGGCGGCCCCTTCGTCGCCGAACAACGCCACCTGCGGCAACGCCTCGTGGTGGGCGAAATGCCGATCGTCGCTGAACATCGCCCGCAATACGGCGGTGGTGGTTTCCGCTTCGATGGCGCGGTGGAATTTGTTGTTCAGGTTGGCGGCGGTGAAATGCACCTTGCCGTCGGCGCTGTCCGCCGAAGGCGACACGGTGGCCGCATTGGCGGTCCACATGCACGACGCCGAGCTGAGCGCCGACAGCAGGCGCGGCGACTGACGCATCGCCTGCGCCAGCACCGCCTCATCGCTGCCGCTGAAACCCAGGCGCCGCAGCATCGGCACATGCGGCCGCTCCTGGGGCGGCAATACCCCTTGCTGGAAACCGAGATCGGCCAGCGCCTTCATTTTCAGCAAACCTTGTTTCGCCGCCAGCTTCGGGTTAGATACGCTGTTTTGGTGCTGCGTCGAGGCCTCATTGCCGAACGACAGCCCGGCATAGTGGTGCGTCGGCCCCACCAAACCGTCGAAATTGACTTCATATCCTGACATGGCTATCCCCTGGGGATGGCCTGCGGCGGCGCCATCGCGCCGCCGCAGACGATTAACGGAACGACAAGCCCGGCGAGAGCGTCGCCGGCAGCGACAGGCTTTCGCTTTCCAGCGAAGCCATCGGCCAGGCGCAATAGTCCGCCGCATAGAAGGCGCTTGGGCGATGGTTGCCGGAGGCCCCCACGCCACCGAACGGCGCCGCGCTGGACGCCCCGGTTAGCGGCTTGTTCCAGTTGACGATGCCGGCGCGCGCTTCCAGCAGCAAGCGCTCGAACAACTCGCGCTGCGGCGATACCAGCCCCACCGACAGGCCGTAGCGCGTCCGGTTGGCGAGCTGTAGCGCTTCGTCGAAATCGCGGTAACGCACGATGGTGGTCAAGGGGCCGAAATACTCTTCGTCCGGTACGCCGGCCACGCCGGTCAGATCGACGATGCCCGGGCTGAGCAGCGAACTGCCCGGTTCCAGCAGGCGCATGCTCAGCAGCGATTTGCCGCCCAGCGCCAGCAAGCGCTGCTGCGCGTTCAGCATGTTTTCCGCCGCGGCTGCCGACACCACCCCGCCCATGAACGGCTGCGGTTCGGCATCCCAGCGGCCGACGCGCAGTTCGCCCGCCACCTGGACCAAACGTTCGATAAAGGCGTCGCCTTCCGCCCCCTGCTTCACCAGAATACGGCGTGAACAGGTGCAGCGTTGGCCGGCGGAGATAAACGCCGATTGGATAGCCAGGTTGACCGCCGCATCGCGATCGTCAAAACCGTCGACGATCAGCGCGTTGTTGCCGCCCATCTCCAGCGCCAGGATCTTCTCCGGCTGCCCCGCCAATTGGCGATGCAGGTGATAGCCGGTGCCGGCGCTGCCGGTGAACAGCAGGCCGTCGATATCCGCACTGGCCGCCAGCGCTTCGCCGGTCTCGCGGCCGCCTTGCACCAGATTGATCACCCCGTCCGGCAGGCCGGCCTGCAGCCACAGCTTCAGGGTCTCCTCGGCGGTCAGCGGCGTCAGCTCGCTCGGTTTGAATACCACGCAGTTGCCGGCCAACAGCGCCGGCACGATATGGCCGTTCGGCAGATGGCCGGGGAAGTTGTAAGGCCCGAACACCGCCAGCACGCCGTGCGGACGATGGCGCAGCACCGAAGCGCCGTCGGCCATCGCCGTCTGGCTAAAGCCGGTGCGCGTCTGATAGGCCTGCAGCGAAATGCCCACCTTGCCGATCATCGCCTGAATTTCGGTCAGCGTTTCCCAGCGCGGTTTGCCGGTCTCGCGGCTGATGGTTTCCGCCAGCGACTGCTTGTGTTCTTCCAGCAAGGCGGCGAAGCGTTTTACCAGCTGTTCGCGCTGCTCGAACGGCGTACGCGCCCAGGCCGGGAACGCGGCGCGCGCGGCTTCGCAGGCGGCGGCGACGTCGTCGGTATCGGCGGCGTTGGCGCGCCACAGCGGCTGGTTGCCGACCGGATCGGCCTTGCCGAACTCGGCACCGCGGCCCTGCCGCCAGACGCCGTTAATCAACAGTGCAGGATGAGACATCATGCTTTCTCCTGTGCAATAAGGGGGAGCACCCGCACCGGGCTGCCCTGTTCGACGCCCAGCGCCGCGGCGGTGGCGGCGTTGATATGCAGGCGGTCGTCATACAGATCGGCATTGACCAACAGTGCGCGGTAGTGCTGATAGTTGTCGTTGGCCACCAGATGCACCGGCGCATCGGCGCACATCGGCGTGTCATCCAGCACCACTTTCACCAGGCGGCTCTGCTTCACCGCACGGATGTGGTCGATCTCGGCTTCCAGCGTCGGGCCGCCGTCGAAGATATCGACGTAGCCCTGATAGCTCAGGCCTTCCGCCTCCAGCAATCGGCGCGCCGGCAGGGTTTGCGGATGCACTTCGCCGATCACTTTCTGCGCGTCTTCGGCCAGGAAATCGACATACAACGGGTGTTTCGGCATCAGTTCGGCGATAAACGCCTTTTGCCCGGTGCCGCTCAGGTAGTCCGCCTTGGCGAACTCGATGGAGAAGAAATGGCGCCCGACGCTCTCCCAGAACGGCGAACGGCCGTTTTCATCGGAGAAACCGCGCATCTCGGCGATCAGGCGCCGGGAGAAACGTTCGCGGAACGCGGCAATAAACAGGAAACGCACCTTCGACAGCAGCTTGCCGTTCTCGCCGTGACGATAATCCGGATCGAGGAACAGCGTGCACAGCTCCGAATGGCCGGTATGGTCGTTGCTGAGGAACAGCGTCGGCACCGATTTATAGACGTTCAGCTGTTTGGAAGCGTGCACCTGCGTGCCGACGCGGAAGCTGTACCAGGGTTCCGCCAGGCCGACGGCCACTTCGATCGCGCAGACCCCGACCACCTGACGGCGCTCGCTGTCTTCCAACACGAACAGATAACACTGGTCACTTTGCGGAAGTTCGCCTTGCCAGGTTTTTAACGCCCGCTCAATGCGTGCCGACAGGGTATCTTCATTTTGCGGCAGTGAAGTGAGACCGATGCCGGATTTACCGGCCAGCGTCAATAAATCCGCCAGATCGCGACGCTCTATAGGGCGAATAATCATCATAATGCGAACCTCTTCTGAATCAGGCTGCGCCGGTGAAGGCGCAGCCCGCTGATTAGCTGCAAATGCGCGCCACGGCGCGCGCGAATCGCGCCAGCCCCTCTTTCACATCCTGCTCAGGGATGATCAGCGACGGCGTGAAACGCACCACGTCCGGGCCGGCGATCAGCGCGATAACGCCTTCTTCGTTGGCCAGCTGGGTGATCTGCTTCGCTTTGCCGGCATAGTCTTTCGTCAATTGGCAGCCGATCAGCAAACCGCCGCCGCGAATGTCGGCGAAGATCGGGTACTGACGGTTGATGTCGTTCAACCCGTCGATAAACCACTGGTGACGCTGTTTGACGCCCTCCAGCACTTCCGGGGTGTTGATGATGGAGAACACCGTCCCCGCCACCGCCGTCGCCAGCGGGTTGCCGCCGTAGGTGGTGCCGTGGGTGCCGACGCCCAGCGTTTTCGCCAGCGCATCGGTGGTCAGCATGGCACCGATAGGGAAGCCGCCGCCCAGCGCTTTGGCGGTGGTCAGCACGTCCGGCACCACGCCGTACTGCATGTAGGCATACAGATGGCCGGTGCGGCCGACGCCGGTCTGCACTTCGTCGAAGATCAGCAGCGCATTATGGCGATCGCACAGCTCACGCAGCCCCTGCAGGAAACTGGCTTCCGCCGGCAGCACGCCGCCCTCGCCCTGGATCGGCTCGACGATCACCGCGCAGGTGCGATCGTTGATAAGCTCGGCCGCCGCGGCCAGATCGTTGTACGGCGTATGGGTGATGCCGCCCGGCAGCGGCGCAAAGTCCTGCGAGTATTTTGGCTGGCCGCCGGCGGACACGGTAAACAGCGTGCGGCCGTGGAACGCGTTGTTGAACGCCACAATCTGATCTTTACCGGCGCCGTGCTGGTCGTGCGCATGCTTGCGCGCCAGTTTCAGCGCCGCTTCGTTGGCTTCAGCGCCCGAGTTGCAGAAGAACACCTTGTCGGCGAAGGTGGCGTCGATCAATTTTTTGGCCAGGCGCAGCACCGGTTCGTTGGTATAGCCATTGCCCAGATGCCACAGTTTGCCCGCCTGCTCCACCAGCGCCGCCTTGACCGCCGGGTGCGCATGCCCCAACGCGTTAACCGCGATGCCGCCGGCGAAGTCGATGTAAGACTTACCCTGCTGATCCCACACCTGCGAGCCTTCTCCCCGCACCAGAATAAAATCGGCAGGGGCATAAACCGGGACCATCCAGTCATCGAAAGACTGGCGGGTAACTGCGATTGGCTGTTCCATAGTGACCTCATAATCTCAGCAAAGGCTGAATTTTGACTGTAAGGGCCGCTCAGGCCCGGCTAGGCCGCCACATTGCAAAAAAACCGTTGTTCAAAACCGACTTTCACGGCGGAGAAAATGCTGCCCCTCACCGCTGATTTAGAAACAAATCTGTTACATAAAATCGGTTTTTCACTATTTATGGCGTATATCCGGTCCCTGAGCGGGGAGTAAATGTTAACGAGCAGTTAAAATACATGTCGTTTGATAAAGAGTGTAGAGCAGCTATCGTGCCAAAACGGGATTTTTACCGGATTTTGCTATTTCTGGCGTTAAAACAACGGCTTATATTGCATAGTTATTCATTTTATATGCATTGGTAATGCATAAATTAAAAAATAAGGCCTAAAATCATCATTGCGCGCGAAATCCTATTCAATTGCGAAAAACTTCAGGATTTCTGATCGGGCTCGCAAAAACAATTTCGCCCGATTTGCTCGCTATCACACTTTTTGCCCCCAGCGGGTGCAGCGGTGCGCCAGAATGGTGCATCGCGGCAGCGACGCGAGACCCCACCGGCCAAAAGGGGCCACGCTGGCCGCGGCTCCTGCTTTGTGCGCCAGCGACTACACTGTGATCCTGACCGCCCCTTCTCTTTTGCGCACAAGGAGTCCCCATGCCCAAGAAAACCGTCGATCTCAGCCAGCCGCACGCCCAACACGACATCCGCGCGTTTCTCGACGCGCTGAATGCCGGCGGCGGTAAACCTATGGAACAGATGAAGCCCAAAGAGGCGCGCAGGGTGTTGGAGGACGCGCAACGCAGCGTCGAGGTGCCGCTGCGCGAGGTCGAGATCAGCGAGAAAACCATTCACGTAGAAGGTCAGGATATTCTGCTGCAGCTGGTGCGGCCGGCCAGGGTCAAAGAGGCGCTGCCGGTATTCATGTTCTTCCACGGCGGTGGCTGGGTGCTGGGCGATTTTCCCACCCATGAACGGCTGGTGCGCGATCTGGTGCACAGCTCAGGTGCGGCGGCGGTGTTCGTCAATTATCCCCGCTCACCGGAGGTGCGCTACCCTGAGGCGATCAACCTGGCTTACGCCGCCACCGAATGGGTGGCCGAGTACGGCGAGAAGATCAACGTCGACGGCTCGCGGCTGGCGGTGGTCGGCAACAGCGCCGGCGGCAATATGGCGGCGGTGGTCAGCCTGATGGCCAAACAGAAAGGCATACCGGCGCTGCGCTGCCAGATCCTGCTGTGGCCCGTCACCCGCGCCCAGTTTGATACCGATTCCTATCATCAGTTTGCCGAAGGCCATTTCCTGACCCGCAACATGATGAAGTGGTTTTGGGACAGCTACGCGCCCGATAAGGCGCAGCGCAAAGATATCTACGCCTCGCCGCTCAACGCCACGCCGGACCAGCTGCGGGGGTTGCCGCCGGCGCTGGTGCAAACCGCCGAGCTGGACGTGCTGCGCGATGAGGGCGAAGCCTACGCGCGTCTGCTCGATGCCGCCGGCGTCGAGGTCACCTCCACCCGCTATAACGGGCTGATCCACGACTACGGCCTGTTGAATCCGCTCGCCCACGTCCCGGCGGTGCATTCGGCGATCCACCAGGCCGGGCGCGCGTTGAAGCACTACCTGTCCTGACGCCAGGTGTGCCGTTCAGCCTGCCGCCGCCAGCCCCCGGATAAGTTTGGCTAAGGTTTTGATCGCCTCTTCAAAGCGGTCGTTCCATTCAAAAGAGGCGTTGAGACGGAAGCAGTGGTTGAAATGGTCGCCGGTGGTAAACATGCGCCCCGGCGCGATGCTGATGCCCCGGGAAAGGGCGCGCCGGTACAGTTCCATCGACGACAGCGCCGGATCCAGCTCCAGCCACAGGAAGTAGCCGCCGTCGGGCTGGCTGACCTTCACCGTCGGCGGGAAATGGTGGGCGATCGCCTGACGCATCGCGCTTTGGCGCTGGGCCAGCAGGCGCCGCAGCCGCCGCAGATGGGTATCGTAGCCGCCGTGCAGCAGATAATCCGCCAGCGCCATCTGGGTCGGCACGCTGGTGGAAACGGTGCTCATCAGCTGCAAACGCTGGATCTGCTGCGCATAACGCCCTGCCGCCACCCAGCCGACGCGAAAGCCCGGCGCCAGGCATTTGGAAAACGACGAGCAATGCAGGATCTGGCCGCCGCTGTCGAGCGCCTTGGCCGGCAGCGGCCGTTCCGCGCTGAAGTACAGTTCGCCGTAGACGTCGTCTTCTATCAGCGAGATCTGCCGTTCGCGCATCAGCGTCACCAGCCGTTGCTTGTTGACCTCCGGCAGGGTGGCGCCCTGCGGGTTCTGGAAATGGGTCATCAGCCAGCAGGCTTTGATCGGATACTGGTCCACCGCCTGCTGCAGCGCGTCCAGATCGATGCCGTCCTGCGGATGCGTAGCGATCGCCACCGCCTTTAACCGCAGCCGTTCCAGCGCCTGCAGCGCGCCGTAAAACGCCGGCGATTCGATCGCCACATAGTCGCCCGGCTGGGTCACCGCCTGCAGGCTGAGGCTGAGCGACTCCATCGCCCCGGCGGTGATGACGATTTCGTCCGGCGCGACCTGCATGCCGCTCAGCGCATAGCGTTGGGCGATGTGCCGCCGCAGCGCGTCGTTGCCCGGCGGCAGGTTGGCCAGCGAACTGTGCGGCGTGAACTTGCGCGCCACGCTGCTCAGCGCGCGCGCCAGCTTCGGCTGGGCGAACAGCGTGGCGTCGGGAAAGGCCGAACCGAAAGGCACGATATCCGGATCCTTGCAGGCCTGCAGCACGTCGAAAATAAAGGCGTTGATGTCCACCTGCTCGCTCAGCAACAGCTTCTCGCCGCGCGAAGGCTGGGGCAGCGGCTGCGGGCGCGCCGCCACGTAGTAGCCCGACTGCGGCCGGGCGACGATCCACCCCTGGCTCTCCAGCAGTTGGTAAGACTGCACCACCGTCATCAGGCTCAGTCCGGCGCGTTTGCCGCTCTCGCGCAGCGAAGGCAGCTTGTCGCCCGCCCGCCACACCCGGTTCTGGATCTGTTCTCTAATCTGCTGCGCAAGCTGCTCGTATCGGGTCATAACCATTAACTGTTATATGAAAAAGTAAAATAACTGTCACTATTATAGTCACTGTACTCCGTGCTTAACTTAACGCCAAGTATTTCACATAAAAATGACAGCTATACTCAAGAGGTTAATTTATGTTCAACCCTAGGAGGCGCCATGCTGGGTCTTGATGCACTGGAACTCGCCAGAATACAGTTCGCCTTCACCGTGTCTTTCCATATCATCTTCCCCGCCATCACCATCGGTTTAGCCAGCTATCTGGCGGTGCTGGAAGGATTATGGTTGAAAACGCACAATGAAGCCTACCGTGAGCTTTACCACTTCTGGTCAAAGATTTTCGCCGTCAACTTCGGCATGGGCGTGGTGTCCGGGCTGGTGATGGCCTATCAGTTCGGCACCAACTGGAGCTTCTTCTCCGAGTTCGCCGGCAGCATTACCGGGCCGCTGCTGACCTATGAAGTGCTGACCGCCTTCTTCCTCGAAGCCGGTTTCCTCGGCGTAATGCTGTTCGGCTGGAACCGCGTCGGCCCCGGCCTGCACTTCTTCGCCACCTGCATGGTGGCGCTCGGCACGCTGATCTCCACCTTCTGGATCCTGGCTTCCAACAGCTGGATGCAGACGCCACAGGGGCATGAAATCATCAACGGCCAGGTGGTACCGGTCGACTGGCTGAAGGTGATCTTCAACCCGTCCTTCCCGTACCGCCTGCTGCACATGTCCACCGCCGCCTTCCTCTCCTCGGCGTTCTTCGTCGGCGCCTCCGCCGCCTGGCACCTGCTGCGCGGCCGCGATACCCCGGCGATGCGCAAAATGCTGTCGATGGCGATGTGGATGGCGCTGATCGTCGCGCCGGTGCAGGCGCTGATCGGCGATGCGCATGGCCTGAATACGCTGAAACACCAGCCGGCGAAGATCGCCGCCATCGAAGGCCACTGGGAAAACCCGCCGGGCGAAGCCACGCCGCTTATCCTGGTCGGTTGGCCGGACATGGAGCGCGAAGAGACCCGCTTCAAGCTGGAAGTACCGTACCTCGGCAGCCTGATCCTGACCCACAGCCTGACCGAACAGGTACCGGCGCTCAAATCCTTCCCGCCGGAAGATCGCCCCAACTCCACCGTGGTGTTCTGGTCGTTCCGCATCATGGTCGGGCTGGGCATGCTGATGATCCTGGCCGGGGTGTGGAGCCTGTGGCTGCGCTGGCGCGGCGGGCTGTATCAGTCGCGTCCGTTCCTGTACTTCATCCTGTGGATGGGCCCTTCCGGGCTGCTGGCGCTGCTGGCGGGCTGGTTCACCACCGAGATCGGCCGCCAGCCGTGGGTGGTGTACGGCCTGCTGCGCACCAAGGACGCGGTCTCCGCGCACGGCGATCTGCACATGAGCATCAGCCTGCTGGCGTTCATCATCGTCTACTGCTCGGTGTTCGGCGTGGGCTATTCCTACATGATGCGCCTGATCCGCAAAGGGCCGCAGCCGCATGAACACCAAGAAGACAATACCGAGGGCCGGCCGGCGCGTCCGCTGTCCGCGGTCAACGACACTCTGGACGACAGGAGCTGAACATGGGCATCGATCTTCCGCTGATTTGGTTTGTGATCATCGTGTTCAGCACCATGATGTACGTGGTGATGGACGGTTTCGACCTGGGCATCGGCATCCTGTTTCCGTGGGTGAAAGAGAGCGGCGACCGCGATCTGATGATGAACACCGTCGCCCCGGTGTGGGACGGCAATGAGACCTGGCTGGTGCTGGGCGGTGCGGCGCTGTTCGGCGCTTTCCCGCTGGCCTACTCGGTGATCCTCGACGCGCTGGCGATCCCGCTGACGCTGATGCTGATCGGGCTGATTTTCCGCGGCGTGGCCTTCGAGTTTCGCTTCAAGGCGACGCCGGAGAAACGCCATATCTGGGACAAGGCGTTCATCTGGGGCTCAATCTTCGCCACCTTCAGCCAGGGGGTGGTGGTGGGCGCCGTGATCAACGGCTTCCCGGTCGAAGGCCGCACCTACGCCGGCGGCGCACTGGACTGGCTGACGCCGTTCGCGCTGTTCTGCGGGCTGGGACTGGTGGTGACCTACGCCCTGCTAGGCTGCACCTGGCTGGTGATGAAAACCGCCGGTGACCTGCAGGCGCGCATGTATCATCTGGCGACGCCGCTGCTGGCGATCCTGTTGCTGGTGCTGGCCGCGGTCAGTATCTGGACGCCGATCGCGCATCCTGAAATCGCCGCCCGCTGGTTTACGCTGCCGAATTTGTTCTGGCTGCTGCCGGTGCCGGTGCTGGTGCTGCTCAGCGCCTGGGGAATTCAGCGCGGGGTGAAACGCGGCGCGCACTACTCGCCGTTCATGCTGACGCTGCTGCTGGTGTTCCTCGGCCTGAGCGGGCTTGGCATCAGCATCTGGCCGCACCTGATCCCACCGGCCATCAGCCTTTGGGACGCCGCCGCCCCGCCGCAGAGCCTCGGCTTTATGCTGGTGGGCGCGCTGTTCATCATCCCGATCATTCTGGTCTACACCTTCTGGAGCTACTACGTGTTCCGCGGCAAGATCAGCCATGAACACGGCTATCACTGAGAAGGGAGGACGCTATGCAAGATAAAACGGCAACCGCCGCGCCGGCGCCCTGGTGGAAACGCATCGGCTGGCTGGTGATCATCTGGAGCGCCAGCGTGCTGGGGCTGTTCGTGGTCGCCTCGCTGTTCCGCCTGCTGATGACCGCGGCGGGCATGAAGTCGCATTGACGCGGCGCCTTATCTGGCCACGCTGGTGGGAAAGTAGAAGGAAACCACCAGCGTAACCAGCGGCAAGGCGCCGATCTTCACCAGTTCGAACGTTTGTCCGAGCACTTCATTTTTGTCCCAATACGCGTGGGCGGCGAATACGCCCACGCTGACCGCGAATATCCCGCACAATACCTGGCGCGCCAGGCGCAGACGCTCCATTTCGTCGAAGACCAACACCTGCTCCAGATAAACCTGGCTGGCCTCATCGCGCAGATTACGGCTTTCGATGTTCATGGGAAGATCTCCACGACCCGCCCCACCGCTTCAAGCTGTTCACCCTTCTCCCGTACAATGCCAAGAGAAGTACCATCCTGTTTCATCCAGTACTTATCGGCAAGGGTAATCAGTGCAAACGCCATTTTGATTACCTCGGTTTTTTCCATCCCATGACGCCGGGCAATATCGTTCAGATCATCATCAATTTTATTCGATAACCGAATCGGCAAGCTGCGCATAGTCCACCTCCTGTGGCCGTTGATTCACAGGGGGAAAGTCTACTGGAAGGGCAACTATCGTTCAATTAGTGAACTGCGTAACGCCTCGCACAATCCGCATGCAACGCTAATGTGGTTTGCGCCCCATCGCGCTGAGGAAGCGCTGCTGCAGGCGCAACAGCTCCCCCAGCTCCAGCAGGCGGTAGTCGATGCCGAAACGCGGCGCTACCTCGCCGATGATGCGGCTCAGCGCCGGGTAATGACGGTGGCTCCAGTGCGGGAACAGATGATGCGTCAAATGCAGGTTCGCCCCGCCGAGCCAGTATCCCAGCCAACGCGGCCGGGTCAGCCAGTCGAAGGTGGTGGCGAACACATGGTGATACCAGCCGTGCGGCATCGCGCCCTGCGCCGGCGCCTGGTAAAAATTGGCCTTGGCCCAGTGGGTGCCGATGATCAACATCACGAACAGCAATGAAGAAAGCATCTGGCTCAGCAAATAGACCAGCAGAATTTGCCCGATGCCGATGGCCGGCGGCAGCAGCCAGCACGGGATCGCCAGCGCCAGCAGCAGGTGCGCCGCCTTGCCCGCCAGAAATCCGCACCAGCCGCGCACACCCTGCTGCGCCATGCGTGCCGCCACGCGGGTGCGGCCCGCCCGATCCAGCCAGTCGAACAGCCAGATGTAGTACGGGAACGTCAGCGCCGCCACCAGCGGCCAATAGTAGCGCTGGGCGCGCATAAAGGGCCGCCAGCGCTGGAACGGCGTTTGCCGCAGCACGCCGTTGGCGTCGATGTCGGGGTCGTAATGTTCGATATTGTTATGGGCATGGTGGAACAGCACGTGCCGCACACGCCAGCAGTCGGGATCCAGCCCCAGCGGCACGCTCACCAGGGCGTTCAGCCAGCGGTTGGCCCAGGGCCGACGGAAAAACGCGTTATGTGAGGCATCGTGCACCACGTTCACCGTCAGGAACATGCCGATAAAGATAAAACCGAAGTAGCAAGCGAAAAACGCCCAGCCGTTTTGCTGCTGCAGGCTCAACCCGTAACACAGGCCGCACAGCGCCAGCAGCAGCGCCACCTTCGCCAGCATGCCGCCGTCGGCGAAGCGGTGATCGCCGTTGGCCGCCAAATAATGCTGGGCGGCCTGCATCAGCGCACGATGTAGCCCACTGTCGTCACGCCGGTAGGCTAACGGACGCAGCGGCTTCATGGCTGCCCCATCCGGCGTAAGAAGCGCTGTTGCTGCGCCAGCAGTTCGCGATAGCCGATGCAGCGGTACGCCATGCCGTGCCGATGCGCCACTTCCGCCACTGCGGCGGCCAGCGCCGGGTAGTGGCGGTGATTCCAGCCGGGAAACAGGTGATGGGTCAGGTGATAGTTCAGCCCGCCGGTCAGGTGCTCCAGCCAGCGCGGCTCGGGCTGCCAGTCGCAGGCGGTGGCGAAATTGTGCCGGTACCAACCGTGCGGCATGCTGTCACCCGCCGGCGCCGGGTAAAACTCGGCCTGCGCCCAGTGGGTGCCCAGCAGCAGGAACACCACCAGCAGCGAGGCAAACATCTGGCTGAGCACGTAAGCCAACAGCACCCAGCCCCAACCGATGCCGTGCAGGTGGCACAGGATCAGCGGCACCACCAGCACCAGCGCCACATGAAGCAATTTGCACAGCACGAACAGCGCCCAACCGCCGCGCCCCGCCAGCACGCGTTTTTCCCGCAGCGGCGTTTTATCGAGCCGATCGGACCAATCGAAAATCCACGCGATGTAGGGCAGCGAGAGCGCGGCGATCAGCGGCCAGTACAGATGCTGATAGCGCATATGCGGCCGCCAGCGCTGGAACGGCGTCTGGCGGAAAAAGCCGTTCTCTTCGGTGTCCAGATCGTAGTGTTCGACGTTGGCGTAAACGTGGTGGTAATCCACGTGGCGCGTGCGCCAGTAGTCCGGATCGACGCCCAGCGGCAGCGTCACCAGCCGCCCCACCAGGCGATTGGCCCAGGGCGCGCGCAAGAAGGCGTTATGCGAAGCATCGTGGTTGACGTTGACGTTGAGCAGCATGCCCATGGCCACGAACAGGAAATAGCAGAGGAAAAACGCCCAGGGCTGATGCTGCATCAGGCTCAGGGCGTAAAACCCGACGCACAGCGCCAGCAACAGCGCGGCCTTGGCCAATCGCGCGGCATCGGCATAGCGATGATCGCCCGCCAGGCAGGCGTGCGCCGCGCGCTTGAGATCGCGGTGAAACGCCTGCTCGCCATCGGCGGGGAAACGCAGCGGCGGCAATAAGTCAGCCATGCGGTTCCTCCACGGCGGCCGGCGCGGCCACTCGCCCCCAGCCCAGCGCCACGCACAGGGCATGCAGCGCGACGGCGGCCATGGCGATATGCCAATAGCGCTGCGGCCAGCCAAGATAGCCGATAAACAGCAGCGGCATGCCCAGCGCGATCAGCAGCCAGACGGCGCTCGCCCACCGCCGCCCTTCCGTCATGCCACCCAGCGCTACCGAGCCCAACGCCAGCAGCACCAGCAGCGCCATTTGCGGCCAGCTGATGTCGCCGTAGCCGTAACCGTATTGGTAGACGTAACCGACCACCAACGAGAACAACAGCATAGCGCCGCTGAAGACGCTGAGCGCCGAACGGCGGTCGCGCGGCCGGCCCGGCGCCGGGCGCCATGCCAGACGGAAATAGCGCAGAAACGGCAGATTGCTCGCCCAGAACGGGTTGGCGGACGGCCGGTCGCCGCCGACGCCGTAGCTGAACGGCGTGGTCGGCAACGCCGGGCAGAACGTGCCGAACAGCTTGTCCCAGAAGATAAAGCTGCCGCCGAAGTTCTTATTGGAATACGCCATGTCCTTGACGTGGTGCACTCGGTGGTGCGCCGGCGTGACCAGGATTTTTTCCAGCACGCCCAGCTTCGGCGTCAGCGCATTGTGGTTAAACAGCTGAATGCTGTAGTGAAAAATCGACACCGTGACGAACACCGACAGCGGCACACCCGCCAGCGCCAGCAGCAAAAAGAACGGGATCGACGTCAACGACGAATACCAGGAGTTGCGCACCCCCAGCGACAGGTTGAAGTGCTCCCCCTGGTGGTGCACCACGTGTACCGCCCACAGCACGCGGAAGCGGTGGTGCAGGCGATGCAGCCAGTAGAAACCGAAGTCCCACGCCAGCAGGGCGAACAGCCACATCAGCAGCGGCGGCCAGGCGTCCAGCAGCCCCAGACTGAAATGCGCGGCCACGTAGCCGTAGCAGGTGATCTCCAGCCCGCGGAACAGCCACAGCATGATATGGCCGGAGTTCAGGTTAAACACCAGATCGTGCCAGTTGACCGGCTCACGGCGCCCCCACTGCAGCGCCACCGCCTCGGCCACCACGATGAACAGCATGAACACTATCGGCAACGCCAGATCGCTCATCCCATTTCTCCTTTAACCACCCGCCGGCGCAGGGTCTTGATGCGCAGGGCCAACCACCCGGCGCACAGCGCCAGCAGCGCGCCGCCGGCCAGATCGACAAACAAATGGCGGCGCAGCTGCAGAATGGAGAACGCGATCGCCACGCCCCACAGCATCCACAGCGCCGTTCGCACTTTGCGCTCGCCGTCGCTCAACGCCCACACCGCCAGCACCGTCAGCGCCATGTGCAACGACGGCAGGCAGTTTTGCGGCGAATCCACCTGCGTTAACGCCGCCAGCAGCTGCGCGCTGAGCCCAACGCCCTCGTTCTGCGGATAGGCCATGGTGGTCGGCCACAGCAGGTAAACTGCCCCGGCGCCCAGCGCCGTCAGCTGCATCGCCAGCGTCAGCCATTTGATTCGCTGCAGCGGCGCCAGCAAATAGCCCGCCGGGACGATGAGGAAGAACGACAGATAGAGCCAAATGGCCGCCGGATTAAACGGGATCGCCCGGTCAAGCGCCGATGGCGGCAGCAGGGTTCCCGCCCCCTGCAGGCGATCGGTCAGGCTATACACCACCCCGACCGTCCCCCAGCCGAGCAACATGTGCCCTAGCCTGAACAGCATCTTTTTCATGCTTCCTCCGCCTGGCGCACGATGCGCCGCCGCTTGCGATCGAACTGCGGCAACACCGCCTGCGCCGTCAACCGCCATTCGAGCCGATCGGTGGCGATGCCTTGGCGAGCGAACAGCGCGATCAGCTGCGCCTGGCAGTGCGCCAACGCCGCCGGGCTGCAATCGGCGATCAACTCCAGCCGCTGCTCGCCGCGCTGGATCAGGCGGTAATCGCTGGTCAGCGGCAGCGCATTGGCGATCGTCCGGCTGCAGGCATCGGCGAACACCGCCTGCGGTTGCCGCTGCGCATCGGGCAGCATCAGCTGATCGTCGCGCCGCCCTTCGATACGCGCAATCGCGCGCGTCGGCTGCCCGCACGGGCAGGGTTCCTTGCGCAGTACCAGCACATCGTCCAGCCGATAACGCACGATCGGCTGCGTGCCGCGGGTGAAATCAGTGATCAGCGGCGTGAAACGCAGTTCGTCGATCCACTGCGGTTCGATATGCAAAAACTCTTCGTTCAGATGCAGGGTGCCGTGCGCGCAGGTCGCGGCCAGGAACCCCTCGGTAGCCTGATACACTTCGCCGACCGCCGGAAACACCTGCATCAGCAGGCGGCGATCCTGTTCTTCCAATACCTCGGCGACCGAAATCACTTTTTTGACCGGCAGCTTCACCTGCCCGGCCAGCACCGCCAGCGCCAGGGCGCGCAGCACCTGCGCCGGCGCCACGATGATGCTGGGCGCCTGCCGTTCCAGTGCGGGCAGATGCTCGCTGAACGGCGCCAGCAAATCGTAAAACGCCAGGCTCAGCCAACGGTTGTTTACGCTGTGATAGAGATTATTGTCCGCCCGCAGAAACAGCGCGACACGCTCACCGGCCAGCAGCCCGTCCGGCAGCATCTTCGCCAGCATGCCGCCGGCCCACACCTGCTGTTCGCGCGGGCTGACGACAAACACGCCGCGCTGCCCAGAGGTGCCGGACGACAACCCGACGCTGTAGCGCCCGATCTTTGGCGTGAAATCGCGATCCGCCTCGCTGCGCTGCGCGCAGGCCAGCACCGCCTCCCGGCTCAGCCCGGCGGTATTCATCCGGTCGAACTGCGCCATCATCAGCGCCTTGTCCATCTGCGGCCATTCGGCGAACGGCCGGCGGCTGAAACACTGAAAATAGGGGCTCTTGCTCAGCACCCGGCGGGCAAAGCCCGCGAGCTGCCGGGCCTGATGCGCCTCCAGCGCCGCACGATCGCCAAAGCGCAGGCGCCGGGCGCGGAAGTAGTGCCAAAGGGTCATGAAGGGGATCACAGGTCCCCCTCGTGGCACAGCAAAATGTTGACCTGGCCGCCCGCCCACAGTTGGTTAAGCCGCTCCAGCGTGCGGGTGTACGCCGCCGCATCGTCCATCACCAGATTGGCCAGGCGTGAGGGTCCGCGCAGCGTCTGGTAGCTCTGCGGCGACCAGGCGGCGTCGCTGGCCAACAGCGTCCAGCCGGCGTCGGTGAGGATAAAGGCGCCGATATGGCCGGCCGCATGCCCCGGCAGCGGCACCAGCACGATTTGTCCTTCACTGCCCGGCAGCGCGTAACCGCGATCGAACGGCGCCAGCAGTGCGGGCAACGCCACCGAGGGAAAAGACTCCATAAACTGCAGGCGGCTCTCGAAATCCGCCGGGATCAGGCCGGGAATAAAGGCGCGCTTGAGCGCCGCGAAACCGCGCAGCCCGCGGGTTTGCTGCCAGCCTTCGCCGCAGCAAATAAAATCGAGGCGGCTGAAATCCTGCAGCCCGGCGATGTGATCCGCGTGAAAGTGCGAGACGATCAGCGCCTGGATGTCGCCTTCGGCGTAACCGGCTTCGCGCAGCTGATGCGCCAACGACTCGGCGGGATCGAAATAGACCGGCGTCATGCGGCGGTAAAGGCTGAACAGCCCCGACTGCGTGTGCTGCTGAAAATAATGCGCATAGCCGGTATCCCACAGCCAGCGGCGCTCTCCCACCTCCAGCAGATAGGCGCGCGCCGGGAATTTACACACCCGGAACCCGGCGCCGCGCAGCGCCATGCAGCCGATATGCGTGCAATAGCCCACTTCAAATACGGTGACCTTAGCCATGCTGTATGCCTCCTTGCTGCCGCAGCCACTCGCCGGTCAGGCGGATCCCCTCTTCCATCGAGTAACGCGGCCGATAGCCCAGCTCTTCGATCGCGCGGGTCTGGCTCAGGGTCATGTCAAAATGCACCGCCGCCACGCTGTAGCGCGTCAGCAGCGGTTCCTTGCCGCTCAGCGTTGCCCACAGCTCCATGCCGCCGGCCAGCGCCTGCAGCAGCGGGTAAGGCACGGCCTGCAGCCGGTAACGCAGCCCCAGCTCCTGGCGCAGCAGTGCATCCAGCATCTCCGCCAGCCGCTGCGGTTGGTGGTTGGTGATGTTATACACGGCGCCGGACGGCAATCCGCGCTGCCGGCTGGCCAGCTCCATGGCGTGCACCACGTTGGGAGCAAAGGTCAGATCCAGCAGCGCTTGCCCGCCGCCGGGCAGCCGCAGCACGCCGCGATCGCGTTCGAGCTGCTGCAACAGCCGCGGCACGATCACCCGATCGTGCGGGCCAAACAGGCCGCGCGGCCGCAGCATAATATAGGTGGTTTGCGGGTAGATTTTCGCCTGCGCCAACAACCGCTGCTCGGCGGCGTGCTTGCTGGCGGCATAGTGATTGGCGAAGCGCCGGGCGCGATAACCCTCATCAAGATCGTAATGCGGCTGAAAATCGAAGTAGATTGCCGGCGTGGAGATATGCACGAAGCGCCGCACGCCGCAGCGCCCGGCCGCCTCCGCCAGTTTCTCCGTCGCCGCGGCGTTGATGCGGTGAAATTCCGCTTTGCTGCCCCAGGGCGAAGACTTGGCCGCACAGTGCCATACCCACTCGCAGTCGGTCACCAGCTCCCGGCACTGCTGCGGCGTGGCCTGCGCCAGATCGCGCGAGTAAAATTCAGCGCCCATCTGCCGCAACGCTTCGCCGGCCCGCTCATCGCGGCCGGTGGCGCGCACCTGATGCCCGGCCTCCAGCAACCACTGCGCCGCGTTGCGCCCCAGCCCGCTGGTCGCCCCGGTCACCAGCACCCTCATGGCAGCAACACCATGCCGGCCAGCGCCAGCCCGGCGGCGGTGCCGATCAGCATCACCGGCTGGCCGGGGTTGAAGCGCCCGCTGGTCACGGCGGCATGCAGCGCGGTCGGGATAGAGGCCGCCACCTGGTTGCCGTGATGGCGGTAGATGTCCACCAGCGCCTCGCTGGAGACGTGCAGCCGTTTGCGCATATGTTCGAGCGACAAATGGCTGGCCTGGTGCGGCACCACGGTGGCGATCTGCGCCAGGGTCAAGCCGCTGGCGCTCAGCAGCCGGTCGAGGTAGTCCTCAATCAGCGCCGACGCCTGACGGAACAGCGGTTTGCCCTGCATATGAAACAGGAAGTCTTGCTCGCACATGCCGGCGCGCGGGTTGCGGCGCGTGCCGCCGGCGCGGATCTCGCACAGTTCGCTGCCGGCGGGATAGGTTTCCACCAGGCTGGCGAGGATGCCGCCGGTGCCGTCGCCGCGCTCCACGATGGCGCAGGCGGCGCCGTCGCCGAAAATCAGCGACGACTCTTCGTGCTGCCAGTCGATGCCGCGCGAAGCGAGATCCGCCGAGACGATGGCGATACGCCGATACGTCCCGGCGTTCAACAGCCCCGCCGCCACCTGCAGCGCAGAGATAAAGCTGACGCAGCTGCTGTTGATGTCGAAGCCCGGCGTACCCGGCGCCAATCCGGCGATCTTGAGAATATGCGCGGCAGAGCACGGCAGCGCCTGTACCGCTATCGCCGAGGCGGAGATCAGCAGGTCAATCGAAGCGGCCGGAATAGTGCTGCGGGCCAGCGCGTCTTGCAGTGCGGCGGCGGCGAGCTCGGCCTGGCTGGCGTCGTCGTCGGCGTGATAGCGGTAAACGATGCCCGAGCGCTTTTCAACGTAGCCGGCCGGTTTCCCCAGGCGGGCATCGAGCGTAGAGGAGGCCACGCGGTTGGGCGGCAACGCGGCCCCGGTGGCGATGATTTTCAGAGGCAACAGCTCGGGTGAGCGACATTGTGTGGTCATTATTGTTATTGATTAACCTGACTATCCATAAAGCGATTCTCCCGCGCGGCGCGAAGGCCATGCGGATCATCCCCGGTTTTTATGTCCCAAAAGGCCTTTCATCAAGGCGCTATCTCTTGTTATCGGCTACCACGGGCCGACGTCCGTCGGCGCAAGCATAAGCGTAACATGACTGAGATAGTAAGTTTACGACAAGGCGGCGAGAATGGGCAGACGGCGGGGGAATTATCAGAATAGCGCCGCCGCTGGCGATCGGCGGCGGCGGGGTCAGGCTCAGCGGCGGTTGCGCACCAGCTGGTAACGGCGGGTCAGATACTCTACCGGCGCACTCCAGATATGCACCAGGCGGCAGAACGGGAACAGCACGAACAGCGTCATGCCCAGCACCATGTGCAGTTTGAAGATAATCGCCACCCCTTCCAGGTGCGCGGAAGCGCCGGCGTGGAACGTCACCACCGCCTGCGCCCAGGCCACCAGCTTCATCATTTCGCTGCCGTCCATATGCTGGGCGGAGAACGGAATGGTCAGCAGGCCGAGGCACACCTGCACCACCAGCAACGTCAGGATCATGATGTCGGCGAAGCTGCTGGTGGCGCGCACCCGCGGGTTGGTCAACCGGCGCTTCAGCAGCAGCGCGCCGCCGATCAGCGTCATCAGGCCGCAGGCGCCGCCGGCGATCATCGCCAGCTTCTGCTTCACGTCGATCGGCAGGAAGGCCTCATACATCCAGTGCGGCGTCAGCATGCCGAGGAAGTGGCCTGCGAAGATGCCGATAATGCCGATGTGAAACAGGTTGGACGCCAGCCGCATGCCCTTTTTATCCAGCATCTGGCTGGAGCCGGCGCGCCAGCTGTACTGCCCGTAGTCGTAACGCAACCAGCTGCCAATCAGGAATACCGCGCCGGCCAGATAAGGGTAAATATCGAAGAAGAACTGATTCAAAAATTGCATGATTAGCGTCCTTTGGTTCCGGTTAACGCATCCGTCAGATCCAGATACTGTGGCGCTACCGCGCCGGCGAAGCGCCGCTGGTGCGCCGTCTGCTGGGCGGAGGCGCAGCCCTGTTCGCCGAGAAACTTGACCTGCTCCTCTTCCCACACCGCATTCAGCGCCTGCGGCGTATCGTCACGCGCCTCTTGCGCCACCTGGGTTTCCAGCGTCTGGGCCTGCACCTCGCTGCCGGACAGCAATAGCAGCAGATCGAACAGCACCGCATACGGGCTTTCGCGCTGTTGCAGGCGCGCGCCCAGCAGCGCCAGGATCGGCGCGATGTCCTGCAGCCCTTCCCGCGCCTGCGCCGCGCTGCGGCTGGCCAGATACTCCAGGTACAGCGGCAGGAAATCCGGCAGCTCGCGGCTGTCGATCTCCAGCCCGGCGGCACGGTACTGCGCCATCAGATCGACCATCGCCTGGCCGCGATCGCGCGACTCGCCGTGCACGTGCTCAAACAGCAGCAGCGAGGTGGCGCGGCCGCGATCGAACAGCTCGCAATAGTCGGCCTGCGCGTCCAGCAGCGGGCGGGCGCACAGGCGGCGGATAAACAGAATCAGCTGCGCGCTGTGGTGCAGATCCAGCTCGCTGGCCGGCTCCAGCGCCTCAATCAGCGCTTGCTGATGGTCAAACAGGACCTGCTCCGGGTAATCCAGCAGGCGGGCGATCACTTTCAGGCTGATCATGAGGCGTCCTCCGGCCGCGCGGTTTTCGCGGTCACGTCGATGGCGTCGATGCGGCGGCTGTTGAACAGGTTGAACTTGCCATCGCTGCCGTGGCAGCCGTCGCCGAAGCTGAAACCGCAGCCTTTGCTTTCCGGGAAGGCTTCGCGCGCCAGCTCGCGGTGGCTCGACGGCACCACGAAGCGATCTTCATAGTTGGCGATCGCCAGGTAGCGATACATCTCCTGCGCCTGCGCTTCGCTCAACCCGACCTGCTCCAGCGCGCTGGTGTCCACCACGCCGTCGACGGTTTCCGCCCGCTTGTAGTGGCGCATCGCCAGCATGCGTTTCAGGGCCAGCAGCACCGGCTCGGTATCGCCGGCGGTCAGCAGGTTCGCCAGATACTGCACCGGAATGCGCAGGCTCTCGACGTCCGGCAGCACGCCGCTGTGCGCCAGCTCGCCGGCGTCGGCGGCGGACTGAATCGGCGACAACGGCGGCACGTACCAGACCATCGGCAGAGTGCGGTATTCCGGGTGCAGCGGCAGCGCCAGCTTCCAGTCCATCGCCATTTTGTACACCGGCGACTGCTGGGCAGCTTCAATGACCCCCTGCGGCACGCCGTCCGCCAGCGCCTGAGCAATCACCTTCGGGTCATGCGGATCGAGGAAGATGTCGAGCTGGCTCTGATACAGATCCTTGTCGTTCTCCACCGCCGCCGCCTGCTCGATGCGGTCGGCATCGTACAGCAGCACGCCGAGGTAGCGAATGCGGCCCACGCAGGTCTCCGAACAGACCGTCGGCTGCCCGGCTTCGATGCGCGGGTAGCAGAAGATGCACTTCTCGGACTTGCCGCTCTTCCAGTTGAAGTAGATTTTCTTGTACGGACAGCCGGTCAGGCACATGCGCCAGCCGCGGCACTTGTCCTGGTCGATCAGCACAATACCGTCTTCGCCGCGCTTGTAGATCGCCCCGCTCGGGCAGGTGGCGACGCAGGCCGGGTTGAGGCAGTGCTCGCACAGGCGCGGCAGGTACATCATGAAGGTGTTTTCGAACTGGCCGTACATCGCCTTCTGCAGGTTAACGAAATTCTTGTCCTGCGAGCGTTTTTCGAACTCCCCGCCGAGGATCTCCTCCCAGTTCGGGCCGCTTTCGATCTTGTTCATGCGCTGGCCGGTGATCAGCGAGCGCGGGCGGGCCACCGGCTGGTGCTTGCCCTGTTTGGCGGTGTGCAGATGCTGGTAGTCGTAATCGAACGGCTCGTAGTAGTCGTCCAGCGCCGGCACGTCCGGGTTGGCGAAGATTTTCGCCAGCACGCCGACGCGGTTGCCCATGCGCGGCTCCAGCTTGCCGTTGATTTTACGGATCCAGCCGCCCTTCCATTTTTCCTGATCTTCCCAGGCGTGCGGATACCCGACGCCGGGCTTGCTTTCCACGTTATTGAACCAGGCGTATTCCATACCTTCACGGCTGGTCCAGACGTTTTTGCAGGTGACCGAACAGGTGTGGCAACCGATGCACTTGTCCAGATTCAGCACCATGCCGACTTGCGAACGAATTTTCATTTGCTGTTCTCCTGCTGACTGCCCTGCGCGTAGTCGTTGCCTTCGTCATCCAACCAATCAATGCGGTTCATCTTGCGCACCACCACGAACTCGTCGCGGTTGGAGCCGACGGTGCCGTAGTAGTTGAAGCCGTAGGCCAGCTGCGCATAGCCGCCGATCATGTGGGTCGGCTTCGGACAGGCGCGGGTCACCGAGTTGTGGATGCCGCCACGCTGGCTGGTGATCTCCGAGCCCGGCAGGTTCACGATGCGCTCCTGCGCGTGGTACATCATGGTCATGCCGGCCGGGATACGCTGGCTGACCACCGCGCGCGCCGTCAGCGCGCCGTTGGCGTTAAAGGCCTCGATCCAGTCGTTGTCCGCGATGCCCAGATCTTTGGCGTCGTCTTCGCTCAGCCAGACGATCGGGCCGCCGCGCGACAGCGTCAGCATCAACAGGTTGTCGCTGTAGGTGGAGTGAATGCCCCACTTCTGGTGCGGCGTCAGGAAGTTCAGCGCCTTCTCCTTGTTGCCGTTCGGTTTGCTGTTGAGCAACGGCTGCGCGGCGCGGGTGTCGATCGGCGGCCGGTATACCAGCAGGCTTTCACCGAAGGCACGCATCCACTCGTGATCCTGATACAGCTGTTGACGGCCGCTGAGGGTGCGCCACGGGATCAGCTCGTGCACGTTGGTGTAGCAGGCGTTGTAGGAAACGTGTTCGTCTTCCAGACCGGACCAGGTCGGGCTGGAGATGATTTTGCGCGGCTGCGCCTGAATGTCGCGGAAGCGAATTTTCTCGTCTTCCTTGTTCAGCGCCAGATGGCGGTGATCGCGGCCGGTGACGTTGCTCAGAGCCTCCCAGGCTTTTACCGCCACCTGGCCGTTGGTTTCCGGCGCCAGCGACAGGATCACTTCCGCCGCGTCTATCGCGCTCTCGATCTTCGGCCGCCCCGCCGCCGGGCCGTCGGCCTTGACGTAGTTAAGCTGCTTGAGGAAGTCGACCTCGGTTTGGGTGTTCCAGCTGATGCCCTTGCCGCCGTTGCCCAGTTTGTCCAGCAGCGGCCCCAGCGAGGTGAAGCGCTCGTAGGTGGCCGGGTAATCGCGTTCCACCGCGATGATGTGCGGCGCAGTTTTGCCGGGGATCAGATCGCATTCGCCTTTCTTCCAGTCCTGCACGCCGTAAGGCTGCGCCAGTTCGGCGGCGGAATCGTGCTGGATAGGCAGGGTCACCACGTCGGTTTCCTGGCCCAGATGGCCAACGCACACCTCGGAGAAGGCCTTGGCGATGCCCTTGTAGATCTCCCAGTCGCTCTTCGAATCCCAGGCCGGATCGACCGCCGCCGACAGCGGATGGATGAACGGGTGCATGTCGGAGGTGTTCATGTCGTCTTTTTCATACCAGGTGGCGGTCGGCAACACCACGTCGGAGTACAGGCAGGTGCTCGACATGCGGAAATCGAGCGTCACCACCAGATCCAGCTTGCCTTCGCCGCCCTGCTCGCGCCATTCCACTTCCTGCGGCATCACGCCGCCCTGCTGGCCGAGATCTTTCCCCTGAATGCCGTTTTCGGTGCCCAACAGGTATTTGAGCATGTACTCATGGCCCTTGCCGGAGGAGCCCAACAGGTTGGAGCGCCAGACGAACAGGTTGCGCGGGAAGTTCTGCGGATTGTCCGGCTGCTCGACGGCGAAGCCCAGCGAGCCATTTTTCAGGCTGTCGACGGTGAACTCGACCGGCGACTGACCGGCCGCGCGGGCCTGCTCCGCCAGGCGCAGCGGGTTGGTGCTCAGCTGCGGCGCCGACGGCAGCCAGCCCATGCGCTCGGCGCGCACGTTGAAGTCGATCAGGCTGCCGCCGAAGCGCGATTTGTCCGCCAGCGGCGACAGCAGCTCGTCGGTGCCGACGGTTTCATAGCGCCATTGGCTGGAATGGTTGTAGAAGAACGAGGTGCTGTTCATGTGGCGCGGCGGACGCTGCCAGTCGAGGCCGAACGCCAGCGGCAGCCAGCCGGTTTGCGGCCGCAGTTTTTCCTGGCCGACGTAGTGCGCCCAACCGCCGCCGCTCTGGCCGACGCAACCGCAGAAGATCAGCATATTGATCAGGCCGCGGTAGGTCATGTCCATGTGATACCAGTGGTTGACGCCGGCGCCGACGATGATCATCGAACGGCCGTGGGTCTTTTCGGCGTTTTCCGCGAACTCGCGGGCAATGCGGATGATGTTGTGGCGCGACACGCCGGTGATCTGTTCGGCCCAGGCCGGGCTGTAGGCCTTGACCTCGTCATAGTCGGCGGCGCAGTTGGCGTCACCCAACCCGCGCTCGAGGCCGTAGTTGGCAAGCGTCAGGTCGTACACGCTGGTCACCAGCGCTTCGCTGCCGTCCGCCAGCTGCAGGCGTTTCACCGGCAGTTTGTGCAGCAGGATCTCGTCCAGCGCCACGCTGTTGAAATGCTCGCTGTCGGCGCCGCCGAAGTACGGGAAGCCCACCTCGGCAACGTCGTCATGCATGCCCAACAGGCTGAGCTGCAGCTCGACTTCCTGTTGCGACTTGCCCTCGCGCTGTTCCAGGTTCCACTTGCCCTTCTCGCCCCAGCGGAAGCCGATGGAGCCCTGCGGCGCCACCAGATCGCCGCTGCGGCTGTCGATAGCGACGGTTTTCCACTCGGGGTTGTTTTCCTGGCCCAGCCCGTCCACCAGATCGGCGGCGCGCAGCAGGCGGCCAGCGGCGTAATGGCCGCCTTCACGCGCTTCCAGCAGCACCAGCATCGGCATGTCGGTATAGCGGCGCACGTAGTCGCGGAAGTAGCCGACTTCGCGATCGAGATGGAACTCTTTCAGCATTACGTGGCCCATCGCCAGCGCCATCGCGCTGTCGGTGCCCTGCTTCGGATTCAGCCAGTGGTCGCACAGCTTGGCGACTTCGGCATAGTCCGGCGTCACCGCCACGGTTTTGGTGCCCTTGTAACGCACTTCGGTAAAGAAGTGGGCGTCCGGGGTGCGCGTCTGCGGCACGTTGGAGCCCCAGGCGATAATGTAGGAGGAGTTGTACCAGTCGGCGGATTCCGGCACGTCGGTCTGCTCGCCCCAGGTCATCGGCGAGGCCGGCGGCAGATCGCAATACCAGTCGTAGAAGCTCAGGCAGGCGCCGCCGATCAGCGACAGGTAGCGGGCGCCGGCGGCGTAGGACACCATCGACATCGCCGGGATTGGCGAGAAGCCGATGATACGGTCCGGGCCGAAGGTTTTGGCGGTATAGACGTTGGCGGCGGCGATCAGTTCATTGACCTCCTGCCAGCTGGAGCGGACGAAACCGCCGCGGCCGCGCGCCACCTTGTAGCTTTTGGCTTTTTCCGCATCGCCGACGATAGAGCCCCAGGCCGCGACCGGATCGCTGTGCTGCGCTTTCGCCTCGCGCCACAGCTTGAGCAGACGCTTGCGCATCAGCGGGTATTTCAGCCGGTTGGCGCTGTACAGGTACCAGGAGTAGCTGGCGCCGCGCGGGCAGCCGCGCGGTTCATGGTTGGGCAGATCGGGGCGGGTGCGCGGGTAGTCGGTTTGCTGGGTTTCCCAGGTCACCAGGCCATTCTTCACGTAGATCTTCCAACTGCAGGAACCGGTGCAGTTCACGCCGTGGGTGGAACGCACCACTTTGTCGTGCTGCCAACGGCTGCGGTAGCCGTCTTCCCAGTCGCGGTTGGTGTTCAAGGTCTGGCCGTGATCGCCAGAAAAAGGCTCCGCCAACTGCTTGAAATAGCGGAAACGGTCTAAAAATTTGCTCATCCGGAATGCTCCTGAAGGCTCTTGTCGTTATAAGAAGACATGCTCAATCTGCCGCCAGCCTACTGACGGCCAATCGGCGGCAAATTGATTGCGATCAAGAGAAAGCGGGAGGCGATACACGCACCGGGTGAGAAATACCACCAAAGTATAGGTGCGATAAACGAGATTAATATGTTGAATTTAAATGAATAAATCAGGAGTGGAAGACAGAGGCTGACGGGCGGGAGGCAAGATGGGGTATTTGGGGGTAGGACGCGGGAGAAACCTCCCGCGTAACGCTAACTCGACGCTTTCAGCGTTGGAGCCACAGCGTCGCGGTGCCCACGGCGGGCAACGCCAGCTGGATCTCCGCCCCCCCTTCCCGCTGCCGCCAGCCCGCCGGAAGGCGCAATCGGGTGCTTTCCTCTCGATAGTAAGGGTTGGCTACCAGCAGCAAGGCGCGATCGCCCAGAACAAACATCCGCGCCGGCATTTGAGGGTTGCTTCCCGCCAGCGGCGTCGATTTTCCCGTCAGCAGATAAGGGGTGAAGGCGGCGATTTGCTGCGACACGGCGGCCACAACGCGCCAGGTGGCGTCAAACTCCCGTTGGTCGAAGCGGCCGGTTTTGCGCTTGTAAAACAGATCGGTATAAGAATAAAACAACAGCCCCTTGGCGCCGCCGATCAGCGCCTGCCAGGCCTGATTGCGGATTTCCGCCTCTGACGGCGGATGTGGCTTGCGGCGGGCGTCATAAGCGGCATGATCCATGATTTGCATCACCACCCAGGCCCCGCGCGCCTGGCGGGCGGCCTGCACCGTCAGTTCGGTATAACGCGTGGTGCGCGTCAGATCGCGATCGTTCCCCACCGGGTAAGGGTCGGTCGCCAAAATGTCGCTGCTGTTGAAGTGAGCGTCCAACTCCCCGGTTTTGTTCAACACCTGGAAGGTAGGATGATCGCCGTCAAGCCGCTTTATTTGCAGGTTTTTTTCCTCGATCTTATCGAGATATTCCGGCCCCAGCTCATCGTTGATGTACCAGGCGAGCAGGTTGGGCTGAGAGCGCAAGCGCTGCACGTACCAGGCCGTCATCGCCGCATAATCGCCGCCGCGCACGGCCGGAGCGAAACGGCTGCCGCGGTACTGATCTTTGACGGAGTAAATGACCAGCAGCCCGCGCTGGCGTGCGTTGCGGAAAAAGGCGTAAGGGTCTTTCTTCTCCCCATAATCATAATTCAGCACCGTGTTGAATCCCGCCGATGCGATGCGCGCCAAATGCTCATCGGTCGCCACGTTGGCGTAAATACCCAACGGGAAAAGCCGTTGACCGTCGCGCAGGGTAAAGCCTTCGCTGTCGATCGCCACTTTGGCCGCAGGCTGCCCGACGCGAAAAGACAGCTCGCTGTCCGGTGCCGGCCGGGATTGCTGCCCGGTGACCTGCTGACGCAGGCGGTATTCGCCCTGGGCCAGGCCGGTCGGCGGTTGGTATTCGATACGGCGCTGCCCTTCAACCTGATAACGGTCACGGCTACGGTGAACAACCTGCCCCTCGGCATTGAGCAATTCGCTGTCGACCTGCAAATGCTGCGGCTGCGAAGTGACGACCAGCGTGTCGACCTTCCCCTGCGCCGACGCGCCGAGCTGATACAACGCCGGCATAGACGCTCGAGCACACGCATAGGCGTCGTCAAACCAGGCGGTACCGGTGCTCCCCTTGCGCAGATAAACGCCAAACGTGATTCGCGCCGCCTGCGGCGGCACGGTATAGCTGGCGTTCACCTGCCGCCAGCCGCTGTCGCCGGTCACCCCAGCCGGATAGCTGCCCTCCAGAAAGCGCCCCTGCGCATCAAAGCTCTGCAGATAAACCCCGGCGCCGCCGTCGCGGCTTTGCCCGCGTACGCCGCGAGTCTTGAGCCAGACGCCGAAATCGATCGTCTGTCCGGGCGCAACCTGCAGCGCCTGGTTGAAGGTGCGGTACTGCGCGGCATCTGCATTGTCATAGCGCAAACTGCCATTGCCGCTGTGCGTATCGCCGTCGGCCTGCGCGCCCTGCGCTCGCCAGCCGCCGAGCCCCTGCTCAAAGCCGGGGTTGGCCAACAGATTGGGTTGGCAGCTCTGCGCCAGAGCCGAAGCGCCCCACAAGGCGCAACAGCCCAGAACCACCCTCTGATACATCCCCCTCATGGTCATTTCCTTTTCACCACGGCATTGAACAGATAGGTGGCGAACAGATAGCAGGATTTCTGATAAGACAGCCCCAAATGCTGACGGTAAATCCGCCATTGCCAGTCAGCGGCGCGGATTTTGTTGCCCGACAGCGAATGGGTAGACAATCGGTAACAGGCCAGCGGTTCAGGAATGCAGTAGGCCAGGCCGTTACGCGCCTTCTGCAGCACCGCCAGCCACATCAAATAGTCCTCATGGCCCACTTTTTGCTGATACACCTTGCCGATGCGCTTTTGGTTGTAGATGCCGGTGAGATTACCGATCCAGTTGCTTTTCAACATGTCCTGATAGCCGATAAGCTCTTCCGCGCCACGGGTGTTTTTGATCAATTTCAGGTCGTCTTCGAAGGTGTAGTAATGGGAACACACCACGTCGTAGCGGCGGGTTTGCAAAATGCTCGCCTGGCGCGACAGCTTGTTGGGGAGCCATACGTCATCGCTGTCGCAGAAGGCGATATAGTCGCCGTTCGCCGCCTCAATGCCGATGTTGCGCGTTTCCGCCACGCCCTGATTATGCTCATTGCGTATATAGGTGAGGCGATCGTGGATAAACGGCCGCACCACCTCGGCAGTATCGTCGGTGGACGCATCATCGATCACATACAGGTGATAATCGGTAAATCGCTGGTTCAGCACGCCTAGAATCGACTCTTTGATAGAGTTCGCGGCATTGTAGGCCGGCATGATTACGGATATCTTTTCCATTTTGTCCTCACTCGGTGAGCTGTTGCCACTGGGGATAAATACGTTCGGGAGAAAAACGGCGAGACTTCTCTAACGCGGCGACAGAAAAGTGCTCGCGCAAACCCGGATCGAGCATCAGTTTGATCACCCCTTCGCTGAAGGCGGCGGCGTCGTCATCGGGCACCAGATAGCCGTTGACGCCATCGTCTATCAACTCGGCCGGGCCGGTCTTGCAGTCGTAGGCCACCAACGGCAGGCCGAAACTCATGGCTTCGATCAGCACCATCGGCAATCCCTCATAGCGAGAGGTCATCAAATACAGGCTGGCCTGGCGATAATAGTCCGCCACGTCGGCGGTGGCCGGCAGCAGACTCACCTGCCGCGCCAGCCCGGCGTCTTCAATCTGCCGCCGCAGCGCATCGCGCTCCGGGCCGTCGCCAATAATCAGCAGCCGCCAATCCGGCACCTGCGCCGCCACCCCTCGCCACAGCGCGATCAGACGATCGAAGCCCTTCTGATTGCTCAAGCGCCCCACCGCCAGCGCCACCTTTTGCTGCAGCGCCGGCGTTGGCGCCTGTGCGCGGAACGGCGAAACGTTCTCGATCACCCGACATTTCCCGGCCCTCACCCAGCGAGCGATGGCGTCGCTATCTTGCCGCGTCAGGAAAATCACGCGATCGCTCAGCCGGTAAACCAGCAACTTCAGCCACTTAAATACGCGCGGATACTGGTGAAAGCTGACGTGCTCACTCAACAGCAGCCGGCTGCGGGCACAGAACAAACGCAGGAAAGGCGTCATCACCACCGACAGTTTCCCCATGGAAACGGTAATGATCACGTCCGCGCGTTCACGCCGCAGCGCGAACGCCAGCCGCCACGGCCAGAACAGCGAATCGCCACCGCCGCAGCGCAACCGGACGTCGCTCGCCAGCGGAAAGAAGCTCCGCTCGCCAAACAGCGAAAACACCGCGACCTCGTAACCCGGCAAACGCGCCAGCGCATTGGCCAAACCGCTGGCGACCCGTTCAGTACCGCCCTTGCCCGCCATATTTTCGATAACGATGATTATCTTGCGTGGTTGCATGTCATCTCCTGAATCCCTGGCGCACGTTGCGCAGCAGCCGGCCGCCAACCGAGAACAACCCCAACCGCGCCAGACAATCGCCATACCATTTGATCATCTTGAACTTGCCGCTCAGGCTGTGCCGCACGATGCGCGACGAGTAATAATTGAACGCCTGGGCGTTTTCCGAATACAGCGAGGCCAGCAGATGCTTACAGGCGAATCCGCTGATATGGCGATCGCTGGGGCTGAGGAAGGTATTGATAAAGCGGTCGCTGGCCTCCAGATTAAGCTTCGCCGTCATGCGCCCGTAGCGCCCCACGTCGAGAAACACCCCGCCGCCGGCGTCATGCGCCACTTGCGCGCCCAAATTGGTGGCGTTGACCAGAAAGCCCCAATCCTGATGCTTATTGAGAAACTCGGGAAATAAAAAGCGGCGATCGCTTTTTTTACGCATGCTGATGGTGGATGACCGAATATCGCCCATTTCCAGAAAAAGAAAATCTTCGCCGGAAGAACCGGATTTGTAGTGGAAGTTGAAGTCGCGTACCGAATCGCCGCTCACCTCTGCATAGTTGCCGAAGATAATATCAATCTGGCGATCTTCATGTTTCTTCATGCGGCGAATAATATAGTTGGTCGTGAAGTAATCATCGGAGTCGAGGAAAAACACGATCTCCGATTGCGCTAACTTGGTGCCTAAGTTGCGCGATACCGCCGCATTGCTCTTCTGTTTTTTCTCATGCAGCATCACATTGCTATTGGTCGCCGCTATCTGGCGGATAGATTTGATGTCATCCTCGTCAGAGCAATCATCAACCAAAATCACCTGATAGTCGAACCCTTGGCAAGCGTTGAAAATTCGCTTCAGCGTTTTAGGCAGGTAGCGCGAACTATTATAAATAGGGATCACGATAGAGAAATCCATTTCTTAACCCTCCAGCTTAGAATTTATTATTTCTTTTCCACGGCAAAGCAACAATAACGACACGTTAAATACCGGGACCAAAAAATAGGTTTCCGTCAAGGTTGTTAACAGGAAAACCACCACCACCCAGCGCATGAATCGACTCAGCCTGCGCATATTGCCCAACAAGTGAAAATAACAAAAAAGCATGACGACAGAGGCGATGCCACCGGCCGAATAAAACATGGCGATGAAGAAGAAATCGACTGGCTTATACGGCTCTATATTCATGCCGAACAGCGGATTGGGTAGCCCCACCGCCTGAAACATCTGCCAGGAGAACCAGATCCGGCCGGTCAGCGCCTGGTTCAAGAGCACGTCCAATGCCGGATTGCTCCCCCAGCGTATAACGCTGGCGAATTGAAAGCCGACAATGACCAACGTCAGCGCGATGCAGACTTTTCTGTTGGGGGCGACACGCAGCAGCGGCGCCAGCCAAAACAGCAGCAGCATCAACAACGCCAGCATAAAACAGGTGCGAGAATAGGAATACATCAGCACCGGGAGAATTAACGCCGATACCGCCAACGAAGCGATATTTTTCATTCCACGCGTTAATTTCGCATGGTCGATCAGGCACAGCAGTGTGGCGAACAAGGCAAAAGAATAATACGCCAGGGTATTCGGGTTATCGAACCCCAGCGTTAATCTGTTGCCATAACGTTCATCAAGGTAAACAAACCCATCAGTGTAAAAGGTATAGGGAATAACCACCAGCAACCCTGCCACCACAAAGGTGATGGCAAACATTTCAGCGCCACGCCCCATTTCGATACGACGAAATAAAATTATCACCGCCGTGCTGAATACCGCACCAAACAGATAATCACCATGCCCGGTGGCAATATTCATAAGAAACAGCAGAACCAAAAAACCCGCAACCGCCTTTTCCGCCAGCGTAGCGATAAAAAATGCATAGCCGACATAGAGCAACATCAGGCCATTCAGCCCCAGCACGGCTTTATTAATCAGCTCGCTGTTGAACGATCCCGAGGTCAGGAAGGTTTTCACGAAAAACATCAGCAGGAAGGTCAATACGATGGATTGATTGATCAAATCCCGCGACTGATTATAACCGGCATTGGCATGCATTTGAAAATTGGAGGCGACTCTTTGCATAAGCGTTTACTCAGTAAAATAACTGCCCCATTCCTGCTCAATGTTTTTCGGCATCAGCTTGCTTAGCCCCGCGCCAGGCGTAAACGTCAACTCACCGAAATACACCTTCTCGCCGACCTGGTAGAAATCCACGCGCACATAAGAGAACTGCTGCGCCGTCTGGCGAGCCAAACGTATCATTTCATCCAGCCGCGTAGGGCGCGGCATCGGTTCGTCGGCATTGGGCAAGCTGATACGGATTTCGGTGCGGTTCCAGTCGATATCAAAAATATCGCGCCGATGGGTGCCGAAGCGCTGATAATCCACCTGGATGAACATGCGAATTTCATGATTGTCGTTGAAACAATGAAACTTGATATCGTTCGGCACCTGTTCGCCATCCAGCAACATGCGCTCCACCATGATGCAGGGTTCGATATCCAGATAATGCTTTTCGCGACTCTGCTCATAAAAGTTGCTGCGCATCCACGCGTTGCTGAGATCGTACAACTCCGCGTAGCTAACCTGCCGCTTGTCGAACACCAACCGGTTATAACCGCTGCCGTGGTTGGCCTTCAGCACAAAGGCGTTGGGCAATTGCCTGAACATGTCGTAGCTGAGTTCAGTGCCATGCGCATACAGCTCCACCAGGTACTCCTCGCCCCACAGACCGGCGATAAATTCACGTACCTTGAACTTGTCCGACAAGGTGGTGTAGATGCTGCGCGGGTAAATTTTGCGGCGCATGATCTTTTCGCTGAAGCCGGTCGGTTTTGACAGGTGCGGCAGCTTCTTGAAATAGAGCGCGTATTTAACCTGATGGTGCCAGGCATCGGGCAGGCGCTTGGAAATGTTTTTAACCAGGATGTTTAACATGCTCTCTCCTTAATTTGCTGACAAGACGCGGCAGGCAGTAAAAACAGGTCAGCTGCAGTCGGGTAATTTTTCCGCCACGGAATAAACTGTTCAGCACGAAGAACGAAATGAATTCCGCCAGCAGCGTAGACACCGCCGCGCCGATCAGGCCATAGCGCGGGATCAGCAGCAGATTCATCACCACGTTCGCCACAGCCACCAACGGCATCTTGATGGCGATAAAGCGATAGCCGGCGAACAGCACGATGCTGCGGTACGAAACCGTCCCCATGACCGAAAACAGCGAGGTCAGCGTACAAATAGCCAGGATGCTGGCGGCCGGTTGGAAAGCGGCGCCGTACAGCAGCGCAATGGCCGGGTGGGCGAACCACCACAGGCCCAGCAACACCGGCAACGACAGGCCCAGGACCACCAGATAAAGCACCCGGATACGGTACTCCTGCTCCAACGGATCGCGGCAGCTGGCAATGCCCGGCATCAACGAGGTGATCAGCGCCATCGGCACGAAAACCCAGCCTTGGCTAAGGGTGGTGGCGGCGCTGAACCAGCCTACCGCCTGCTCGCCGACCAGATTGCCCAGCATGATTTGATCGATGCGGGTATAGATCACTATCGACAGGCTGGAGATGGCCAACGGCAGCCCCACCTTTAGCAAGTAACGGCCGTAGCGCCTGGCCTGGCGCGGCGTAACCCGCGGCGAGGCCGCAGCTTCCCCACGGAATAACCAGAGGCGCACCAGGTAAGGCACGGCGCTGCTGATGATGTAGGGTACCGCGAACCACACCAGCGGCAGCGCGGCGCTCACCAGCGCCAGCCGCAGCCCGATCGACAGCAGCAGCGCCAGGTTGTTGATCAGCGTATTGCGTTTCGACTGCAGGCGGGCATCGTAATAAATCTTGTACACGTCCTGAATCGAGAAATAGGCGCTGACAAGCAGCAACAGCGTCATCAGTTGGCTGGCGGGCGTTTGGCTGACATAGCTCCATATCAGTATCGGCAGCGCCACCACCAGGAACAGCCGGCGGCGCAGGCGTATTGACGCCAGCATCAGGCGAATGCCGCTCGGCTGTCGGCGGGCGACGCGGTTGAAAATGATGCTGTCGGCGCCCAACTGCACCAGTGGCACCACGATGGCGATCGTCGCCAACAGATAGTTGAGCGCGCCAAACTGCGCGGGCCCCAGATAGCGCGCAACGTAAATGGAGACGAAGATGCCGGACAGGCTGAGCGAAACGCGTTCGAGCATCAGCCACAGGGCATTGGTGATAATGGCCTTCACCCGCTTACTCCCCTGCCTGCGGGAGCTCTTCCCGATGGCTTGGGTAGGCGAAGTTGTAATAGCTCATGTCGGTTGCCGCCTTCTTCACCATGCCGTTGAGGATCACGCCCTTGATCGTCACCCCATTCTGTTCGAAGCGGCGCATGCTGGTTTCGATCTGCTTGACGGTATTCACCTCAAAGCGCACCACCAGCAGCGAGGTGCCCGCGTGATTGCCGACGATCGCCGCGTCCGTCACCGCCAGAATCGGCGGCGTGTCGATCAGCACCAGATCGTAGTTTTGCCCGGCCCAGCGCAGAAAATCGGCGAAACGGCGATGCATCAGCAGTTCGGACGGGTTCGGCGGCACCTGGCCGCGCGGCACGAAGTCCAGGTTGGCGATGGCGGTTTTCCGCACCGCCTGTTCCGCCGTCACGTTGCCCACCAGCATGTCGGACAGGCCCTGATGCCCATCATCCGCCAACCAGCGATGCAGGAAGCCTTTGCGCATATCGGCGTCGATCAACAGCACCCGCTGCCCGGCCTGCGCCACCACCACCGCCAGGTTGGTGCTGGTAAAGCTCTTGCCGCTTTCCGGGCTGGCGCCGGAGACCATCAGAATGTTGTTTTTGGCCTCCATCATGGCGAAATGCAGGCTGGTGCGCAGGCTGCGGATCGCTTCCACCGACAGATCCGTCGGTTCGGCCACCGCCAGGATCGGCAAGCGCCGGCCGCCGGATTTGGGCAGCAAATGGCGCTGCTCGCGGTTGCGCTTGACCTGCCACGGCGACAGCGGCACGGTAGCGTAGACGTTGATGCCCCGCTTCTCCAGGGTATCGATATCATTGATGCCGCGATGGAAAGCCGCGCGCAGCAGCACCACCGAGGCGGCGCCTCCCGCCCCCAGCAGCAGCGCCAACAAGACGATCAGCATCTTTTGCGGCTTAATCGGCCGGATAGCGGTTTCCGCTTCGTCGATGATGCGAACGTTGCCCACCGTGCCGGCCTTGCTGATGCTCAGCTCCTGCTGCTTGTTCATCAGCTGCATGTAAACCTGCTGATCCACCTGCACGTCGCGGGTGAGGCGCAGGATCTCCTGCTGCATTTTCGGCAGCGTCTGCACCTGTTTACCCAGCCGTGCCTTTTCCGCCTCCAGCGTGGCGCGCTTTTCAAGCAGCGCCCGGTAAGCCGGGTGCGCGCGGGTATAGAGCTTGGAGATCTCCGCTTCCTTGAAGGTCAGCTCATTGAGCTGGGCTTCGAGCTGCACCTGAGTATCCAGCACCGATTTGGCTTCCAGCGACAGATCCACCGAGTCGTTTTGCTGGCGGAACTGATTGAGCTGGGTTTCGGCATTGTTCAACGAGGTTTGCGTTTGCGGCAATTGCTCTTGCAGGAACGCCAGCATGCGCTGCGCCTCTTCCGTTTTGCGGTCCACGTTCTGTTGCAGGTAGTTGTCGGTGATGTTCTTCAGCATCGCCTCGGCGCTCTGCGGATCTTCGCTCGGCAGCGTAAAGGCCATGATGCCGCTGTCCTTGCCGCCCGGTACCACGTCCAGGTATTTGCGCAGATCGTCCACCGCTTCTTGACGCGCGACTTTGACCACGGTAAAGCTGGCGCCCGGCGCCGCGTCCAGCGCCGAGACGGTCATGTTCCAACCGCCCTGCGCCACCGGCTGCCCGACCACGCCGCTGAACAGTTTGTCGCCGTCATGGCTCAATTCGTAATGCTGCCCGTCGCGCACCGTCAGCGTCAGCGCTTCGCCCTGCATGTCCGCCGGCGTCGTCAGCGTGGTGATGTTCAGCACCGGCGGCTTTTCACCGCTCAACCGGGCAAGGCCTTTGCCGAACACCGGGAAATAGTCCGGGCTGACGCGCACCGTCAGGCCGAGGGCGTCCACCGTTTTGCCGAGCACGTAGCGTGACTTGGCCAGCGTCACCTCATCCTGCGTCGCCGAGCTTTGCCCCATCGTGCTGTCCAGCGTTTCACGCAGCAGCGAATCGCCGGACAGCTGCTTCTCCACCTGCACCACCGCCGTGGCCTGATACACCGGGGTGGCCAACAGGGCGTAGGCGACGCCCAGCACGCCGGCCAAACCGGTCACGACGGCGATCCGCCAACGGTTATCCCACAGCGGCCCGATCAGCCGCTCCCACTCCAGCTTTTCATCTTGTTCGGCCACCATCACGGACAGCGCATTGTTTTTCATCTTCTGTTCCTTATTCACCCTGCGGAGTTACCAGTTGCGCACGCGCAAGGTAGCCTCGCTGAGATCGTTAAAGCTGCTGATGGTCGGCACCAGCTGGCTGATCAAACGGTTCCAGCGCGCGATCGGCGCCGCAGTGACGTACACGACGTCGTAAGGTTGCAGCTGAAATTCAGCGCCCATCGCCAGCGCGCTGGCGTCGGAGAGATCGAACTGATACAGCGTCGCCAGCCGCTGCGGCGTTTTACCGCCGCTCGGCCGGATCACGAACACCCCGGTCGCATCCGCCACCGTCTGGCTGATCCCTTCGGAAGATCCGAGGGCTTCGGTCAGGGTCATGCCGCTGCGATCCATCTTCAGCGTCGCTTGCTTGCCCACCTCGCCCATCACGAACACTTTCAATTCGTCATTGCGCGGGATGTAGAGGATGTCGCCCGGCTGCAGCAGCGCGTTCTGGCTGATGTCGCCGCGCTGCATCAGCGCCTGCAGCGAAATAGCACGCTCTTTGCCCTGATGGGTCAGCACCACGTTGCGCCAGTCGGCGTTGTCCGTCAGGCCGCCGGCGGCGTTGATCGCGTCCAGAATGGTCAACGGCACGTTGGTGATCGCCTGTTGGCCGGAGGTTTTCACTTCGCCGGTCACGTAGGCCTTCTGCGAACGAAAAGCGGCGATGCTGACGTCCACCTGCGGGCTTTCCACGTACTGCGCCAGACGGCCGGCGATCAGGCTGCGCACTTCGGTGACGGTCTTGCCCACCACCGCCACTCGTCCGATATAGGGATAAAAGATCGTGCCATCCGCATGCACCCAGTTGCCGGTATCGCTGGCGCTGCGGTACTGCCCGGCCGGCGTGGTCAACTCCGGGTGATCCCAGACGGTGACGTTCAACACGTCGCCGACGCCGATGCGGTATTGATAGTTCTGCAACCGCTGATCCAGCGCCGGATTCGGCCGGGCGACCGGTTCTACGCGCCGCATTTTCTGCAGCAGCATCGGCGACATGCGGTAAACCTGCACCTGGTCATTCAAATCGAAATCGTCATCCTGCTGCACGACGATGGCTTTTCCGCTGGTCGGTAAATGTGAGCCGGGGACCACCGTACACCCGCTCAACAACGCGGAGGTGAAGGCCAACGGCATCAAAAGAGGCAAATGAAAATTCATGGAAGTACCGTGATAAGCGGGCTGCTGCCGCAGCCCGTGAGGGGATTAACGGCCGACGGTCGGATTATCGCTGAACACCGTCGCCTGACGCGGTTCGCGCAACATGGCGAAATAACCGCAGAAACAAAACAGAAACGCCACCAGCATCAGGCTTTCCTGCAGCTGCAGCACTTCGCTGCAAATGCCGACGCAGGCCAGCGTCACCGCCAGCATGGTGCTCATCGCCAGCGCCTGGCGCGCATTGAGCCCGCGACGCATCAGAATGTGGTGCAAATGATCGCGGCCCGCTTTGAAGGGGCTTTGGCGGCGCAACAGGCGGCGCACCATCACGGTCACCATGTCCATCAGCGGAATGGCGATCAGCCACAGCGCGGTGACCGGGCGCATTACCGCCTGCGGCCCCTGAGTCGCCAGCAACACCAGCCACAGCACGCTGAAGCCGATCACCATGCTGCCGGCGTCCCCCATAAAGATCTTGTTGCGCGCGCCGAACAGGCTCAGGTTGAACAGCAGATAAGCCGCCAGCGCAGCGATCAGGCCCAGGCACCACAGCGCCAGATCTTCCCGGCCGCCCAATCCGAACACAATGGCCAATGCAACGAAGGTAACGCAGGACAAAGCGCCCAGTTGCCCGTCGATGCCATCCACCATGTTGTAGGCGTTGATCGCTCCCCATACCGCCAGCGGCGTAAGCAGCAACGCGCCATAGCCGAGCATCACTTCCTGATGCCCCCAGACATAGCCCAATGAGGAAAGCTGCATCCCTGCCGCCAGCATCATCGCCAGCGCGATCCCTCCCTGCACCATGACGCGCGGCGCCACGGGCAGATCAAAGCGGTCATCCAGCACGCCCAACACCACCAGCGCCGTAATGCACAGCAGATAGACGGTGCTGTCGGGCAGCCAGGCGGGTTGCCACAGCGTCATCAGCATCAGCGTCAGGTATACGGCGATGCCGCCGACCAGCGGAATATGTCCCAGATGTTGCTTGCGCGCATTGGGCTTATCCACCAATCCCACCGTCAAGGCGGCCCGGCGGGCAATAAGCACCCAGGCGACCGCCAGCACAAATATCACGCTCAGTTGATATAACATCGTTCCTCCAGCGAATAAGCACGCTACCGCCCTTGAGTTACAGCTCCCAATGCGCTATTAACAAAAACAAAATTGATCCGGCCAGGATATAAGTCAGCATGAGTTAATCCTGAAAAATACAGATTTATCCGCTTGTCGGCGGAAATACGTAAATAACGTCAGCGTGCGGTTAAGTTATCTATCAGAAAACTCATGTTTAATGGTTCTTTCGATTGCCGAATCAAGTTCAACCGGCGCCACGAAATTATTTTTCACATTACTTTTAAATTGCGTTCTGGCGCAGAATTTTTGCACTCTGACGCGGCTGATTGGGAATTTTTTACGACTTATTTTACTCACGACATCCAATGCGGTCGCCCCGCATATGCCCACCACATAAGGAATGCGAATCGTCTTATTTTCTCTGCCCAGCGAGGAGGAAATAACGTCGACCAATTGATTCATCGTAAAATCCGGTTTATCGACGTAGTTGCTGACCTGATAACTTGACTGCTGGTCCAACGCATGTTCCAGCCGCGCGGCAATATTTTCAACGTAAGCCATCGATTTCATATTATTGCCGCTGCCAATCATCACGAATCGGCCGCTGGCGATCTGGCGAAACAGGTTATACACATTGCCCCGGTTGCCTTCACCGAATACCACCGTCGGGCGGATGATGGTCAATTTGTTTGCGCTATCCGCCTTGCGCCACGCTTCATAAACGTATTCCGCTTCGAGCTTGGACTTGCCGTAATGGTTGAAGGGATCGAAACGTCCCCCTTCATCGGTTTCCTGCTCGACGAACCCGTAAACGGCCACCGAGGAAGTGAAAATGATTTGGCGGATATTCAAGGCGGAGGCGGTCATGCAGACATGGCGTGCGCCTTCGACATTGACCTGATAATAGAGCGAAATAGGATCGACGTTGTCCTGATGCTCCGCCGCCAGATTAATGATGGCGTCACAGCCCGCCAGCGGTTCTTGCAGGGTCTGGGGCTGCGTCACATCGCCATACTGATAGAGCGCCGGAAAATGTGCGCTGGGTTGCTTGTCAACGATGACCAACGTCAGATCATCGCGCGCACTGAGACGTTTTGCCAGGCGTGTTCCGATAAAACCGGAACCCCCGATAATAGCTACTTTACGCTTATCCATAATTTGTCACTCAGCAGGTTCTCATTATTCCTGTCACCTCGATGGAAACAGGACGCTAATATGCGTTAGGTAATGAGTTCCAGACTGGACAAATCGAACCTGGCTTTCAAATAACAAATAATGAAATAAAAGATTTCATCAAATGTAAAATTATCGCTAAAGATAAAACCTCATTCAGCGCTAATTTTTAACATCGTAAGCAACTTGATATTGCAAGGTTTTGTTCGGCAATATGAGATTAATCCGACCTTTACCCGGCGTAGAAGAAGTCTCATATTTTACCGGCAACTTAAGCTGCCCTTGCTTGGGGTCGACACATTCGATGGTCGCCTGCTCCATGCTCTCGCCCTGGTACAGGCAGAGCAGGGTTTGCGGGCTGTTGGTATGGGGATTATTCAGCGTCAGCGTCAACACCACGCGCGTGTTGTTCTGAATATCATTGATCACCGGTGGACGAGTTTGGTTGCCGAGCACATATGAAAAATGTGAAATAACCAGCAACGAAGCGAATACCGTCAGGTATTTCACTACGCGGCTGGCGGGCATGCTGAAAAAGCGCCGCACCGTCGTCGACTTTTTTTCACGCGTGGGTTCATGGGCTGACTCTACCGTTGCAACAGGCGCAGCCACCAGCGTCGATTTACGCGGCTTATCTATTTTTTCATCGTTTGTTTCAGACGACTCACTTTCATTTTCAGAAAGTTCCGCTTGAATATCAACGCCAATATTTTCATCGCCATTTAATATATCATCATCAGCGTAGCCCTCATCCTCGGATATAAAGTGAAAAGCCGCTTGATTTTCCACCTTGTAACCCAAACGGGGAATGGTTCTGATAAGCGTATGTTCCGTGTCGCTAATTTTTTGGCGAATAGATTTAATTGTTTGATTTATCGTTGAATCTGAGCAGTAAGTTCCTTTCCAGATATTTTCTATAATTTCCGTTCGGGTAACCAGCTCTGGCGATCTGGCGACAAGCAGCGAAAGAATTTGATACTCCTTCCAACGCAGACGAAATTTCTCCCCGGCAGGAGTCAGAACATCGAGATTCCTAATCTTTATTCTTTTATCAAGATTCACTTTTAATTTCCTTAGCGTGCCTGTCCTGCACACTTTGTATAGAAATATCAAAAAATGTTCAAGAAATTAAATGTAAACTCAACAGGTTGCATTCATCGGATATTGGCCTTTATAAAAATTTTCTGATTTCATTTTTTACATTAGGCCTTATTAAGGATGTTCCGTTTACCCAAATGACTCTTTTTCCCTGCTGGCAACATGGATTTCTTTCATGGCTACCGTAAAATTCAAATGGTCACCTCATTGATTTAAAAAGGAAAAACTAGCGGTGTTGTTAGATTGTTAATCGAATAAAATTGTGAAATTTCATTCTTATCCGTGAATTCATTGTGTTTTTCCACCTAATCTGATTGTCAGATAGACTACAAAAAGCCGGAAAAAACAGAATGAGAGTTATCTGATTTAACCCCGTTACACATTCCACTCAGTGCGTGCAGCATCTATGACAAAACCCTATTACTGATTTTATAACAATCGCACTAATTATGCCTTACCGTCCCGGAAATTTCATTTAATCTGCGGAAAGATATTAACGCCTTAATGTAAGAATACTCTCAATAAAACGGAAAAAACGTACAAATAATATAATCCGTTTTGGCGAAAATATTCCCACATTGAGAGATAGTGCTATAAAAAAAGAAAAAAACGGCAAGCGGAGATGAGAATTTTACCTAAAGACAGAAAATTTCACTGAGGAGGCGAGGAGAGATGACTCGGGATGAGCGAAATATCCCTCCCCTGCCGGGAGGGATTGAGAAAGACGTTTGATACTCAGGCTTTTTTCTTGCGGCCATACACCGCCCAGGTGATCACCACGCACAAGATATAGAACACCAGGAATACTTTCATTGCCCCCGCCGGCGAACCGGTCAACGCCAGCGAGGTGCCGAATGCCTGGGGAATGAAGAAGCCGCCGGCGGCGCCGATCGCCGAGATAAAGCCCAATGCGGCGGCGGAGTCCGTCACCGCTTCACGCTGCGCGCTCTCGTCGCTGCCGCCGGCCGCTTTCACGCGATCGACAGTGATTTTACGGAAAATGACGGCGATCATTTGGAAAGTCGACCCGCTGCCCAGCCCCGCAGTGAGGAACAGCACCATAAAGATGCCGTAGAAGGCGATGAACGAACCGCCCTCACCCGCCGTCGGCAAGGTCAGGAACAGCAGCGCGGCGAATACGGCCATCACCACAAAGTTGATCAGCGTCACTCGCACGCCGCCGAAACGGTCAGACAGCGCGCCGCCGACCGGCCGCGCCAGCGCACCGAGGAACGGCCCGAAGAATGCGTAATGCAGGATCACGATGTCCGGGAATTGTGTCTTCGACAGCATGGCAAAACCGGCGGAGAAACCGATGAAAGAACCGAAGGTCGCGAGATACAGCAAACTCAGCATCCACAAATGCCCACGCTTGAGCACTGGCAGTTGCTGGCGCAGCGAGGCCTTGGCCGCCGCCAGATCGTTCATGCCGAACCAAGCCGCCAGGGTGGCAACCAGCAGGAAAGGCACCCAGACCCAGGCGGCGTTTTCCAGCCACAGCTGCCCCCCCTCCGCCTGATTTTGCGCCGTGCCGCCAAACAGGCCGAACAGGCTGAAAGAAATCGCCAGCGGCGCGACCAGCTGCATGACGCTGACGCCCAGATTTCCCAACCCGCCGTTGAGCCCCAACGCGCCGCCCTGACGCGCTTTCGGGAAGAAGAAGCTGATGTTGGCCATGCTGGAGGCAAAGTTGGCGCCGGCGAAGCCGCACAGCAGGGAAATGATGACGAACACGCTGTACGGCGTGCTGCTGTCTTGCACCGCGAACCCCAGCCACAGGCACGGTACCAGCAGGAAGCAGGTGCTGATGGCGGTCCAGCGACGGCCGCCAAACAGCGGGATCACGAATGAATACGGCACGCGTAAAATAGCGCCCGACACCGACGGCAGCGCCGTCAGGAGGAACAGCTGGTCGGTGGTGAAGTTGAAGCCCACCTTGTTCAGGTTGACCGCGACGGCGCTGAACAGCATCCAGACGCAGAAGGCCAGCAGCAGGCAGGGAATGGAAATCCACAGGTTGCGGGTGGCGATGCGATGGCCACGCTGCTGCCAAAAGGCGCTGTCTTCAGGACGCCAGTCCTGAATCAGCGCACCGGTTTTCTTTGATGAAGGCGTTGCAAGTTGCGACATAAAAACCTCAGACACAGGGGATCATTCTGCACACCCTAGGGGGCGGCCCCGGCGGCAAAGTTGATGTATATCAACCCGAATGCAAGTAGTTGGCGGCATAAATAGCGCCTTCATCCCCTTAGGGGTACGCCCCGAATAAAAATTAAATCAATTTAAATCAACGAATTAGAAAAAATCACACCGCTACTCTCACCGCTTCACCGTCCCGCCGGAAACTAATGGGTACTTCATTCGAGGTATGGGGTTATGCTCAGGGATAATCAAAAATACGGCTGAATCGTTACTTGTTTACCCCGTCGCCGCCTTCTCCCCCTGAGTTTCAGCGGCGCCAAATGCCAGGAACCCGCGCTTATGAAACGCCTGTTGGCCCCGCTTTCGATCGTGAATCAGGTCGCCCTGCTGATGTTGCTGTCGGGCATTCTGGGCGTGGCCGGCATGGGGATTTCCGCCTGGATGTCGCAAAGCATTCAGGGCAATGCGCACGCCATCAACAAGGCCGGCTCACTGCGTATGCAAAGCTACCGTCTGCTGGCGCAGGTGCCGCTGGATGAACGGCATGAAGCGTTGATTCACGAACTGGAGCGCGACGAAAACAGCCCCGACCTGCAGCGCTCGGTGGAGCAGGAAGGGTTGACGCAACCTTTCGACGCCTTGCGCGACTACTGGCAACAGACCCTGCAACCACGCCTGCGCAGCGCGCAGCGCCCGGCCGACGCCGCGCCGCAGGTGGCGCACTTCGTGCAGCTGCTGGATAAGCTGGTGTCGGATATCGACAGGCAAACCGAGCGCCGCCTGCTGATGGTGACGCTGGTGCAGGCCGGCTTTATCGCGCTGACCCTGCTGCTGCTGATCGGCACCACCTGCTACCTGCGCCGCCGGTTGCTGCATCCGTGGCGACAGCTGGTGGAGATGGCGTTGGCGGTGGGCCGCGGCGATTTTAGCCGCCGCTTCGCGCAGCGCGGGCACCAGGATGAAATGGCGTCGCTCGGCGGCGCGTTGAACACCATGTCCGACGAACTGTCGGCCACCTACAGCGGGCTGGAGCAGCGCGTGGCCGAGAAAACCGCGGACCTGCAGCAAAAGAATCAGGTGCTGAGCTTCCTTTATCGCGCCAGCCGCCTGCTGCACGCCAGCGAGCCGCTGTGCAGCCGCCTGACGCCGCTGCTCAACCAGCTGCAAACCCTGACGCCGCTGCGCGCCATTCAGGTGCGACTGTATGAAAACGACAGCCGGGAACCGCTGCTGCAGCTGAGCGGCAACCAGCCGCTGCGGCCGGAGCATTGCCACAACCCGGTGTGCAGCGCCTGCCTGAACGACAGCGACCGCCAGCATCCCGACAATCCGTCGCTGAGCTGGAGCCTGAGCGACAAGCTCGGCGACTACGGCGTGATCGTGGCACAGCATGCGCCGCAACAGCCGCTGAACGATGAGCACCGCCAGCTGATCAACACCCTGGTGGAGCAGCTGACCAGCGTGCTGGCCATCGAGCGTCAGGTCGACCATCAGCAGCAGCTGATGCTGATGGAAGAACGGGCGGCGATCGCCCGCGAGCTGCACGACTCCATCGCCCAATCGCTTTCCTGCCTGAAAATGCAAATCGCCTGCCTGCAGATGCAGGGCGAAACGCTCTCGTCGGCCAGCCAGGCGCTGGTGCAGCAGATGCGCGAAGAGCTGAACGGCGCTTATCGCCAGCTGCGCGAGCTGCTGACCACCTTCCGCCTGCAATTGACCGAACCGGGCCTGCTGGCGGCGCTGCAATCGACGGTGGCGGAGTTCAATCCCAAACTGGGCCTGACCATCAGCCTCGATTACCAACTGGGGCCACGCACGGTGCCGGCTTACCAGGCCATTCACCTGCTGCAGATCGCCCGCGAGGCGCTCAGCAACATCCTTAAGCATGCCGCCGCCAGCGAGGTGAGCATTCAGGTCATCAACAAGCGGGGCGAAGTGACCCTGAGCGTATGCGACAACGGACGCGGCCTGCCGGCCGAGACGTCCCGCCCCGACCATTACGGCTTGATCATCATGCGCGATCGCGCCAAGAGCCTGCATGGCCGCTGCGATATTTTACCGCGCAGCGGCGGCGGCACCGAGGTGCGGGTCAGCTTCACGCCGGATAACCACGCCATCGACTAACGGAGACACCATGACGACAGAAACCGCCGCCACAATCTTACTGATAGACGACCACCCGATGCTGCGCAACGGCGTAAAACAGCTGATTGGCATGGACGCTCGCCTGCAGGTCATCGCCGAAGCCAGCAACGGTGAGCAAGGGGTCGCGCTGGCGGAGCAGCACGATCCGGATCTGATCCTGCTCGACCTGAACATGCCCGGCATCAACGGGCTGGAAACGCTGGATCGCCTGCGCCAGACCGACCTCTCGGGGCGCGTCGTGGTGTTCAGCGTGTCCAACCATGAAGACGACGTCGTCAGCGCGCTCAAACGCGGCGCCGACGGCTATCTGTTGAAAGACATGGAGCCGGAGGATCTGCTGAAGGCGCTGCATCAGGCGGCGGCCGGGCAGATGGTGCTGAGCGAAACGCTGACGCCGATCCTCGCCGCCAGCCTGCGGGAAAACCGCCCCAGCGCCGATCGCGATATTCAGCAATTGACGCCGCGCGAGCGGGATATCCTGAAGCTGATCGCCCAGGGGCTGCCGAACAAGCTGATCGCCCGCCGCCTGACCATCACCGAGAGCACCGTCAAGGTGCACGTCAAACACCTGCTGAAAAAGATGAAGCTAAAATCCCGCGTCGAGGCCGCGGTGTGGGTGCTGCAGGGTAAAAACGGTTAATCGCCGCCGTACAGCGGCCCGGTTTGCGCCGGGATCGGCGGCGGCGTCAGGGTTTTGATCGGCAGCAGGCTCGCATCATCACCGGCGGTCGCCGTCAGCGGCGGCGCCACTTTCAGCTCTATCCAGTTGGAGGTCACGCGCTGCTGCTTTTCGTCCTCCAGCGTGACCGACAGCCGGTAGCTGTTGGCGGCGCCCGGCGCGTCGTCCCACGGCGGCACGATCGCCGTCCAGCCCTGCGGATCGTTGGCGTTGTGCGGCGGCGTCAGGCTCAGCGCCTGCGTATCCCCCTGCCAACTGACGTGAGCGATGCCGTTCAACGCCTTGATTTCCAGCACCAGCGGCACGGTTTCCCCTGCCTGCAGGCTCCACGGCGGCGTGGCCAGGAACACCTGCAGCGTTTTGCGCTGGCGGAATTCCAGCACCGGCACGTTCTTGCGTTCGATGGGATCGTAGCGGCTGCCGCGCAGCGACTTGGCCTGCGCCACATACTCCGGCGAAATCTGCTTCGCCAGCGGCACCCCGAGCCGATAGCTCAGCGCCAGTTCGACCTGATCCTGGCTCTGCCCACCCGCGCCAATCTTATGCAGCGCCTTCATCGTCACCAGCGGCACCGGCGTGTAATTGAGCCCCAGCTGCATCGCGCGCGGATCGTTTTGTTTTTTGCCGCTGCCAAACAGATCGACATTATCGCCCAGATACTGCTCATAGCTGAGCGAACCGCCGATCTGGCGATAAAACGGCAGATAGCCTTGCGTCGTGATGTCGTAACCGCGCGCCGGACGGCTGAAAAACACGCCATCACCGGGCTGTTGCGCCAGCGCCGACAGCGGGTAGTAATAGTTGGTGGAGAAACGCAGGTAGTCTCCCCAGGCTTCCGCACCGACGCTGCCGCGATTGCGCTGCCGGGCGAAATCGCTGTCGAGCGCCGTGTTGTAACCCAGCAGCCAGTCGCCGACGATCCAGCGCTGCCCCAGCGCAAAATTGCCGAGCGCCCCGGCGCTTTGCTGCAGCCAGCCGATCTGGCTGTAGGTCAGCAATCCGTCGACGTCGTACAGCGGGCTGAATAACTGCCCGTTGCTGCCGGTAAAGTCACCCTCCCCGGTCATCTTCAGCGATAGCCGGGCGGTGCCCAGCGGCGACAACAGTTCCTGCGCCTGTTGCTGCAACGTGTCGGCCGCCTGGCCGAGCAGGTAATCCTCGGCGCGGCTGCGCATCTGCTGACGGGAAACGTTATTCAGATCTTTTTCGCCAAACTGCTTGGCCATCTCGGCCCACTGCTTCTCGCGCGCGGCATCGTCGGGCGCACCGCCCAGCTCCGGCAAACTCTCGGCCGGATCCGCGGCTTGCCGTTCGGAAGAAATAACGGCGTCCGGCGCCGGCGGGGATTCGGCGCACACGGGCGCCGCGCCGGCCAGCCACACCAGCGGCCCGGCCAGCCAGGCCGCCCGGCGGCGGCGCCAGAGTCGTTTTTTGATTTTGATGAGTCCTGCCTGAATTTCGTCTTTCATGACACCGTTGGCCTCCCTCCCTCCTGGAGCATGCCAACCCACTGCTTTGCTGCCGCCTTTCCCGCGGCAGATCTGAAAAACCTTACGTCCCGGCCTGTCGGGGCGCCTCTCCCTTAAAGCCTAACGGCTTGACGAGCAGAAACAATAGGATAAACCCCAATCACCTCTCAGTGACGCCGTCACTTACGCCATTGGCCGCTCCATTCCGGCCGCCAGGTGAATTCACACCCTTTTAGCGCCGATTTTGCCGATAAAAAGCGCAGCAACCCACTGCTGCGCGCCACCGCGCATGGCATTGTATCACTCTGCAATACCTAAAGTGGCAATGCGCACGACTGCGCATTTCTCACAATCCACCGCATTTCACTCCGATGAAATACGCATTTTGCCGTTATTTTAAACATCTGTTTCACGACTGACGGAGCCTTGATGTTTCTTTTCTCACTGTGGCACGCACTGTTTTTTACCGCGCTGCTGTCGGCAGGAATGGTCGCCTTCGCGCTCATCACCCGGCTGGAGCGAACGGCGGCCGTGCGCGCCAGCCCGCCGAGATTGCGCCGCCGCAGCCTGCTGCTGACGGCCTTGGGTGTGGCGTTGGCGACGCTGCCTTTCGTCCCGCCGGCAGCACACCGGCTGTGGTTACCGCCGGCCGCGGCGCTGCTGATCGCCCTGGCCTGGCTGGACTGGCGCCACCGCTGGCTGCCGGACCGGCTGACCCAGCCGCTGCTGTGGGGCGGGCTGTTGTGCAATCTCGACGCTCGCTGGGCGCCGCTGGACGATGCGGTTATCGGCGCCGCCGCCGGCTACGGGGCGTTGTGGCTGCTCAACGCGCTTTATCGACAGCTGCGGCGGCGTAACGGCATCGGCCAGGGCGACTTCAAACTGCTGGCGGCGCTGGGCGCCTGGCTCGGTTGGACGATGCTGCCGCTGCTGGTCTGCCTGGCGGCAATGTTCGGATTAAGCATGGCATTGGCGCGCGGCCTGCGCAACCGTCGCGCCTGGCGAACGCCGCAACCTTTCGGCATCGCCTTGGCGGCCGCCGGCTGGCTGTTGCTCTTGCTGGACACAGGCCAGAACGCGCCGGCGTTGTTCGGTGAGTTCTTCAGCGCCTCGATCAGCCGATTGAGCAATCCGGCCACTTCTGCCATGCTGGCCGTTGCCGGATTGGCCAGTGGCTGGAAACCATAAAAACTGTTCCGGCGTCACAACCTCACCGGCGGCGAGCCAGGTTGCCGCGCGCTCCACTGAAGCGTTTCCGTTATTGTCCATAATATCTCCTGAGGTGATGTGTCCGCCTCATTGCGGACAACCGCGGTGAAAGACGTAAACAACGCCGCCTTTCAGCGCCAATTTATCAGTGCCATGTGAGCACGTTATGAAATTTCATTTTATTTCACCCTGACAAAACCTCTCACGATTCCAGGTTGCAGCAGCAAGCGATTTCACGCACGGGCGACCTTTGGTGCGACAGAAAGCTCGGCCAGGCGCGCGGCGTTGGCGCTACTTGCTGACCCGATCCAGATACAGCATGCTGTTGGCGATATCCAACCGGGCACCTTTGACGTTGTCGCGCAATGCCACCAGCGTTTGCCCCTGCAGCGCCACTACATAGGGCGAGCTGGCCTGCAGTTCCCGTTGCAGCGCGGCATAACGTGCGCGGCGCGCGGCGCTGTTACCCTCTGCGGCCGCGGCACGCGTTTCCGCGCTGATGGCGGGAATGCCCCACTGGGTGCGCCAGGCCAGGGTTTTCGGCCCACCGGGCACGTTGTAGGCAAAGGCGCTGGCGTTGGTGTTCGGATCCAGGTAGTCTGCGCCCCAGTAGGTGAAGATCGCCTGAAAATCGCGGCCGCGCATCTTGCCCCACAGGTCGCTCTCCACCACCGGATGGATATCCAGCCGCAGCCCGGCCTGCGCAAAGCTGGCCTGCAGCGCCTGCGCGATGTCAGTGTACGGCGGCTGATTGATGACGATAAGATCGAGGCGCGTACCTTCGGCAATACCGGCATCGCGCAGGATCTGTTTGGCTTTGCCCACGTCGAGCGTAAACGGCCGATCGTCGAGCGCCCCATCCAATCCCTGCGGCAAGAAGGCCTGATGCACGCGATATTGCCCTTTCAGCAGCTGCTCGGCGATGCTTTGATAATCCACCAGCCAGCGCGCCGCCCGCCACAGCGCCGGATTGCCCAGCGCCGGGTTGTCTTTGCTGCCGGTGTTGAAACCGAGGTAATAGACCCGGGGCGCATCGGCCTGCTCGATGCGCACGCCAGACGCGTTGCGCAGCGAGTCGAACTGGTCGGCACCCAGATCGTAGGCCACGTCGGCATCCCCTTTCAGCAACAGCAAACGGCGGGTGCCGGCGTCGCTGACGTTCTTGAACAACACCGTTTTCAGCCGGGCCGGCGACGGCGCATAGTCGTTGCGGCCAAACAGCAGCGCTTCGTGCGGCACATAGTTACTCACCCGATACGGGCCGCCGCCGGCGGAATGGCCGCGCAGCCAGGCATTGCCGTAATCCCCCTGCTGCGCGTGCTCGTTCAGCAGCTTTTCATCCACGATCGAGGCCACATTCGCCGTCAGCAGCCGCAACGCCAGCTCGCTGCCGATGTTGGCGGGCCAACTGAGTTGCACCTGGTTATCCCCCACCGTCTTCAAATGCTGCTCAACGTTATCCGGCGTCCAGCCAAACTCACCGAGAATAAACGACGGCGCCTTGTTCAGCTTCACCGCGCGAACCAGCGAGAAAATCACGTCTTCGGGCCGCAGGGGATTGCCGGAAGCAAAGCGCTGCTGCGGTTTCAGGGTAAAGATCAGGCTGTGGCCATCGGCGCCCGCTTGCCAACTGGCGGCGGCGTCCGGCGCCAGCGTTTGCGGCGCACCGCGATCCGGCGCCACCAGGCGCTGATAGAGGTTGACCAGATTGGCCGAGCTGACGGTTTCAAAACTCTCCGCCGGATCGAGGCTGATAATGCCCTCCAGCGAACTGACCACCACCAAGGTGTCCTGCGGGGTGGCGGCCTGCGCACCGAACGCGGCCGCCAGCGCGCCATACAATAAGGTTGGGATTAACCGTTTCATCGATACACTCTCCACTATCACGCGGTTGCGCTGTTTTTCGAGTGTAGGGGGTAAGAATTAACGGAAGAACGACGATAAATTGCTTTATTTATTACCAGGATGGATATGCCCGCCGCGTTGGCGGGCATAGGGTCAAACGATGATGCGGCCGTGCGCCATCGCCACCGAACGATCGCACATGTGGTCAATCACGTCCGCATCGTGGCTGACCAGCACCATCGTCAGATCGCCCGCCTGTTTCAGCTCGTTGAGCAGGTTGAGGATCTCCGCCTGCACCGACATGTCCAACGCCGAGGTCGGTTCATCCAGCAACAGCAGCTTCGGCCGCAGCAACAATGCGCGCACGATCGCCACACGCTGACGCTGGCCGCCCGACAGCTGATGCGGGTAGCGCTCCAGCAGGCGCGGATCCAACCCCACCAGGCGAAAGCCCGCGCTGATTTTACGTTCGATATCGCTTTCCTGCAGCAGTTTGAGCGGCTCCGACAGCGTACGCAAAAGCCGGTGCTTGGGGTGTAGCGAAGCATAGGGATCCTGAAACACCATCTGCACCTCGCGCCGCAGTTCGCCGGTAAACGCCTGGCCCGGCTGCAGGTGCCGCCCCAGCAACTCAAAGCCGCCCTGCCAGCTGCCATTCAGCCCGGCCAGCACCCACAGCAACGAGGACTTGCCGCAGCCGGAAGGCCCCACCAGCCCGAAACACTCGCCCGGCTCGATGCGCAGGTTAACCTCATGCACCACGGTGCGCAGTTCGTAGCCCTGGCGGTGACTGACGCTCAGGTTCTCCAGTGCGATCACGCTCATTTCAACGTCTCCAACAGCGCGCGATCCAGCACCGGCAGCGGTTTGCCGCGCGTCTCGCGGCTCGGCCGGCACGCCCACAGCGTGCGGGTATAAGGATGCGTGGCCTGCGCCAGCTCTGCTGCCGGCAGCTGATCCAACAGCTCGCCTTTGTACATCACCAGCACCCGCTCGCAGTGGTGCGCCACCTGCTGCAAATCGTGGCTGATCAGGATAAGCCCCATATTGCGTTGCGCCACCAGGTTTTCTATCAGCTGCAGCACCTGATCGCGCATCTGGTGATCCAGCGCCGAAGTCGGTTCATCGGCAATCAACAGCTGCGGATCGTTGATCAACGCAATGGCCAGCATCACCCGCTGCCCCATGCCGCCGGAGAGCTGATGCGGATAGCGGCGGCACAGCGCAGCCGGATCGGGCAAGCCCACCGCCGCCAGCATCTCCAATACTTTTTCACGCCGCTCGGCGCGGCTCAGCTTCGCATGCAGCACCAGCGGCTCCTCCACCTGACGGCCGATCGGCTGATTGGGATTCAGCGCATGCTTGGGATCTTGCATCACCATCGCCACCCGATCGCCGCGCAGCCGGCTCCACTGGCGCTCGCTCAGGCGCGTCAAGTCTTCATCGCCCAGCGTCAGGCGCTGCGCCTGCAGCTGCAACGGCGGCGGCAATAGCCCCATCAGCGCACGCGCGGTCAACGATTTGCCGGAGCCGGACTCACCGACCAGCGCCAGCCGCTCCCGCCCCATGCTGAACGAAATATGCTTCACCAGCGCCACCGGCTGTGGCCCCGGCACGCCGATCGCCAACCGTTCGACGGTCAATAAGGTGTTATCAGTGTCCATGACGAGGATCCATTTTGTCGCGCAGGCCATCGCCCAGCAGGTTAAACGCCAGGCTGGCGAACAGGATCGCCCCGCCCGGCGCGGCGGCGACCCACCATTGGTCGAAAATCACTTTACTGCCTTCGGCCACCATCGAGCCCCATTCGGCGGTCGGCGGCGCGACGCCCATGCCGAGGAACCCCAGACCGGCAGCGGACAGGATGATGCCGCCCAGGCTGAGCGCCGCGCGCACCACCGCGCTCGGCAGGCATAAAGGCAAAATGTGGCCGACCATCAGCCGCAGCCCGTTGATGCCCTGCATGCGCGCCGCCGCCAGGTAATCGCTGCGGCGCAGCGCCAGGGTTTCGGCCCGCGCCTGGCGGGCAAAGGCCGGCCAACTGGTCAATGCCAGCGCCAGCGCGCCGTTCATCAGCCCCGGCCCCATGACCGCCACAAACGCCAGCGCGATCACCAGGCTCGGCAGCGACAGAAAAATGTCGGTCAGGCGCATCAAAATGCGCTCTACCCAGCCGCCGAGATAACCGGCGCCAATGCCGACCAGCAGGCCGATGGGAATGGTCAACACCAGAATCAGCGACACCAGAATCAGCGTCGGCCGCGCGCCGTAAATCACGCGGGAGAGCAAGTCGCGGCCAAAACCGTCGGTGCCCAGCCAATGTGCGGCGGAAGGCGGCAGTAACCGCAGCTCGATATGCTGCAGATTGGGATCGAAAGGCGCCAGCCACGGGGCCAACAGCGCTGTGACGATCAGAATCGCCACCAGCGCCGCGCCCAGCGTCAGCGTGGTCAGGCGCCGGCCACGGCGGTAACCGACGGCCGGCTCGCTTTGCGGTTCGTGTTCAGAGAGATATTGGCTCATCGGGTTCGCGGATCCACTAAATAGGTCAAGGCGTCGGCCAGCGCATTCAACAGCACGAAACAGGTGCCGATCAGCAGCGTGGCACCGAGGATCGCCGGCGTATCGGCGGCAAACAGCGCCGAGGTCAGGTAACGCCCGACGCCGGGCCAGGCGAACACCGTTTCGGTCAATACCGCCCCCTCCAGCAGGCTGGCGTAGGAGAGAGACAGTACGGTGATCAGCGTGCCCAGCACGTTGGGAAACACATGGCGCAGCAGAATGCGCAGGCGGCCGGCCCCCTTGGAACGCGCCAGCGTCACGTATTCCTTGTTGCACTCTTCCAGCATCGCCGCCCGCAGCAACCGAGTAATGCCCGCCATCGACAACAGCGCCAACGCCACTACCGGCAACCACAGGTGGCCGATGGCGTTGTAGAACATGTCGCGATCGCCGGACAGCCAGCTGTCGATCAACACGAAACCGCTACGCGGCTCCATGCTGTACAGGTAGATGTCGTCCAGCCGCCCCGGCCCCGCCGACCAGTGCAGCGTGGCGTAGAACAGCAGCAGCCCGAGCAGGCTCAGCCAGAAAATCGGCACCGAATAACCGATCAGCGACAGCAGACGCGCCGCGTTATCCAGCCAGCTGCCCGGTTTGAGCACCGCCAGAAACGCCAGCGTAATGCCGCCGAGGGCGCCGAGGATAATGGCGCAGGTGGCCAGCTCCACCGTCGCCGGGAAGGTACGCAGCAAATCGCTCAACACCGGCTGGGCGGTGATGCGCGAAATACCCAAATCGCCGTGCGCCAGGTGCACCAGATAACGCCAAAACTGCACCGGCAACGGCTGATCCAATCCCAACTCATGCCGCACCTGTGCGTAGGTGGCTTCGCTGGCATGATCGCCCGCCACCTGCAGCGCCGGATCGATCGGCGCCAGATGCGACAGCATGAAGGTGAACAGCAGCAGGCCAAGCAACGTCAACGCCAGCGACAGCGCGCCGCCGAGCAGCCGCCCGCCCCAGCGCCAATACCGCCGGGCCGCCCCGGCGGAGGCGGACAGTTCAGCGGCCATTACTTGCTGACCTTGCTGTAGAACACCATGTCAGGGTTGATGCCCTGCACATAGCCCTTGAGGTTGTCGCGCACCGCAATCAGGCTGCGCGCCTGCAGGCCGATGACGAACGGCGAGCTTTGCTGCACCTGTTTTTGCAGTTGCTGGTAGTCGGCCACCCGTTTGGCGGTGTCGTTTTCCGCGGTGGCGGCCAGCGTCAGCTTGCTCAGCGCCGGGATCTGCCAGTTGGCGCGCCAGGCCAGCGTCTTGCTGCCGTCTTCCGGGTTGTAGGCGAAGGCTGCGGCGTTGGTGTTAGGGTCGAAATAATCCGGCCCCCAGGAAGTCAGCGTCGCATCGTAGTTAAGCGCTTTCACCTTGGTGGAGACCTGCGAGCTGATGCCCGGCACCAGTTCCACCTTCACGCCGCCCTGGGCAAAACTGGCCTGCAACGCCTGGGCGATATCCAGGTACGGCGGCTGGTTGTTGACGTCCAGACGGAAACTGACGTTGCGGAGCCCCGCTTTGGCCAGTATTTCTTTGGCTTTCTGTGGATTGAAGCTGTACGGCTGATCCTTGAGCGCACCCAGATAACCGTCCGGCAGGAATGCCTGATGGCTCTGGAACTGCCCTTTCAGCAGATCGTCGGCGATGCCTTGGTAATCGAACAGCCAGCGCGCCGCCTCCCAGAACGCCGGATTGCCGAGCGCCGACGACGCCTTGGCGTTGAACTGCAGGAAATAAAGCGAGGCGTAAGGAATGGCCAACGGTTTGACGCCCGGCTTGCCCTTCAGGGCCGCCATCTGGTCTGCCCCCAGGTTGCGCGCGATATCGGCATCGCCCTGCTCGATCAGCAAACGGCGCGCGGCCGGATCGGGCACGTTTTTGATCAGGATGGTTTTCAGCGTCGGCGCCCCTTCCGGCGAGCCTGGGTTGGCGTCCAGCACCACCACCTCGTGTGGCACATAGGTGCGGATTTTGTAAGGGCCGCTGCCGGCGGAGTGGCTGTTCAACCATTGGTGCCCCAGATCGTCGCCCTGCTGGTGCGCCAGCGCCTCTTTGGCGTCGACGATCGACGATACCGGCGCCGACAGCAGGCTGAGCACGAAGGCTGGGCTGACGTTTTCACTCCAGCTGATTTTTACCTGGTGGTCATCCACCTTGCTCAGGTGTTGCTCCACGTTCTTCGCGTTCCAACCCAGCTGCGTCAGGATAAACGACGGCTCCAGATTCAGTTTTACCACCCGTGAAAGCGAGAAGATCACGTCTTCCGGCCGCAGCGGATTGCCGCTGGCGAACCTGGCGTCCGGGCGCAGACTGAAAGTCAGGCTGCGATTGTCGGCGCCGGCCTGCCAGCTGCTGGCCAGGGTTGGCTTGAGATCGATAGGGTTGTGCGGATCGGACTGGATCAGACGCTGATACAGGCTGTTGAACGACTGCACCGTGGTTAACTCAAATCCCTGGGCCGGGTCAAAGCTGACCACGTCATCGATAGACTGCGCGATCACCAGCGTGTTGGCCGGCGTCGCCGCCTGCGCGTTAACGCTGGCCACCACGGCTAAAAACAGCAAAGAAGGAACGAGCGCTTTCATCTGAAACTCTCCAAGCGGATGGAATTTATAATAATTTCGCGAGTGTATGCGAGCACGATCGGCAGCTGAAGGTACTTAAATCACTATAGATATTCTTTTTATGTATATAGATGGGATTTTGATTATTAGGGGAGCGATGCGGAATGCGCGGCAGGGGTTGCCTGCCGCTTATCGATTAAATCTGGTAGTCAATCACCGCATCCAGCTGCGACGAGAAAACCTTGTCCTTGATTTCGGTCAGCGACAGCGTCGGGTTGCACAGTTGGATAAAGCGCCAGGCATAGTTGCGCTGCAGCTGGCTGCGCTTGAGGCCCAGCCATACCGTATTGGGTTCAAACAGGTGCTCGGCGTTGAGGCTCACCAACCCGCGATCGCGCTCTTTTTCATACGACATGTCCGCCAGCACGCCCACGCCCAATCCCAATTCGACGTAGGTTTTAATTACGTCGGAATCCTGCGCGCTGAGCGCGATGTCCGGAGTCAGGCCCGCCGCTTTGAACGCCGCATCCAGCTTCGCGCGCCCGGTAATGCCCTGGCGGTAAGTGATCAGCGGCAAGGTGCTGAGCATCTCCAGCGTCACCTGCGGCTGGCGCGTCAATTCGTGCCCTTCCGGCACCAAAATGGTGTGATGCCAGCGGTAGTACGGGAACGCCGCCAGCGACTCGTCGCTCATCAGCCGCTCGCTGGCGATGCCGATATCGGCTTCGCCGGCGGCCAGCATCGAGACGATCTCTTCGGGGCTGCCCTGATTGAGCACCACCCGCACCCGTGGATAAAGCGCGCGAAACTCTTTGATCACCCCCGGCAGGCTGTAGCGCGCCTGGGTGTGCGTCGTCGCGATATGCAGCTGCCCCGAATCGTTGCTGCTGAAGACGTCCGCCAGGCGACGGATGTTGTTGGCGTCGTTGAGAATGCGTTCCGCCACCACCAGCAGCTCTTTGCCGGGCTCGGTCATGCCCAACAGCCGTTTGCCGCGGCGAATGAATATTTCAATGCCCAGCTCTTCTTCCAGCTCGCGAATATGCCGGCTGACGCCGGACTGCGAAGTAAATAAGGTATTGGCGACCTCGGTCAGGTTGTAGTTGCAGCGCGCCGATTCGCGAATAATTTTTAATTGTTGAAAGTTCATCCCCGTCTCCCTGTTTCTTGCGGTAGCGTCTGCCATATTGATACGGAGTCCTGCGGGGCTGAACAAATAAGAAATAGCCTTTAGTTATGCAATTTAATACTAAGTGAATTATTTATCGTGACTCTCGGGGTGTGAAGACGGAGGAAAATGATGAATGGCTTTAAAAATAACGAGATAAATAACCATACAAAGAGACAGGCTTAAATAATCATGCAGAATAAAGTTATTAAATAGAGGTATTAGATATATGAAAAAGGGCTCCGCACGCTGAGCCCTTTACTGTCTGCCGCCCCGCCAACGCCTCAGGCCGTGGCCTCGGCCCCGAAAGTGCCGGGGCGGTTCTGCTGCAACCATTGCTGCACGTAACGCACCAGATCGCCGATGCAATCATCCTGCATGCCGTGGTGCTTCAGCTCGTTATCCAGCGCAAACAGGTATTGCGCGTTGGTGCCCAGCGGGCCGCTGGCGCTGGCGATCAATGGCGCGATCACCTGGTGGCTGGTGTCTGCTTCAAACAACGGATGCTGCGGGTTCATCACGAACACCAGCGCCGTGACGGCCTCACCGCCCTCCAGCTGCAGCTCACACCAGGTCGGCACGTAGCAATCGGTGATCATCTCGCGCTTCCACAGCAGCTCCAGCTCTTCGCGCAGCTTGCCTTCCGGCAGACGAAACGCCAATCCGGTGGTCTGGCCGCCCTCTTTCAGTGCCAGCATGCGCCCCGGCTGATGAAGCGTGCCGCGCCCGGCGGTCAAACGCATGCAGAACGCCCGATGCCAGCCCTGCAGTATGGCTGGCCGCACTTCTTCCGATTCGAAAACCGGATTCCACATCAGCGAACCGTAACCGAATACCCATACCGGGCTGTGATCCGGCCGGCGCGATAATGTGCACGCCAACGAGGCTGCGCGCTGTTCAGGCGTCAGCAACAGCGACTCCTCAATAGCGCCAAAGGCGGTTTTGCAATCCGCTTTTTGCAGAAAATCTCGCGTTAACACTGTTACAACCTCCCGGGAATACGATTTCTCGTCCTCCCTCGCCACTACTGAACCTTTGCAATTTTATTTTTTGGTGCGGAATTTTATTAATTCAATAACCGCGCCTATTAATAATGACCATATTCTTTTCCCGCCGCGCAATCAAGTTGCAAAGCGGCGTTAACGTGGAAAAGTATTTGTACTGAGCAGCAATAATATTAATTGCCGAGGTCAGCATAACGTCTGCGCGATTTTTACCGGGCATAAAAGGCGTTACTTTTTGTGCCAGCGCTCATCGTCACCCTTGCGATAGCTTTGTTTGACCGCTGCCCAGGCCACCTTGTGCGCCGTCTCTTCCCGGCCGGCGTCACCGCGTCGATCTTCAGGATCCCGATATTGTTGCCAGGCGCTGTTGAACGCTTCTTTATAAATCGCCTGCGCATGGGCCGGCAGCACATGCTTCACATTGTCCGGCAAGTCGTTCGTGTCTTGGTATGGCATCACGTCCTCCCGTGCGTATTGCGTGAACCTTAAGCCTAGCTCACAGGCGATTGCGCCTCAATGAGCAAACAATTCTCATTATCAAACGGCATGGTATACTCACCGCCAAACGAACTATAAGGAGATCCCCGTGACTACCGAAGCCCCTCGCTCACGCGCCCCCTACCTGATCGCCGTCAGCGCCGTACAGGACATTACGCCGCACCTGCGCCGCATCACCTTTACCGCGCCCGATCTGCGCTACTACCCGGCCAACGCCGCCGCTGCGCACATCAAAGTCTTTTTGCCGCTCGCCGACCAAACTCAGCCGGATCTGCCGACGCTGACCGAAAACGGCCCGCGCTGGGCCGCGGACGCCGTGCGCCCGATCGTGCGCACCTATTCTATTCGCGCCGTGCGCCCGGAACAGGCGGAAGTGGACATCGAATTTGCGATTCACGATCACCGAGGCCCAGCGGTCGACTTTGCGCGCCAGGCGAAAATCGGCGATAAAATCGGCATCAGCAACCCGGGCGGCCCCAAACCGATGCTGCCGGCGGCCGATTTCTACTGCCTGGCGGGCGATCCTTCCTCGCTGCCTGCGCTGGCCGCGCTGCTGGAAAACCTGCCGCCGCGCAGCGCCGGGCGCGCTTTCGTCCGCGTCGACAGCACCGCTGACATGATTGACCTGAAAAAACCCGCTGATGTTGAAGTCAATTGGATCGTCGGCGGCACGGAGAAAACCGACGAACTGATCGCTCAGTTCCGCGCGCAGTCCCTGCCGCAGGGCGAAGCGCACTTCTGGCTCGCCGGTGAAGATCGCCTGGTGGTGGGGTTGCGCCGCTACCTGCGCCGTGAACGCCAATGCGATCGCAATCGTCTTTATGCCGTACCTTACTGGCGTGAGGGGCTAAATGAAGAGGGTTACCACAATAAACGGCATGAAATCATGGATAATATTGATGACTAACTGTCTCGTTTTCCTTGATTAACCAAGCGGTAAATGAGTAAACACGACTTTTCTCAAATCTAACGTTAAAAATTGGCGTTACTGCGTAAAAGTAAGTAAATAAAACCGCACCCCGTGCGGTTTTTTTGCTACCCTGATCACATAAAGCAAGCAATTGCTTTCTCAGATAAAAACAACATCACACCGGCGCCGCGGGTGTATCCTAATATAAAATACCTACTGGAAACGCAGAGTTGCCGTGCCACGGCGACCGGCGCCGACGGGCTACGCTGTTTGAGAAGGAGTGCCACCCTCATGAAGTCGCAACACGATCCTGGCCGATCCACCAAATCTCGCCACACCGAATACTCGCTGATCTTTCCCATCGCCGCGCTGGTGGTGTTGAATCTGTGGAGCAGCACCGCTAACTTTCCGCTGATCGTCGGCATCAATATTCTCGCGCTGGTGGGGATCCTCAGCAGCGCCTTCAGCGTGGTGCGCCACGCCGACGTGCTGGCTCACCGGTTGGGTGAACCCTACGGCTCGCTGATCCTCAGCCTGTCGGTGGTGATCCTCGAGGTCAGCCTGATCTCGGCGCTGATGGCCACCGGCGACGCCGCGCCGGCGCTGATGCGCGACACGCTGTACTCCATCATCATGATCGTTTCCGCCGGCCTGGTCGGCTTCGCGCTGCTGCTCGGCGGGCGCAAATTCGCCACCCAGTACGTCAATCTGGGCGGCATCAAACAGTACCTGATGGCGATTTTCCCGCTGGCGGTGATTGTGCTGGTATTCCCGAGCGCGCTGCCGGGCGGCAACTTCAGCACCGGGCAAGCGCTGTTGGTAGCGCTGATCTCCGCCGCCATGTATGGCGTGTTCCTGGTGATCCAGACCAAAACCCACCAGAGCCTGTTCGTGTACGAGCATGAAGACGACGACGGCGACCCGCATCACGGCAAGCCTTCTTCCCACAGCAGCGCCTGGCATGCCGCCTGGCTCATCGTGCACCTGATCGCGGTTATCGCCGTCACCAAGTTCAACGCCAATCCGCTGGAAGGTCTGTTGACCAAAATGAACGCGCCGGCGCAGTTCACCGGTTTCCTGGTGGCGCTGCTGATCCTGTCGCCTGAAGGGCTGGGCGCGCTGCGCGCCGTGTTGAACAATCAGGTGCAACGCGCCATGAACCTGTTCTTCGGCTCGGTGCTGGCGACCATCTCCCTGACCGTGCCGGCGGTCACCATCATCGCCACCCTGACCGGGCAGACGCTGATCTTCGGCCTGCAAACGCCGCATATCGTGGTGATGCTGACGGTGTTGCTGCTGTGCCAGCTGTCGTTCTCGACCGGCCGCACCAACGTGCTGAACGGCACCGCCCACCTGGCGCTGTTCGCCGCCTACATGATGACTATCTTCGCCTGATCAAAAAGGGGCGCACACCGTGCGCCCCCACCTTCGTTTATACCGAGAAGAATATCGCCGCGGCGATCCCCCCGAACAAAATCCACTTGATGATGTAGTAACCGGTGCGATTCCAGGCCTTTAGGCGTTTCCCCACCCGGCGTATCGCATAGATGTATTTGAACATCTTGTTGACGCCGCCGGTGCGATCGCCCTCTTCATTCGGCGCGGTGGCGGCGCTCATCAGATTGCGCCCCAGCCAGTGGTTCACCACCTGCGCCCAGCGGTAGCGCATAGGCCGTTCGATGTCGCAGAACAGGATAAGACGGTTCTGCCCGCTCTGGTTTTCCGCGTAGTGCAGATAGGTTTCATCGAACATCACGCCTTCCCCGTCGCGCCAGCTGTAGCGCTCGCCGTCCACCTCAATGAAGCAGCGGTCATCGTTGGGGGTAATCAGCCCCAGGTGATAACGCAGCGAACCGGCGTAAGGGTCGCGGTGGCGCGGCAAACGGCTGCCGTCCGGCAGTTCGGCGAACATCGCCGCCTTGACCGAAGGCAGGCTGCGCAGCAGTTCCGTGGTCTGCGGGCACAGGGTCATGGCGGAGGGATGGCTGTCTTCATACCATTTCAGATAAAAGCGCTTCCAACCGGTCTTGAAAAAAGAGTTGAAACCGGCGTCGTTGAATTGATCGGACGCCTTGATCTGCTGGATCTCCATCAGCTTCTGTCCTTCGTCGCGGATGGTTTCCCAGTTATCTCTCAACACCGCCAACTCAGGAAACTGCTCCGGCTTCAGGTACGGCGTGGTCGGCACGCGGGAAAACAGATACATGAAGACGTTCAATGGTGCGGTAAAGGTGGAATGGTCAGACAGCTGCCGCCACACGTTGTAGCGCACCCGTCCGCGGTAATGCACATAGACGACGCATAAAATAAGCAAAATCAGAACGATGTATTTCATGTTTGAATCGCATCAAGGAACCTACACGCTATGCGCCGCACGGCGCACACCCCAGATAATGTCCTTTTGGCGGCACAGGCAAATTGCGCGCCAATCTGGCACTCACTAATCATTGACGCTAACTCAACGAAAATCTATACAAAAAACCACAATAATTTACACAAAGGTTAAACGAAATGATAAATGAGGGGCGATAAAAAAGGCCGCCGAAGCGGCCTTTCCAGTAGCGGATAGGTTAACTGTAAGCGTTGAGCGTGCGCTGGCACAAAGCGGAACGCACGCAGTCCTGTTTTTCAAAGCGGATAACGCCGATCATCTCGTCCTCTTCGAAGCGCTCCAGGGCATCGCTGAGGCCGGATTTCACGCCGCGCGGCAAGTCGCACTGGGTCACGTCGCCGTTAACGATAACCGTCACGTTTTCGCCCAGGCGGGTCAGGAACATTTTCATTTGGCTGGCGGTCACGTTCTGGGCTTCATCCAGGATAACGACCGCATTTTCGAAGGTGCGCCCGCGCATATAAGCGAACGGCGCAATCTCTACCTTGCCGATTTCCGGGCGCAGGCAGTACTGCATAAAGGAAGATCCTAAACGACGTACCAGAATGTCATACACCGGGCGGAAATAAGGCGCGAACTTCTCGGAGATATCCCCCGGCAAGAAACCGAGGTCTTCATCCGCCTGCAAAACAGGACGGGTAACGATAATCCGATCCACCTCTTTATGAATCAGCGCCTCCGCCGCCTTGGCGGCGCTGATGAATGTTTTGCCACAGCCGGCTTCGCCGGTGGCGAAGATCAGCTGCTTATTCTCTATGGCTGATAAGTAATGACCCTGAGCTTCGGTTCTAGCCTCGATGGGTGAGCTATCGCGCTTGTCTCGCGCCATGCCGATAGACTCGACTCCCCCCATTTGCACCAGCGAGGTCACAGACTCTTCTTCCAGCTGGCGATGACTACGAGCGTCACGACGAATAACGCGTTTCGCTTCACGACGTGCTTTGATCACTGCTTTCTGTCTACCCATAGTGGCACCTTACAGTTTGTTTCACCTACCGCAACGGCCTGGCCGCGCGATTATGTTTCACACACGTATTAGGTTTTGGCCTCCTCCGAGCCAATAAGAGCCAAGGGACAAGGTGAATTGACGGCAACGCTTAAGCGCCGTGTCTTCACGGGACAACGCGGACTGCATCAATAAACGTGGAGTAAAAAGTGATGAGATTCGGTAGCGATAAGAGTGCGGAGTTGCCGGTAAAAGAGAGTCGGAGAGATAACCCTCGTTACAACGAGAAATCAGGGGAGATGTGTTATTTTTTCTTTCCAGCCCAACCAAGGACTTTACCATTAGCGATCCCCGCAGTGATATTTACAGCTTCAAGCTGTGCACCGTGTGAAAACTACCGCCAGATGATTACAGTATAATGACATTCAATCTCGTCGCGTTACTAAAATGTAAAAAAATTTAATATCTTTTGTTTTCAGTTAGCGCTAAAACACTATATCACGCTCGACACGTCATTCCAGAAAAATTTTTACATCAACAATATCAATGAATTGCAATTAAAAACCACAAATGACACTTTGGTTTCTCGATTAAATTTTGCGCAATCCAAAGCCAGTGAGCCGTGCAGATTTTTTTAATCCGCAGGCAAAGCATCGAATTGAACTTCGTCGCGCAATGTCCCGCGCAATAGGCAATACAAAGTAAAACGAGGCGGAAGATCGCGCCTCGTCATTGCGCACTCAGGCCTTGAGCAAGCCGCTGGCCAGATAGTCGCCGCCCTCTTTCACGCCCGGCAATACGAAGAAATACCCGCCGCCGATCGGCTTGATGTATTCCTCCAGCGCTTCGCCGTTGAGCCTTTTTTGCACCGTCAGGAATCCTTTTTCCAGATCGGCCTGATAGCAGACGAACAGCAGCCCCATTTCCAGCTGCCCGGCATTCGAGACGCCAAGAGAATAGCTGTAGCCGCGCCGCAGCATCAGGTTGCTTTGGCTTTCCGGCGTGCGGGGGTTCGCCAACCGAATGTGCGCGTCCATCGGTATCACCTTGCCGTCGGGATCGTTCGCGTAGTTCGGCTCGTCATGTTCATGCTTCATACCGAGCGGCGCGCCGCTGTGCTTTTCGCGGCCAAAGATGGTTTCCTGCTCCTGCAGCGGCGTGCGATCCCAAAACTCCACGCGGAAGCGAATAATGCGCGCCGCCTGGTAGCTGCCGCCCGCCGTCCACACCGGCTCGCCGGCGCCGTCGCCAACCCACACCACCTTATCCATCAGCGGTTTGTCGTCGGTTTTCGGGTTGGCGGTGCCGTCTTTGAAGCCCAGCAGGTTAATCGGCGTTTCTTTGCCTTTGCTGCGCGCCGCATGCGCCGAGATGAACCCTTCCCGCTTCCAGCGCACGCTGAGCAGATCCGGCGAATGCTTGATGATATCGCGCAGCGCGTGGAGAGCGGTTTCATTGGTGTTGGCGCAGATCTGCAGCAGCAGGTCGCCGTGGCACAGCGCGGCGTCCAGCGCATCGTTGGGGAAGCGCGTCATCTTCTGCAACCGCAGCGGTTTTTGCGCCTGCAGGCCAAAGCGTTCGTCAAACAGCGATGCGCCGACCGAAACGGTGATGGTCAGGTTGTCCGGGTAAATCTCCGGCCCCATGATGCCCGAATCGAGCGGCGGCAGCTTGGCATCCACTTCCGGCGCCTTGCCGCCGTGGGTCAGGAACGCGATGCGATCGGTCAGCAGCCGGAACAGACGCTCCAGATCCGCTTTGCTGGTCGCCAGCACGTCGAACGCCACCAGCATCATCGCCGCCTGTTGCGGCGTCAGCACCCCGGCCTGATGGCGACCATAAAACGGCTGTTTCTGCCAACGCTCATCCTGCGGCGTCGCCAACGGCTCCGCCGCGTTGCCCGCCGCCTGCGCCAGGCGGCTGCCGCCCAGCGCCAGTGCGCCCAGCCCCAGCCCTTGCAGCAAACGGCGCCGCGAAGGCGAGGCCGCCCCCTGCGATTGCGGATGCGGCCCGCTGTTCGGGCCTGCCTTGTTGCTCATAATCCTATGCCTCAGTCCAGGCCCAACACGCCGCGCAGTTGTGAAAGGTCTTCCGCCAGCGTGGTGATCGGCCCTTTCAACGCGTTGCGATCGGCTTCGCTCAGCTTCTCGTAGGACTCATAGCCCTCTTTGGTTTTGTACTTCGCCAAAATGGTGTCCACGGTTTTGAAGTTGGCGTCAATCTTGTCCAGCAGCGGCTTGTTGGCCTTAACCAGCAGCGGGCGCAGCAGATTGACGATCTTCTGCGCGCCGTCGACGTTGGCCTGGAAATCCCACAGGTCGGTGCGGCTATAGCGGTCTTCTTCACCGCTGATCTTGCTCGCCGCCACTTCTTCGATCAGCCCGGCTGCGCCGCCCACCACCTTGCTCGGCGGGAAGGTCAGTTCACCCACGCGTTTTTGCAGCTCAACGGTGTCCTGATACAGCCGATCGGCGTATTTACCCATGTTTTTGGTCGAGTTGTCGGCAAACAGCGCCTTCTCCAGACGGTGGAAACCGGTGAAGTTAGGGTCCGCCGATTTCTTCTCGTAGTCGTCTTCACGGGCGTCGATGCTGCCGTCCAGATCGGAGAACAGCTCGGCGATCGGCTCGATGCGCTCATAGTGCTGACGGGTCGGCGCATACAGCTTGCGCGCTTGCTCCACGTTGCCGGCCTTCACCGCGTCGGTGAACAGCTTGGTCTGTTTCACCAGCCCATCGACTTCTTTGGTGACGTAGACTTTGTATTCGGCGATCGGGCCAACCAGATCCAGCGCGCTCGGCTTGCCGTCGGTGGTGCCATTGGCCGCCGCAGTGACGGTCAGTTTGCCTTTTGGATTGCTCAGCAGCCCGCAGGTCATATCATATTCGCCCGCTTCCAGCGTGGCGGTCATTTTCTGGGTGAAGCCCGGCGCGATGTTCTCGCGCTCTTCCACCACCATCACCCCTTTCAGGATTTCCCATTCGACGTTTTTCTGGCTGGTGTTATGCACCACAAACTGCGTCTTGCCGGCCGACACGGTCAGCTGCATCGGTTCGCACTGCTTGTCGTTGACCGTGACTTTGACCTGCGGCACGTCCGCCGCCAGCGCGTCGATGCTCAGCGCAAACGCCGGGATAGCCAGTAATGCTGCGTGCAACGCCTTGCGGCGAAATAACGGAGTAGACATACGAGATTCCCTATTAAACATTAATGATTGATTTTACGTTGCGCCGGGGCCGCTGCCGGCTCCGCGCGCTGCGGCAGGAAAAAGAAAATCAGCGCCGGGATCAGATACAGGAAGTAGACCGCCACTTCGCTGACCGTCGGCGCTTCCTGATAACCGAGAATGCCTTCCAGCAGGGTGCCGAACAGCGAATGGGTCGACAGGGTGCTGCTGAAATCGAAGGCGATGTCCTGGAAGTGGTTCCACAGACCGGCCTCATGGAAGGCGCGGATCGCCCCCGCGGCCAGCCCGGCGGCGACGAACAGAATGAACAGGCTGGTCCATTTGAAGAATTTGGCCAGGTGCAGCTTCACCCCGCCCCAGTAAATCATCATGCCCAGCACGATGGCGGCCGCCAGGCCGAGCACCGCGCCGATCGGCGCCGCGGCGCCCACGTCTTGCTGGAAAGCCGCCAGCAGGAAGAACACCGACTCCAGCCCTTCGCGCGCCACGGCGAAGAACACCATCGCCACCAGCGCCCAACCCTGCCCTTTGCCGGCGCTGAGCGCCTGATCGATCGCCCCTTCCAGATGCACCTTGACCGACTTGGACACTTTGCGCATCCAGAACACCATATAGGTGAGGATCACCACCGCCACCACCGCGACGATGCCTTCGAACAGCTCCTGCTGCTTCTGCGGGAACTCGCCGGTGGTTTCATTGATGAAGATGCCGAGCGCCAGACACAGCGCCGCGGCGACAATCACACCGACCCACACCGCGCCCAGCCATTGGCTGCGCTGCGTGCGTTTCAGGTAGCTGGCGATCAGGCTGACGATCAGCGCGGCCTCCAGCCCTTCACGGAACATGATAAGAAAGGGAACGAACATAAATAATCACCCCTGAAAAGACCGCGGCGGCAGAGAAAGCTGGCTCGACATGCGCTGCGCAACTCTGTAAAGAAACGTAAAATGCAACGAGAGTGATTATCATTCTGCCAAGAAGAAATACAAGAGGCGCCAGCGTGATTTTTTCTAATCAAATGTCACCAGGTGTTGGATGACGGCGATCGGCAGGCGAAAAAAAGGGCGCGTTACGCGTAATGCTGGTCACTTAAGGGTGGCCAGCAACTTTTTTATCTGGGTATTTCCTGCTTCTGGCTCTGAGCTCTCTCGGATAACTTCGCTCTCTGCGCCCCGGCAACACCAGCCATT